>NZ_JCAXEJ010000001.1:0-802617 GCF_059759005.1 Paenarthrobacter sp. GQ52
GTGTGGGAGAGTAGGACACCGCCGGACATAATTTGAGAAGAGCCCCGACCTTTATGGTCGGGGCTCTTTGCATTTAACCGTCCCGCTTGAGCGAAGCCGTCCTGTTTAACCCAAGTGAGTGCCTTCTGCCCCGGTAGAGTTGGTGGTCATGGAAAACCTCTTCAGCCACCCCGAGTCGGAGCCCGAGTCGTCCCAGCAGGACAACGATGCTTTGGAGCCCTTCATCATCACCGTCGTGGTCCCCACCAACGTCTCACATGCCTTCCAGGGATTCACGGATCACCCACACCTCTGGTGGCCGCTGGACCAAGAGAGCGTGTTCGGCGAGGGATCACATGTTGAGTTCGAAGAGAACCTGATCCTCGAGACGGCCGAGGACGGACGTACCTCCGTGTGGGGAACCATTGACGATTGGCAGCCGCCATTGTCTTTCCACGCCAGCTGGTATCCCGCGAGCACACCCCTTTGGTCCACCGAGATCCGTGTATCGTTCCGGGCCGTGGAAGAGGGCACTGAGGTTCGCTTGGTCCACGACGGGTGGGAGGGCGCCGAAGACCCCGCGGCCTCGCGCGCGTCCTACGCCGAGGGTTGGCCCCGTGTCCTGGAGCGCTACGTGAGATTCATGGGCGGAGCAGTTGCCTAGGATCCGCAGGCTCCACGCGAAAGATTGGGCCCTGTTAAGGGCCGTCCGCCTGGAGATGCTCAGAGATACGCCCATGGCCTACGTGGAAAGCCTGGATGCTGCGCGCCGGCAAACGGACACCCAGTGGCAGGAGCGTGCTGCCGCGATGTCCGGGGACGCCAGTGTCACCCTGATTGCCGATGGCGGCGAAGACGGCAGCAGATTCTGTGGCCTGATGCGCGTGGTGGTCAAACACCCCCAGAGCCCGGAGAAACCGCTGCAGGCTATGCTGATCAGCGTGTATGTCGCACCCGAGCATCGCGGGCTGGGACTGGCCGACGAACTCCTCAATGAGGCGTGCAAGGCCGCAGTGGAAGACTTGGCAGCGGAAAGCATTGAGCTTGGGGTGCATGAGGACAACTCAAGGGCACTGGCGTTCTACAGGCGTCACGGATTCGAGACAACGGGTGCCAGCCGGCCTTATCCGCAGGATACGTCAAAGCTGGAGCTCGTGATGGAACGGCCGCTGCCCTAGGAACGTCCTAGGATGTACCGGGCCTGGGCACAGCGGTACTTGTCCGCACCACCAGCCTGGTGGGGTGCTCCGTGTCTGCGGGTTCCAGAACCAGCCCGTTGTTGATGGCACCCAACAGGGTCCGGACAGCCAATGCCCCCTGCCCTTTGGCATCCTGGTCGATGGTGGTCAAGCCAAGGACATTGCCCAGGTCATGCCCGTCGATGCCCATGACGGAGAGATCGTCCGGGATGCGCAGGCCGAAGTCCCGGGCGGCAAGGATGGTGCCAATGGCCATTTCGTCTGACGCTGCGAAAACGGCCGTGGGGCGTTCCGGTGCGCTGGCCAGCAGTTGCCTCGCAGCCGCGTAGGCGCCTTCTATGGTGAAGTCCGCGGAAACGATCCATTCGGGCCGGACCGGGCAGCCGGCGTCGTTCATTGCCTTTTCAAAACCGCTGCGGCGGGTTCCCGGCAGATGGAAGTCTTGGTCGTAGGCTTCATTGCCGGTGATGTGCGCTATCTTGGTGTGCCCCAGACCCAGCAAGTGGTTAGTGGCTTTCAGCGCGATCCCGGAGTCGTCGATCCTGATGGTGGATGCTCCCGGTAAGGGCCCGCCGATACCCACTATGGGGCGGTGCACCGCGTGAAGCTGCTCGATTTCGTCTTCGCTAAGCTCCAGGGATACTGCGATGACCGCATCCACCCGCTTGCGGAGCAGAAAGTCGCTGAAGACGCTCTGCCGGTGTGCGGGGTTTTCACCAATGTTGTACAGGGTGAGGTCGTAGCCGGCCTCAAGCAATGCCGCTGAGGCGCCCTCGATCACCGCTGAGAAGAACCAGCGGTGGACCGAGGGCACCACCAAGCCGACATTGTGGGTGCGCCCGGAGGCCAGGCTCGACGCATGGTAGGAAAGCACGAATCCCAACTCGGCAGCTGCGGCACGGGCACGTTCGCGGCTTGTGGGGGAGACATTGCCCTTCCCGCTCAGCGCCCGTGAGACCGTGGCAACGGACAGCCCTGCTCGCTCGGCTACGTCCTTGATGCCGGTCATGCTGCTCCTTGGTGGAAAAGTTAGCTGGCCGTGAGCCAGATTGTCTCCCCCGAGCCTAGTAGATCAACGCCTGGTAGATCAGCGCTTGGTAGGACGGTGCCTGGTAGATCGGCGGCGCTGCCTTCTCCAACGGAGCTCCGCAGGATCGTTTCGCCGGCCGGAAGTGGCATGGCCTCAGCCCCGACGTTCATGATCACCAGGGTGTTGCCGTTGAGGTAGGCGAGCGAGGTCTCACTGCAGTAGTCCTCCGCCCAGGCGAGGGAGCCCTCGCCCAGACGGTGCGTGGCCCGGAGGGCGAGCATCCGGCGGTACAGGTTAAGGTGCGACGCCGGATCAGACTCTTGCTTGTCCCTCGCCAGCGCGGTCCAGGACTCGGGCTGAGGCAGCCAGGGGTCCATACCGCTGCCGAACCCGGTGTGAGGTTCGGTCGAACGCCAGGGGAGCGGCACACGGCAGCCGTCGCGGCCGATGCGGGCTCCGCCGGTGCGGGCGAACGTGGGGTCCTGGCGCATGCTGCCGGGAATGCTGGAGGAGTCGGGTAGGCCCAGCTCTTCGCCTTGGTAGAGGTACGCGCCGCCGGGAAGTCCGAGCATGAACATGGTGGCTGCGGCAGCGCGTCGTCGTCCGAGTTCTTCGTTGGGCTGCATGTCATCAGGCCCAATGCCGTCACCGTCGCGGGGCCCTGGTCCGTCGTAGCCGAAACGGGACACGTGCCTTACGACATCGTGGTTGGACAACACCCAAGTGCTCGGGGCACCCACGGCGTCCAGCGAGACCAGCGAGTCGGTGATGATGTGGCGGAGGCGGTTCACATCCAGTCCTGCGTGCAGGTAGGGGAAGTTGAAGGCCTGGTGCATTTCGTCGGGACGGACCCACTGTGCCAGCCGGGGGAGCGGGTCGACGTTGGCTTCGGCGCACAGGATGCGGTCCGGTCCGTACTCTTCCAGGATGGAGCGCCAGCGGCGATAGATATCGTGCAGGGCGGGCTGGCCGAACATCGGCGCATCCTGGCCCGGGAAGCCGTCGGAGCTGTTGCCGTCTGCACGCCCACCCCAGTTGGGGAGGCCAGCGGCCTTGACCAGCGCGTGGGCAACGTCCACCCGGAAGCCGGAGATGCCGCGGTCCAGCCAGAAGCGGAGAACGCGTTCAAACTCAGCATGGACGGCAGGGTTGTCCCAGTTGAAGTCCGGCTGTGAGGAGTCGAAGAGATGCAGGAACCACTGGCCGGGCTGACCGTCAGCTTCGATGATGCGTGTCCACGCCGGGCCGCCGAAGTGCGATTGCCAGTTGTTGGGTGGCTCGTTGCCGTCGGGCCCTTGACCATCACGGAAGATGAACATGTCCCGCTCCGCGCTGTTGGCGCCGGCAGCAAGTGCTGCTTGGAAAGCGACGTGCTGGTCAGAACAGTGGTTGGGGACGAGGTCCGCGATGACGCGCAGGTTGAGCCTGTTGGCCTCTGCGATGAGGGCGTCGAAGTGGTGCAGGGTGCCGAAGAGGGGGTCGACGTCGCAGTAGTCGCTGACGTCGTATCCTGCATCGCGCTGGGGTGAGCGATAGAAGGGGGATAGCCACACGGCGTCGACCCCCAATGCCGCCAACTGCGGCAGTTCGGCAGTGATGCCAGCCAAGTCGCCTACGCCGTCACCGTTGAGGTCCCGGAAGGACCGCGGATAGATCTGGTAGATCACGGCGGAACGCCACCATCCGTGCGCCATTGAGGCGTCGTGGACCGGGGTCACATGCGTGAAAACAGTGGTGGGCTCGGGGCTCGCAACCGAGAGCAAGGAATCAACGGACATGAACACATCGTAGAAGACAAATCTAAAAGTTGTAAACGTTTCCAGTCCTAAGGGTGCTGTCTTTGCGCTACTCGGGAGGGGTGGGCTTTTCAAATGTGCTGCGGGCCCTGTAGTGTGTGGAAGCGCTTGCAGTTGTGAGCCATGTCACCGGCGGAGAGGCGGGCCTCAAGCCCTTGCCGTCGAAGCAAAAGAACGAAAGGGACACCAATGAAGGTGCACAATACCCTCGCGACTCACACCACCCGGCGCGTTTTCGCCACCGGGGCGCTCTCCGTGGCCGCAGCCTTGGCACTGAGCGCGTGCGGTGGAAGCGCCTCCACCGCACCGAGCTCGGAAGCCGCAAAACCGGATCTCAAGGCGGCAGGAGCCGGTGTCATCACCATGTGGGTGGACGCCGAGCGTTCCCCGGCATTGAAGGACATCACGGAGAAGTTCAAGTCCGATACCGGCATCGAGGTGAAGCTCGTGGTCAAGGACTTCGCCGCCGTGCGCGACGACTTCATCACCCAGGTGCCCACCGGGCAGGGGCCTGACTTGATCGTCGGACCCCACGACTGGATTGGAAAGTTCGTCCAGAACGGCGTGATCGCACCCGTCGAGCTGGGTGACAAAGCCGGACAGTTCCAGGATTCCTCCATCAAGGCCATGACCTACAACGGCGCTGTCTATGGCGTCCCTTACGCCATCGAAAACATTGCCCTCCTACGCAACACCGGCATCGTGGACAGCAAGGCTGCCACCTTGGACGAAGTAGTGGCGAACGGCAAGAAGGCCGTGGCAGATGGCAAAGCCACTTTCCCCTTCCTGGTGGGCATGGACCCGAAGCAGGGCGATCCGTACCACCTGTACCCGCTGCAGTCCTCCATGGGCTCACAGGTCTTCGGTAAGAACGCCGACGGCGAATATGACGCCAAGCAGCTCCTCATCGGTGACGCTGCCGGCGTCGAATTCGCCAAGAAGCTGGCCGCCTGGGGCGATGCCGGCGAGAAGATCATCAACTCCAACATCACGGGTGACATTGCCAAGGAGAAGTTCCTGGCCGGCGAATCCCCGTACTTCGTGACGGGCCCGTGGAACGTTCCGGATGTCCAGAAGAAGGGCATCAAGTTCTCCGTAGACGAGCTGCCCACCGCCGGCAACGAGCCTGCCCAGCCGTTCATCGGCGTCAACGGCTTCTTCATCAGCGCCAAGAGCGCCAACGCCTTGGCCACCAACGAGTTCGTCACCAACTACCTCACCTCCGAGTCGGCTCAGGACTCCATGTATGCAGCAGGAGGACGGCCTCCGGCCCTCAAGGCGTCATTCGACAAGGCCGCCAGCGATCCCGTGGTGGAGGCATTCGGCAAGATCGGTGCCACCGGCGTTCCCATGCCGGCCATCCCGGAAATGAGCGCGGTGTGGGCTGACTGGGGTGCTACCGAACTGGCCATCATCAAGGGCCAAGGCGATCCGGCTGAGGCCTGGACCAAGATGGCAGACAGCATCAAGTCCAAGATCGGCGGCTAGCACCGCAACCGGATAACTCCACCGGTCTGCCAGGGCCGGGCGGCACTCCACCGCCCGGCCCTGCCTGCCGCCAACCGCTTCACCCAAGGATCCACAATGCCAAAACCAGATCTCCGCGAACTGCCCTCCAGCCAAGGCCATGCGGCCCCGGCCGAGAATTCCAGCAGCAGGACCGGCCGTCCAGCGAAGCCCGCACGTCCAGCCAAGCCCACACGCCATCCGGATTCCCTCAAGGGCACCATCCTCAAAGTTGTCCTGCTGGGACTTGTGGACGCCTTCGCGGTGTATGTCCTGATGATGCTTTTCCTCAGCCAGTCGTGGGCTGCGCTGGCAGTGTCGTCGTTGGTGGTCCTGGCTATTAACTGGATCTACCTGCGGAAAGGCGGGCTGCCGGCAAAATACCTGGCCCCCGGGGTCCTGTTCCTGCTGGTGTTCCAGGTACTGGTGGTGGTATTCAGCGGTTACATCGCCTTCACCAACTACGGCGATGGGCACAACAGCACTAAGGACGATGCCATTTCGGCCATCCAGCTGACAGCGCAGAAACGCGTCCCGGATTCGCCTGCTTACAAGGCTTCCGTGCTGACCAAGGACAACGAGTTCTATCTGCTGTTCACCGATCCGGCAGGGAAGGCGCAACTCGGTAGTAGCGAAGATCCGCTCGCCGAAGCCCCGGACGCCGGCAAAGACTCAACGGGCAAGGCCAACTCCTTGCCGGGCTACCAGGCGCTGAAGTTCCAGGAGATCGTGGCCAACCAGCAGGAGATCCTGAAGATCACGGTCCCGGTTTCGGACGACCCCGCCGATGGAACGTTGCGCACAGCAGACGGCAGCACGGCGTACCAGTTCAAGCCGGCGCTCAACTACGACGCCGCTACGGACACCTTCGTGGACACCGAAACCGGCGCGGAATACCGCGACAACGGCAAGGGCGCCTTCGCCAATGCCAACGGAGAAACATTGGCCACCGGCTGGAAGATCGATGTCGGTATGGACAACTTCGTCCGGGCCTTCACGGATCCCAGCCTTCGCGGGCCGCTGGTGGGCGTGATCCTCTGGACGTTCACGTTCTCCATCGCGTCCGTCGCGCTCACCTTTGTGATGGGCCTCTTCCTGGCAATGACCTTCAACCGCGAGGACCTCAGGGGAAAGAAGGTGTACCGGATCCTGATGATCCTTCCCTACGCTTTTCCCGCCTTCCTGTCCGGCCTGGTATGGTCCGGCATCCTCAACCCCGAGTTCGGCTGGCTGAACCAAACCTTGCTCGGCGGCGCGAACATTGGCTGGCTGACGGACCCCGTCCTGGCCAAGATCAGCGTGCTGGTGGTCAACGTGTGGCTTGGTTTCCCTTACATGTTCCTGGTCTGCACCGGCGCCCTGCAGTCGCTGCCGTCCGAAATCGACGAGGCAGCCCGCATGGATGGAGCCTCCGCTTGGCGGGTGTTCCGTTCCATCAAGCTACCGCTGCTGCTCGTGTCCGTGGCGCCGCTGTTGATCTCTTCCTTCGCCTTCAACTTCAACAACTTCAACGTCATCTACATGCTCACCGGCGGTGGGCCGCGCTTCGCGGACACTGATCGCGATATCGGTTCCACCGACATCCTCATCACGCTGGTGTACAAAGTCGCGTTCGGCCAAGGCACGGGCCGCGACTACGGCCTGGCCAGCGCGCTCGCGATCATCATTTTCATCATCGTGGCCACCATTTCGGCCATCAGTTTCAAGCAGACCAAAGCACTCGAGGACGTGAACTGATGAGCGTACGCACCCTGGCTTCCAGCAAGGAAACAACAACGGTCGACGGCGGCCCGTCGCCGCTGACGCAAAAGCGCCGTCCCTTTGGGGTCTGGTTCAAAGACAAAGGCTGGCGGCATGTGGTGGGCATCGTCACCACCATCTTCGCCGTGTTCCCGCTGCTCTACGTGCTCTCCGCTGCCCTGGATTCCAACGGCACCCTTGTGGGTTCCAACGGGCTGTTCTCCAGGTTCGACACCGGTAACTTCGTGGCACTCTTCAGCGACCCCACCCGCCCCTTCGGCCGCTGGTTCGTGAACACGTTGGTGGTAGGTACGGTAACGTCCGCCGCTACCGTCTTCCTCGGTGCCATGGCCGCGTACGCTTTCTCCCGCATGCGCTTCAAGGGCCGCCGGATGGGACTCCTGACCCTCCTCCTGCTGCAGATGTTCCCGCAACTGTTGGCCGTCGTCGCGATCTTCCTGCTCCTCAGCGGGATCTCGCAGGTAATTCCGGCCTTGGGGCTGGGCAGCCAACTGGGCCTCATCATGGTGTACCTGGGCGGAGCGCTGGGTGTGAACACCTACCTTATGTACGGGTTCTTCAACACAGTCCCGCAGTCACTGGATGAGGCCGCCAAGATCGACGGCGCCAGCCACGTGCAGATCTTCTTCGGCATCATCCTGCGACTGGTCACGCCCATTCTGGCGGTTGTGGGTCTCTTGGCCTTCATCGGCATTTCCAGCGAGTTCGTCATCGCCAGCGTGGTGCTGACCGATCCGGACAGCCAGACGCTCGCCGTCGGGCTTTACTCCTACGTGGCCCAGCAGCGCTCCGAGAACTGGGGCGTATTCGCGGCCGGGGCCGTGATCGCAGCGATCCCGGTCATGGCACTGTTCCTCTTCCTGCAGAAATACATCGTCAGCGGACTTACCGCCGGATCAGTGAAAGGCTGACCATGCCAATCGCCCTTCCGCACCACGACGGCTCGAGCCTCTTCGTATCCAACACCGCACCCGGGCCTGTGTCCCTCGGCGACACCGTTCGCCTCCGGGTCCGCGTACCGCAGGGCTGGGGACCGGCGTCGAAAGTCTGGGTCCGTTCTGTCCAGGACGGTGAGCCCCGCTACGACGCCGCATTCCGGCTCGGCTCCGCCGATGGCTGGGACTGGTGGGAAGCGGCGATGCTGGTGGCGAACCCGGTGGCCAGGTACCGCTTCCTGCTGGAAGTCACTGACACGCACGACGACGGTGCTGCCGCCGGCACGCCGACTGGCGGCGCACTGGTTGGCACTACCGTCGGGCGGCGCTACTGGAACGTCAACGCCCAAGGCCTGTTCGCCCGGGACGTTTCGGATTCAGCAGACTTTAGGCTGACGGCGTTCGCCCCGGCGCCGGAGTGGCTGGGCAAGGGCACCATGTATCAGGTATTCCCGGACCGGTTCGCCCGATCCGCCCAAGCGGACGGACACCCCACGCCGGAGTGGGCCATCGCTTGCTCCTGGGATGCCCTGGTGGTGGGAACGGGCGAGGAAGCCTCCACACAGTTCTACGGGGGAGACCTCCCCGGGATCACGGGCAACCTGGACCACCTGAAGGAACTGGGCGTGGACATCCTCTATCTGACGCCCTTCTTCCCTGCACGTTCCAACCACCGCTACGACGCTTCCACCTTCGATTCCGTGGATCCGCTCCTGGGTGGTGACCAGGCCCTGGTGGATTTGGTTGAAGCCGCACACGCGCGGGGCATCCGCGTCATGGGGGACCTCACCGCGAACCACTCCGGCGCTGCCCACGAATGGTTCGTCAAAGCGCTCGCCGATCCTGGATCAGAGGAAGCCGGCTACTACTACTTCAGCCCGGACCATTCCAGCTATGAGTCGTGGTGGGGAGTGCCGTCGCTACCCAAATTCAACTGGTCCTCGGAAGCCCTCCGCCGGCGTTTCGTGACGGACCATGATTCCGTGGTGTCCCGTTGGCTTAAGCCGCCGTTCAACCTGGATGGATGGAGGATCGACGTCGGCAACATGACGGGACGCCTTGGATCTGTGGATCTCAACCATGAAGTTGCCCGGCTCATCGCTGACCGTGTGCGTGAAATCAACCCGAACGCGGCCCTGCTCGCTGAGTCCACATCCGATGCCGCCCCCGACGTTACTGGTGAGCACTGGCAGGGTGCCATGACGTACTCCAACCTCACCCGGCCGCTATGGTCCTGGCTCGCGAAAGACGCGCCGAACGTAAACTTCTTCGGCTCACCCCAGTCGGGGCCCAACAGGATCTCCGCTGAAGATTTCCTTGTGACGCACCAAGACCTCGCAGCGGGATTTAGCTGGGCTGTGCGACAAAACAACATGAACGCGCTCAATACGCACGACACAGCGCGGGCAGCAACGGTAATGGTCGACGGCGGCCCGGCAGTGGGCGCGGTGCTCACCTTCTGCCTGCCGGGAGTTCCGGTGTTGTTTGCCGGCGATGAATATGGATTCGAAGGGTTCAACGGCGAGGACTCCAGGACTCCCATGCCGTGGGCTGAGTCGGGATCGGAAGGGGAGCCGGCCCCTGTGGTCGAGCATCGCGTGGTTAAGGACTTGCGATCCGTCTACGCAAGCCTCGGGCGGCTCCGCAGGGAAATGCCCGCGCTGACTGAGGGTGGTGTGCGATGGCTGCACGCAGAGGGCGACGCCATGGTCTTTGTCCGGGAAACCATGGAGTCTTCAGTGCTGGTCTTCGTCTCGAGGGATGCTGCCCAAGTGGTCCTCGACGATTCGGTTCTCAGCGACGCGCAGCTTAGGGCGTTGCTACTGCCGCCCCTGCACCACTCCGGCACGGTGGCATCGGCAACTGCCGGTCCATCCGGCGTCGAAGGTGTTTGTCTACGCTCGGAAGGTATCTCCGCAGGAATCTGGGCGATCCCCGGAACCCCGCTTCCCTTGGACTAAAGGTTGCCCGATGCCCCGCCGGTGCTGGCTAGACTGGCAAGGAAAAGACTGCGAAGACTGCCGGTTTGGCGTGTCCGCGGTGCTCATGTGGAGGGAAAGCCTTGTCGGACGAAACAGCCATCGCCGGAACATCAGCGGAAAGCATCAAGGAACGCACGGTGGGCCGAGGGGAAGCCGCCAAGCCACCTGTCATCCAGGGGACTTTCGTGGAGGAGCTTGCCGCTGGACTTGGGGCCGGGCAGATGGCGGACGACGAAGAAACCCTCACCGTGTACTCGGCGGATCAGGGTCCAATGCTGGAGAGGCATCTGCCCCTGGCTGTGGTGTGGGCCGAGTCCGTGGAGGACGTGCAACATATTGTTCGCAGTTGCGCGGCGCATCAGGTGCCTATCGTCGCCCGGGGTGCTGGAACCGGTGTCTCCGGGGGAGCGCATGCCACCCAGGGCTGCATCGTCCTGAGCCTTGAACGGATGAACCGGATCCTGGACCTCAACCCCGACGACGAGACCGCCGTCGTCGAACCCGGCGTTATCAACGCCGAACTGAACGCTGCCGCGGCCAAACACGGCCTGATGTACGCGCCCGACCCGGCGAGCTACAAGATATCCACCATCGGCGGCAACGTTGCCACCAACGCCGGAGGACTGCGCTGCGCCAAATACGGTGTAACGCGCGATTCCGTGCTGGCCCTGGACGTCGTCATGGCGGATGGTTCGCTGATGCATACCGGCCACCAGACCTTTAAGGGCGTCGCAGGTTATGACCTGACCGCGCTCCTTGTCGGGTCTGAAGGAACGTTGGGAATCGTGGTGGGCGTGACCGTCCGCTTGAAGTACCTGCCTCGCGAGGTCCACACCATCGCCGCCTTCTACCAGGACTTCCGCAGCGCCGCCGCCGGAGTCCTCGCTGTGGGCAGGGCCAGGGTACAGCCCGCCATCATGGAGCTCCTGGACAACGGCACCTTGGTGCAGCTCGACGAACTCCATGGCGGTGACCTCCAAAAACGCGGCAAGTCATTACTTCTGATCCAGACCGATGGCTTCGGTGCGGCTGCAGAAGCCGACGTCGTTCGGCAAGTCCTCGCTGAAAGCGGCGCAACAGTGACCATGGAAGCCAGTGCGGAAGCCGAAATGCTGGTGGAAATGCGCCGCAACAGCCGCGGCGTCGAAGTGGATGACGAATTCAGGGTGGGGGAAGACATCGCCGTCCCGCGCTCGCGGCTGGTCGATTTCGTAGCCGAACTCGAGGCGATGGCCACCCGATTCCACGTCCGACTCAAAGTAGTGGCCCACGCCGGCGACGGCAACCTGCACCCCACTTTCTGGCTGGACAGGGTTGACCCTGCTACCGATGCGGAGGCCCTGAAGAGGCTGAATGCTGCCTTGGACGAATCCATTCGAGTCGGCCTCGATATGGGCGGCACCATCACAGGTGAGCACGGAGTTGGCCAATACAAGCTGCGATGGCTCGGCCTGGAGCAGCCCGAGCCCGTGAGGGAGCTGCAGCGGCGCATCAAAGAACTGTTCGATCCCCAAGGGATTCTGAACCCGGGGAAGGCTATCTAGGGTCTTGCCTTTGAGTCGGCCCGCAGGGCCGGAACGCTCGGCGCGCTCGGTCGTCTGGTGCCCGCAGGGCCGGAACGCTCGGCGCGCTCGGTCGTGCCTCCCTTAGACGCGCGCTGCCGCGTGCCGGCCCTGCGGGCCATCCGGGGACGACTCGCTGACGCTCTATCACGTCCCTCGTGTTTGGTTGTGACGCTCTATCACGTCGCTCGTGTTTGGTTGTGACGCTCTTTCACGTCGCTCGTGTTTGGTTGTGACGCTCTATCACGTTCAAGGCCGTCCACGGATCGACCTTGCGTTTCTTGGTATTCCAAACTTGACAGCATCGCACTTGGAGTCGTTTATTCACCATGGTTTACGGCATTTACTTTCTGCGCATCACCTCTTAGTCTTACTTGGTATACCAAAATTGCTATGAGGGGAATGACGTGCGTGTGAAGCGGTTGGCTGGGGCGGGATTGAATCCGAGGTTGATGACTGGCCTGATGCTGCTCGCACTTGTTGTGGTGTCAGTTAACCTTCGACCGGCCATTACGACCGTCGCCGGGGTCATGAACCAGGTCCCGGGAGTTTTCAACCTGGACCCCGCGCTGCTGCCCTTGTTGGGGACTCTGCCCGTGCTGGCGTTTGGTATTTCCGGTCCCATCGGGCCTAGGCTGGCTAGACGATTCGGCACCGGGCGGGCTGTGGCTCTCGCCTTGCTGGTTCTCGCTGTAGCGCTGGTGGTTCGGGCGACCGTGCCGGCACTCCTGCTGCCGGGCACATTCCTGGCCGGCATGGCGATCATGACCGCGAGTGTCCTGGTGCCCCAGATCGTCAAAGCAAACCGCGGCACCGGCTGGTGGACGGGACTGTGCACCATGGGGTTCGGGCTCGGAGCGGCGCTTGGGGCCGGACTGGTCCAGCCACTGGAGCACGCTTTCGGCGGCAACCTGCCATCAGCACTGGCTGTGTGGGCTGTCCCAGCCCTGTTGGGAGCCTTCCTGATCCACCGTGCCGGAGGCCCCGCCGGGGATGGCGCCGCTAGGTCGCTGGCCGGGGACGCGCCGTCGACGATTGTCACGAGAAAGCGGGCCGTCCCGCTCCGGAAGCAGCGCACCGCGTGGGCCGTGACAGCGTTCTTCGGCCTCCAGGCCATGCTCTACTTCGCGATCACATCCTGGCTGGCGGTGTATTTGGTATCCCGTGGGCTTGCAGCAGCCGATGCCGCTGCCCTGCTCGCTTGGTTCAGCTTGGCCGGGTTACCGGCAAGTTTGTTGGCACCCGTGCTGGCCGGTCGTCCTGCCATCCTGCGGATCATGGCGCCGGGGCTAGGTGTGTCTGTCGCGTTTGCGCTGTTGGGAGTCCTGACATCGCCGGTTGAGGTGCAGTTCCTCATGGTCGGGATTCTGGGGGTTGTGCAGAGTGCGGGATTCGGGCTCGCCATGGCGTTGGTGGTGATCCGATCTGACGGACCACAATCTGCGGGAAAGCTTTCGGCAATGAGCCAGGGATTTGGCTTTGCGTTGGCGTCCCTCGGTCCGCTGGGCGCCGGATTGCTGCACACCATGACCGGTGGCTGGGAGCTGACGTTCTGGGCGCTCGCCGCCGAAGCCGTAGTGCTGGCCGGTGCCGGGTTCCTGGCCGTCCGGGGACCACTGGTGACTGTTGATCAGGGAAGCCAACAGGCCGAGAATGTCTCGAAAGCCAGCCTTGTTCGATAATCCGGCCGTAGGAGGGCGGGCGCAGCGAACAAGACCGGGACTGGCCGCCCGGAACCCGAAGCACGGCCTGTCGGGCAGCAACTCCGCGGCGTATCCTCGGCGATATGACTAACTCACCATCAGGGACGCAACAGCCGGAAACACCTGCCACGGAAATCCTGGAAACCAACGAATGCTGGGAGCTTCTCCGTGGCGTCTCAGTGGGCAGGCTTGCCGTTGTGGTGGACGACCACCCGGACATCTTCCCCGTGAATTACAAGGTTGATCACGGGACCATGGTGTTCCGGACTGGCGAAGGCACCAAACTTCATGCAGCCCTGGGCGACGCGCCCGTGGCCATCGAAGCCGACGGCGTTAATGCCGAAACAGGGGTGGCATGGAGCGTTGTGGTCAAGGGCCAAGCATCTGCCGTGAAACTCACGCAGGACGTGCTGGATACCGTCGGGCTCCTTCTTTTCCCATGGGAAGCAGGCCAAAAGGACCAGTTCATCCGCATCACTCCCAGCAAGGTGACGGGTCGGCGATTCACAGTGACTCCCCCTGTGACGTGGTGGACGCCGCTGGATGAAGCGCCCACGGCCAGAGGCGAGTAGCCCGGCACGCAGAAACCCGTCCTCGTCCGGGCTCCTCACCGTTCAACGGAGAGGAGCCCGGACAAGAGCGGGTTCCGAGGGAGCTAGACCAGTTCCAGCTGGTCCGCCACAACCCTTCCGGCGTGGATCACGGTGCGGTCCCTTCCTCGGTCCATCACCGTGGAAGCCACCGTTTCGCCGTCCACCAGCAACAGGTCCGCGGGATCGCCAACCTCGACGCCGGGACGATGGGCCGTGTCCTTCAGCCTGGTTGCGCGGGGGTCAAGGATGCTCGCACCACCGATGGTGGCGATGGCCAGGCAGTGCTCGATCAGCTCGTCCTTGCGGAAACCGTGCGTGAAGGCGAGCTGCCAGGTGCGGTCCAGCATGTCCGTGTTGCCGTAAGGGGACCAGTAGTCACGTTGGCCATCCTCGCCCAACCCCAAACGAACGCCGGCTTCGGTGAGCAAGGGAATGGGCAGTTGGCCAGCAGCAGACGGAGCAACCGAGGCCAAGGACACGTCCAGTTCCGCGAAGGCATCAATGAGCCTGCGCGTAGTGGCCTCGTTGACGCTGCCCAATTGGTACGCGTGGGACATGGTCACCTTCCCCTGCATGCCTAACGCCCGGGTGCGCTCGAGGACCAGATCCGTGCTGAAGACTCCCAATTCGCCGGGCTCGTGGAGGTGGATGTCGATGGGAACCTGATACTTCTCTGCCAGCCCAAACACGATGTCCAGGTGCTTCGCCGGATCGCGGTCCAGCGTGCAGGGATCGATGCCACCCATCACGTTGGCGCCGGCTTTCAGCGCCTCCTCCATGAGCTCCAACGTCCCTTCCTCCAGCAACAACCCGGCCTGGGGGAAAGCGATGATGTCCACGGAGGCCTGGCCGGCGAATTTTTCCTTGGCGGCAGCAACGGCGTCGAAACGCTCCAGCCTGCAGTCCACGTCAACCTGCGCGTAGGAGCGGACCCGGGTAGTACCACGGGCGATCATCCGGCCCAGGGTGTCGTTCACGCGTTCCTGCAACGGGACCTCAGCGTTGCGCCAGTTTTGACGGTCGTTCATCATCATGGTCCACACACCCGGACCTCCGGTGTGCTCACGGAACGGAAGGCCGATCCGGGTGGAATCAAGGTGAACGTGGACGTCCGAGAATGACGGGAGCAGCAAACGTCCGCGGCCTTCCACTACCGTAACGCCACCCGGAACCACGCGGGCTGGATCATGCGGTTCGACGGCGGTGATCTTGCCGCCTGCTTCGCCCGCGACAAGGGTGACGTCGCTGAGCGCTTGCCCCCAGGGGCGGACGGCGCGGATCAGGGTATTCAATGGTTACTCCTTTGATAGTGAATCTATTGCCTGCTTCTATTGCACGCCCGCCAGGACCGTTGCGGCCATAGCTGTGTGGTGGCAGGCCGGAGCCGCGAGGCTGGCTGGTGTGGGAATCTGGTCAATGCACCGCTGGCGTTGCTCCTCGGGAAGCGTGCCGATCAACGGGCAACGGGTCCGGAAGACGCAGCCGCTGGGTGGGTTGGCCGGTGAGGGCAGGTCGCCACGAAGCCGGATCTTCACCTGTTCCCGTGCGGCACGGGGATCCGGGAGTGGTACTGCGGAGAGCAATGCCTTGGTGTACGGATGCAAGGGATCGCTGAACAAAGCGTCCCGAGGCCCCTGCTCGACGACCTTGCCCAGGTACATCACCGCGACTTCGTGGGAGATGTGCCGGACCACAGAGAGATCGTGCGCGATGAAGATGTAGGAAACGCCGGTGTCGCGCTGGATCTGCTGCAGCAGGTTCACCACCTGTGCCTGCACTGAGACGTCCAAAGCGGACACTGGTTCGTCGCACACAATCACTGACGGACTCAGGGAAATCGCCCGGGCGATACCCACGCGCTGACGCTGGCCCCCGGAGAACTCATGCGGGAAACGGTTGTAGTGCTCCGGCTTGAGCCCCACTTGGTCCAGGAGTTCCTTCACCCGGTTCTTGAGGCCACCTGGCGGATTGATCCTCTGCGCCACCATGGGAGCGGCGATAGCTGTACCCACTGTTTGCCGCGGATTCAGGGACGCGAAGGGGTCTTGGAAGATCATCTGGACCTTGCGCCGGAAGTTGTACAGATCCTTGCCGCGAAGTTGGCTGATGTCCTCGCCGTCCACCAGAATCCGGCCGCCCGTCGGGTCCATGAGGCGCGCCACCATACGGCCAGTGGTCGATTTACCGCATCCGGACTCACCTACGAGTCCCAAAGTCTGGCCTCGGGCGAGACTGAACGATACGCCGTCGACCGCTTTGACAGAGCGTTTGGCAGCGCCCGGAAGCAGGCCGCCCTTCAGCAGGAAGTGCTTTTGCAGGTTCTCCACCTGAAGAATTGGCTGATGTTCCATGGCCGGTCCTAACGCGAATTCCGAATGGTGATGATCTGCGGGCCGCTCAGATGGCAGCGTTTGCCGTGCCCGTCCTCCACCAGCAGTTCAGGCCGCTGGTTGGCGCAGATGCCGTCGCCGGCGAGTTCTGTGTACTGGCATCTTGCGCTGAAGATGCAGCCCTTGGGGAGGTCAAGGAGCGACGGCGGCTGGCCGGGTATGGGGTTCAGCTGGCTCGATGCGCTGTTGAGCGTGGGCATCGAGTTGAGCAGGCCCAGTGTGTAGGGGTGCTGGGTGTCGTAGAAGATCCCGTCCACCGGCCCGGACTCGACGCACTGCCCGCCGTACATGACCAACACGTTGTCGCAGACCTCGGCAACCACACCGAGGTCGTGCGTGATGAGGATCAACGCCGAGTTTGTTTCCTCTTGGAGCTCGGACATGAGGTCCAGGATCTGCGCCTGAACTGTGACGTCCAGCGCCGTGGTTGGTTCGTCCGCGATCAAGAGCTCAGGTTCGCAGATCAGCGCCATCGCGATCATGGCACGCTGGCGCATGCCACCGGAGAAGTGGTGGGGGTACTCGTCGTAGCGCTGCTCAGGGCTCGGGATACCCACCCTCCCCAGCATGTCGACGGCGGCCGCCCGGGCCTGCTTCTTGCTCGCCTTGTTGTGGACCAGGTACGCCTCGGCGATCTGGTGACCCACAGTGTAGAAGGGGTGCAGCGCCGAGAGCGGATCCTGGAAGATCATGCCGATGTTGCGGCCGCGGAGCGGGCGCATCGCGGACTCGGGCAGGGTGACAAGGTCCTTGCCTTGGAACATCGCCTGGCCACTCACCTGCGCCGAGGTGCCCTTGAGCAGGCCCATCAGCGCTTGGCTGGTGACGGATTTTCCGGAACCGGACTCGCCCACAATGCCAAGGGTCTGACCGCGCTCAAGGGAGAAGTCCATCCCGTTCACTGCGGAGACAACACCGTCGTCCGTAGGGAACTTCACGCTAAGGTCACGGACCTCCAGGAAGGGGGCGGTGGCGAGGCCGCCCGCTGGGGCGCCCGCCTGTTGAGTGGTGGTGTTCACATGGGTCATTGGAGCCTCACTCGGGGATCGATGGCGGCGTAGGCGAGGTCCACCACGACGTTGGCCACGATGACGAAGAACGCGGCCAGCATGGTGATGGCCATGGTGACGGGAAGGTCTCCGGAAATGGCAGCATGCACGGCCGTGAAGCCCAGGCCGGGGACGGAGAAGATCTGTTCAGTGAGGACCGCGCCGCCCAGCAACAAGCCGATGTCCATGCCGAGCATGGTCACAACCGGTGTGATGCCGGCCCGTACGCCGTGCTTGAACGTGACCATCCGTGGTGCCAGGCCCTTGGCGCGGGCCGTCCGGATGAAGTCCTCGCCGAACGTCTCGATCATGTTGGTCCGGGTGACACGGATGTAGGAGGCACTGAAAAGCACGGCCAACGCAATCCAGGGCAGCAGATAGTTGGCCACCCAGGCTCCCGGACCTTGCGGGCCGAACGGGCTGTTGATCTCGTTGGTGGTGAAGGGCAACAGGTGTAGTTGATTGACGAACAGGAGCAGCAGGAACAGGCCCGTGACGGGGATCGGCAGTGAAACGCCCACGGAGGCGGCGCCCACAATGAACTTATCCACGGGAGAGCCCTTGCGGAGGGCGGCCAGAAGGCCAAGCCCGACGCCGGTAACGGTCCACAGCACCAGCGCGCCGATGGCCATGGAGAAGGTGTAGGGGAGTGAACGGCCGATGATGTCGGCTACGTTCTCATTGGTTTGGAAGGACTTTCCGAGGCACGGCCATTCGCAAAGAGTCTGCGCACCCGGGGCGCCGATCATTCGTGAAGAAAAGAGCCCGCGGATGTAATCGGCGTACTGGACGAAGAAAGGTTGGTCCATGCCCAAAGCAACACGGGCCTCGGCCACGCGCTCGGGTGTGCACTCCTGACCGCACGCAGCGGCTGCGGGATCAGAGGGGCCGAGCTGGAAAAGCGTGAAGGTAATAAAGCTGACCGCGGCGAGAAGCAGGACCAACGAACCGGTCCGGCGAAGAATGAAAGTCATCATGGTGGTGGTTGCGGGCCGCCCGCTGAGGCAGGCGGCCCGCTTCTCCTTCTGGACTATGCCCGAATAGTTTTCGAAGCCCGGTTATTGCTCGACGCCGACGATCGAGAGATCGATGCCGCCGAAGAAGTAGCCCACCTGGGCGTTGCGGACGTTGGAGCCCACCACGCTGTTGGTGTGGCTGCGGATGAGCGGGACGATCGGGTAGGTCTTCAAAGCTGAGCCGAAGGCCTCGGACCACTTCTTGCCCAGTTCCTCGGAGGTGCCGTCCGTATTGCGGAGATCGAACATGGCCTTGGAAACTACGGGATCGAAGTATCGGGACGTGTTGGAGAAGCCGTAGCTGGTGCCTTCATTGTTCGGTCCCAGCAGGGGATCCGCGGAGGTGCGGACTGACGCCGGGTCGGCACCACCGCACCAGCCGGAACGCCCCATGTCCGGCAGTTGCTCACTGGCCAGGACGGAGTAGTAGTTCGGTGCCGGGATCGGTACCAGCTCAACCTCGATTCCCAGGGCCTTGAGGTTCTGCTGGACAACCGTGCCGGTGTTCTTGAACGCATCGCGGTTGTTGGCGTAGCCGTACGTCAGGGTCTTGGGGAAGTCCTTGCCTTCCAGGAGCTTCTTGGCTTCTTCCAGCTTGGGCTTTCCGGTGGGGTCCAGTTCCAGTTCGGTCTCCACGTAGCCGCGCATCTTGGCATTCAGCGGGCTCTGGGTGATTTCACCGAAGCGTCGTCCACCGTACTGAACCAGGATCGACTGGCGATCCAAGGCCAACGCGATCGCCTTGCGGACATCCGGGTCCTTGATCTTTTCCGTGTTCAAACTCAGGACGTCGTTGCATCCCAGAAGACCCGAAGCCACCCGGTCTTTCACCTGGGCATCAGCCAGCTTGGCGGAGTCCGAGGTTTGAAGCGCGCCATTGGAGTCAAGGGTGATGGCGTTGGGGTCCGAGTCGGCCAGAAGCTGCTGGCTGATGGTGGCCTGCGAGGTGGAAAGCGAGAAGCTGAACGTGTCCGGGAGTGCTGAGCGGTTGGGGTCCGTCGCGGGATCCCAATGCGGGTTGCGAACCAGTTTCAGGGACTTGCCACGGTTGTAGGACTCCACCATGTACGGTCCCGAGGACACCGGGTGGTTGGTGTAGTCCAGCTTGGTGTCCTTGGCCTTCGGGACAGGAGCGGTATTGGACCGGGATGCCAACGCCGGGAACTCGGCGAACGGTTTTTTCAGATGGAAGACCACGGTGCGCTCATCAGGCGTTTCAACGGCCTTGAGCACAGCGGAAGGATCCTTGTACGGCCCCTTGTACCCGCCGGCGTCGAGCGCTGCGTTCAACTCTTGCGGCGCCTGGGTGAAGACATCCTGCGCGAAGGTGCGCTCCACGCCGTACTTGATGTCCGCTGAGGTGATGGGTGTTCCGTCCTCGAACTTCACGCCTTCCTTGAGGGTGAAGGTCCAGCTGAGGCCGTCGTCGGAGACCTTGCCGGTGTCCGTTGCGAGGTCCGGGACCACTGTTGGCGGCTGGCCCGCTGTTTCCTTGGCCATGGTCAGGGTGCGGTAGTACAGCTGGCCAACATTTGCCGTCTGAACGTAGTTGCTGTTTCCGGGGTCCAGAGTCTGGAAATCGGAAGACATCAGGACGTTGATGTTGCCGCCCTTGGCAGTGAAGCCGGACTTGACCACGTTGGGCGCCAGTTCCGTGACCGACCCGGCGGGCTTGGAACTGCTTGGCTGGCTTTGGCCGGCTCCGCAGCCGGTAGCGGCCATGGCGATCAACACCGAAAGTGCCAGAGCTCTTGCAGGGGTTTTCATGATGCTCCTTGTGAGGGGGTGAAAGGCGATGCGGGGGATGAGTGTTAGTGGCGCGAAGCTTTAGGGTCAAGGGCGTCCCGGACGGCGTCGCCCAGGAGGTTGAAAGCCAGGACGGTGACGATGAGCATGATGCCGGGGACAGAGAGGAACCACGGATCACTGAGGTACCAGTTGCCGGATTGGGCGGCGTTGAGCATCTGGCCCCACGACGGTGTGGGGTCCTTGACGCCGACGCCCAGGAACGACAGCGCTGCCTCGGCTGAGATGTTGGTGGGGATCAGCATGGTGGCGTACACCAAGACGACTCCCATGACATTGGGGATGATCTGTCGGAAGAGAATGCTGAGGTGCGAGGCGCCAAAGGATCGGGCGGCTTCCACGAACTCGCGCTCGCGGAGGCTCAACACCTGTCCGCGGACGATTCTTGCGAGGTACGCCCAGCCGAAGAAGCCCAGGATGATGACCAAGGAGGCCATGGGCAGGAAGCTCCCTTCACCCAGCGGCGTATCCCTGAGCCGTGACTGCAGGATGGGCGTCAGGGAGAGCACCAGGAGTAGGTGCGGGAAGGCCAGGAATAAGTCCATGATGCGGCTGATGATGGCGTCGGTCTTGCCACCGAAGTAGCCGGCGGCCGCGCCCAGGACAGTTCCGAGGACCACCGAAACAACGGTTGAGAGCAGGGCGATGGTGAGGGAGACCTGTCCGCCGTACGCGAGTCTCGCGAAGAGGTCGCGTCCCAGCCCGGGCTCCACACCCAACCAGTGCTGGGCGGACGGGTACATGTAGCCGGGGAGCGGCAGGCCGGGCGTTTGAAAGTCGTCCAGAACTTCGGGGCTGGTATTGGACGTGTAGGGGTCGTTGCCGGACATGGCACTCAGGACGGGAGCCAGGATGGCGAACAGCAGGATGGCGACCACCACGCACAGGCTGAGGAGGGCGATCTTGCTGCGCCGGATCCTCATCCAGGCAGTGGCGAGGAGGGAACGCGCTTCGGCAGGTGCCTTGGCCTCCGGCGACGTTGCAGGAGTCAGCGGCGGGCTGCCGATGCTTGGTTCGACGGACTGTATCTGGGTCAACGGTTCTGCTCGTTTCGTGATCAGGAGCTGGCTCCGGAGTTCTTGTATACCAAAATAGACTAGAGCAGGATTGATGCGATGTAAATCACAAATAATGTACTGTTTGGAATACCAGAGAGTAATACGAGCTGTCCTTGGCGGACAGGAAACAGGAGTCGCCGTGCCTACCAAGGTCACCGCCCGCTACGTGCTGGGCCATCACAACGGACACCACGTGCTGCTGGAAAACGCGTGCGTGGTCTACAGCGGCCACATCATTGACTATGTGGGGAATGACTACGCAGGTCAGGTGGACGAGGAACGCGATCTCGGCGATGCCTTGCTCATGCCCGGCCTGATCGACCTCGATGCCCTCACGGACATTGACCACCTCATCCTGGACAGTTGGGCAGGTCCGGAGCAGGCCAAGGGTCACCAGTGGTCCGAGGACTATTTCCGTTACCGCCGCGCTGACGTCTTCACCGCCGAAGAACGCCAGGAGGTCCGCGAGTACGCCCTGATCCAGCTGATTCTGCACGGCATCACCACGTACATGCCCATCGCATCGGAAGTTCACTCCGAGTGGGCTGAACCTTTCAAAGAACTCGTGGGCATGGCTGAGTCCAGCCGACGCCTGGGCCTGCGCGGCTACCTGGGCCCGGCGTACCGCTCGGGAGTCAACGTCGTGTTGGAGAACGGCGAACGTTCAGTGATGTTCGACGACGACCGCGGGCGGGAGGGGCTGGCCGATGCCTTGCGCTTCATTGACCACGCAACGGAACTCGATGACCCGTTGGTCAACGGAGTCCTGCTACCGTGCAGGATCGAGACGCTGGACATCGAGCTGCTTAAGGCCACCGCAGCAGCGTCCAGCGAACGGGACATCCTGGTGCGTCTGCACTCACTCCAGGGCCTCGTGGAGCGCGAGCTCATCCTTGACTGGCACGGAGTGACACCCTTGGAGCTTTTGGAACAAGTAGGGATGCTCAACGAACGCCTGCTGATCCCGCACGCCACCTACACGGACCGAAATCCTGCGGTCCACGGCGAGGACCGCGGCGACCTCACCCGACTGGCAGCCAGCGGTGCCAGCATCATTCACTGCCCTTTGACTTCCATGCGTTATGGCAGCACGCTGGATTCCTTCGACGCCTACAAGGCGGCAGGCATCAACATCTCCTTGGGTACGGACTCGTTCCCGCCGGACCTGATCCGCGGCATTGATGCCGGCGTCCAGCTCGCCAAGATCATGGCCGGGACCAACGACGCCGGCGACGTCGCCGGATATTTCGACGCCGCCACCCTGGGAGGAGCGCACGCACTGCGGCGTCCTGACCTTGGGCGCCTCGAACCCGGTGCCCAAGCAGATCTCGTGGCCTTCTCACTGGGAGACATCCGGGACGGCGTCCACGACGACCCGCTCCGGACCCTGATCCTGAACGGCACTGCCCGCCAGGCCGTGCTCTCAGTGGTGGCAGGCAGGACCATTATGACCAACGGTGTGATCGAGGGAGTGGACCTGGACTACTGGCGCGCAAAAGGGCAGGAGCTCTTCGATAAGATGCGCAACGCCTACACCGTCAGGGACGCCCGGAACCGTGCGGCGGATGAGCTGTTTCCTCCCGTGTATGCTCGGTTGGAACGCTGACCGGCGTCGTCCGGCACATGGAGCGGACACTGGCATGAAGGGAAGTTCGACAGTGGCTGAGGCGATGCCGGAAACCGGAAATGGCCGCGACGAAGAGGCCCGCGCGGAGAACGTCTACCAACTGGTGTTGGAGGGCATCGTCACGGGCACGTACGCGCAAGGTATGCGGTTGCGGGAACGCGAACTTTCGGAGCTTTACAACGTCTCCCGTATTCCCGTGCGCGAAGCCATTCAACGCCTGGAGCAGGACGGCTTCGTTGCAACCTTCCCGCGCCGCGGTGCCGTGGTGCGCCAACTGACCCTGACCGATGTCAACGAACTCTTCGACGTCCGTCTCTGCCTGGAGACATTCGCCGCGCGGATGGCCGCCACGCGTGTAGCCGAAGGACGCGACGGCGGGCGGTTGGAAGAACTTATGGAGGCCTCCAAGGCAGCGATCGACGACGAACGCACCGACGACGTCGCCCTGATCAGCGCCGAGCTCCACGCCGAAATCGTTCGCCTATCCGGGAACAGGCTGCTGATTGAGTCCGTTAAGCCGCTGTTCGGAAGGATGCGCTGGATCTTCGGGCTGGCCCACAACCGCAGCAACGAACTCCAACGCGATGAGCACACGGAACTTTGCAACGCGATCCTGAAGGGTAAGCCGGACCTGGCCTACTCGCTGGCGTACTCGCACATTGAGCTGGGCCGCGAACCAGTCCTGGCCGGCCTCGCCGAGACGCTGGAGCCGTAGCTAGTCGTCAGCGTCCGGGTACTCGTCCTCGTCGTCGTACCGGCCCGATTCCTCCACCTCCACCTCAAGGATCTTGAGCAGTTCCGTGTCCGGGTTCAGCATGATGGCAGCTTCGTCACGGCGGTGTTGCAACACCGTGTCCAAGTAGGACTGGACGGTCTCAGCCAACGGGACGTACCTGTCCTGCTTCTGGCTCATGTACCAGCGGTGCTCCAGGACCTCGTGCACCACTTCCGCGGGCTCAAGTTTCCCAGCCAAGTGCCGGGGAATGGAACGCACAATGGGCTCGAAGATCTGGCTGACCCAGATATGGGCGCTGATTTCCTCGTCCAGGTCCGGGTTGTTGTCCGCCCGGAACTGGTCCATGTCGTTGAGGAGCCGGCGGGCCTGGTTCTCCTGGGCGTCCAGTCCGGTAAGGCGAAGCAGCCGCCGCTGGTGGTGGCCGGCGTCGACAACTTTCGGCTGGAGCTGGATGGTGGAGCCATCCGCCGTGGTCTTGATGGCGTACTCCTCCACGTCGAAGCCGAGCTCGTTGAGGCGCCTGATGCGGGCGGCCACGCGCCACCTTTCACCGAGCTCGAAGGACTCCTTCTCCGTCAACTCAGTCCAGAGCCGGCGGTAGCTGTCCATGATCAGCTCACTGGTAGCTACGGGATCCACTTTTTCCTCGATGAGCCCGCCGTCCAGCAGGTCCATCAGTTCGCCGGCGATGTTCACGCGGGCGATTTCGAGGTCGTATTCACGTTGGCCCATGGAGAGGTCCGGGTAGAGCTCGCCCGTCTCGGCATCCACCAAATACGCGGCGAAGGCGCCGGCATCACGGCGGAACAACGTGTTGGACAGGGACACGTCACCCCAGTAGAAGCCCACAAGGTGCAAGCGCACCAGCAACAGTGCCTGGGCATCGATGAGCCTGGTCAGGGTGTCCTTGCGCAGCATCTGGGAGAACAACGCGCGGTACGGCATGGAGAACTTCAGGTGCCGTGTGACCAGTACGGGGTTCAGCGGCCTGCCGTCCGCGGTGGTCCTGCCCGTAATGACGGCCACGGGCTCAACACAGGGAACGTCCAGCCGGGCCAGCTTCCGCAGCATGTGGTACTCGTGGCGGGCAACGTGCTCCGACGTTTCCTTGATGGCGATCACCGAGCCACCCAAGTGCGCGAAGCGGACGATGTGCCGGGAGATGCCGCGGGGGAGCGCGGCCAGGTTTTCGGCGGGCCAGTCTTCCAAGGCAATATGCCACGGGAGGTCCAGCAATTCCGGATCCGCAGCAGCGGCAGTGATGTTGAGGGAACCGATGACACTCGCAGGCGGCGCGGTGTCCTGCGCACTGGCGGCCTCGGTCCTGGGGAGCTTGCCGATCTGCCCGTAGTCGGTGGGTTCGTCGTGCCACTGGGCTTCGTTTTGCTCGCTCATGCCTCAATTGTTCCGTACTTGGAAGGGAAGGACGGCGTCGCGTCCGGAAACGGCCAGTTCGACGTCGCGGACCATTCGATGTCGGGCGCCTCCTGGAAGGCGACTCCCTGGCTGGCGAGCCGCTCGCCCAAGGCGCCCAAGCGGCGTCGGAAGTCACCCGCGTTGCGGACTTCCTGACCGGACCAGGCAACCTCGGCCAGGGAAATCGCCCTCGGGTAAAGGAGCCACTGGGCTTGCTGGTTGTCACGGACTGTTTCAGTCCACAGGGGACCTTCGACGCCAAGGATCCGATGATCTTTCAGCCCGCCTTGGGCAGGATCCCAGTTGTAGTACTCCGCCCAGGTGAACGGTCCGCCTTCCACCCACTCGAGTCCAACTGGCGAGTCCGGCGCGTACTTTTGGTCCAGGTACGTATTGGCGGCCGGCGACATGATCACGAGTGAACCGCCGGACTCCGCCTGTTGGACAACCGGAGCGAGGTCGCCGTGCCAGTACTGGATCACAGCGCCTTGGGGAAGGGCGCCCGCGGCGTACTCGTTCCAGCCGACCACCGTTTTGCCGGTCCCGGCGGCAATCCTGGCAAACTCCTGAACCATGGTCACGTAGTTCTCATGACCGGTCACCAAGGCTTCATCGCCACCAATGTGGAGGTACGGGCCGACCGTGATGGCCGCGAGCTGGCCGAGGACTTCCCGGACGAACTCATACGTTGCCGGCAAGTCTGAGGTGAGAGTCGACCAGCCCACCTCCGCCGTAGTGCTCATGGGTTTGGCTTGGCCGTCAGGGTTGAGCTGCGGAATGGCGGCGAGGGCAGCATTGACGTGTCCCGGGAGGTCGATCTCAGGTACCACGAGGACGTTCTTGCTCGCGGCGTAGGCCTGGATGTCCTTGAAGTCCTGCTGCGTGTAAAACCCTTCGCGCCCCCTCGCCGGCGTCGCAGTGGGCACTTCTACAGCGCCTTGGCCGCCGATCGCGGTCAGATTGGCGTAAGGCAGCCCGGACGGGTTGCCCGCGGACCCGGGATCGTGAATTTCGATGCGCCAGGCTTGGTCGTCCGTGAGGTGCAAATGAAGGGCGTTCAGCTTGAACTGCGTCATGACGTCGATCTGCTCTTTCAGCTCCTCCACGGTGAAGAAGCTGCGGGCGACATCCAGCATTAGCCCGCGGTACGCGAATCGCGGGGCGTCCGCAATCTCGACGGCGGGAATCACCCAAGTGCCAACACCCGGGTTGGAACCCTCAATGGCGGCTGGGAACAACTGACGGAGCGTCTGCACTCCGTTGAAGAGTCCAGCGGCAGTAGAGGCCGTGAGCCCGGCCCCACCTACGGTGACGCTTAGCGCATAAGCTTCCGGGCCGCCGTCGAACGTGTCCGTCAACTCGAGGGAGATGTCACCGGGGCGGGTGTCCTCAACGATGGGCAATTCGAAACCCGTGGCGCCGCGCAGCAGCGAGGCCAACTGCTCGGCGACCGGCACCGCTTGGTGGGGAGCGGCGATCCGCGCGGCAGGGGCAAGCGTGAAGGCCGACCCGTCCACAAGCGCGACGTGCGATGGACGGGGGATCAGGTTATCTGTGGTGTTCATGCCGTTCTTTCCAGGAGAAAGGTTAACGCGAGAGCGGCCCGACCGGGAGGGGTCGGGCCGCTATCTAAATGCGGAACGTACAGACGCGTCAGCGCCGCGATGGGCCCACGCCGGCAGGGTTCCCTGGCCGAGCGAAGCGAGGCTAGGGTGCCGGTGGGGACTAGTCGCCCAGGCGGAGACCGGTCTTGGTGTCGAACAGGTGCACGTGGCCGGACTGCGGACGAACGAAGATGGACTCGCCCTTCATCGGGGGGCGACGACCGTCGACGCGGGCAACGATGTCGTGGCTCTTGCCATCCAGGATGGTGTGGCCGTAGACGTAAGCGTCAGCGCCGAGTTCTTCGACGACGTCAACCTCAACCTGGAGGCCTTCGCCGTTGCCGACGGTCTCAAGGTCTTCCGGACGGGAACCGACTGTGACGGTCTGGCCGTGAGCTTCTTCGAGGATGTTGCGCGGCACGGGGTAAACCGTTCCACCGAACTGGACGCCGCCGTCCACTACAGGCAGTTCAAGCAGGTTCATGGCAGGGGAGCCGATGAAGCCTGCAACGAAGACGTTCTGCGGGCGGTCGTAAAGGTTGCGCGGGGTGTCAACCTGCTGCAGAAGACCATCCTTGAGGACTGCAACGCGGTCACCCATGGTCATTGCTTCGACCTGGTCGTGCGTCACGTAAACGGTGGTGACACCGAGGCGGCGGGTCAGGGATGCGATCTGCGTACGGGTCTGGACGCGGAGCTTGGCGTCAAGGTTGGAAAGCGGCTCATCCATGAGGAAGACCTGCGGGTTACGGACAATTGCACGGCCCATGGCAACACGCTGGCGCTGACCACCGGAGAGTGCCTTCGGCTTGCGGTCCAGGTAAGCCTCAAGGTCAAGAAGCTTGGCGGCTTCGCGGACACGCTCGGCGCGCTCTTCCTTGGAGACGCCGGCAATCTTCAGTGCGAAGCCCATGTTGTCCGCAACGGTCATGTGCGGGTACAGGGCATAGTTCTGGAAGACCATTGCGATGTCGCGGTCCTTCGGCGGTACGTCCGTGACGTCGCGATCGCCGATCAGAATGCGGCCGGCGTTGACGTCCTCAAGGCCTGCGAGCATGCGCAGCGAGGTGGACTTACCGCAACCGGAGGGTCCAACGAGGACCAGAAATTCGCCATCGGCGATGTCGATGTTGAGCTTATCGACGGCGGGCTTATCTGTGCCCGGGTACAGACGCGTAGCGTTATCAAAAGTAACTGTAGCCACAGTTATCAATCCCTTCACCGGCAGGTACGTGCCGGACGATCCGTTGTGAATGGTTCATTTTCTTCAGTTGAACTCCCCGGCCGATGGCCGGGGAGGATCGTGTGACGTCGCACGGTACTGTGCGTCACATCACATCCAAGAGTATGTCAGACTTTTGGACGAACTACCTAAATGTTACAAACGTCACATGTTGCGCTGGTCACTCGCTAGGCCTCCGCGGTCACCCGCCGGCGTTCCCGCAGCAAGGCTTCCAGTAACTCTGCCACGTGCACCGGCGCTTCCACCCGGTACTGCGCCTGGGTGAAGTCCAGGCCCACTTTGATGCCGACGTCGTCACCCATCAGCCGGCCGAGCGCATCCTCATCCGTGACGTCGTCACCGGCAAACAGGATGGCTGTAGCACCCGTCGCCTGACGGAGAAACTCCACGGCCTCACCCTTGGATGCGTGGACTACCGAGGTCTCCAGCACTCGCTTGCCGGTCTTCAGGTAGACCCCCGGATGCTCGCGGAGCACCCGCATGGCGGCCTCGACGGCGTCTTCGGCAACGTCGTCGTCGGCCATCCTCGTGTGGAGGACGACGCCGGCAGGCTTGTCCTCGAGCAACGTCCCCGGAGCGATGTTCACGATTTCCGCAAGAACCTCGCGGACCGCGGCAAGCTTCAGGCGCTGATCTTCGTCCAGTTCCAGGCCCAAAGAACCCTCACCCAGCCAGACCTCGGCGCCATGGCTGCCGATCAGCAGCGTATCCACCGGAGGCGAGGCGACCAGCCGCAAACTGTCCAGTGCGCGGCCTGAGATGAGTGCCGTCGTCGTGCGTGGCAGTTTTGCCAGGGCCTCCAGCGCAGCGGCGGACCGGGGCAGGGGGCGTGCGTCCTCCGCGTGGTCGACGAGAGGGGACAGCGTGCCGTCGAAGTCGAGGGCAACCAGGAGGTGCTCCGTGCCGGAAATACGTCGGACGGCGTCCAACAGTTCCGGTGACAGGGTGAGGTTTTCAGCTGTCATCACGCACCACCTTTTCCTCCAATGCAGCCAGGAACTCGGCTGACCAATGATCCACATCGTGGTCCAGGATCTGCTTGCGCATCAGCTTCATGCGGCGGCGGGCCTCCTTGGGCGGGAGGTTCACGGCACGCAGGATGGCCGACTTGAGTCCGTCAATATCGTGCGGGTTGATCAGGAGTGCTTGCTTGAGTTGATCGGCGGCACCGGCGAACTCGCTGAGTACCAAGGCGCCGTCGTCTTCCGAGCGGGCGGTGACATACTCCTTTGCCACCAGGTTCATGCCATCGCGCAGGGCGGTTACGAGCATGACATCCGCGGCAAGGTACAGCGCCACCATTTCCTCCACCGGATAGCTGTGGTGCAGGTAGCGGACTGCCGTGTTCTGGATGGTGTCGTAGGTGCCATTGATGTGGCCAACTGTGCCTTCGATTTCCTCGCGCAGCAGTCTGTACTGTTCCACGCGCTCACGGCTGGGGCTCGCCACCTGGATGAGTGTGGCGTCCTCCACCTTGATGCTGCCTTCGCGAAGGAGTTCCTCGAATGCCTTGAGGCGGTGGCCGATTCCCTTGGTGTAATCCAGCCGGTCCACACCCAACAGAATGGTCTTGGGATCGCCCAGGTCCTTGCGGATCTGCTTGGCCCGCTCGATGATGTCCGGCCTGGCCGCGAGCTCGCGGATCTGATCAACGTCGATCGAGATAGGGAAGGCCTGCGCACGGGCGATGTGGGTGACTTCGCCGTCCGGGCCCTTCACGTGAACCTGCTGCTGCTTGACGCTGGCACCTAGGAACCGACGTGCAGAGCGCATGAAATTGCCTGCGTCGCTGGGGCGCTGGAAGCCCAGCAGGTCAGCGCCCAGCAATCCGTCAATGATCTCCCGGCGCCACGGGAGCTGCGCGAAAATCTCCGGGGGAGGGAAGGGGATGTGGTTGAAGAAGCCGATCTTCAGGTCCGGCCGTGCCTCGCGGAGCATTCGCGGAACCAGTTGGAGCTGGTAGTCCTGGACCCACACGGTGGCGCGGTCGGCTGCGTGGCGAATGACGGCGTCGGCGAACTTCTTGTTGACCTGGCGGTACGAGTCCCACCACGTACGGTGGAACTCGGGCGGTGCGATGACATCGTGGTAGAGCGGCCAGATGGTCGCATTGGAGAAACCTTCGTAGTACAGCTCCACCTCGTGGCTGCTGAGCTGAACCGGAACCAGGTCCATGCCTTCGTGGCTGAACGGGCGCACAGTCTCGTCCGGGGCGCCATGCCAACCCACCCACGCGCCGTCGGACTTCGTCATCATCGGGGCGAGAGCAGTGACCAGGCCGCCGGGCGAACGACGCCAGCCATCTCCGCCGTCGTCGTTACCGTCGCTGCTGCACCGGTCCACGGGCAGCCGGTTGGAAACCACCATGAAATCGAACGTGCTCGCCGTGGGCTTCTTGGTTGGAGAAGCCTTGGCGCTTTGTTCGTTAGCGAGTTTTTCGCTTGCCAAATCCTGCATTAACGCTCCCTGGGGTTGCTGTGACTCAACTCCCAGCCTACTAGCGGAATCTTCCCGGGCAGTTGATCGTTCAACTACCGGGCCACGAGGTGTGGGGCAAAGCTCAAGTTTGCTCCCGTAAACTGACCCCGTTGCCCTAGCTATGCACTTTGACGTCGAATACCCCGAGGAACTGATGAGCCCCGCAAACGAACCACGCCTGTCCAAGGCCGAAAAGACCGCCCAGGCGCGGGAGAAAGCGCGTGCAATCCGCGAAGAACAGCTGAAGAAGGAGAAGCGCAACAAGCTCCTTGTCGGCTGGGGCATCGTGGTGGCCGTGGTGGTCATCATCGCTTTGGTTGCGTTTGTTGTTATCGGTAACGCTCAGAACAACGCGCCCGTGGCTGATCAAGGGCCAACACCGGCCAACGGCAACGTTCATGGCGGCATCACGCTGCTTGCCAACACCGAAGTTGTGAAGTCCGAACCTGCCTCGGTCAACGTGGCAGATGTGCCGGCTCCTCTTGATACCAAGCCGGCTACGGTGACCGTACCGGGTGGCGAGGCCGAGGCCGGCAAGCCCGTCAAGGTTGTTGCCTACATCGACTTCATCTGCCCGGTCTGCAAGCAGTTCGAGACCGCTTACGGCGAGTCACTCACTAACCTTCGCAATGAAGGCAAGATTTCCGTCGAGTACCGCGCCCTCGGCTTCCTGGACCGCCAGTCCACCACCAACTACTCATCCCGCGCAGCCAACGCTGCTGCCTGCGTAGTCAACTCTTCCCCGGAGAAGTACGCGGAATTTTTCAACCTGCTCTTTGAACGCCAGCCGGCTGAAGGCGGAGCAGGCATCTCCGACAACGACCTCAAAAAAATGGCCACCGAAATTGGTGCGGCAAACATCGACTCCTGCATCGACAGCAAGCAGTTCCGTCCGTGGGTGAAGGTCGCCACGCAGGAAGCTGCAGCAATCGGCGTCACCGGTACGCCCACCGTGTTCATCGATGGCAAGCAGTGGGACGGCAGGTCCGACCTCAACGCCGAGATCCAGACAGCCATTGGCGCCAAAGGCTAACCCCTTTTGAAAATCACGACGGCGGCTGGTCACCCTTGCGGGAGGCTGGCCGCTGTTGCGTGGTAGCGGTGTTGAGCGGTGAATTTCGTTGACGGGGATGGTCTGGGCTAACCTTATCTAGCGCTCTTTTGCGCTTTGCTTCGGGTAACCGGAGCGTGCCTCCTTAGCTCAGTTGGCCAGAGCACCGCTCTTGTAAAGCGGGGGTCGTCGGTTCGAATCCGACAGGGGGCTCCACGAGTGCAGTGTCAGTGGTTCGACGTTCTGTGACGCCAGGCTCCAGACGGCATCCCGGCTGGCGGCTGTGTGGACGTACCAATCCCCGTCCGCAGAGCTCTGCCAGCCGTAGTGCCACTGTGGGCTGAGCCGGAGTTCGCCCGTTTTTGGGCGGCGTGCCGCGTTGCCCATCGCTTTCCATAAGGCTTCACCTTGGGTCCATTGCTCGATGCCGACACTGGGCACACCCGTGACGCGCCCCAGCCATCTGAAGGCGGCGTTCCGTCTCTTTGGTGTCTCAATGTCCACACCTACCCAACTTCTTGCCCGTGCTGCGACAAGAATATTCTGCGTGTGTGAAACCGACCAGCCTGACAAACAGCTTCCGCAAAACCACCTGCCGTCCTCTGCCCGGATGACGTGGCAGGGTCGGGAGAGGTCATCCGGGCATCGGGTCGACTTCGCCGCTTCCGCGAGAAAGCGGGCACCGGACCGGGACCTGTACCGCCCAAAGTCGTCAGTAGGTGCTGGGCCTGTCGAATGAATCCATACATCCACCATCCTGTTACGTCGCGATGGTGACGGACTGGAAACTGCCTCCGGCCTCACACGTGGACACCAGGGTCCGGTAGACCTCTCCGGCCTTGCCGCTGCCTGGTACGAGTCCTGCAGGGCCGGACGCGACGACTCCGGCGTTGCCTGGGATGAACTTTTCCTGGCTCATCCACACTGCTTGTGCGACACCCAACAGACCACCTGAGGCGCCCGCATCGCCGAAGATTGCCTTGGGCGTCGAAATAGGCCGCCTGCTCAGGCCAGTTACCGCCAATGCCTCGATCTCCAAGGTATCCACGGCTTCCCGCCCGCAAGCGGCAGCAACAACGGCATCAACGGTTTCCGGTGAATGGCCGTCGAGGGCCAGCCGGAAGGACCGCGCCCAAGCCCCTGACCCTTGGCGCAGACGGCTGGGGCCACTGCCGTCACCGGTCATGCCAAAGTTCTCGATGCGGCCAAGAACTCTCCCGGGATCGACGCTGCCTTCGCTTTCCAACAGGATGGCCACGGCGGCACCGGAAATGACCCGGCCCGAGTTCGTGTAGGGGAGGCAGACCGAACGTGCCAAGTAGCCCGGAATCGGCGCGTAGGCGGCGAGCATCGCGTGCGGTGCTTCGTCCGCCGCCAAGACGATCATCCGGTCCACGACCCCGTTCGAGATGAGGTTCTGGGCGAAATGGAGCGCAGTGATCGCCCCCGTGTTGCCGGCACATATGGTCGCGGTGGGTCCTTGCAGCTTGTTCAACAACGCGACATGCCCGGGCGCGGCGTTCATGACCGTGTTAGGGAACAGCAGGGCGTTGCCGCTGCCCGTAGTCAGGAGCTCACGTTCGAACGCCTCAACGGTGGAGATCGGTCCGGTGCCGGTGGCGAACAACAGCCCGGTGCTGGTTGCCTCCGCTCGTGAGAGGCCCCGTTGTTTCAGGAGTTGGCTGACAGCCAGCGCCGACCTGCGTCCCAAGGTGTCCATGTGACGCAGGTACTTTGGGTCGATCCCTTTTTTGAGCTTGTCGACCGGAATGTCGCCAAAGGGGAAGGATCCGAATCCCTCGACCTCGACAGTCCCGTCACCGTAGACGGGCCGGCCCTCGAAAAGGGCGGCCTTTACGTCCTCAGTGGTGACGGCATCACCGGCAAGTGCGCCGATGCCGGTGATGACCACCGGTCGTACGCTCTTTGGTGCTTGGGCTGAGGGGTCAGCGCTGTATTCCCGGATGGCCAGCGAAGCGTTGTTGCCGCCGAAGGCAAACGAGTTTGAAAGCACGGTTTTCAGCCGCGCCTTCTTGGCTGTTTCTGCAACGATGTCCAGGCCTGTGGGTGAGCGCAGGCCGTCGGGTGTGACCGTTGGAGGCATCTCCTGGTTTTGGATGGCAAGCACTGATGTCACCGCTTCGATGGCTCCGGCGGCACCAAGGGTGTGTCCGATCATGGACTTCGTTGAACTTGCCGGGGGAGCGGCGCCCTCTCGCAGGTTGGCTATGGCTTTGGCTTCGACGCTGTCATTAGCGGCCGTTCCGGTTCCGTGGCCGTTAACGTAGTCGACGTCGTCGACAGTGTTCCCGGACATCCGCAGTGCCGCGTGCATGGCCCGTAACGCTCCTCGGCCCATGGGGTCCGGCGCTGTAGCGTGGTAAGCGTCGGCGCTGAGCCCGTACCCTGCGATTTCAGCGTAGATCGCAGCTCCCCGGCCGACAGCCGAAGCTTCACTTTCCAGAACAAGGAAACCAGCTCCTTCACCCAGGTTGAGTCCCGAACTCCGGGTGTACGGTGCGCAATGCAGGGGATCCAGTGCCTTCAGGCTGGAGAAACCACCGAAGGACAACAGCGCGAGCGGGTCAACGCCGCCGGCAAGGACCATGTCAGCGGCGTCGGATTCGAGGAGTTCGATCCCGTAGGCGATGGCGACAGCGCCGGCCGCGCAGGCGTTGGATTGGACACTCCGGGGTCCGAACAGCTGGAACTCAGAGGCAAGGTAGTCCGCGACGCTATGGAGTGGGTATTGCCGCAGCAGACCGGTGTTGGCTTTACGCAATCCGTCCTGTATCCACTGGCGATGGAATTCTTCTCCACTGCGGGCCCCGCCCAACGATGTTCCCAATGACAACGCGATTCTGGTCCGGTCAACGGGGGCCTGGTCGACCCGGGCATGGGTCAAAGCTTCGGTCGCGGCGGCTGAAGCCAGCCTGTGGCAGCGATCAACGTAAGTGGTCCGGGACGACGGGGGCCCCGTTTCCACTTCCGACTCGACTTGGCCACCCATTGAACTAACCAGACCGTCGGTAGGAACTACGGTCGTTCGAACGATCCCCGATTTTCCGTTGGATATGGATTCCCAGCTTTGTTCTGCGTCCGGGCCCACTGCTGCTCTGAGGCCGAAACCGGTGACAACTATTTTCATGGCTTAACCGATCGGTTCGGTCCAGGAGACCGGATCAACTGAGGGGCGCGAAATCGTCGTCAAGGTCACGCCGCCTGCTTGCAGTTCCAGACCCGGCACGTTGAAGGGGGCATCCAAGAGGGCCAGGGCGAACCCTTGTGGCTGCCCAGCGGAGGGAAGCGTATGGTGGATCCGGCCGATTTCGGTTTCCCCTGCGGTAATGCTGGTTCCTGCCGCCGGGATCGATGACGTGGTGGCAGTGACGGCGACTAGTGAACGCGCGGCTTTTTCCTTCTCAAGCTGGTCGCTGCCGAGGAAGTCGTCATCACGGTCCGCTGAGAGCATCCAGAGGGCAGCAGCTTCCCGGACGGTCAGGCCACTGAATTGTTCAGGGTAGAGGGGGTGGCTGACTTCGGCCTGAGCGCGCTGTAGTGCCTCGGGGCCGACTCGTTGGCCGCCTAATTCCGTGGCGATCGTTGAAATGAACTTCAGCAGCGCGTCACGGTCGGTGTCCGGAGCGAGAATCAGGTAGCCGTACTCGGCGGTGGTGCCGGTACGGATAATGGTCGCCGGCTGCTCTGATACCGGCAACGTCGCAGTGCAGCTTTCGCCCAAGAGGACGCCTGCGATTTCTTCGTCGGCGAAGTCTTGGACAACTTTCCAGGCCACGGGTCCTTCCACAGCTACGACGGCTGTGGACGCGGACAGGTCGGTGACGCGGACGGACTCCAGGCCGCGTTGCTTCGCGATGGTGGTGATGTCGACGTCGATGGGCTGTTCTGCAATCAGCAGGACGCGTTCCTCTTCGATATAGGCCGCGACGTGGCCTGCAACGGAAGCATCTTCCCTGAGCACCAGTGATTCAACGACGCTTCCGGGTTGGGCGAATTCGGTGCGTTTGGCTAGCAGGAAGGAAACGAGTTCCTCCCGCTGCTCGCCGGCGATTTCGAGAACCAGTTCACCGGTGGGGTAAACGGCGGCGGTGGAACGAATTGCCTCGTAGTCAGTCGTAGCTGTCATGACGGATTCTCCTTGATGGTTGTGGTGGGGCTCCCTAGTTCCTGAGCGGAAAGGAGCCATGATGTCGTGTTGGTGTCCCCGGCTCTGGCGAGGAGGGACAGCAGGAGGTACTCACCGGAGGACCTGATCAAAATTTCGGGATGGCTGCCTTCGTCGTTTTCGATGACCAACCAGGTCGTCCCGCCCAGACCTATGGCCGCTCTCCGCACTGAGGCCCGCCACGGAGTCCGGTCCCGGGCTGCTGCCCACCACAGGTCGGTATTGGTATCCGTCTGAAAAAGGATCGGCGCCCAGTTTCGGGCCTGCATTTGGGCGTTCGGCGTGAGGTGCGTGACCTGTTCAGACCCGTTGGCGCCGTCAACGACGATGCGGAGCGCTGTCAGATCGCTGTCGCGCTGCTGGATTTCCCAGCGGGGTCGATCTGATGGGCTGTCAGCGAGGTGGGATGTGCAACCATCGCTGCCCCACTCGATGCCTTGCTCCGGGTCTTCTCGCCCTCCCTGGTCCGAGACCCAAAGACCGGATTGCCATGCCGTCAGGGGCCCAAGTGTCCGTGTTTTCGGGAACGGCGACGCGAGGACCTGAGTTTGGCCTGACTTCCACGAAACGATGCCCCGGTCGGGAGCGACGAGCAAAAACCCGTTGCTCCCTACGGCCTCAAGCACATCGACACGCGACCTTTCCGCCGCCACCCACTGGATGGGCTTCCAATCCCCCTGGGTTCTGGAGGATAAGGGGTGAAACACCGGTGTTAATGAAGGAAGGATTTCCGGGTTTTCGGGAACGGGCAAAGCATCTGCGCCGTCGAAGAGGTCCACGTCATACAGGATGGAGCCGTTCTCGGAGGACGCCGCCGGAAGATGGGAGCCTTCGACCCGGAGCTTCCCATCCGAGTTCCAGGTAGCAGCCAATGCGAGCCCCAGCGCAGTATCGGTCCAAAGGGCGGAAGCGCCGTTGCTTTGATCATCGAAGGCACTTTCGGCGGCTTCAAAGTCGGTCCTGTCCGGCGGCCAGATACCGCGGACGATTGGACCGCCTAAGGGGCGCTGGCGGTTTTTCGTGTTGAGGTGGAATTCCCCTGAACGTAGATTCACCCAGGGGAACGCCGTCACCTTTTGATTTCCTTGGTGGCTCACTGCGATGCTGACTTTGCTGCCATGAACACGGATTTCGCGGGTAATCGGTCCCCGCCGGGTCGTCCATCCGTCGGGAAGATCCTGGCACGTGACGTTCAGCGCGGCGGGACGGCGCCAGAAAGGTGCACCGTCGGCTCCTACGGGGAAATGATCGGTCAATACCGGACCCGGGTGCCGAGGATGCTCAATCGTCAACGTCCCTGCCGCGTCCAGGGAGATAGTGAAAGCGCCAAGCCGGCGGGAGCCGATTGAAGGCCCGTGGTTGCCGTTCGGAGCAGCACGTTGAGGGGATTCCGGCCAGTCGAAGAGTTGGCCGTTGTGGCGGGCCTGGATGACTGCACCTGTTGACATGTTGACCTGGACTTCAACGACGTCATTCTTCACGGGGAAGGTGTAGGTCAGCAGCGGGGTGCCGTCCTGGACGGAGACGCCGTCCGTGAGGTCTTTGCCGCGGGCTGAGCCCATGCTTCGCCAGGAGTACTTCGAAAACATGTCCTCTGGGGAGGCGCCGGCAAAGGGCGTTTGAAGCAGATCCGATACGACGCCGGGGAGGAAGCTGATGAGTTCGATGTAGCCGTCCTCATCAGGCCTGATGATGCCTGCCGTCCTGAAGCCAACCCGTCCGTAGAGCGGGAAAGCCTTTTGGTTGGCTGGATCAACTTCAAGGCGCAGAGCCCGGACACCCTGTACGACCAGCTTGATGAAGGACTGCATGAACAGGTCACCGGCCAGGAAGCCCATCCGGTAGCCCGGCTCGATGAGGAACATGCCGGAAAAGAGTTCTCCGTCGCCGGCGACCCGTCGGCCCGAGACCTTCAGGTAGCCTATGGTGCCAACAATGTTCCCGCGGTCTTCCCCCACCATGAACAGTACTGCGCCGCGTTCTTTCAACACTGCGTTAACGTCGTTGCCAGTAAGAGGTGAGCCGCTCTGGATCGTGCCGTAGTTGTTTCGGTTGTAGAGCTCCGCGACACGTGCCGCGTCCAGTTCCGGGTCGTAGAGCCTTACTGCCGGTTTCATGTTGATGGGTCCGGGTCTATGCGTGCAAGCGCCAGGGACCCGGAGGCCACGATCTTGCCGCTGACTTTGATGTCGACGCTGAAGTCCGCAAGATTGGCGTGGCTTACGCCCGCGCGTGCTTGGATGCTCAGCACATCGCCAGGGTAGACCGGGGTGATGAACTTGAATTTGCGCACTGACGCCAGGTACCCAAGGACGGGGCCGTCTTCACCTGTAGGGGAGCCCAACAGGAGCCCGCACAGCTGTGCCGAGGCTTCAATCATGTAGACGCCAGGGTACACGGGGTTGTTGGGGAAGTGGCCTTGGAAGACGGGGTCCGAGATCGTGATGTTCTTGATTCCAGTCGCGGATTTGCCGTGGTTGAGGTCTTCAACCCTGTCCAGGAGGACCATGGGGTGACGGTGTGGGAGCCGGGCCAGGATGTCGCTGGCCTTGAGGGCGATGGACATTGCGCCCGCCCCTAGTCGTCGTCGCTGTTGGCAGCGATGAAATCGGCAATCTTGTTGATTGACCCGAAAACTGTCCGGTCCTCGTCGGTAATGTAGACGCCGAACTCCTCTTCAACCAAGCTCACGATTTCAAGGGTGTCGAGGCTGTCGAGTTCGAGTCCGCGCCCAAAGAGAGGCTGGTCGTCCTCGATCTGGTCACCGGTGATGGGCAACTCCAATCCTTCGGACAGCAGGTTTTTCAGGCGGGCGTTGAGTTCGGTCCTCTTCCGCCCGGCGGACAGGGAGGCTTCATAAATGTCGTTCATTGGGAGTTCTCCTTCAGGAGGTCAGGCCGCCGTCGACGGCGAGGACCTGACCGGTGATGTATGAGCTTTGGTGTCCTACGAGGAATGCCACAGCTGCAGCTATCTCGTGGGGTTCACCGATTCGTTGCAGCGGGATGTGCCGGGTATATTCGCGACGTGCTCTGGCATCCATCTGTTTGAGCATGTCGGTGTTCGTAAATCCGGGTGCCACAGCGTTTACCCTGATGCCGAAGGACGCCATTTCCTTGGCCATGGATTGGGTCAGGGCGTTGATTCCGCCCTTGGTCGCGCTGTAGTTCGCTTGGCCGGGCTGGCCGCTGATACCCGAGGTGGAGCTGATGAGCACGATCGAGCCGCCTGTTTTACGTAAAGCCTTGACACTTTCGCGACAGACCAGGAACGCGCCGGTCAGGTTGGTGCTGATGACGCGCTCCCAGTTATTCAGGGACATTGTTGCCAGTAGCCCGTCAGCGGTGATTCCGGAACTGTAAACAACGGAGCCGATTCGTCCGAAGTCTTTGAGAACCGTACGGAAGGCTGCGCGGACGTCGGCTTCAACGGAAACGTCGACGCGGACCGCCAAGGCCCTGCGTCCCAGTTCCCGTATCGCTTCAACTGTTCCAGCAGCGCCCTCGTCGTCCTGCCGGTAGAAGATCACAATGTCATGACCGTTCCTGGCAAGTTCCAGTGCGCAGGCTTTGCCGATGCCCCGGGATGCGCCCACAACCAAGGTGATAGGGCTAGGTTCGACGTCCAACATACGTGTCCTCCACGATCTGAACTGTTTGAGTTTGATTCCGTCTGAGACGGGAAAGTGATTTTGCTGTTCCCACGTAAACCCAGGTCCCGAAGCTGTCCGCGCTTTGAAGGACCTGGTCCCATCGCACCGGTTGTCGGATGCCGAAATAGAGCTCGTTGGAGACCTCCATCGCGGTTTCCAGGCGCCGGGGTGAGGTGCAGCCCAGCAGTGGTACGTCCCCGTCGCGGAACGGCGCGTGGCGCAGTAACTCCTGCCATTCGCCCATCACAGGGTCCATCAGCCGGGAATGGAATCCGTGGCTGACGTTGAGCTGGGTTGATTTAGCGCCGAAGTGTTTCCGCGCGTCCTCAATGTCGTTGATGGGCCCGGAGAGAACGATCTGGCGTTCGCCGTTGACTGCGGCTACGTCGAGACCGAACGTTGCTGCCGAGGCGATGAGTCCATCTCGTTGTTCCTCTCCCCGGACAGCCACGGCCAACATCGACCCTCGTCCAGGGGCCGAGGCCATCAAATGACCTCGGCGCCTGGCAAGTTTGATGCCATCTGCCAACGGTATGTATCCGCCTGCAATGGCCGCTGACAGCGCCCCGATGCTGTGTCCGGCTACTGCGTGGGCCAGGTTGCCGCCCACCTGGGTCCACACCCTCCACGCAGCGATGCTGGCCGCGACGAGCGCCACTTGCGTGTTTTCGGTTTTCCCCAGTTGCTCCGGGGCTGAATCCCAGGCAAGTTCACGGACATCAATGCCGAGCGCATCGGAACATTCATCAAAGACGTCGTCGGCCACCTGGAAATTCTTTGTCAGGGCCTTGCCCATTCCCGGACGCTGGCTGCCTTGGCCCGGGAACATAGCGACGGTGGACTCGAGGCCTCCCCACAGGTCCTCGTTGCCGGTCATCGTATGCGCCGACCGATTCGCCAGGAGCCCAGTGCGATGAAGACGACAACCATTCCAAGGAGCACGGAGATCGCCAGTGTGTTCGTCACCGCGAGATCGCCGACTGAAGCTGTGATGCCGTAGAACGTCTGCACTGCGTCGACGGCCTGGTCTTGGTTATTTGTCAGCGCTTCAAGTGCCTGTGACGTGTAAGGCTGGCGGATCAACATGGCTGATTGCGCGAAAGGAAGTGCGTTCAGGACATTGACCACACCGGAGGGCAGGGTGCCGGCCGGGATGTAAGCGCCGGCAAGGAAGCCGATGATGGTTCCAACGATGGTGCTCAGAGCTGAGAAGGCGGTGCTGGACTTGATGAAAGTGACCACGAAGCTGGACAGCGCGGCAAACGCCGCAGATGAAACCAGGACGACGGCGGCGCATTGTCCAAGCTGGGCCCAGGTCATCAAGGGTTCCCCGCGGAAGAGGATGTAGAGCTGGCCTACCAGGATAACCACCGCTGTCATGATGACGGAGATGACGAAGCTCGCGATCAAGTATCCGAGAATCATGTTCGTCCGCCTGATAGGGGAGACGAGGAAGTCACGGAAACGCCCGGTCGACGCATCGTCAACAAATACGTTGAGGGCGGCAAGTCCGGTGGTCAGGGTGGTGATCATCGTAATGCCAGCAAAAACCCAGGCGTTGACGAAAGCGCTGATTTCCGAGCTGCTTGCGTCAGGGAATCTTGTCTGCAGGTTATCCACTTGCAGGTTGCCGAGGAACAGGGCGTAAAGGGCGATGAGAATCAGCGCCGAGAGCAGGGAGAAAAACACCCCGGCCCTGTCGCGGAAGAAGATCATCAGGTTACGGCCGCTGAGAATCATGATGCTGTTCACGGTTCGCTCCTCTTGGATGTCAGTGCAAGGAAGACGTCGTCCATGCGTCCGTGCCGGAACTCGAAGTCGTGGACGCGTTCTGCGCCCACAATGAGCAGGTGCCGGGCCTGCTTCGAGTCATCTACCTCAACGCGATAAACGTCATTGTCGAGTGTCCAGCTCAGGTCGGCGGTCCTGCAGTACTCCGCGAGGAATTCATGATCGTCTGTGGTGACGGTGAGGATGCTGTTGCTGTGCTGTTCACGCAATTGCGCAGGCGTTCCCTGGGCGACCAATTTTCCGGAGTCGATGATGGAGACCTGGTCAGCCACCTCGGTCTCTTCCATGTAGTGGGTCGTGAGGAAAACGGTCAGGCCGTCGTCGTCGCGAAGTTTGTGAATGGTTTGCCAGACTTGTTCCCGGCTCTGCGGGTCCAAGCCGGCGGTCGGCTCATCAAGGAAAAGAATCTCGGGTCGATGGATAAGAGCCCGCGCGATGTCCGCCCGGCGCTTCTGGCCACCGGAGAGCCGCCCGTAGAAGGGCTTCTCGAGGAAAGATTCGAGACCTATGAGCTGGGCGAGTTCACTGATGCGCTGGGTCCGCTCGGACCTCGTGAGCCCATAAAAACCTGCTCGTATGTCGAGGTTTTGCCTGACCGACAGTGTCGGGTCCAGCAGCGACTGTTGGAAAACGACGCCAATCTTGCGTCGAATCTCATCGTCTTCCTTGCCCACGATATGGCCGGCGACTTGAATGGTTCCGCTGTCGAATCCGAGAGTGGTGGTGATGCAGCCGATGGTGGTGGACTTGCCGGCACCGTTGGTTCCCAGAAAGGCAAAGATGGATGCGCGCTCCACTTGCAGGGACAAATCCTGAACGGCCTGCAAAGTGCCGTATCTCTTGCTTAGGTTACTGATTTTAATGACGTTACTGGTCACGCATAGCCCCCACTGTGTGCCTTGAAACAGTTCTGTGGGGCAACAAATGTCGCCCCCATTCGACAAAGTAACCACAACGTACCCGATGGATATGAGTGCCGCAAAACCGGCTCCCGGTGGAAAGTGCGCCCCGATCCTCACTGCTGTCGATGCAAGTATGCCGTGGGACCGGAATGATGTAATGGTCGAGACTTCAATTGCTTCGAGGTATTAGATGCACAATCGGCCCTGTGTCAGTTGTGGTGAAATTCTGCGTGGTACTCATTTCAGTCACATAAATTCTCAAGTTCTCAACACGTTTGTGCAGTTCTTTGGCTGCGGCGGCCGGTGCAGTGTAGGGCATCGGTGTCCACGATGCCTCTAGTCCGTGGATTGGCGGATACGTCCACTGATCTTGCGCCGAAGGGACTTCGGTCAACGAAGCGGTGGAAAAAATTTCATAATTTCTGACAATCGGGTTGTCTTTGAGAGTCTGCCGTTTTTGGCATCGTGAGAATGTTTCTGTCAATCTCATGACAAGCAATTCAAATACACTGCTGACTTTCCCTTGTAGTGAATATTTCGGAATCTTCTTTGCTTGTCAACGAAGAAATTAGCTGAACCGGAAGCTCGCGAATCAGCGACGGCTGGCTGTGATGCCCGAATGTGTCGAAGGGCAAAATCGGGTTCAGTGAGACGTCATAAACGGTTCGCTCGACCCGAGCGGCAGGCCGATAAGGCAGAGTACTGCTGCAGATCCGCATTGCTTCGGGCCGGAATCACCATCACACGAACTCCAATCCCAGGTTTTCGTCACCGATCATTACAACTAGGTACTTATGGGCTACTTGAAAGTGACCGCTAAATGAACAGCGGGTGCATTGCGTGCGCCTTACGTCGATGGTTGAAATCGGTCTGGGTCAGTTCATAGGCTCTGGACTCCAACCCCGGAAGACCAAGGCCCCGAATTCGGAAGCGTGAGCAGTTTCGGTGAGGCCAGCGCATCCCGTTCCCTAGCCTCTGCCGTGCTGTGCGACTTGGTCGACCGCTACCAGGTCCTAACCAGGCGCCGCTGCGTTCTTGCCGTTTCGCAGGGGAGTCAGCTGTCTTCGGTCCCTGCAGCCCTCTTCAACTCTGCGATCCTCAGCCGCAAGAAAATGATGGACAAGACCAACGCATACACGGCCAGGACGGCCACCGCGATAACGAAGACCGCGTATAGGATCCCGATGATTCCGAAAGCCGGACTTAAATTCACTGCTACCCCCAATAGTCGTTGAGCCCAATGCTATGCAGACGACCAGCGATTCCGCTGTACCCGGGAAGTCGTGCCTCGTTAGATGCGGAGGCTCGCCTGGGCGAGTAACTACTGCTCGCATCTGCACTGAGGGCCGGACAGCAATTACCGGAAATGCTGTCCGACCCTGAGCTTGGTTCTGAAGTCGAGTCGTTTGGTGTTGGGGCGCTACACCGTGGCGACCGGCGCCTTGCTTACTTCAGCTTGCTCGTCGGCGAGTGGTTTGCGTGCGGTTTCTGCGCTCATGAGGAGGCCAACCAGTGAGAGGACTCCGATACCCATCAGGAAGAATGCCGGTGAGCTGGGGTTGCCGGTGGTGGCGATCAGCCAGGTGCCGATGAGTGGCGCGACGCCGCCGAAGAGCATGGCTCCGACGTTGAAGGGCAGTGCGAACCCGAGGTAGCGGGAGCGGGTGCCGAACAGCTCGGTGAAGAAGGAAGGGAAGACGGCATCGTTCATGGCGAAGAACATCAGTGACACGATGAGGACCGCGGAGGCGAGGACCACTCCTCCGAAGGAGAGCAGCGTCATGATCGGGTAGCTCAACACGATGAAGGCGATGCTCGAGATCATCAAGGTCCGTTTGCGGCCGATCCGGTCGGAGAGGCGGGCCGCCAGGGGGATGAAGATGATGTGCGCGACGAGTCCGATCGTGACCACCAGCGTCGCTGTGGCTTCGCTCATCCCGGCTTCTTCTATCAGGAATGATGGCGTGTAACTGAGCAGCAGGTAGTAGGCGCCGGCATTGAGTGACATAACGAGCAGTGCTTTGAACATCGACGGAAGGCTCTTGCGGGTTTCCGACCAGCGGTTTGTGGCCGGAAGTTGGTCGGCCGCTGTCTTGAGCTGCTTCTTCTCGAGTTCCAGCGCCCTGCGGAATTGCGGGGTGTCTTCCAGTCGCATGCGCAGCCAGAGGCCAACGATACCGAGAGGGCCGGCGATCAGGAACGGGATCCTCCAGCCCCACTCCTGCATGAATTCCGGTGAGGTGCTGGCGTAGAGGACCGTGGCCATGAGGGAAGCTACCAGGAACCCTGAGGCAGCGGCTATGGGTACCACGCTGGTGAGCAGGCCCCGTTTGGCTACAGGAGCATACTCGGCAACAAAAGTGCCAGCGCCGGCGTATTCGCCTGAGGCGGAGAAGCTCTGCGTCACTCGAAGCAGGAGAAGAAGGATTGGTGCGGCGACGCCGATGGTGGCATAGCTTGGAATGAAGCCAATGAGGAACGTTGCCCCGGACATGAGGATGATTGTCGTAGCGAGGATGCTCTTGCGTCCGATTTTGTCGCCAAGGCTGCCCCAAACGAAGGCCCCGAGTGGGCGAACAAGGAACGAAAGTGCAAACACCGCAAAGGTGCTCATGAGCGCAACTGCCCGGTCCTCCGGGGGAAAGAAGACCACGGCGATGGTGGTCGCGAGGTAGCTGTAGCTGGCGTAGTCGAAGTACTCCAGCAGGGTGCCAAGCCCGCTGGCAATCACGACTCGGCGGAGTATGGATCGGGGGACTGAATCTGTGGTGGCTACGGTGGTGGGCATGATGTCGTTCCTCATTTGAGTACCGGATCTTCGCGGTGGGTCCGCAGGATGTGACGACCATCATGGCACCGAAGGTCACGACGGAATATGGCCGTGACGGAGAATCTCGCCGGTTGGTTATGGCCCTATGGGTGAGTCTCTAGTGTCGCGGAAGCCTCGGACTTTCAGGGCGAGCCACAGTTCGGTTTGAGCATCGATGCCGTCAAGATCGTGACCGGTGATCTGGACGATCCGCTGCATCCGGTTCCGCACAGTGTGTCGGTGGACTCCCATCCGTTCCGCCGTCGCCTCGACGGATCGGCGCTCAAGAAGCCACGTATGCAGTGTGTTCAGGAGGGCTTCGCCTCCTCGCGACTTCTCGATGGGGGCAAGGACGGCGCTGGAGAAAGATTCCAGGTAGTCCGATGGGGCGGCGTTGATCAGGAACTCGTGCGAGGCCCCGTCGACGTATTCGATGGGAGTGCCGGCCCGACGGCTGGTCTCCAATGCCAGGGTAGCCTGCCTGATGCTGCGGGCTGAGTGCTCGGGAGCCCCCCGCGTGCCGATGCCCGTGGGGACGCCAAGGCCGTAGTCAGCTAATGCCTGCCGGGGATCGACAGTTGCCAGGCACTCCACGATCCGGTGGCGATGCCGGACGAAGGGGGCGGCGAGCACCACGGCGAGGTCGTCGATGAGAACTTCAGCATGTGTTTCATTGCGCGCTTCGATGCTTACGCCCCACAGCGGACCCGAATCGATGCCGATACTGCGGAGGAATGTCCGAGCACTGCCCGGCTCCGTAAGCGTCAGGAGACGGGCAAACCGTTCAGCGCGTTTGCGGCGCGCTGACTCGTCCAGGAACCACACACGTTCAAATTCGAGGGCAAGGAGGGAACGCAGCGCCGGTGCAGCGAGTTCGGCCGTCTCATGGCCCGTAGTAATGCGGACGCAGAACCCGCGTACGGTGTCGTTGCCCGCGAAGGGGGAGATTTCGACCGTTCCTTCGGGGCTTGCAGACGTGCCATCGGGATCGGCAGCCAGCTCGGTTGCGTTCAGGCGAAGTTGTTCTCCGAGTCGTGGAGCTTCTTGACCGGCCAGGCGTTTGCCCAGCGGAGCGAGCAGGTTCGCTGGGAAGGACGAGCTTCTGGCAATGACCCGCCCGAGGCGGTCATACGCGGCTACTGCCTCCTCGGTCCGTTGCTGCCAGCCAGCCAGCAGGTCTCCGAACGAACCGCCGCGGGCCACGATCGCGGTGATCTCCATCTGAAGGTCGAGCGGTCGCCTGAACGATTCCCGTTGTCCCTCCGAGTGGAGAACGGCGATAGTGTGCGCAATCCGCCCGAAGTCGGCAATGTCGCCGGTCAGCAGTGGCAGGTCATGTTCGCTTGCCAGGGTCAGCACCTGTGTCGGGAGGCTTTCGAAGGCTGCCCCTGTGCCGAGGCCAATGATGAGCCCGGAGGCGCCGGCCCCCGTAGCTGCCAGCAGGAAATTCTTCCAGGCTGTCCAATCCTCACCGATGTGCAGCCCGCTGGTAAGCACTATCTCACCGCCGTGGAGCTCAGGGAATCGCCCCTTCCGCTCGACGGAGATCGGGATACCGGCTGCTCGTTCAACTCCGCTGCCTCCGTGCGCCATGGTCAGTCCGATGTTTGGAATGGAGGCAAGCCTGGCCACCGTGAACGACTTTGATTCAAGTGCCATGGCCCTATGTTAACAACGATCGGGTCGCATTTCTGTACATTGGGGCCACTACGTACCCAGCAAAGAGTACGCTCCGGCGATGGTACGGGAAGCATGGCTTCAATAGTGTGATTCTCAGCAGGCCGCAATCAGCGAGCCGAAGAACACAACTGCGAATGGGAGCATGTCATGATCGGCCAGAACGAATACTTCGAGGGACAGGTACGCAGCCTCGAATTCAAGAACGAGCAGGGCAACTTCACCGTCGGGGTGATGGAGCCCGGTGAGTGGAAGTTCGAAGCTCCCGTCAAGGAGTGGATGCATCTCGTTCGCGGTACCTGGGATGTGCAGCAGCCTGCCGGTCAGGGGGAGTGGACCACCTACAAGGAAGGCGAACGGTTCGAGGTCCCCGGGGGTACCGACTTCACGGTCCGTGTGAATGACACCGTCGCCTACCTTTGCCCATATACCGGAGAGTTCCTCGGCCACCTGGACATGTAGTCCTCAAAGAACGAGACACCACTCGTTGTGAGGTTTCAGAAGTGGAACGGCCGAAGGGACCGTGAGCAGCTGGGCCTGATTCGGGTGAGACGCGGATCAGGCCCAGGCTCAGCAGCGCCATGTACGGGATGTTTTTCAAGCGTCCAGAAGCGCGGCGCTGAGGCGGGATCGCCGTCGTGATTCTTGAAATAGAAGGCCCGCGTGGGGGGCGTGTGCCACGGGTTGGGCGTTTCTGATCGTCACGGAATGGATGTGTCGGGGGACTTGATGGTTTTGCGTTTATGAGTTTCAGACCGATGACACAGGCGATTGGAATCCGTTTGGCTGCAAATCCCAAGCCGGAGCAGTGCGGCGCGCGAAAGGGAGAGTTTCTCCTGCTCGCGTAGGACGGCAAGCACCGCGGTGAGTACAGCGCCGATGCCCACCCACTGGAATGCGCTTCTAGTTGCTAGTCGGAGGGGTCTGACCTCAAGCCCTGGGCGCCGTCTCCTATCAGGCCCGAGAGAACAGCCAGGGCCTTGGCAAGTTGCAGGTCGGAGACGGCCCCATAGCCAACGACCAAACCGTTTTCGGCTGGGCGATCGGCGTAGTATCCAGCCAAGGGGACCACCCGCACTCCTAACTCCAAGGCCTTTGTGGCCACGCTTGTCGCGTCGGGGCTTTTGAAGCGAATGACCGCATGCAGCCCGCCGTCGAGTGCGGTGAGTTCCAAGTCATCCCGCGGGTTCAGGCGGTCGATGAGGAGGGATCGTCGATGCGCGTATTCGCGCCTGGCCCGCGTGATATGCCGGGAAAGCCCGCCGCCCTTAATGTAGTGTGCGATAGCTGATTGCAGCACCCCGGCCACGGGCGTGTCCAAGGCCTCCCTCGTGGCTTTCAGCATTTCGCCGGAGTTGCCCCGAACCACTAAGTATCCGCATCGCAGCCACGGGCTGAGGTTCTTGGAGAACGTACCCAGCAGGACGACGTCGGCCGCGCTTGGGAGGGATGCCATGGCCGGAAGGGGCATTCTGCTGTGGCGGAATTCGCTGTCATAGTCATCCTCCAGCACAAGAACACCATGTTGGTCTGCCCATTTGAGCAGCCCCAGCCTTTCCTGGACGGCCATCCTGCCGCCCAAGGGGTATTGGTGGCTCGGGGTCACCAGGACTGCATCCGGTATTTTCTCCAGCAAGGCCAGCTGTGAGCTGTCCAGGCCGTTTTGATCCACCGGCACTGTCGCCAGCTGTGCGCCGGCCGCCGTCATGACCCGGCGTGCTGTGGGGTAGCCAGGGTCCTCTACCAGGATGCGCGGCTGTGGCGAGCGGTTGCGGAGCATGGCGACGACGAGATGCAGCGCGTCACTGGTGCCACCGGTGATGATGACGTCTTCTGCATCGACGGCGAGCCCTCGTGATACGGCAAGGTGATCAGCCACTGCTTCCCGGAGTGCCATGGTCCCCAGGGCTGGTGGGAGTTGGATGTTCCCCTGTTCCCCTATGGCCGACTTCCAGGCGCTGCGCCATTGCCTGTCCTGAAACGGTGATCCGGATGGGCGGCCAGGCGTCAGGTCTATCACGTCAGCCGGGAGAGGGGGCCTGCTGGGTTGTTTCCCGTTGGAGGGGCGGGGTTGCATATCGGGACGAACGGCCACCTTGGTCCCGCCCGAGCCGTTGCTCTCGAGGAACCCTTCGCCTGCCAGTTGTTCGAATGCGCGCACCACCACACCCCGTGAAATGCCCAGTTCTGTTGCGAGTCTTCGGGTCGCAGGCAGCGTGTGCTCTGGCTGGAGAATGCCATTGAGGATTGCGGTGCGCAGCTTGCTGGCCACTTGTGCCGCGAGCGACATCGGGCTGTTCCTGTCCAGTTCAATCGGTATTTCCGCTTCACTCACTTGGACCTCCAGGCTTATACGTTCTTGGACCTAGTGTAGGACCAAGGCCTTTGGAAGCATGGACCACGTCACCACGAAGCGCTGCGATTCTGCAGCATGACGAAAGTAGGACCAGTGTTCAACGGCCTCAGTGCATTCCCCCTCACCCCCATGGCCGGTGAAAGTGTCGACCTGAAGGCACTTGGCCGGGTGGTGAACCGCGTTGCGAAGGCCGGAGCAGATTCGCTGGGTGTTCTCGGTTCGACCGGAAACTACGCCTATCTCTCACGCGAGGAACGGAGGGCAGTCCTCGAAATTGCTGTGGAAGCAGCAAGCGGGGTGCCTGTTCTCGCCGGAATAGGAGCTGTTCGCACGCGGGACGTCCTGGTATTTGCCGCTGATGCCCAAAACGCCGGTGCTTCAGCTCTGCTGCTGGCACCGGTGTCCTACCAAAAGCTATCGGAGGCCGAGGTTTTCGGGCTCTTCGATACCGTCGCGGGAGAGTCCGATCTTCCAATTGTTGTCTATGACAACCCAGGCACCACCGGCTTCACCTTCAGCGATGACCTGCACGCCAGGATTGCCAGGATTCCGGGAATTGCTTCCATAAAGATTCCGCCGCCCGCCTCCGGTGAAGTAGCCGCCAGGGTTGCCAAGCTCAAGGCCGGTTTGCCGGAGGAGACGTCACTGGGCATCAGTGGAGACTGGGCGGCCGCCGAGGCACTGCTGGCTGGATGCAACGTCTGGTACTCGGTGATTGCCGGGGTGTTGCCTCAACAGGCAAGGACCCTTGTCGATCATGCTGTCGCGGGTCGAAACGATCTGGCATCGGCCGCCTCCTCGGATCTGGAACCGATCTGGTCCCTGTTCCGTACCTATGGAAGCCTTCGCGTCACCGCAGCCCTGGCTGAGGACCTAGGCGTCGTGCCGTCCTCGGCTTTGCCGCTGCCCCTCCACGGCTTGGACTCCGAGGGGCGGGAAAGAGTGGCCGAGGCCATTCGGCAATGTGGTTTGGAGGCTTAGGTGTCAGTTAGCCTGGCAAGAAAGAACCAGCACCGTCGGACGAACCAGCCGGGCTCTCCGGGTGGCCTTGCACGCTATGTCCTCGCTGCCACCCTGGCGCGTAGTGCCGATGGCGGAGCAGTTGTCGCGATAGTTCTGCTGGCAACCACGAGCGGAGCGCCCGGCTGGTTGGCTGGAATTTTGGGTGCTTGCATCACGGCGCCGCATCTCTTCGGGCCCCTCATAGCGCGCAGCCTGGATACCGCCAAGGATGGCAGGACAGTAATTGCGTGGGCATGTGTTGTCCATGGCGCAACCCTCGCGGCTGCGGTTCTTCTTTTCCCCGTAAGCCCGCCCATTGTTCCCGGTCTCCTGCTCATCGCCTCCGGCCTGGTCGGTCCTCTGCTCACGGGCGGCATCAGCAGCAGATTGGCAGCAATCGCCGGCCCTGAGCGCACCAGCCAAAGGCGCGCTCAGGGCTGGGACGTGGCCACGTACGGCATCAGCGGGACGATCGGACCGTCCTTGGTGGCGGCCGTCTCGGCCTGGGCCAACCCCGCCACTGCCGCACTGATCCTTGCAGGATCAACGTTTGTGGCCGCTGCTGTCATCAGGCTATTGCCCTACACGCCTCCGGCTTCGGTTGCCGCCGAAGTTCCCCGGCCTGGCCGGACACTGCTGATGATGATCTCCAACGGCCCGCTGCGACGAACCCTGTACATGACCGTTGTCGTGGCCCTGTCAGTGGCCGCACTACCGATCACCGCTGTGGCATCCACGGGCGAACTGGGGGTAGCGCCGGCAGCAGCCGGCATATTGACAGCAGCCTATGGACTGGGCGGACTCCTGGGATCAGCGGGCGTCATGATCCGGCCCCTGCAAACAGACGCAGACCCATTAATGACCTGGCTGGCCGCCGCGGTAGGGATTGCCTTGGGCGGTGCGGCCATAGCGGGGATATTCCCGACGGCGGTTGGAGCCTTTGCTTGCGCCGGCGTGCTGAACTCCTACTTCTTCGCCTCCACCTTGGCGGCCCGTAGCGAATACGCGCCGCCAGCGGCGCGAGGTCAGGTATTCGTCTGGATCGGCGCCCTGAAAATCACTGCCGGTTCGGCCGGGACAGCGCTTGCGGGGGCACTCGTCGCGCCTGCAACCAGGCTTCCCCTATACCTGGCAGCCGGGCTCGTCGTCTCGGCTGTGGTGGTCTCCTTTGTTGACCGCCATCTCGATCGGTCCCGAAGCTGATCCTTCCTGGCGACGAGTTCGTGTGCCGGACCGGACAGATTGGAAAGAAGGCCAAGCCTGGGACGGGCGCTGCTCCAGCGTCCGTCCCAGGCTTTGTCCTATGGTGTCTACTTGTCCCCGAAGGTCTTGTCCAGGGCGCTGAGGATGTCATCAATAATGTCCTCGGGGTCTTCAAGCCCGATGGACAGGCGCGCAAGTGGCCGTACTTATGGAATGATGCCGGGTAGTTTTCCGATCCGCCGCGGGCATCCGGGCCGACATGGACGATCAGCGTTTCATCGTGGCCGAGCGAGACCGCCGACGTGATGACCTGCAGGTTTTTCACGAAGGTGTTCTGGGTATTTGAGTCACCTTCCACAGCGAATGCGAGAACGCCTCCGAAGCCGCGGCCTCCGAATTGTTTGCCGGCCAGTTCGTGCTGCGGGTGGGAGACCAGGCCAGGGTAGAGGACGTAGGCGATCCGCGGGTCGGATTCGAGGACTGCCGCTACCTTCTCCGCGCTGGAGAATTGCTGCTTGAGGCGCAGCGGCAGGGTCACGGAACCGCGCATGATCATCCAGGCGTTGAAAGGCGAAATCACTCCGCCGGCATCAACGATGGCATCGTGCCGGATGTGCTGGACGAGTTCGCGTCGTCCAATGACCACACCGCCCATTGCGTCGCCGTGACCGTTGATGTACTAGGTCAGCGAGTGGATGACCAAGTCTGCGCCGTCGTCGAGGGCTCGGTAGAAAGGTGCCGGAGTGAACGTGGCATCAATGGTCAGCAGGACGCCGGCGTCCTTGGCGATACTGGCCAGGGCGGCAACGTTGGCCACCTTGGTAGTGGGATTGGCGATGGTTTCAGCGTGAATCAGCTTCGTGTTCGGACCAACGGCTGCCCGGACTGCTTCCAGGTCGTCCGCATCAACGAAGGTGGCCTCAATGCCGTACTTTTCCGGAAGAAGTTCCCCGAAGAGACGGTAGACCGCTTCGTAGGTGACGTTGGAAACCACCACGTGATCGCCGGACTTCAGGAGGGCGAAGAACACTCCATGCAAGGCGGCCACGCCCGTGGCGAAAGCGGCTGCCGCGTCGGCGCCTTCCATAGCGGCAAGCCTTGTTTCCAGGGCGACCTGGTTGGCTCCGGCATTTCGGGTGTAGACCAGTCCGTCGTCAACGCTCGACCAATCAGGTTTCCTTTCGGAGGGTACGCCCTCATCAGCGGGCAGTGGAATGCGGCGCTGGGCGATGGCTGATCAGGCGCTGGACGCTGACGACCTCTGAACCCAGCGTGGACAGGTGCTTGCTAAGGTCAGCTCCTGCAGCAAGCAACGATTCGGTGCTCATCGGTGCAAGTGCGTCCAAAATGAACAAAGCTGAGGTGGTCTCGTCACGCAATTGCGTGCGGCGGCCTTGACGCCAATTCCATCGACGGCAGGTGACGCCGTCGTCGTCGCACCAGAGAACTTCACCGGCGTCGGGGTATTCGACGATCGGTTCTCCGCTGGCTATGGTGTCGAAAGGTTCCTGGCCCGTCGCACGAACCAGTCGTGGTGCCCCGCTGTATCGGGCGAGGTCTTCGCCGCCGAGCGGGATCTGGTGCATGACCGAGATTGCGTTGTAAAGGTCCGTGAGCCTGTTGACCCTCGGGAGGCCCGCATCCGCCCGCCGAACCAATGCTTCAAGGCTGTTACGTGTGCGGTTGGGCTTGGCGCCGAAGGCTTGGTACGCCTCCCGCCATGCGGCAATGTGCGGAAGGTGTTCGGCCTTCTGCTCGCTCAGGGCTGTCCGGGCACCTTCCTCAGCCTGCTCCAGCAAGGCGTTGCTTGCTTCATCGCTGGCCCCGGGAACGAGGCCATCGACTGCAATCAGCAGGGCCCGGTAGTCGGGTCGAAGTTCGAAAACAGCGGGTTCAACCTGGGCGGCGTCCAGGGTTTCCTGAAGGGCTTGGGTACTAGGCATTGCCTGCCTCCCGATGGCCTGAACCGACACCGCGTTCAAAGACGGCGAGGGAGAACCGTGCCGGTTCGGAGGTGCTGTTGCTGTAAGAGTGGGCTACGTCTCCGGGGAAAGTGACCGAGTCCCCGACTTCGAGAATGATCGTTTGGTCCGCAATGCCCACCATGACGGTGCCTTGTTGAACCTGCAGGAGTTCCTTGGTGCCGGGAGTATGTGCTTCGCTTGAGTGCTGGTCGCCTGGTCCGAGGATCCAGTCCCATAACTCCACTACTTCCGGTGGAGCTGTTCCGCCGACCAGCACGCCGCGTCCGCCCGCATCGCTGCTCCACAGCACGGCACCTTCACCCTTGCGGGTCACTGTGACGGCCTTGGGCTCGGGCGACTGGACCAGGTCCGGCAGCCCGACGCCCAAGGCCTCGCTGATCCTTAGCAGAGTGCCGACGCTGGGATTCATGGTTGCTTGCTCAACGTTGACCAGCATGCGGCGGCTAACGCCCGCCGCTTCGGCCAGTTGATCCAGAGTCATACGGCGACCCAGGCGCTCCTGCTTCACCCGCGTGCCGATGGCCGAAGCCAAAGTTGCGATGTTCTCATCCATGAATGCAGCATACTGCACTTAGAGTGCACCCTAAATGGGTATCGCCCGGGAGCGTTGACAGATTCCTTTGCCTGTTCCTGGCACAGCCGGGAGTGGCGGAAACATAGTGCCTATGAGATATGTTGTTCTCAACGATTAAGGTAAGGCTTATGGATCCCTATCAACTCAGCGTCTTGCGCGAGCTCGGCGATCACGGCAGTGTGGCCGCTACGGCACGCGTTCTTGGCGTGAGCCCCTCGGCGGTCTCCCAGTCACTCGCTGCGCTTCAACGTAAGTTCAAGGCACCCCTCACTCAGAAACGGGGGCGATCCGTTGAACTCACTGATGCCGGTCAGGCCCTGGCGGTAGCTGCAATCGCTGTTTCCGAGGCGATCACCCGCGCTGAAGCAACGGTGGATGAGTTTGTCGGAGGCATCGATCGGACCGTGCGCGTCAGTGCTTTCCACAGCGCAGCGATGACGTTCTTCCCCGAGTTGGCCGCCTTGGAACACACGGAAGGATTCCCAGTGGTTGAATGCGTCGATGAAGACGTCGACCGTGTTTCGTTCCCCGCTCTGACGGCCAGCTACGACATTGTGATCGGCCACAGAATGAGTCACACACCACCGTGGCCCAGGGACAGGCTTGCCGTGTTGTCGTTGTTGCGGGAACCTATGGACGTGGCAATGCACTCGTCCCATGATCTGGCGATGAAGAGGACGCTGAAACCTTCTGACTTGGTGGGAACGACGTGGATTTCCACCCATGCTGGTTTCTCACCGGCCGACATGCTCGACGCAGTAGCCGCTGCGGCCGGGTATCCGATGCGCGTTGTGCACAGGATCAATGACTTCAGCACTGCCGCGGCCATGTTGTCCGAAAGTGGACACCTTGCATTGCTGCCCCGGCATACCGTTCGGATTCCTGCATCCCAGGACGTCGTCCTGCGTCCGCTCGAAGGCGTGCAAACAGTTCGCCACGTGGACATGTTGGTCCGCCCCGAACGGGTAGTTCACCGGGCAGTGGCTGTCGTTATCGATGCCTTGCGCGGGATCGCCCAATCACATGTTCAAACCCCCTCAGCCAGGAGCGCCCATGCCCAAGAATCCACGCGATGAGATAGACGCGCAGATTCTTGCCGAGCTTCGTCGAAACGCCCGCATCAGCTTGGCTCAACTTGGCGGGAAGGTGCTGCTTTCCCGTAACGCTGTGCGGCAGCGAATCGAACGGCTTGAACGGGACGGCTTCATCAACGGTTACACTATCAAGGAATCCGCTGGGAACGGGGCGCCCACAGTCAACGCCGTGCTCCTGATTCAGCGTCAGGACAGGATGAGGGGTGGTGACGTCATCGCCGGGTTGCGGGCGATTCCGGAAATTACCACCTGCGACGTCGTGAGTGGGGAGCTTGATCTGATCGCCAGGGTGGAGGCACCTGATGCAGCAAGGATCCAGGAAATCTGGCGGCAGGTTTCAGAGTTTCCCGGAGTCCGCGATATCACCACTGCCTTGTCCCTCTCGACTGTGATAGACAGGCAGACTCCACGCTGAGGGGGCGCTGATACCGAGCTTGTGGCCCGAATCAGACGCCCATTAAGGCCTCAGCCTGCTCGGGCGGGAGCTGAAGCAAATTGGATGCCGCTGATGGGGAAGTTGAGGATGGCCAGTTCAATATGGATTCCCCACAAGGCGGACCTGGGGACCGCCAAGGTCCCCAGGCTGTCCTGTTCAATTCTCACGCCTGCGGTCATGAGGCGATCGCGATGACTTTGGGCTGGGTCATTTCCTCGTAGGCGAAGTGGACACCTTCGCGGCCCATGCTGCCGTATTTTGAACCGCCGAACGGCATTGCGTCGTGCCGGTAGTCCGAGGAGTCGTTGATCATGACGCCGCCTGCGTCGATTGCCTTGGCGGTTGCCAGGGCTCGGCCCAGGTCCTTAGTGAATACCCCGGCCTGCAGGGCGTATTCGCTGTCGTTGGCCAGCTCGATGGCTTCCTCGGGCGAGTCGAACGGCTCCACCAGGACTACGGGGGCAAACACTTCCTCGCTCCATGCCTCACAGTTGCGGGGGACGCCCGTGAGCACAGCGGGCGTCAGGACCGGCCCGTCCAGGGTTCCGCCAGTGAGTAGCTGTGCCCCGGCTACGACGGCGTCATCGATCTTCCGCTTCGCTTCGACAGCGGAGCCATTGCTGATCATGGGTCCGACGTCGGTTTGTTCGTTGCGCGGGTCGCCGGTTTTCAAAGCCGCCGTTTGGGCGACGAAGTCCTTAAGGAAGGCAGCGAAGACAGTCCTTTGGACAAGGATTCGCTGGGCGCCGATGCAGTTCTGTCCGGCAGCCCAGAAGGAGCCGGAGACACAGGCTTCGACGGCGGTGGCAAGGTCGGCGTCGTCGAACACGATGACAGGCGCGTTGCCGCCGAGTTCCATGGACAAGCGCTTAATACCGGCGTTCGCCGCGATCGCACGCCCGGTGGCAAAACCTCCTGTGAAGGAAACCATGCGGACCAGCTTGGAGGAGATGATGGTCTGAGCGATCGTGCGATCACCCAGGACCACGGTAACGAACTCCGCCGGCAGCCCGGCCTCACGCAGCAGGTCCACCAGGAGGATGGCTGTCAACGGAGTCAGCTGCGACGGCTTCAGGATCACGGTATTGCCGCCGGCAATCGCGGGGCCGAGCTTGTGGGCCACCAAGTTCAAGGCGTCGTTGTACGGGGTAATGGCCGCAATGAGTCCCAGCGGTTCACGGGTGAACCAACCCTGCCGGTTCTCGGAGCCTGCGAAGGAGTCGAACGGGACTACTTCGCCGACGTTTCGGCGCGTCTCCGCTGCCGAGAGCTTGAGGGTGTTGACGGCCCGCGCGACTTCCTTGCGTGCCTGTTTGATGGTTTTGCCGGCTTCGGCAACGATCAGTTCCGCGACCTTTTGAGACCGCTCCTGAAGAAGGTCGGCGGCGGTGTCCAGGATCCGGCCGCGCTCGTGGCGGGGCATGGCGGCCGCTGCGGGAGTGGCGGAAGCGGCACGGATCAACTCCACCTGTACATCTGCCTCGCTGCACTGGGGCAAGGTTGCCAATACGGAACCGTCAAACTTGTTGTGCACCACCAGATCGTGAGTAGCCACTGGGGAGTTGGCTTCGGCAATGGCTGTTTCAGGCACGGACGGCTCCTTTGACGAATTCGTTGACGGCCATGATGTCCGAGATGAGAGCGTAGGCGGTCTCCACACGGCCAGCGCCCGGGCCGGATACAGTGACTGCCCCGAGCAGATCGGTGGTGAAAGACACGGCGTTGGTGGCACCGGAAATGCCGGCGAGCGGGTGATCGGCCTGCAGGGCGATCGGCTTGACGGTGGCAACGACCCGGCCGCCTGCTTCACGGCGGGCTTCGCCGATCAGCTTCCAGCGATGTCCGCTTGCCAACGCCTTGGCCACGTCATCACTCTTGATGTCCTGAATGCCAGTGGTTTCTACATCGCTGGGCTTCATGCCGGCCCCGAGCAGTTCGTTGGCCAGAATGGCGACCTTGAGCCGGACGTCGGAGCCGCCGATGTCCGCGGTCGGGTCAGCCTCCGCGTAGCCGAGATCCTGGGCTTCGGCGATAGCCTCGTCCAAGCGCAAACCGGCTTCCATGCGGCCCAGCACATAATTGCTGGTTCCATTCAGGATGCCTTGGACTGCCGTCAGCTCGAGACCTCCGAGCATCTTGTGTGCCAGGCGGATGACTGGCGTACCGCTCATGACGGCGCCTTCGTATTCGAAGCGGACGCCGTTGCTTGCGGCGAGTTTGCTCAGTTCAGGGCCTCGGAGAGCGACGGGACCCTTGTTGGTAGTCACCACGTGCTTGCCCGACTCGATGGCCCACCTTACGTGCGAGACGGCCGGTTCGCCGTCGATTGGGCTGGTGAAGGTTGCTTCGACGACGATATCGGCGGGGCTGTTCTTGATGACGTCTTCATTTCGGGGGTCGGAGCTGCCGCCGGGGAGGCCATCGAAGGAGGTCCCGCGGGGCATGGCCAGGACGGCTGCAAGGTCGATGCCGTCGCCCTGGACGAGTGATCCGAAGGCCAGGTCGGTGATGGCTACGACGCGGAGCTCGAATCCGAGGGAAGCGAAGCGCTGTGGTTCGTCGCGGATCAGTTCGGCCAGGGCGCGGTTAACGCCTCCGAAACCAATCAGGGCCAAGTTGTAAGTAGTCACGGGATCTCCTTGGTAGGGCGGTGATGCTGTCCTTCAAGCCTCGTTCCCGGGTGTGTCAGTTACCTATGTACGAATCGCCTGTCCGGGATGCCGAAACGCCCAAAAATGCGGGCGGTTTGTCCGCATCGGCGGTGTGTCCCTTACTTTCGGGTGCCGGGGCTTAGTACGGGTTTCCGGCGCAGTTGCATCAGCCCCGCGACGGTCAGCCCGGCGGTAAGTGCGAGGGCCGCCACCCATAGGGTGAGGCCGGCGAGGTCATGGATGGCCATCTGTGGGAGCCTTCTGTCCGGTACGGCTACGACGCCGATGAACGCACCGATGAGTCCGAAGTAGCTGCCTGTCATAAACCGCTGGTGTGCACGGATATTGCCGCGGTGGACGGACCATAGGCCCATGGTCAGCGTACAGAACGTCAGCACAGAGAGGGCGTGGAGCCAGTTGAAGCCGCCGTCGATGGTTCTGATCCCGAAGGAGGTGAGGACTACGACGTACATGGCCACTGCCCAGATGCGGCCCAGGATCTTGTGCGCTGCGCTGCCTTTGTTGCGGCGGAGCAGGTTCACGGCGCCGAAGATTAAGGCGTAGCCGGCTGCGATGGCGTGCAGGGAGATGAGGAAGGTCCACGGCGAGGGCATAGGGCCAGCCTAGTGGCCGTCAACTGTGGCTCCGTAACTGATACTTCCTTCAGCTACGTAGTGCTTTCCTTGCGCTTTTTGACCCTTCGGATGATGAGCCACACTATGAAGGCGGCAAGTCCTGCGTACACGGCGTAATTGAGGAACCGTGAGTACTGGTCCACAAGGTGATATTGCTTGCCGAGCAGTGATCCCGCCCCAATGAGCAGGGCGTTCCATACGCCGGTCCCGGCCACGGTAAAGAGGCTGAAAGTCATCAGGTTCATGCGTTCGGCACCAGCCGGGAGGGAGATAAGGCTGCGCACACCGGGGAGCAACCTGCCAAAGAATATTGCTGATTTACCGTGGCGTTCGAACCAATCAGCGGCCTTCTCGAAGTCTTCCCGATCAACCAAAGGCAGTTTCGAAAGTAGCTTGATGGACCGTTCCAACCCCACCTTGTACCCCAGCCAATAAAGGAGCAGTGCGCCGGCATATGCCCCGAGGGTGCTGGTGACGAACACCAGGATCAGGTTCATGCTTCCCTGTTGGGTAAGGAATCCAGCCAGTGGGAGGATCACCTCGCTGGGTATGGGCGGGAAGACAGTCTCCAGGAGCGTCAGCAAGCCCACGCCCCATTCACCGAGGGCTTCGATTACCTGCGCGGCGATACCCACAATCCCGCCCAGTTCATCGGCTGCAGCAGTCGCCTTAGGAAAACTGATCAGGTCGATCTCCTCTCAAAGCGACTCTCCGATAGGAGGCCTGCAGCGCATCCTGCCGGTTCCAAAGGGAAGCCCAGTGATGGGGGACCACTGGGCTTCCACCTCAACGCTATTCCTATCTACGGCCTCGGGCAACACGCAATGTCAAGAGGGTTTTCAGGCCGGTGAGTGAACGGCCACGGAGTCGCGCTCAACTGCCGGACAAGCGATCTTCACAGCGGACTCGAGAGGCGCGGCATCAATGCCCAACAGCATCCGAACGCCCGCAGCGCCTAGTTCATAGTGGGGCAGTGACACCGTCGAAAGTGGCGGCCGGAGGTGGGCGGCGATGACTTCCTGGTTGTCGAAACCCACCACGGCAATGTCCTCCGGGATGGAGAGGCCGTTTTCCCGCAGGCCATCGTAAAGTCCCATGGCCATCCGGTCGTTGTAGCAGTACACCGCACTGACTCCAAGCTTGAGCAAATCCTCGGTGGCACCGTAGCCGCCTTCCTGATCCGGGTACGCTTCCAGCACCAGATCGGGATCAAAAGAAATTCCGGAGGCTTCAAGTGCGTCCTTGTAGCCCTGGAGTCGGCCATCTTTGGCGGGTGCAGGGGTAGTGGTGTTGATAAACGCGATTCGCCGGTGGCCGCCGCGGAGCAGGATCTCTGTGGCCGACTGTCCACCTTGCGCCTCATCCGGTACTACGGCCCGCGCGGTCCCGGCGTCGGGGGAAAAACAGTTGACCAGGACGAAATCCGCCTCGCGAAGGGTTGCCGGGATATCGGTGGGGCGGTGGAACCATGTTGAGTAGAGGATGCCGCGGACTTTGTATTCCAGCATCATGGCAATGGCATCTCTTTCGAGGTCCTGGTTGCCTTCGGTGTTGGCGATCAGCAGTGCGTAACCATGTTTCCAGGCTTCATCCTGGGCACCATGGATGATCTGGCCCGCGAAGGGCGTGGTGGCTACGCCGTCGGCCACCAACCCGATGAACTTCGAGGTTCCACTGACCAGTGTTTGGGCCATGGCGTTCGGACGGTAGCCCAGTTGGGCGATCGCCTCAGTGACCCGTTGACGCGTCTCGTCCGCAATGCGCGCGTTCTTCTTTTTGTTGATGACCAGGGAAACAGTGGCAGTGGACACGCCCGCTAGTTCAGCGACTTCGCGGAGGGTCACCGGATGGGCGCGGCCCGCTCTGGCATGATCGATGGGGGCGGCCGCGATGCCTGAATTTTTCTCCTGCGAAATCATCTGTCCTCCGACTGGAGTATATCCGTCTGCCGTGGCGCTCATCCCTTATTCGCCCCGCTTTCCAAGCCTTGAATCATTGCCTTGTTGAGGACCAGGAAGACCAAGAGCAGGGGAGTGATGGTCACGCAGACCGCCGCAAAGGTCGCAGTCCAATCCACTTTGCCCATGGCCCCGATGTAGTTCTGCAGGCCCAGCGGAATCGTCTTCAAGTCCTCGGAAAGAACAAAAGTGTTGGCGAAGATGAAGTCATTCCAAATGAAGATGCTGTTCACCAAGACAACAGTGACCACGGTGTTCAGTGAAAGAGGCAGGGTGATCAAACCGAAAATCCTGTACGGGCCGGCACCATCCAGGGACGCGGCCTCGTAGGTTTCCCGCGGAATGTACTCGAAGAAGGATGAGAACAGGTAAATGGACATGGGCAAGGCAAAGCCAGCCAGGGGGATGATCATTGACTGGTAGGTGTCCAACAGGTTCACTGCGGAGTAATCGATGAACAGTGGGACCAAAGCGATTTGAACGGGAACAATGATCCCCACCAGGAACAAACCGCGGACGAACCGGCTCAGGCGGAAGCCGAGAACCTGAATGGCGTAGGCAGCCATCATGCCGAACAACACAATGAGGATGTTGGCGCCCATGGTGACAATGAAACTGTTCAGGATGTTTCGGCCCAGGTCGCCGGTTTCGAAGGCCCTCGCATAGTTTTCCCACGTCAACGAGCTGGGAAGAGCGAAGGGATCGCCGGTTGCGAAGTCGTGTTCCGTCCGCAGGCTGGTAACGAACAGCCAGGCGAGCGGGTAGACCTGAACTATCACGATGAGCATCATCAGGACCCGCGAGAGTGTCCGGTACAGGCTCGGCTTACGCCGCCGTCGTTTAATAACCGGCGACGGCGGAACTGTCGCGCGCGGGGTAGAAGGGGCTGTTTGGGTGATCATTAGTCTGCCTTCCGCTTAAGCATGAACAAGATGAGGCCGACGGCGACGAGGCACTCGATCACGATGAAGACGGAGATTGTGCTTGCGTAGCCGAAGTCCGTGCTGGTGAAGGCCGTCTTGTACATGTAGGTGGTGAGCAGCTCGGAGGACTGCCCGGGGCCACCGTTGGTCATGAGGTACGGGATATCGAAACCGCGCAGGCCGTAGGTGGTGGCCATGATGGTGGTGGTAATCCACACGGGACGTATGTAGGGAAACCGGATCTTGGTGAAGAGTGTCCACTTCGATGCCCCGTCAAGGACCGCTGCTTCTTCCAGTTCCTTGGGCACGGCGATCAGGGCAGCGTAAATGATGAGCATGTAAAGTCCGGTGAACCGCCAGCCTTCGGGGGCGGATACGGCTGCCAGGACGGTGTTTACATCGGAGAGCCAAGCCCGCTCAAAGGAACCCAAACCTAGCCAATGCAGCAGTTGGTTCAACAGGCCAACGGGGTCAATGGAGTAGATGCGGATGAAGAGGAATGCGATCGCTACGGTGGAGATCACAGCTGGCAGCAAGTAGAGGGTTTTGATGAGTTCCCGGCCCCGGCGAAGTGATGTGAGCAGGCTGGCTACGACCAGTGCTCCGCCGAGCTGCAGCACCAGGCAGATGGCCAGGTACAGGAGTGCGTTGAAGAAGGACCTCCAGAAAATGTCGTCTGCGGTGAGCATCCGGACGTAGTTGGCGAGGCCTACGAACTCCATCTCGCTGATGCCGTTCCACGAGAAGAAGCTGAGGAACAGCGACTGAAGAATCGGGAAGAGTACGGCTGCGCAGTAGAGCAGCAGCGGTGGAAGCAGGAAGACCAGGACCGAGGTCCTTGACCTGTTGGGTAGCATGGTGGGCCTTTCGGGCGGGGGCCTTGGGAGCCCCCGCCGCTTGGGTTTACTTGAAGAACTTGGGGGCGTTCTGCTTGATGGCGTCGTCCATGGTCTTGGTGAACTGTTCGGGCGTGATGTTGCCCTGGACCAGGAGGACGAGTTCCTGTTGCAGCCGGCCGTTGGTGGTGGGGTCCAGCTGGGTGTCCCACGGCATTGCTTGCTTGTCCCCAAGGGTGTTGGCCGTTTCGAGCGCCTTCTTGTACAACGGAGTCGCGTTCGCCGGGATGGTCGTTTGTACGTTGGTGGTGGGGGAGAGGGCCCCGGTGGCAGCGTATTCAGCCGGGTACTTCTCCAGGGCGAACTTCAGGAAGTCGCTCACCAGCGGGTCGTAGGTCTTCGAGTTCACTGCCATGCCAATGCCGGAGGGTGATACGAACTCGTTTGCAGCAGTCACCGAACTTCCAGTGGTGGGCAAGGTGAAGAAATCGATGTCGTCCCGCACATCAGGGTTGAGCTTGTCCGTGGCGAGGCTGGGAAGTTCCCAGGTGCCGATGTTGTACATGGCGGCCTGTCCCGAGGTGAACTGGTTCTGCGCGTCCGAATATCCCTGGGCGGAGAAGCCCTCCTGGAAGCACTTGGCCTTGCCAAGGTCAGCCATCCACTTCACGGTCTTCTGGCCGGCGGCATCCGAGAAGGACGCCTCGCCCTTCTTTAGCTTCTGGACGAAATCGGGTCCCGCTTCACGGAACGGCTGGTACGCGATGTAGCGTTCCAGCGGCCACTGGTCCTGTCCGTCGATGGCGATCGGGGTGATCCCGGCATTCCGCAGGGCAGTGCACATGGCGGGAATGTCGTCGAGGGACTTCGGCACGGAAACGCCGGCCTTCTGCATCAGGGCCTTGTTGTACCAGATGAATTCGAGTTCGAACTGGAACGGAATCATGTACAGGGAGCCGTCGTCGAAGCGCTGATAGTCCAGTGCACCGGGCCGGTAATCGTCGTAAATGTCCAGTGACTTCAGGAGCTTATCGGCGTCCACCATTTTGCCTTGCTTGGCCAGTTCCTGGGCGAAGGGGGTGGCATCGGTATCGAACAATTCCGGTAGCTTGTTGGCTGCGGCCAGGGTTTCAAGCTTTTGAATGTACGAGGGCCGGTCCGGGGTGGTGATGAGGTTCAGTGCGAAGCCTGGGTGTTCCTTGGCGTAGTCGTCCGCGAGTTTCTTCATGATGTTGATGACAGCTCCGTCGGCGGGCCTGGAGAGCAGCCAGGATATTTCGCGGGGCTTGATCTCGCCGGTGGGGCTGACGTTGGAGGGGTCACTGGCGGCTCCTCCGCCGCCGCAGGCGGTCAAAGCCAGGGCAGCGGCGGCTGCGACGGCAGCGGCACGGAATAGTTTCTTCATGGCGGCAATCTCCCTTGATTGAACAGAGGTTGGGGATGGGGCGGTATTCAGTTGTCGGTGCGCTGACGTATCTCAAGTTCGGTGACGGTGGCGGTTCCTTCGCCGGCGAAGACGCCGATCCTCCCTGCCGTCAGGTCGTAAATCCTGGTGCTGAGCGCAACCTGACGGTCGACGACGGCGACGCAAATGTCGCCGTCGACGATGACCTCAAGGGTGTGCTCGCCAGGGGTGAGGTCGCAGGGCCGCTCGAGTTCGATGTCGAAGGGGACGTCGCCCGAGACATGCCACTGTGCGTCCCCCGTGATGGTGCGCGGCCAGCGGTCGAAGACAAGTCGCCCGCGTTTGGGTTCCAATCGCAGAACGTAGGACCGGTCGCCGTCGTCGCTTGATCGCAGCAGCAGCCCGCACTCGGTGGTGTTGGCGGCGATGTCAATGACAGCTTTGGCGTAAAACTGTCGGGGCATTTCCTCGTCGGAGACCATAGCGGTGTAACCGTCCGGCACGTGGAGCAAAGCCGGCAAGGAACCCGCAAGGGACGCGGGGACGTCGTCCCAGAAGCTCTCCACGAGTTCATCTGCGAACGAAAAGCCGAGTGTCCCGTCGGGGTTTTGGAGGGCTTCCAGCACGGACATTGTTCCGGCCCACTGCCATGGACCCTGATCTGCGTTGCCTTCCTTACTGGCAATCCATCCGAAGAAAAAGCGCCGTCCGTCCCGCTCTGCGGTTTTTGACGCATAGAAGGCGCGGCCGTCGATGCTGTCCAGCGTGGGCACGGTCCACGGCCCGTCGGGGCTTTTGGACATGCGGTACCGGGTGGTGAACGATTCCGAGAACTCGGAGTACACCATGTACCACCAGTCTCCCCAAGAGAAGACGTCCGGGCATTCGTGCGTGATGTACCGGCGCGGATCCCAGAACGGTTCAGTGTGCTGCCAGGTCATCAGGTCCGTGGACACACACTGCGCGATGACGCCGCGGCGCCGTTCCGGCCCTGTTGAGTGCCTTGCCGCGAGAAGCATCCGCCACTGGTTCTTGCTGTCATCCCAAAACACAAAGGGATCACGCCAATCACCGGACTCGTAGCCGTCCGGAGCGCCGAAGGTGAGCTCGGGGTGCTTTTGCCAGGTTTCCATACCGTCAGAGCTCGTGGCGTGCATGACCAATTGAAGGGGCACGCCGTCCGGGCCGAGATTGCGGGGGTTCTGACCGGTGTAGAACAGGTGGTGGACGCCGGACCCGTCCGTGATGATGCTGCCCGTGTAGGCGTTGAAGTCCAGGTCGGTTTCGCTGCCGTGGTGCAACGAAACGCCATGGTCCTCAAACTGGGTGAGGTCTTTTGTGGTGACCAGATTCCATGAGGTGCCGGGTTTCGGGTCTGAGCGGTCTTCGTGAAGGTAGAAGAGCCGGAACTCCCCGTCCTTCTCGAAGGGGATGAGGTCCCCAACCCATCCGTCGGAGGGCTGGAAAAAGACTGAGCGTTTCATCTGCGCTGATGTCCATTCTGCTAAAGCGTTTGATCACTGAAAGCTAGCGTGTAATTCAAGACTGTTCAAGCGTTTTAGCAAAATTCATTCCTAATATTTTTGCTCTTGCTAAAACGCTTGACCGTCGCCAGGCGGTGCAGCTAGGGTCCTGCATAGCTTCGGCTTCCCCCACCGCATGAATGGCCCTTCGGCGCGCTGTTGCGCCGAACCTTGAGAGGAACGAATCAATGACGTACGAAATCTCTCGTCGCACTGCACTGCAGGGCGCAGGCGCTGGCGCCTTCGCCTTGTTCTTGAGCAACGCCGCCCCCGCAGCCGCAGACGCCCCGGCGTCACTTCGGGCCGTCTACCACATGACTCCACCTTCGGGCTGGCTGTGTGACCCGCAACGTCCCGTCCACACCTATGGCGCCTACCAGCTCTACTATCTCCACTCCGGCCAGAACAACGGCCCGGGCGGATGGGACCACGCAACTACGGGCGACGGCGTGGCCTTCACACACCACGGTGTGGTGATGCCCTTGCAGCCCGATTTCCCGGTGTGGTCGGGATCGGCGGTGGTGGACACCGCGAACACCGCTGGTTTCGGTGCCGGTGCGGTAGTCGCACTGGCCACTCAGCCAACTGGCGGCATTCGAAAGTTCCAGGAGCAATATCTCTACTGGTCAACCGACGGCGGCTACACGTTCTCCGTCCTCCCGGACCCGGTAATCGTGAACACTGACGGACGAACCGCCACCACCCAAGCTGAGATTGAGAACGCAGAGTGGTTCCGTGACCCGAAGATCCACTGGGACGGAGTGCGCAATGAGTGGGTGTGCGTGATCGGACGGGCGCGGTATGCAGCGTTCTACACCTCAGCAAACCTGCGGGACTGGAACTGGAAATCCAACTTCGACTACCCGAACCACGCCCTGGGAGGTATCGAATGTCCGGATCTGTTTGAGATGACCGCCGACGACGGCACCCGGCATTGGGTGTTCGGCGCGAGCATGGATGCCTACAGCGTCGATCTGCCGATGACCTTTGCCTATTGGACGGGTGCCTGGAACGGCACGGCATTCGTTGCTGATGACCTCACGCCGCAATGGCTCGATTGGGGATGGGATTGGTACGCCGCCGTCACGTGGCCCTCCGTCGAGGCCCCCGAAACGAAGCGCCTGGCAATCGCTTGGATGAACAACTGGAAGTACGCCGCCCGTGACGTACCCACAGATGCCTCCGACGGCTACAACGGGCAGAACTCAATCACGCGGGAACTGCACCTGGAACGCCAATCGGGAGGCTGGTACAGCTTGCTCAGCGCTCCGGTTGGCGCGCTGCAAGGCTACGTCACTGCCACCACGGCCCTGCCCGACCGTACGGTTGACGGCAGCGTGGTACTGCCATGGAGCGGGCGTGCTTATGAGCTTGAGCTTCACGTTTCCTGGAATCTGGCAACGAACGTTGGCGTATCTGTTGGCCGTTCCCCGGACGGTTCCCGTCATACCAATATCGGCAAGTACGGCGACGAGTTATACGTCGACCGTGCGCCTTCAGACCAAAGTGGGTACACACTGATGCCCTACGTTCGGGCCGCAGCGCCCATCGATGCCAATGCGCGGTCAGTCCATCTGCGCATCTTCGTGGACACGCAGAGCGTTGAGGTATTTGTGAACTCGGGACACACCGTGATTTCACAGCAGGTTCACTTCGCAGACGGCGACACAGGGCTTTCACTGTATTCGGACGGTGGCCCGGCGGACTTCACCGGAATCACCATCCGGGAGTTTGGCAATCCGCTGTAGCCGGGCTGTAGTGTGCGGCCCCTGGGCTAAGCGCCGTGGGGCCGCGCATGGGCATGGTGACCCGAGCGGACCTTCAGTGAGGATGGTCGAAAGCGGTGGACGGCGCGCGGCTCACGTCGAGGCTGGCGGGGGTGGCGTGCTCTGGGCTTGTGCTCCTCCTCGGCGCGCGACGAGGGAAGCAGGGCCAAGGGGAGGATGGTGGCTCCGAGCCAGACAACCACGCCGATAAGCACTAGAAGGATGGCTGAAGTGGGCTCCATGGGACTAAGCATAGGCACAACTGCCACCGTTTATAAGTACCCTGACGACCCTTGCGGCCGGGCAGCGTCCTTGACAACTCCAGCGGTGCCACGACACTGATTCCATGTACAGGAACAGCCGCGTATCAGCCCAGTTTTCCATGTCCCTTGATGGATTCATCGCCCGTGAGGATGACGGCGTCGGCCCCTTATTCGACTGGTACGAGGCCGGATCCGTGGAAACCTGGATGCCAGGCCACCCTGTGCCGTTTCATCTCAGTGAAGCCGACGCCGACTACTGGAAGTCACTTCCGCGGGAGGGAGCGTTCATCTCCGGCAGGCGGATCTTCGACGTGGCAAAGGGGTGGGGCGGTCACCCGCCCAATGAGTCACCAACCGTTGTCCTGACGCACCGCGAACCCCCGGCGGGCTGGCCACCTGTCCGGCGGGATGGCAAGCCCGTGCCGTTTGAATTCGTAGGGGACCTGGACACGGCCCTGGAGCGTGCCGCCCACCTGGCGGCTGGTAAGGAGATTGGCGTTGCCGGCGCGGACGTGGTGCAGCAGTGCTTGCGCCGTGGTGTCATGGACGAACTCCGTGTTGACTTGGTGCCGGTACTGCTGGGAAGCGGAATCCGTTGGTTCGGAGATTTGGCAACGGACGTCATGCTCGACGATCCCGTGATCGTTTCCGGGATCCGCGTCATCCATCTTGTCTATCAGGTAGGCTCCGCGGCCTCGCGCTGACGTCACGAATGCGAGGTTATCCACAACCGGAGAAACAGCGTACGACGGCGGGTGCCCGCCCGCGCTAGGCTGGTCACCTCGGCTGATGCAAGTGGCCGCAGGAACCACAACGCGGAGCCACACCTTAATGTCCGATGACCTTGCCCTGACCGCTCTGGCGGCCTCTTCCTTTTCCTTGCCCGAGCTGCGCGACGGCCAACTCGCCGGCATGACCGCGCTGATAGAGGGGCGTGATGTCCTGGCTGTCATGCCCACCGGCTATGGAAAGTCTGCTACCTATCAAGTCGCAGCGCTGCACCTTTACAACCAAACGGGCCGGCCCGCCGTCGTCGTTTCTCCCCTCATTGCCTTACAAGAAGACCAGCTGGACGGGTTGACGGATGACTTGGGTGAGGGCGCCGCCGTCGCCATCAATTCATCCCGAAGCGATTCAGAGGTGGAGGAAGCCTGGCAGGCAGCCGAGACCGGCAAAGCAACCTTTCTGTTCCTTGCCCCCGAGCAATTGGCCAAGCAGGAGACCGTGGAGCGGATCGCTAAGCTGGACATCACCATGTTCGTGGTGGACGAGGCACATTGCGTCTCCTCCTGGGGCCACGACTTCCGGCCGGACTACCTCGAACTGGGCAATGTCCGCGAACGCTTGGGCAAGCCGCCGGTCATAGCCCTCACCGCAACGGCGTCCCCACCAGTGCGTGACGAAATCGTGAAGCGACTCGGCATGACAGAGCCGCTGGTCCTGGTTCGAGGGTTCGACCGCCCCAACATCAGCCTCGACGTTGTCCGGCACCAGGAGGACAAGGGCAAGCGACAAGCCGTAGTGGAACAAGTCGTAGCGCTTGCCAAGGCGGAGGGCCTGGGGCTGTTGTATGCCGCCACCCGCAAGGACACGGGGAAATACGCGGCCAAGCTGGTAGAGCACGGTCTCCGTGCCGAGGCGTATCACGCAGGCCGCACGGACTCCGACCGGGAGAGTATCCATGAGCAATTCCTGGATGATGAACTGGACGTCGTGGTGGCTACCACTGCCTTTGGCATGGGAATCGACAAACCCAATGTTCGGTTCGTGGTGCACGCCGACATTCCGGAGTCCCTGGACTCTTACTACCAGGAAATCGGCCGCGCGGGCCGCGATGGTGAACCGGCTTCCGCGATACTGCACTACCGTGCCGAGGACCTTGGGCTGCGCAAGTTCTTCGCCACCCACTCCCCGGACGCGGAGGCGCTCATGACCGTGCTGAAAGTCATCAAGAATGCCGGTGCACCTGCTCCGAAGACCGCATTGGTGGAGCTCACCGGTTTCCCTGCCCGCCGTGTCACGGCACTGGTGAACCAGTTGGAGGAAACCGGCGCCGTGAGGACCGGTAAGCGCGGCATCCGCCTCAGCTCCAAAGCCAAACTGAGCACATTAGTGGACCGAGCCGTCGAACTGGCTGAGGCGCGGCAACGCGTGGACCAGTCGCGGCTCACCATGATGCGAGGCTTTGCGGAGACAGATGACTGCCGTCGTCAGTTCCTGCTGGGCTACTTTGGGGAGAACCTGCCGGAGCCCTGCGGCAACTGCGATGCCTGCGCTGAAATTCACGACGACGCCGGGCCGGGTTCCACCGGGCACCCCACCTCAGACGCAGAGAACCTGTTTCCGTTGCAGTCCACTGTGATCCACAAAGAATGGGGTCCGGGCCTGGTGATGCGGCACGAGGACGATGTCATGACTGTTCTGTTCGAACAGGAGGGCTACAAAACCCTGTCGCGCACCGCCGTCGTCGAGCATGAATTGCTGAAGCCTGCCTAGGTGCGGGCCGGATGCACTCCGGACTTTCCACGAAAGATCATCACCATTAGCAGTCCGGTCAATGCCGTCCCGCTCACGAGATACAGCAGCTTGCCCCAAGGAGAGTAGTCGCCGCCGGATATGAAGAAGGCGTCTGCCAGGGCCATGCCTGCGGAGAAGGACGCGAAGAAATACATAGGAGCGCCGAGCACCAAGATCAAGAGCTGGAGAATCACCACGGTTCTCATCCGTGAAATAACGCGTCTCGCAGTCAGCAGAACCACAACGGCACCAAGAACCGTTCCAATGCTTGACCACGTCAACACCGCGGCCAACGAAATTGATTCGTTGTGCCGGGCCAGGCCCTCATGTATCTCGTCCAGGGTGGCACCCGGAACAGCGGCGAGAGGATTCCACACGAGGATCTGCAACGCCGCGAAAAGAGCGTACGCCGCTATCCCAAGCAGCCCAACAATGCTGACTATCACCCGCGATGATTTAGTGCTGCTTCCCATGATCCCCATGCAGGCAGACTAGGGGAATCAGGTATTGAGCTCCAGCATGAGGGCTGGCAGTTCGTCCGCGAGTTCCCGGGCAAGGAACCCCAAGGGCCCGAGCTTGCTGGCCAGACGGTCGGCGGCGGCCGCGTGAAGATGGGTGCCCCAGCACGCGGCTTGGGCATCGCTGGTACCGCGTGCACGGAGTCCGGCGATGGCCCCTGCCAACACATCGCCGCTGCCTGACGTCCCCAGGCCGCCGTAGCCGGTGGTGATTTTCCACAGCATCGAGTCCTCCGTGGGCTCCGGAGCGGCGATGTATCCCTGGCAACTCACCACCGCATCAAACCGCCGGGCGACCTCAGCAACATCAGCCCCAAGATCCTCCACGTCCCTGCCCAGAAGAATTCCGGTTTCCGTGGGGTTCGGAGTCAGGATCAGCCGGCCACGCCACGGTCCCAACTCATCCTCGATCTTCACCAACCCGCCCAAGGCATAGGCATCGAGAACGACGGCGGGAGCTCCGCCGTCGTCCGTGGCTCCGCGGGGTTCCTCCCGCTCAAGCAGCGCTCGCAGCAGCGATTCGGCGAGTTCGGGATCGTCCAAACCCGGGCCGATCAGCACGGCGTCGGCCCGTTCCAAGTACGACGAGATCCTCTCCATTCCTTCACCTGTCACGGACCCCTCGGCGGTCTCGGGCAGGGCGATTGAGCCGCACTCCGGCAGTGCAACTCCCGCGTGCACGGCCACGGATTCGGCCACGGCCAAGGTAATTTTTCCCGCGCCGGCACGAAGGGCTGCGGTTCCGGCGAGCAAAGCCGCGCCGGGGGTCGCCCGGGCTCCGCCAATGACCAACACGGCACCGCGTGAGTACTTGTCTTCTCCGGGCGCCGGCAGCGGCCAGTCACGCAGAAGCGACGGTGTCACCAGTGTGGGTGTGCTGGAATCATTGTGGGTGGACACTGGCATCTCCGGCGTGCTCTGTGACGGTGACACCCTGTTCTGTGAGGTGGTCAGCCACATTGAAGCTCTCAAGTTCCCAGGGCCCCGCGCCCGAAGGCCGCACGTACCGGGTGATGGATGCATTCAGCACTGACGTGGTCGCTGCAAGGTCAAGAATTTCTTGCTCGGACATGCCCTCCAGGACATAACGGACCAGCAGGATGACGGCGTCGTGGCAGACCAGCATCACCCGGTGCCCTGTTCCCAGGGTATTGAGCTCATCCAGGATTGAACGAAGGCGGAGCGCGACGTCAGCCCACGATTCCCCGCCCGGCGGCCTGTAGTAGAGCTTGCCCAGCCACAGCCGCCGCTCGGCTTCGTCCGGATATCGGGTCTCCACGCCCAAACGTGTAAGCCGGTCCAAGATGCCCAGTTCCCGGTCGCGGAGGCGTTCATCGGTGAGCACCTTCACGGGCCAGCCGGCAGTCTCAACAGCGATTTCCGCGGTCTGCCTGGCCCGTGCATAGGGGGAGGAGACAACTGCATCCGGACGGAGCTCATCGGCGATCCGGGCCAGTGCCGTTCCCAGTGCTTTGGCCTGATCCCTTCCGGTACCCGACAGGTTCACATCAGCGTCCCTGGCTGGAACATCAATCACTTCGGCTCCGGCCAAACGAGCCTCGGTTGCGGCCACGTTGCCTTCGCTCTCGCCATGCCGGATCAGGAGCAACTCCACAGCGCCGGCCTCCTGCACTGCGTCCGTCAGCCCGTCCTCATTCACAAAGATCACCCTTTCGCGTGCGTCGCCGAATGCAGAACACTACCCACTGCGTACCCACAGGGCCAGAAGATAAACGCTCGACGGCGATCGCGAACCCCTGTTGTCCGGAGGTGGAGTGAAGTAAGTTGCTCGCATGGAGGACTCATACCCAGTCATCATTGTCGGTGCCGGATTCGCGGGCGTAGCAGCAGCCAAGGAGCTCGGGCGCAAGGGTGTTCGCGTCTTGCTGATCGACTCGAACAACTACCACCAGTTCCAGCCGCTTCTTTATCAAGTGGCAACCTCGCAAATCGGAGTGTCGGCCATCGCCCGGCCGCTTCGTTCGGTTTTCCGCCGCTACAAAACAGTCAAGGTTCTGACGTCGAAGGTGGAATCCGTTAGCGCCGCTGATCGAGTGGTCAGGACGTCTGATGGTCGCGTCATGCGTGCCGATATCCTGGTCATCGCGGTCGGGGCGGTCCCGAACTTCTTCAATACCCCCGGCGCGGAAGAGCATGCCTTTCCGCTGTATTCGGTCACCGATGCCACGAGGCTTGGGACGGGCCTCACCCGGTTGTTGGACCAGGCTGACAGAAACCCCGACGGGTCGGTGGATGTCGTTGTGGTGGGAGGCGGGCCCACTGGTGTTGAAACGGCTGGAGCAATGGCCGAAAACGTCAAATACGTTGTGAGCAAGTACTTCTCGCCGGAGCTGGCAGCGCGTTGTCGGGTGCATCTGGTGGATATGGTTCCCAGTGTCCTGAACATGTTCTCCAAGAAGTCCCAGAGCTATGCCACGGACCACTTGACGAAGGTGGGAGTCCAACTGCACATGGGTGTGGGCGTGACTGAAGTCCGGCAGGACGGGGTGACTTTGGCGGACGGGAGTTCTGTACCCGGACAAATCGTGGTGTGGGCCGGGGGCCTGAAAGCGGGCGACCTCATTGCCGGCTCGGGTCTTGCTCAGGGGAGAGGCGGGCGTATCGATGTCCGTACCGACTTGACTGCCCCGGATGCGGAAGGCGTCTACGTCATTGGAGATGCAGCCAACATCACGGATTCAACGGGTGCAAAATTGCCGCAACTGGGTTCGGTCGCTCAACAGGCCGGAAAATGGGCCGCTAAGAACATCCTCGCGGAGCTCAGTGGTGGCAGCCGGACGCCCTTCCGCTATGTGGACAAAGGCTATATGGCGATGGTGGGGCGTGGCGCCGCAGTGGCAGAGCTGGGCCGCAAGCGCCTCCAGTTGCAAGGCATCCTTGCCTTCTTGTCCTGGCTTTTGGTGCACCTCGCACTGTTGTCCGGGGTCCAACAAAAGATCCGGGCCTTGTTCTCCTGGCTCAACGGCTACCTCCTCCACAGCCCTGCGCAGGTAGTGGTCAGCGGACCGATTGAGAAGGAACCAACGGAACAGGATCCGCCGGGTGCATTGCCTTCAAAGGAGTCTTGACGAGGACTCGTTTTTGTAAGTCCTGTGAGCCAAAAGTGCTTGGGCAACAAGGAGTATGCCGGCCAAGGCAAGCGGAAATACGTGCAGAGGGATGGACAGCAGGATCAACAGCACTCCGACGGCGGCGGCCATGACGTCGCGGATGCGGGGTTGAACAGGACCGCCTACGGGAACCCCGGATTCCAATTGCCGGGCCAAATCCGGGTCTTGGATGAAGAGCTCGCGCTCAAGCTGCTGCAGTACTTTGCGCTCCCTTTCTGAAAGTGGCATGGGAGTTCCTCCTAAGCGCTACGGCTCCTTTGTGCGGTTGGCATATCAGCTGGTTTCGCGGGCAAACCTGATTTCCAGTGACTCGATAAGCTAAGCATGCTTACTATTCAGATTTCAAGCATGAATTCTGTGTTCGTGCGGAGGGAGACCCGCTTGAGCACCCAAGCTGGAAAGATAGCAGGAGGAACCCCGAACAAGGAGCAACATCATGACACTCAAAGAGCGCTTGAAAGCCGACGTCGTCGACCACATGAAGGCCGGCAACAAGACCGCCCTTACTACTGTCCGCAACGTGCTGGGCGAGATTACTACCCGCGAGAAGTCCGGGAAGACTCCGGTGGAGCTGGACGACGCCCAGGTCACATCACTGCTTCAAAAGGAAGCCGCCAAGCGCCGGGACACAGCCCGCATCTACACGGAGGCCGGCGAAAATGACCGTGCAGCCGCCGAAGTTGCTGAGGCTGAAATCATCGAGGCTTACCTGCCGAAGGCCCTCACCAGGGAAGAAGTAGAGGCGATCGTCGACGACGCCATCCAGGCACTGAAGGCTGACGGTCAAGAGCTTTCCATGCGTTCCATCGGAGCCGTGATGAAGCCCGTCACCGCCAAGGTTGCAGGACGTTTTGACGGCAAGACTGTAAGCGAGATCGTGCGCGGACGCTTGGCGTAGTGAGGTCAGCCGACCCCAAGCAGCCACCGCAAAGTGTCAGCATTCCGCACGGCGTTACCACCGCCGTCGTTGTTGAAGTAGACGTAGACATCCTTGCCGGCGCCGTCCCACTCGCGAATCCGGTCCGCCCACCATTGGAGATCGTCATCGGAGTATGAGCCGCCGTAGAGGTGCTCATGGTCCGGGCCGTGCAGTCGAACGTACACGAACGGTGCGGTGGCCCGGAGGATGCACGGCAGATGGGCGCCACTCATGATGCAGTAGGCAGCACCTCGGCGTTCCAGCAGGGCGTAGACGTCCGGGTGGTCCCAGCTGTCATGGCGAAACTCGACGGCGACGCGAATCCACTGCGGGAGGGTAGCCAGGAAGTAGTCGAGGCGGGCTTCGTCGCGTTCAAAACCTGGCGGGAGCTGCGCCAGCAGCACAGCCCTTTTGTCGCCGAGTTCGTGCCAGCAGCGGACGATCCGTTCCACCCAAACTTCTGGACTATATAGTTTTTTGCCGTGCGTGAGGCCCCGCGGCGCTTTCACCGACATGGCAAAGCCGGGCGGGAGCCGCTCCCTCCAACTCGCGAAGGACGTGTCGCGAGGCCATCGGTAGAAACTGGCATTCAGTTCCACCGTGTTGAACCGGGCTGTGTAGTGGGCCAGGCGCTTGGCAACAGGGAGGCCCGCGGGATACAGCACGTTCTCCCAATGGTCGTAGCTCCAGCCCGAGGTGCCGATGTGGATGCCCATGAAGTGGATGGTAGCGGGTTATTCACAGGAAAGGGTGGCTGGCTTGGGAGGCTCACAAGACTAGTGCCGCCCAGTGGTCCTCGCCATCAAGGCCTGGAGGTCTTCGGCGACTTTGGCTACCTCACGCTGCCGTGAGCTTCGCACAGGCTTGGAGCCATGTGTTGCCTGCCGGGCCGGCCGGTTGGTGGCACGGGTCTGGCGGTGGATTTGAGGATCACGAACAGGTGCGTCAACGGTGACGGTGCCCTGCAGGGGATCGTGGAAGAGAGGGAAGTTCATAGTCTCCGATCCTGACAGAAGAGCCAGGATGCCGATATGGACAGGTGCATACGGTAGCCGGGGGCTCCTGTGCAGATGTCCATCGATCGCCCCAAGTTCGGGCCGGCGGCGCCGAGCCTAGCCCCACAGCGCTTTCTTCAGCAGCGCCCTTAGCTGCGCGTTCTCATCCTCGCTAAGCGCCGCGAGTTGGGTTTGCTCGCACACTTCCAGCGCTGCCCGCGCCTTGTTGTGGATCCGTCGGCCCTCGGTTGTGGAGACGATGATCTTGGCTCGGCGGTCCTGCTTGCCTTGGGCTCGCTTCACCAGTCCGCGGTGTTCGAGGTCGTCGACAAGGCTGACCACTTGGCTGGGATCTAGGCTGAGGAAATCAGCGAGCTCACGTTGGGTAGGTTCCAACCCGCTGCACGCGAGTGTCAGCACGGAGAAAGACCGCTCCCGGAGGCCGTAATCAGCCAGGGCCTTGTTGTTCAGGAGTGAGCCTGTGGCATGCAGTTTGGCCAGCAACAGACCCACATCGCTGCCGATTTTTGCTCCGGCCAGGCGCGGGGTTTCCACTTCGGTGCTTTGCGGGCCCATGACAACTCCAATAGTAATGAAAAACAATCGTTGACTTTTTCAATGATCCGTATTCTCATTGATCATGACAAGGATCTCACGACGCAGTGGGATCGGCCTCACCGGCTCCAGCCGGTTACTGCATGCGAAGGAGCACGCCATGAGCTTGAACGGCAAGGTTGCAATCGTCACTGGAAGTGGACAGGGTCTTGGACTCGCTTACGCGAGGGAGCTCGCCCGCCAGGGTGCCGCCGTCGTGATCAACGACGTGAACGCTGAGACCGCCGCACAGGCTGTTGCACTGATTGAGGCCGACGGCGGCCGGGCCACCGCCGTGGTGGTTCCGGTGGGGAGCACGGATGCTGCGAAGGCTTTGGTGGCCGGCGCTGTTGCAGCGTTTGGCCGCTTGGACATTCTGGTAACGAACGCCGGGATCCTGCGGGACAAGAGCCTGCTGAAGATGACCGATGAGGACTTTGACCTGGTCATTAACGTGCACTTGAAGGGGACTTTCACGTGCGTCCGGGAGGCGTTTGCGTACTTCAAGGAGAACAACATCGCCGGCCGGATCATCACCATCGGTTCGCCGACCGGCCAGCGCGGCAATTTCGGGCAGACAAACTACGCTGCAGCAAAGGCCGGGATTGTGGGCATGGTTCGGACATGGGCGCTGGAGATGAAAAAGGCTGGCGTGACCGTCAACTCCGTGATCCCGGTGGCCGCTACGGCCATGACCAAGACTGTTCCGTACTTCCAGAAGGCTGTTGAGGCGGAGGAACGAGGTGAGGCGATGCCGTCCTTCTTCCGTCACGACCTCGGTTTTGGAACGGCCGACGACGTCGCCGGGCTGATCGCGTTCCTTGCCTCAGATGCAGCTGGCGGGATCACCGGCCAGGCGATCGGTGCCGGCGGTGACCGGCTGCAGGTTTGGACGCACCCGACGGCGGCGAGCACCGAATACCGTGAGGGCGGCTGGAGCTACGAGGCACTGAAGGAAAGTGCCGGATCACTGTTCGGTGCGAGTGCTTTGCAAAGCTTCGGTGAGGACTTCCTGCCGCTTCCCGAGGACCTGCAGCCCGAACCGGCTAGGCCTGAAGCGGCTAAGCCGGAAGCAGCCCAGGCACGCTGATCATGGCCGACCGCTACGAACTGGGCATCGATGCTTCCGCGCTCGATGCGATCGACATGCACGTCCACCTCGAAGTGGACAGCTGTGGTCATGGCTCACTCCCTGAGGCCCTGACCGAGGCTTCGGCAAAGTATTTCAAAGCCGAAGATCGAACGCCGTCGCTGGACCGGATCGCCGAGGTGTACCGCGAGCTGAACATGGCCGCCGTCGTCTTCACTGTTGACGCCCGGACCCAGCTCAAGCACGAACCGAACAGCATTCCGGAACTGATTGCCGGGGCTGCCCGGAACAACGATGTGCTGATCCCGTTCGGCAGTGTGGATCCCCGCACGGGCGAGGAAGCGATCGCCGGGGCGAAGCACCAGGCCGTGGAGCTCGGTGCCCGTGGGTTCAAGTTCCACCCGTCGCTGCAGGGTTTCGACCCCTCCAACGAGACGTTCTATCCACTGTGGGAAACCCTCCAGGAACTGGGACTTCCGTGTATCTTCCACACAGGCCAGAACGGTATGGGCGCCGGTCTTCCGGGCGGATATGGGATCAAGCTGGCTTACTCAAACCCGTTGTTACTGGACGCCGTGGCCGCTGACTTCCCTGGGCTGCAGATCATCATGGCCCACCCTTCTGTACCGTGGCAGGACGAAGCGAACTCCATCGCGACGCACAAATCCAACGTCTTCATTGACCTGTCCGGATGGTCGCCCAAGTACTTCCCGGAGTCGCTGGTTCGTCTATCCAATTCGGTGCTGCAGGACAAAGTGCTGTTCGGAACGGACTTCCCGCTGATCACGCCGCAGAAGTGGCTGGGTGCGTTCGCTGACCTGCCACTGAAGGACGAAGTGCGGCCCAAGATCCTCAAGGACAACGCCGTCCGGCTACTCGGGCTGGGTGGTTGAAGTGACCACCACGGCGAGCGCGGTGGCCAGCGTGGATCAGCGACTGTACTCCGTAGCGGACTGGTACGACGCCGAAGCGCTGCTGACCACCGGGGAACGCCAAGTTCTTGGCCGGCTCCGGAACTTCCTTGACACCCAGGCGAAACCTTTGCTGGCCGAGTACTGGGAGCGGGGCGAGTTCCCGGAACAACTCTCTCAACCATTGATCGACCTTGACCTGATGGAACCGGCTGATCTCACGGTGGACGCCCCGGCAAGGGGGATCTTCCACGGCTTCCGGATCTTCGAACTTGCCCGCACTGATGCGTCGTTGGCTACGTGGTACACGGCTCAGGCTGGTTTGTTCCGGACCGCGATCCGGGTGGGGGCGTCCGAAGAGCAGCAGAAGGAGTGGATGCCCAAGGTCATCGATTTCTCGCTCAAGGGCGTCTTCTCACTGACTGAACCCGAGCATGGTTCGGACATCGCCGGCGGGCTTTCCACCACCGCCCGTTTCGATGCCGATCTCGACGGCGGCAGCTGGGTTCTGGATGGTGCGAAGCGGTGGATCGGGGGAGCTTCCACGGCGGATGTGCTGTGTGTGTTCGCCCGTGACGTCGCGGACGGTCAGGTCAAAGCTTTCCTCGTGGACCGAACTGCTGCCGGTGTCAGCCTGGAGAAAATCCATGGGAAGACCTCGCTGCGGATGATGCAGAACGCCCACATCACGTTGAACAATGTCCGGGTTCCCGAGGCCATGCGCCTGCATAACGTGGATTCCTTCAAGGACGTCGCCGCGATGCTGCGCGCGATGCGCTCGGACGTTGCATGGATCGCCACCGGCATCCAAGCAGGCGCGTTCGAGGCTGCATTGACGTACGTCAAAGAACGCCAGCAGTTCGGCCGGTCGCTGGGTTCCTTCCAGCTGGTGCAGGAAAAGCTGGCACGGATGCTGGGAAACATCACCGCGTCACTCTCCCTGGTGGTTCGGCTCACCGAACAGCAGGGCTGGGGGATCTATAGGGACCAGGATTCGGCCCTGGCCAAGATGCAGACCAGTCTGATGATGCGCGAAACCGTCGCCCTCGCCCGCGAAGTGGTAGGCGGTAACGGCATCACCCTCGCCGCCGACGTCGCGCGTTTCCATGCCGACGCTGAAGCTGTCTATTCCTACGAAGGCACCCACGAGATCAACGCCCTCATCATCGGCCGCGCCCTCACAGGCGAGGGCGCGTTCACCCGCTAAGCGCCTGCTCTTCAGGCAACAACCAGTATTCAAACAACAACACAGGAGGCAAAGATGCCCAATCTCGTCGTCGATTTCGACACCCTGCTCACCATGTCCGGCAAGGACCTTGGCACCACCGATTACCGTGAGATCACCCAGCAGCAGATCAACCTGTTCGCCGATGCCACGGATGACCAGCAGTGGATCCACACCGATCCTGAACGCGCCAAGGACGGCCCCTTTGGAGCCCCTATCGCACATGGCTTCCTCACCCTGTCCCTGATCATCCCGTTCTGGGGCGAGCTGTTCGACGTCGAAGGCGTGACCACCAAGGTCAACTACGGCCTGGACAAAGTCCGCTTCACCTCCCCGGTGAAAGTCGGCTCCAAAGTCCGCATGAAGGGCTCCATCGCCGAAGTCACCGAAGTCAAAGGCGGCGCCCAGATCAAGGTCAACGCCACCATCGAAATTGAAGGCCAGGAACGGCCAGCTGTCGTCGCCGAGTTCCTCGCCCGTTTCTACAAGTAGGAACCGTTTCTACAAGTAAAAATCATTCCCTTCCCTCCTCTCCCAAGGAACAGCCATGTCAGGACACACTGCGCTCGCACCGTCGAGCACGGCCGCAAAGCGCAAAGAGGCGCGCACGGTCATCATGTCCAGCTATCTGGGCAGCACCATAGAGTTCTACGACTTCCTGCTGTACGCAACGGCTGCAGCGGTTGCCTTCCCCAAGGTGTTTTTCGCCGGTACTGATGAGTGGGTGGGCGTAGTGGCCGCGTATGCCACGTTCGCTGCCGGCTATGTTGCCCGCCCTTTGGGTGGCATCATCTTCGGGCACTTCGGCGACAGAATCGGCCGCAAGGGCATGCTCATCATCTCCATGGCGATGATGGGTATTGCCTCCACGTTGATTGGCCTGATTCCTGGAGCCAGCGTCATCGGTCCTTGGGGTGCCGTGATTCTGGTGGTCCTGCGCGTCTGCCAGGGAATCGCCGTCGGCGGTGAATGGGGTGGGGCCGCACTAATGGCTTTGGAGCATTCGGATCCCAAGCGGCGCGGTTTCGCGGCGTCGTTCGTGAACGCCGGTGCCCCGACAGGCGCAGTTCTCGGCACCCTGGTCATGGGCATCTTCTCGGCCCTTCCCCAGGACGCGTTCTTGGCCTGGGGTTGGCGTGTGCCGTTCCTGTTGTCCTTCGTGCTCTTGATCGTGGGCATGTTCGTCAGGCTGCGGGTTTCCGAGAGCCCCATCTTCGCCGAAGCCGTCGCCAAGGAAAGCGCACAAGGTACCAAACGCAAGATCCCGCTGCTGGAAGTGCTGAAGCGTCCCAAGGCGCTCATCATGATCATGTTTGCCGGTGCCGCCGGATTCGGCCTGCAGGTAGTGCTGCCCACGTTCTCAGTGACCTATGCAGTATCAAAGGGCGCACCCCAGCAAGGCGTGCTCTATGCTTTCGCAGGTGCCTCGGCCATCTCCATCCTGTTCGTCCTGCTGGGTGGCAGGCTCTCTGATCGCTTCGGACGCCGTCCCGTCATGGTCACCGGCCTGGCATTGTTCATCCTTTACCTGTTCCCGATGTTCGGGATGCTCAGCTCCGGCAGCATCGCCTTGGTCTTCCTGGCCTTCACGGTGGCGCTGATCCTGCATTCTTCCCTCTACGGACCGCTGGCAGCGTTCGTTTCCGAGCAGTTCGGCACCACTAACCGCTATACCGGTGCTGCCGTCGGTTACCAGTTGGCGACGCTGATCGGTGCTGGTTTCACCCCGGGAATCGTTGCCGGACTCTACAAGGACGCCGGCCAGAGCATCGTCCCGGTGGTGGTGTTCCTGTCCGTCATGTCGCTGGTATCGATTGTCTTCATCCTGCTGACGCGGGAGTCTAAGAACAACGACCTCTCTACGGTCAGTTAGGAGTACGGCACCATGGACAACAACGGAGTTGGATCCTGGCTGCACCGGCGCCGGATCAAGTCCGGGACCAAAACGGCTGTCATTTCCGGTGGGAAGACTTTGAGCTACGCGGACCTTGCAGACAGGACCGACCGTTTGGCCCAGGCCCTCAAGGACAGGGGAGTGGCCAAGGGGGACAGGGTGGCTTACCTCGGCGAGAATCACCCATCTTTTGTGGAGACGTTCTTCGCCTGCGGACTGCTGGGCGCGATCTTCGTCCCGCTCAACACCCGGTTGGCGGCCCCTGAGCTGCAGTTTCAACTGCAGGACTCAGGCGCGCGGCTCATGGTCAGTTCAGCATCTTTGGAGGTTGCCGCCGCCGCATCCTCCCTCGACACAGAGATAACCCACCGTCTTGTGGTCGCGTCCGACGACGTTACTGAGACGTCCGCTCTCAAGCTGCCATCCGGCGTCGAGCACTATGGCGAGGTGCTTGACGCCGCATCTGCGGCGCCGCTGGATGAAGCCGTAACGCTGGACGACGCCGCCATGATTCTCTACACCTCAGGCACCACCGGCAAGCCCAAGGGGGCGCTCCTTACGCACGGCAACATCACCTGGAACTGCATCAACACGGTGGTGGACATGGACCTGAACCGCAACGATGTGGCGCTCATGATTTCGCCGCTGTTCCACGTGGCGTCCCTGGACATGGGCCTGCTTCCGATGCTGCTCAAGGGCGCAACGGTGGTGCTTGAATCCAAGTTCGACGCCGGCCGCGTACTGGAACTGGTGGGGCAGCACAAGGTCACCACGCTCAACGGTGTCCCAACCACGTTCCAGATGCTCTGTGACCATCCCGGGTGGTCGACGGCGGACCTCACATCACTGGACAAGCTCACCTGCGGCGGCTCCGCGGTTCCGCAGAGGGTGCTGGACGCGTACGAGCAGCGCGGCATCGGATTCACCAGCTGCTACGGCATGACTGAAACCGCGCCCGGGGCCACCATGTTGCCGGTCTCCGCATCCAAGGAGAAGGCTGGGTCTGCCGGGCTTCCACACTTCTTTACGGACGTGCGGATAGCCGATCCACTGGGCGGCGTTGCCGGCGTCGGTGAGGTGGGCGAGATCCAAATCTCCGGACCCAACGTGATCAAGGAGTACTGGAACCGGCCAGAAGCCACGGGTGAAAGCTATTCCGGTTCATCGTGGTTCCGCTCCGGCGACATGGGCTACCAGGATGACGAAGGTTTCCTGTTCGTCTCGGACCGCATGAAAGACATGATCATTTCCGGTGGCGAGAACATTTACCCGGCCGAGGTGGAGGCTGCCATTGCGGAGCTGCCCGCTGTGGGGAGCGTAGCCGTGATCGGAGTTGATGACGAGAAATGGGGAGAAGTGCCCCGGGCGATCGTCACTTTGCGGGACGGCGAATCCCTGACCGAGGAGCAACTGCGCTCGCATCTTGAGGGCCGGCTGGCGCGGTACAAGATTCCCAAGTCGGTGGTTTTCGTCGAGGAGATGCCGCGAACCGCCAGCGGGAAAATCCGGAAGACGGACCTTCGACAGCAATACGCCCGGTGAGGACCATTCCGGAGCCGCCCGCCTTGACGTTCCTTACCACCTTGAGAGTCAACGTAGGCGAACCTATTGATGCCGGTATTACTCCGGAGGGACACCGGCGGATCGTGCCCATTGTCGGGGGCACAGTAACCGGGCCACAGTTACAAGGGCGTGTAATGCCGGCGGGGGCTGACTACCAAATTCTCCGAAGTTCTGAACTGACGGAGCTGGATGCCAGGTACGCCCTGGAGCTCGATGGTGGAGCCGTGGTTTACGTGCACAACCTGGCTCTCCGCCACGGGGCCGCGGAGGACATTGCCCGGCTTAATAGGGGAGAAGATGTGGACCCTGGACTGATCTACTTCCGGTGCACCCCGCGGTTTTCCACTGCTGCACCGGAGTGGGCCTGGCTGAATCACACGATCGCGGTGGGAACGGGGCGCCGCCGCCCGGATGCGGTGGAAATCGACGTCTTCGCAGTCGGCTAGAGCAATGGAAGATGCTGTTCAGCCAACGAAATATTCCGTTACCAAGCTAAATCCGGGTTAATTTCCTCCATCGAACTGCCTAATTCGCTGTTGGGGCATTACGATAAGCACGACTCACTCTGAGTAAGACGCTTCGTCCCAACTCACACCTAACCCGGGGGATATAAAAATGAGCACTTACCCGCAACAACCGCAACAGACCGAACAGTACGGCGCACAGACCGGCGAGCCGCCGCTGTGGGCCCCTTACTACGGTGCCCCGATTGGCGCCGCTGTAAAGCGTTTCTTCAAGAAGTACGCCGACTTCTCCGGCCGTGCGAGCCGTAGCGAATACTGGTGGTGGACCTTGGTTTCCGCCATCGTAACCACCATCCTCAACACCCTCGCAACAGTCGTCGGCTCAGCAGGAGCAACCGTCAGCGATTCCGGCGTTGTCACTCTCGGCGGCGGAGCCATTGCGTTCTACGTCATCCTGGGCATCTGGGGCCTGGCAACACTCGTCCCGTCCCTCGCGCTGCTGGTTCGCCGCCTGCATGATGGCAACTTCACTGGCTGGCTTGCCCTGCTTGTCCTGGTGCCGTTCCTTGGCGTCCTCGCAGTATTCGTCCTCTCGCTCCTGCCGTCCAACCCGGCCGGTCAGCGTTTCGACAAGCCCGCGGCTGCCTAGTCCTTCACGCATCAAACAAAGGGGTGGCACTTCCAGTGCCGCCCCTTTTGCGTGCCATCCCCGGGCCCGCGCCACACGCTGTGAAATGCTGTGAGTGACACGGACCGACCCAATGACGAGGAGTGCCATGCCCAACCCTCCACAGATGAGGACCATCAAGCGGTGCGCCGTGGTGGGTGGCGGCATCATCGGTGTTGCGGTGGCGAGGGAACTTGCCAACAAACTAGACGACGCCCAGGTCACCGTCTACGAAAAGGAAGACCGGCTCGCCGCACACCAAACCGGGCACAACTCGGGTGTGGTCCACGCAGGCCTCTATTACGAACCCGGCGGGCTGAAAGCAAAGCTGTGCCGCAGGGGAGTGGAGCTGCTGCAGGAATTCTGTGCCATGAAGAACCTGCCCTACGAAGCATGCGGGAAGCTGGTCATCGCCCAAACACCCGGGGAATCGGATCGCTTGGACAACATCTTCGCCCGCGCCACAGCCAACGGCGTTCCCGGCGCACGGATGCTGCATGGCGAGCAGATACGCGAGGTGGAGCCGAACGCCGTCGGGCTTTCCGCTTTGCACTCGCCGGAAACGGCGATCGTTGACTACACGGCCATCACCAACGCGCTCGCCGAGGACGTCCGCAGCTCGGGCGGGACCATCCGCCTGGGGCAGGAAGTGACAGCGCTCGAGCAACAGGGCAGCGGCGTGGTGGTCACCACCAAGGACGGCGGCGAACATTATGACCTCGTCGTGGCCTGCGCAGGTCTCCAGTCGGACCGCTTGGCCGAGGCGGCCGGCGAGGCGGCAACGCCACGGATCGTACCGTTCTTCGGGCAGTATTTCCTCTTGGGCAAGGAAGCGCGGGAGCAAGTGCGCGGCCTTATTTACCCGGTACCCGATCCCAAGCATCCGTTCCTGGGAGTGCACCTCACCAAACGCATCGACGGTGAAATGATGCTGGGACCCAATGCGTTTATCTCCTTTGGCCGAGAGTCCTATACGTGGAGCGAAATTAATGTCCGCGACGTCCTGAATTACACGCTCTTTCCGGGATTCTGGAACTTTGCCCGGCAAAATGTGCCCTCAGCTGTTCGTGAATTCCAGACCGTGGTGAGCAAGAAAAAGTTCATCCGGGAGGCCATGCGCTTTGTACCCTCACTTGAGGGTGCCACCATTCTTCCCGGCACCCGCGGCGTCCGCGCGCAGGCCATGAACGGAGACGGTTCGTTGCTGGACGACTTTGTGATTGCACGACGACGGGACACAGTTTTGGTGCGCAACGCACCGTCCCCGGGGGCTACTTCGTCCATGGCCATAGCGGAGTACATCGTGGAGCAGGCTTTGCAGGACCGATAAACCGTGCTGCCGGACAGTTAACAAGCTCGTGACCAACTGGAAACTGCCCCCAAACCCGGGGTGGCTACCGTTGGCGCATGATCGGATCACTGGCCTCGCTTGCCTCCACAGTCGGTACCACCATCGCGGCCTGGATCGAGGCAGCCTACGTCCTGGATTGCAGGGTCGAGGAGGACGCTGAGGGGCCTGAGTACATGAGTAATTTGGTGTGGCTCCCGGCCCTCAGCGGTGTCACAGTGGCGAGTGCGCAGGCCATCCAAGCGAACGCCGCGAGGGTGGGCACAGGGTCCTAGAAGCTGCATGGAAAGCTGCAGAATGTCGCGTTGGGCACACCATTCGTTTATCGCGTGTAACATGCCCTAAACTGCTTCACTGAGGTGCCGAGATAGGCACTATGCAGCAACGAAAGCGAACCCTCAATGGCTACTGATTACGATGCCCCGCGCAAGACAGAAGAAGAGTCTCCCGCTGAATCCCTTGAGGCCCTTCAGGCATCACGTGGGAACACTGCACAGACTGCGGTCATCGACGTCGAGGAAAACGATACCGCTGAAGGAATCGACCTTCCCGGCGCCGATCTTTCCGGTGAAGAGCTGACCGTCATTGTGGTCCCGGAGCAGTCTGACGAATTCACGTGTGGTTCCTGCTTCCTGGTCCGCCACAGGTCCCAGATTGCGCTGGAAAAGAACGGTCTCAAGTACTGCCAGGACTGTGAAGGCTAAGTAACGCCCGGGTCTCGTTATCTTGGGTTACGAACACGTGCCCGAAGAGCCCCCGAGCGCCCACTAAACACCCACAAAACTGCCTGTCAATGACCCTCTTGTGATCACACTGGCCCCCGTTTAACGGTTGCGCGCCGAAGCGGCCACAACCCATCCAAAGCCCCCTGCGCACTCCTACTGTTGAAGTATCAACTTCGCCTGAAGGGGGCACAAAAAATGAGGAAATTTGGAGCGGGTCTGGCAGCGGCCCTGGCAGCTGCAGGGCTCGGTCTGGTGGCGCCGGGGCCAGCCTCGGCAGCAACATACTGCGGTATCTCGTGGGGTTCCATGGCCAAGGCCGATCTCGACTGGAGCTCCGCCCATGTCACTGGCGTTCGCACTGGTCAGCAGCCCTGCTACGACCGTCTGGTGATTGATATGACCGGCAAGGTGGCCGGTTTCGTGGTTCAGTACGTTCCGGTTGTGACCCAGGATGCCACTGGCTACCCCATCCCGGTGCTGGGGGATGCTGATCTTCAAGTGATGGTGACGGCGCCGTCGTACAACCAGTACAGCCAGCCGACCTACGAACCGGCAGCCAAGGCCGAACTGTCCAACGTTTCCGGGTACCAGACGTTCCGGCAGGTTGTTTTTGCGGGCAGTTTTGAGGGCACCACGAGCATTGGGCTGGGCGTCCGGGCCCGGCTTCCGTTCCGGGTGTTCACCTTGGACGGACCCGACGGCGGGTCTCGCCTGGTAGTGGACGTCGCCCACCGCTGGTAGGAAGCGCTGCCGCTACTCCCCAAAACACGGGAAAGCGGCGAGTTCGCGGGAAACTTCCCTGCGAACTCGCCGCTTTCCCACGAACTCGGTGGAAGGCGAACTCGGGCCGCGGTTACTCCGGAACTACCAGGGCCGGCGTATCCTTCCGGATGGTCTCGCCGCGGAAGAATCCGGGCCGAACGCGGGACATGATCAGCATGACCACGGCACCCAAGGCCAGGATCCCGATGCCCAGGACAAAGACGACCCCCACTCCGAAGACCTCCGAACCACTGCCAAACTCAGGAGCCCAGCTGTCCACGGCGGTCTGCAGGAACACCACGAACAGGCCTACGCCACCGATCAGCGGGCATACAAGCCGCAGGAAGAAGTTCCTGGCGCTGGAGAACACGCTGTTTCGGAAGTACCAGACGCAGGCGATGGCTGTGAGTCCGTAGTAGAAGCAGATCATCAGGCCCAAGGCCAGGATGGTGTCGTTCAGGACGTTCTCGCTGATCACGTGCATCACCGCGTAGAAGCCCGCGGACAGGACGCCGGCCGCAATGGTGGCGAAGCCCGGCGTCGAGAACTTCTTGCTCATGTGGCTGAAGCGCTCCGGCAGGGCGCCGTAGTGCGCCATCGCCAAAAGGCTGCGCGAAGGCGAGGTGAACGTGGACTGCAGGGATGCCGCAGAGCTGGAGAGTACTGCGAGGGACATGAGGATCGCGAACGGACCCATGACCGGTGACGCGAGTGCAGTGAAGACGTTGGCGTGGTTTTCCTCGTTGTTCAGGCCGATTCCGGTGTCTCCGACTCCTGCGAACATCAACGTCGCGATAGTGACCAGGAGGTAGATGCCCAGGACGATCACGGCTGTCAGGGTTCCGGCGAGACCGGCGGTTTTCTTGCCGTTGGCGGTTTCCTCGTTGACCGTGAGGCAGACGTCCCAGCCCCAATAGACAAAGATCGACAACGAGATGCCGGCCGCGATCTGGCCGAAGGTTTCGATCTTGGTGACGTCGAACCAGTCCCAGCTGAACGGAACAGCGGTTTCGGACGTGGACCAGTTGGCGAACGCCATGGCGACGAACATTCCGAGTACCAGCAACTGGAATCCCACCAGGCCGTACTGGACGATCTTGGTGGTGTGCAGTCCGCGGTAGCTCACCCAGACGGCAAGCGCCACGAAAACGAAGCATGTGGCAACGTTGAGCAACTTGTTTGAGGCCAGGTCGGCGAGCTCGGGTGAGCCCGTGGCCTGTGCCAGGAACAGGTAGAAGAAGTCCACGGCGACGCCGGCCAGGTTGGACAGGACAATGATGTTGGCTGCGAGCAAACCCCAACCACCCATCCAGCCCACCCACGGACCGAAGGCCTTGGTGACCCACGTGAAGGTGGTGCCGCTGTCCGGGGAGTCTGCGTTGAGCTCCCGGTAAGCCAGCGACACGAGGATCATCGGGATGAACCCGATCAGGAAAATGACGGGCAACTGGAGCCCGACTTCATTGACGGTTGGACCCAGGGCGCCGGTCAGCGTGTACGCCGGGGCGATGGTTGAAATGCCAAGAACGACGACGGCGAGGAGCCCCAACTGCCCCGTCTTCAGTCCCTTGCCGCTAATGTCGTGCGACTCTGCAGCTTCATTGCCGCTGCGGCGGATTGTCTGGCTCATGTGAGGCCCTTTCTAGATGGCCGAAGGCTGCTGCTGGGTAATGCAGTGGATACCGCCGCCCCGTGCGAAGAGTTCGCGCGCGTCGACACCGACCACGCGGCGTCCGGGGTAGGCGTCGGCGAGAATGCGGAGTGCTTTCTCGTCCATGGGGTCGTTGAAAGTGCAGGCGATAACACCGCCGTTGACCACGAGGTGGTTGATGTAGCTGTAGTCCACAAACCCCTCATCGTCGCGAAGGGTTTCCGGGGCGGGAACTTCAATGATGTTCCAGTCCCGGCCGGCTGCGTCTTGGGTGGTGCGCAGGAAGTCGATGATCTCGCGGGAGACCTTGTAATCGGGGTGCTCGGGGTTCTGCTGGGAATGGACCAGAAGGGTGCCCGGGGCCGGAATCGCGGCCACGATGTCCACATGGCCGCGGGTGCCGAACTTTTCGGAGTCACGGGTGAGGCCGCGAGGAAGCCACACCACGTGGGTGGCGCCGATGGTGCGGGCAAGTTCCTGCTCGATGTCTGCCTTGGTCAGGCCGGGATTTCGACCCTGATCGAGCTGCACAGTCTCAGTGACCAGGACGGTGCCTTCGCCGTCAACTTGAATGCCACCGCCCTCGTTGACAATCCCCGACGGGAGGTGCCGGGCGTAGGCGCGGCCGCTGATGTCCTCGGCAATGAGCGAGTCCTTGTCCCACTCCGCCCAGTCCTGAGCGCCCCAGCCGTTGAAGATCCAGTCCACCGCGCCCAGTTGCTTGTTGGAATCCAGTACGAACGACGGTCCGATGTCCCGCATCCAAGCATCGTTGAGGTCTGCGGTTATTACCTCGACGCGAGGGTCCAGATAGCCCGCAGCCGTGTCGACGTCGTCGGGCGATATCACCATGGTTACGGGCTCGAATTCAATGATGGCGTTAGCCACCGCTGCCCAAGTGGAACGAGCCGCATGGGCCTCTTCTTCGGTGTCACCCAGGGTGTATCCGCTCGTGGGGAAGGCCATCCAGACGCGGTCCTGCGGAGCCGTTTCCGACGGCATGCGCCAGGCGCTCACGCGGTAGCTGCCTGGGTTGATTCTGCGGCGGGATTGACGTTGGGATGGACCAGCCCGACCGGGCGGACGTGCGTTGCTGGGTGGGTAGCGATGGAAGTTGGGGCTTCCAGGTGTCTGATTTCAATCATGGGGGCTTTACTCCGTGAGACGACTGTCACTAAATGAATAGCGTTCATTTAGTATGACGGGAGTCACCCTTCAGCGCAAGACGCGAGTGGCGGCCGCTCTTTTGTGACCGGCGTGTGTCACCCGGCACGGGGGTGGGCTGGCTGGTCCCGCGTTCGTTCGCTGCACGACCCGCACGGCGGTGAGTCACACGGATAAGGATGGGTTCGGGGTGTGCTGGATTCTGGTGTGCTGAATTCAGGGCTGGCTGGTTTTCCACATAGGAGTATTGCCGCCTTATGGTGCTTCTTGCTCGCTGGAAGAGTGGGCGTATGGAGCAAATGCGGGAGGGCGAAGCGATTGATGCAGTCGCGCTTCGTCGCGCTCCGGACGTTGGAGGCTCTCCGGATGGGCCCCGCGTTTCCGATCTCCTCTCGCTCCTGAGCACGGTCCGCTTGGGGGCGGATAGCGCCGGGCTGATCGACCAAATCCGCGGGCTGGAAAACCTGAAATCGGCAATTGTGGCCGTGCAGGCCCGGGCGGCTGTGGCTTTTGATCTCGCCCAGCGTGCCGAGCAAGCCGAGGCCGGTGTCCCTGCGTCCGAGCGTGGCAACGGGTCGGGTGCCCAGGTCGCGTTGGCCCGGAGGGAGTCACCGAACCGCGGGTCCCGGCTGCTGGGTTTGGCTAAAGCCCTCGTGATGGAGATGCCGCGGACTTTGGCTGCGTTGGAGTCGGGCCAGTTGAATGAGTGGCGGGCCACGCTGCTGGTGAAGGAGACCGCGTGCCTCTCTGCTGAGGACCGGTGCGCGGTGGATGAAGAGCTCGCCCCTGATACCGGGATCTTCGATGGTGCCGGGGATAATGTGATCGTTGCGGCGGCGAAAGCTGCGGCGTATCGGCGGGATCCTCGGTCGGTGGCTGGGCGTGCCAGCCGTGCCGCAGCCGAGCGTACTGTGAGCCTGCGCCCGGCGGAGGACGCGATGACCTACCTGACCGCCCTGCTGCCCGTGGCCCAAGGCGTGGCTGTCTACGCGGCTCTCTGCCGGGCTGCTGATTCGGGCCGTTTCGGCGGTGATGCCGGATCCGGTGGTGGCGCGGGGTCTAGCGGGGTTGCCGGGTCTGGCGGGGTTGTCAGGACCCGTAATCAGGTCATGGCCGACACCTTGGTCGAACGCGTCACGGGCACACCTGGCGGGATTTCAGGAATCAACCTGGACCTTGTCATAACTGACCGCACCCTGTTCCAAGGCGACAGCGAACCGGCCCGGCTCAAGGGCTACGGAATCGTCCCCGGAGAATGGGCAAGAACTTTGGTTGGTGAAGAGCAGTCCACCGAGTCCGAGGAGTTTCAGCTCTGGCTTCGCCGGCTCTACACAGCGCCGGCCACGGGAGAACTCCTGACCATGGACTCCAAGGCAAGGCTCTTCCCTGGTCGGATGCGGCGCTTCATCGAAACCCGCGACAACACCTGCCGAACACCTTACTGCGACGCGCCCATCCGCCACATCGATCACATCGTCTCCTGGCGTTCAGGTGGAACCACCACCATGGAGAACGGCGCCGGGCTCTGCGAAGCGTGCAACCATACCAAGGAAAACCCCGGCTGGAAGAGTAGGCCGCTTGCCGAAGATGTGCACACTCTGGAACTCCGCACGCCCACAGGGCACACCTATCGCTCCAAGGCGCCGAGCCTGCCAGGCTACTTCCGTGGCTCAGCGCCGTCGTCGGAGCTGCCCGAACCTGCTGCACGACCAAGCCCGTCGCCAGCTGCACGCTCAAGCCCGTCGGTAATTAACTGACGAGCGTCGGCAGAGTGAGGATCTCTGCTCCGTTGTTGGTGATGGCGATGGTGTGCTCACTGTGTGCGGTCCGGCATCCTGTGGCGCTGCGGAGCGTCCATCCGTCGGCGTCCGTGACGAGCTGGGCGGTGTCGGCCATGACCCATGGTTCCAGGGCGAGCAGCAAGCCGGGGCGCAGCTTGTAACCGCGGCCGGGGCGTCCCATGTTCGGCACATGAGGCTCCTGGTGCATGGTGGAGCCAATGCCGTGGCCTCCGAACTCGGTATTGACGGGGTAGCCAGCCTCGCTGAGGACCGAGCCGATGGCGTAGGACAGGTCCCCAATGCGGGCGCCGGGCCGGGCTGCCGCTATGCCTGCGCGCAATGCCCGTTCGGTCGCTTCGATCATCGCGACACTTTCCGCCGGCTTCGACTCGCCCACGATGAAGCTGATGGCCGAGTCTGCTGCGATTCCGTCCTTCAAAACGGCCAGGTCGAGGGTCAGGAGGTCGCCGTCGGCCAGTTTGTAATCCGTGGGCAATCCGTGGAGGACGGCGTCGTTGACGCCCGTGCAGATGTAGTGGCCGAATGGCCCGCGTCCAAAGGAAGGAGCGTAATCGACGTAGCAGGAGACGGCCCCGGCTTCCAGGATCATGCTCTTTGCCCACCGGTCTATGTCCAGGAGGTTTGTGCCTACAGTTGCGCGGCCCTTTAGCGTGTGCAAAATGTTGGCGACCAGGGCGCCGGCCTCCTTCGCGCGGCCTAGCTCTGTGCGGCTAAGGATCTCAATCATGCGGGGCCTCTCGTGTGAAAACCAATAACTATCCCGGCCATATTATCCCGGTATTACAATTGGAGCCATGGTCAGGTTGCCGCTAACACCCGCAGAGGCCGAGCGTGGACAACGCCTCGGCGCTCTTCTGCGTCGCGCCCGGGGTGAGCGCTCCATGCTGGAGACGGCACTCGACGCCCGCGTCTCGCCCGAGACGCTCCGGAAGATAGAGTCGGGCCGGGTTGCGACGCCGGCTTTCCCTACCGTTGCTGCCATTGCCGATGTCCTCGGACTCTCCCTCGATGAGGTGTGGGCAGAAATTAACTTGCCCGAGCACGGTGTTGAGTCAGGCAGCTCGCGTCGGAGTGCGCGCGAATGGTTGGCTTCGTAGCCTCAGCGCTTGGGCCGTGCCCGCACGTGAAGGCGTTCACCCTGCTGCCCGAAGAGGGTTAGCAACTCCACTGGTTCTGCGGTGGCGCTGGCAAACCAGTGCGGTGTGCGCGTATCAAATTCCGCAACCTCACCGGGTTTCAGGACAAAGTCATTCTCGCCCAGCACCAACCGCAGCTTGCCGTTGAGGATGTACATCCAGTCGTACCCCTCATGGGATTGGGGCTGTGGAACCTCTTTTCCGGTTCCGCTCTTCAGCACCATTTTGAAGGCCTGGATGCCGCCGGGGCGGCGGGTCAGGGGAAGTGCGGTTCCCCACTCGTGAACGTGCGGTTTGAGGTGAATGCGGGGATCGCCCGTTTCCGGTGCGTCAATCAATTCTTCCAGCGGCACCTGATGCAACCTGGCAATGGGAAGGAGGAGTTCCAGTGTTGGCTTGCGTTGGCCTGATTCAAGCCTTGAGAGCGTACTGACAGATATACCCGTCCCTTCCGAGGCTTCCGCGAGGGTCACGTTGCGTTGGGTCCGCATGGCACGCAGCCGAGGGCCGACGGCGTCGAGCATTGTGCTGAAATCGGTAGTCATGCCTTTCATTTTGCCATATTGGCAAACTTCCTTGCTAATTCTGTGGGTGCTGACCAACCATGGAAAGAGCGGCATGGGGCCGTTGGATACGTGTGGAGGCATCGTGATTGTGGAAAAAATGAACAACCGAGTGACGGAGGAGTACGACGTCGTGGTGGTGGGAGGTGGCGCAGCTGGGTTAAGTGCTGCTGTTACCTTGGGCAGGGCCTTGCGGTCCGTCCTGGTTATCGACGCCGGAGAGCCCCGGAATGCGCCCGCAGCCGGGGTGCACGGATTCCTGTCCCGCGACGGGATCAATCCCAGAGAACTGCTGGAACTGGGACGAGCCGAGGCGCTCCAGTACGGGGCGAATATCATGGCCGGCGCCGCTGTTGGGGCACGTTCGACGGCTGACCCAACGAACGGTTCCGGGCTCGCCTTCGAGGTGGACCTGGCAGATGGCCAAACCGTGCGGGCCCGGCGTCTGCTTGTCACCACAGGCCTGATCGACGTCCTGCCCGACGTTGAGGGCATCCGCGAACGCTGGGGCCGTGACGTCCTGCACTGCCCGTATTGCCACGGCTGGGAGGTTCGGAACAAAGCGATCGGAATCCTGGGTTCAGTGCCGATGGCGTTGCACCAGGCGTTACTGTTCCGTCAATGGAGCCCCAACATCACCTTGTTCCTCAATGACGTTGTGGAGCCGACGGAAGAACAGTGGGAGCAATTGGCTGCCCGCTCTATCACGGTGGTGGACGGCAAAGTCCAAGCGCTGGAAGTAACTGACGACGCACTGACCGGTGTTGTCCTGGCAGCGGGAACTGTGATTCCTGTGGACGCTGTGGTTACCGGCCCACGATTGGAGGCGAGATCGGACGTGCTGGAATCCCTCGGCGTCCCCACCGTAGAGCACCCGATGGGCGTCGGGACCCATGTCGAAGTGAATCCCGCGGGCGGGGCAACCTCGGTGCCCGGAGTATGGGCCGCCGGGAACGTCACTGATCTGACGGGTCAGGTGATGGCCTCGGCCGCCGCAGGTGTCATGGCAGGCGCTGCAATCAATGCCGATCTCATGATGGAAGAGACCAGGGTGGCTGTGGAGGAAGCTCGCCAAGCAGCTCTGGCCCATTAGCCCAGCTGATCAGAACGCACAAAACCATCGACGTGAGGGCCCAGTCCGAGGACGATTAAGGGACAGCCACTGAGGAGGTTGGACAATGTGCTACGCGTACTATGACGACTTTGAGCGGCGCACGAAGAAGGACTCCGCGCGCAAGCCTGAGGCGCACACGACTGAGGCACCCAAGGACCAGGAACCTGCACAGAACCGTCCGCGGACGGAAGGAACGCTGTGGACTTTCCTGGCCCGCCGTCGCGGGGAATCTGAGGTTCCCGAACCGAGGATCGACCGCATCCGCGAGAAAGTCTAGGCAGGCCCCGGATCCGATCCTGGAAGCTGGACACGCTCGCAGAAGTAAGCAAAGGAAAGGCGCTGCACTCGCAGCGCCTTTCCTTTGTGGCTATCTGTAGGTGAACCAGCCTAGGACTTGGTGGCCAAGTATTCCCGGGCAGCCGTCACTAGCGCTTCCGTTCCGCGCGCCAGCGTCGGCTGGATGACGGGCGCAAAGTACGGCGAATGATTCGACGGTATGTCCTCGGGAAGGCGGCCCGTGGTTGCCCACTCCTTGAACAAGGAAGGCTCGGCACCACCCAGGAACCAGAAGACCAGGGGAGCTCCGGCAGCTTTTGCCAAGGCTCCAACGTCTTCGCTTCCTGACACAGGGCCGGGGTCGATGATCTGTGTTTCGCCAAACTTTGCCCTGAAAGCTGCAGACACCCTCTCGGTGGCAGCTGGGTCGTTGACGGTCAGCGGGAAATGCTCTTCGAAATGAATCTCAGGGTCCTTGGGAGCACCTGAAGCTGTGGATTCACCCTTGGCTATACGCTCAATTGAGGCGAGGATTTTGTCCCTGATGGCATCACTGAATGTACGGACACTGAGGCCCAAGGTTGCCGTCTCGGGAATGATGTTGTTCTTGGTCCCTGAGTGAATCTGCCCGACAGTCACCACTGCGGAGTCACTGGCGGCGAGCTCACGCGACACAATGCCCTGCAACCGGACAGTGGTTGCAGCAGCCATCAGCACAGGGTCAACGGTGGTCTCCGGACGTGATCCGTGGCCTCCCTGCCCATGCATGGTGATGTTGAGGGAGTCTGCGGATGCCATGGTGACGCCGGGACGGATACCGAACCACCCGGCGGGAAAAGGTGCCACATGCTGGCCCAGGACGACGTCCGGTTTGGGCACTGCGTCGTACAGCCCATCGGCGACCATGGTTTCGGCCCCGCCGCCCCATTCTTCAGCCGGCTGGAAGAGCGCGATCAGGGTGCCCTGCCACTCATGACGCTGCGCCGCCAGGACATCCACAGCGCCGACGAGGCAGCTCACGTGCACATCGTGGCCGCAAGCATGCATAACGGGCATGTCCTTGCCCTCATGATCAACACCCACAGCGGTGCTTGCATAATCCAAACCCGTTGCTTCCTTGACCGGCAAGGCATCCATGTCGGCCCTGAGCATCACAACCGGTCCGGGTCCGTTGTCCAGAACGCCCACAACCCCGGTCTTTCCGATGTTGCGATGAACGGTAAAGCCAAGATTATCGAGATAGTCCGCGGCGATTCCGGCTGTTCGGGTCTCCTGGAACGACAACTCCGGATGGGCGTGCAGGTCCTTATAAAGCTCTTCGAGGTCAATGGTCATGAGTCTGCCCTTTTTATTCGACGCCTATGTCTGGCCAGTGTATCCAGCCTGAATCTGCAAAGACCGGGAAGCCCCGGCACACTGGATGGCATGAACGATTCTGAATCAGTCACCACGCAGCAATCCACGGTTGAGGAATGGACCAAAGCCTTGGCGGAATCCACCGGCTCGCCAGGCGGGGGTGCCGGAACCGGGGTCATGCTCTCCATCGCGGCCTCGTTGACGTCCATGGTGGCCGGATATACCGAGGCGGAGGAGGCCCAGCGCGAACAGCTGGCCGGCATCCACTCCCGGGCGCACGAACTCCGACGAACTGCCCTTCAGTTGGCCGACGACGACGCGTCCGCCTCGAACGCCTTCGGAGCCGCCTTCCGCCTCGAGCCCGGTCCGGAGCGCGACGACGCAATACATCAAGCATCCGTCGATGCTGCCAAGGCATCAGCAGTTCTGGGGGAGCGGGCTATTAACGCAGTTGAAGACCTCGGCTGGCTCGCTTCAAACGGCAATTCAGCGCTTATCGCTGACGTCGTGGTGGGCTTCGGAGCCCTCCGCGCAGCCATAACCGGAGCCCGAACCAACGTGAGTTTCGACCTCGCATCTTTGACCTCCGCAGGCGCCAAACTCGAGGAAGTCCGGGAACAACACCCGGACCTATGGAACACGGTCAGCCGGCTCAGTGCTGCCCTCGACAGGATCGACGAACTGACCGCCGGCGTCGACAAAAAAGCGGCGCCGACCGAAGCCATGTAGCTTCAGCCGGCGCCGTGCTCGGCACTGCGCCTTCGGCGCTGTGCCCTACTACTACTGCGCCTTCGGCACACGCCGGAGTACGACGGCGGCGAGCACTGCCGCACCAGCCATCAGTACCAACCCAATCGCCGCAGTGATGTGGACACCGGACTCGAAAGCTGTCCGGGCGGCGACCGTCAGCGCCTCCGACAATGGTGCCGGAAGGGCAGCCGCCGCATCAACCGCACCAGCAAGCGTTTCAGTGGACTTACCGGCCGCTTGCGTGGATACACCCTCCGGAATGACGAGGTTGTGCTGGTAGGAAGCAGTGAGGATAGAGCCCAGCACTGCCGTTCCCAAGAGCGACCCCAACTCATAGCCGGTCTCGGATATGGCCGAGGCGGCGCCGGATTTGTCGGCCGGAACGGAGGCCAGGATGAGGTCGTTGGAGATGGTCTCCGCAGCACCAACACCTATTGCGAGTACGGTCAGGGCCGACAACAGGAACACGGGTCCGCTGCCGTGGTCACCCACCACCACAATCAGGTATCCCACTCCGCTGAGAGTTAGTCCCGCAGCCACAACGAACCCAGGCTGTACGCGCTTGACCAGCGGCACTACCAGCAGGCCGGCGATGACCGTTGCCAGGAGCGCAGGAATCATTGCGATGCCGGCCTCCATTGGGGACTGGCCCTCAACAAGTTGCAGGTGCTGGGCGAAGAAGTAGATGAAGCCCGTCATGGAGAAGAGGGACAGGACGTTCGCCACGATTGCGGTACTGAACACCTTGTTCTTGAACAATGAGACGTCCAGCATGGGGCTCTCGATCCGCTGCTGGCGGCGGACGAAGATAATGCCCATCACCACGCCGAACCCCATGAAGGCAGCCGCGGACGCCCCGAAGCCGTGAACCGCGAATTCCTTGATGCCGTAAACGAACGGCGCCATGGTGACCACGGACAGGAGAATGCTGGGCACGTCCACCCGGCCGGGATTGGCGTCCTTCGATTCAGGAATCAAGACCCTGCCGAAAGCAAGTAGCGGCAGGAGCAGGAAAGCCGCCACCAGGAACACGGCACCCCACCAGAAGTGCTCCACCAACCAGCCACCGAAGATCGGGCCAAGGGCGGCGCCACCGGAGAACCCGGCAGCCCAGACGGCGATCGCGAGCCGACGCCGGTTGGGATCAGTGAAGATGTTCCGGATCAGGGACAGGGTTGAGGGCATCAGCATGGCTCCGAAGACGCCAAGGCCGGCCCGGCCGGCGATCAGCCATTCAGCGGAAGGCGCGAAAGCTGTAGCAGCCGAAACCGCTGCGAAGCCCGTGCTGCCGAGCAGGAGCAGCCGCCGTCGTCCGATCCTGTCGCCCAAGTTACCCATGGACACCAGCAAGGCGGCGAGGACCAACGGGTAGGCGTCAACAATCCACAGCAATTGGACGCCGCCCACGTCCAACGAACGGGCGATCTCGGGCAGTGCAAAGGTGAGCGCGGTGTTGTCGACGGCCACCAGCAGCACCGGAAACATCAGGAGTGCCAGAGCCGTCCAGTCGCGCCACGGTGCTGCCTGACCCTTGACGGGCTGAGCGGAACGGGGTGCTTGGGTTGATGACGGCGAGAACATGTAACTCACTGTACCGTCCAGACGGTACAGTTTCAAATAGAAGCCTGTAAGCCTTTAGGGAATGATGGACACATGCCACGAAAACCAGTTGCCCGGGACGCCGTCCTGGATGCCTTTGAAGCCCTCCTTATCGAGGTAGGGGAGCGTGCCGCCACGCTCGACGCCGTTGCCAAGCGGGCAGGCGTGTCCAAGGGCGGTCTGCTCTACCACTTCCCCAATAAGGAAGCGCTGATCACGGCCCTTTTGGAGCGCCTGGACCTGCTCGCCGATGAAGATACCGAGCTGATGAAGGCTGCCCCCGATGGTTCGGCCGCCTACTTCATCCGCTCCTCGCTCTGGGCGGATACGCCCATGGACCGGGCCTTCGTCGCTGCCACCAGATTGGCCGAAGTTGCCCACGAGGAAACCCGCCGCAGGTTCGCCGCGATCCAGCAACGGTGGCTGGACGTGCTGGCTGAGGACGTCGGGCCGGAGGTTGCCAAGGCCGTCAGCTACATGGGCGACGGCCTCTATTTCAACGCGATTTTTGAAGGCGGGCAGGAGGGCGGCAACGCCGGGCGGGAGGCCGACGTCGAAATTCTGTTGGGAGTCCTTGAACGGTTGCGGAAGTAGCGGATCTTCCATTTGCTGCGGGGCGCGGGACGTAGGACAATTAACCCTCGTGGCGTGCCGTACGCGGTGACCACACACAATTGAACATGCCTTTGATCTGCGGCGGGAGAGTCCTGCAAGCAAGTGATGCAGGCGCCGTAGGAGCAAACCCTCCCCAGGAATCTCTCAGGCCCACGCACCGCCGCGGCTAGGCGACTCTGGAAAGCAGCAGGTACTCAACCCACCTTCGGGTAAAGGGAGTGCTGTGCTCACCGACGGTGCAAGCGATGGTTGCTCAGGCAACGCGCGGAAACTCTCAGGTCCAATACAGAGCGGGGAGGAACCCAGCCGCTGTGGCGTACCCAAACGCTGCCCAAGTAATGGAGTTCCTTCGTGACGGTTAGTTCTGCCTCCACCACCTTCGTCGATCGGCATATCGGCGCCCGCCGCCAGGCCGACATTGAGACCATGCTCAAGTCCGTCGGCTACGACACTGTTGATTCGCTGGTCGACACCGCCGTACCGAACGACATCCGCCAGGAAGTTGCCCTCACCCTGCAGAACGCGCTGAGTGAAGTTGAAGTCCTGGCCGAGCTGCGCAAGCTCGCGTCCAAGAACAAGACGGCCGTTCAGATGATCGGCCAGGGCTACTACGACACCGTGACGCCGCCCGTGATCCGTCGGAATATCCTCGAATCCCCCGCTTGGTACACGGCTTACACCCCTTACCAGCCGGAAATCTCGCAGGGCCGCCTCGAGGCGCTCCTGAACTTCCAGACCATGGTCCAGGACCTGGTTGGGCTGCCGATCGCCAACGCGTCCCTACTGGATGAAGCAACCGCAGTGGCCGAAGCCGTCCTCATGATGCGCCGAGCCAACAAGAACAAGGCTGTCCAGGATGGCAAGACCGTCCTCGACGCAGACTGCCTCCCGCAGACCATTGCCATCGTCAAGGGCCGTGCCGAGGCGCTCGGCTTCAAAGTTGAGGTCGCTGACCTTTCCTTGGGTCTCCCGGAAGGTGCCATCAACGGTGTCGTCCTCCAGCAGCCCGGCGTTTCCGGCCGCGTGTTCGATCACTCTGCCGTGATTGCGGACGCCAAGGAGCGCGGTGCGCTGGTTACCGTTGCTGCCGACCTCCTGTCCCTGACCCTCATCACCCCTCCAGGCGAGCAGGGCGCCGACATCGCCGTCGGTTCGGCACAGCGCTTGGGCGTTCCGCTCTTCTTCGGTGGCCCGCACGCCGCCTACATGGCCGTCCAAAAGGGACTGGAGCGTTCCATGCCCGGCCGTTTGGTGGGTGTTTCCAAGGACGACGCCGGTGTCCCCGCCTACCGCTTGGCGCTGCAGACCCGCGAGCAGCACATCCGCCGCGAGAAGGCCACGTCCAACATCTGTACAGCGCAAGCACTGCTGGCCATCGTGGCCTCGATGTACGCCGTTTACCACGGCCCTGAGGGCCTCAAGGCGATCGCCGAAACCGCCCATGGCCACGCCCGCACGCTTGCAGCGTCCCTGAAGGCTGCCGGCGTCGAGGTCCTCCACGGTTCCTTCTTCGACACCATCACCGTCCGCGTTCCCGGCAAGGCTGCTGAAATCGTCGCCGCTGCCGAGGCCAGGGGCATCAACCTCCGTGGCATCGACGCTGACACGGTTGGCGTCAGCGTTGATGAAACCACGACGACGGCGGTCGTCGCCGACGTCGCTTCGGTCTTTGGCGCTTCGGTCACCGAAACCACTGAGGGCTTCGCGCTCGACGGCTCTGTTGAACGTACGAGCGACTTTATGCAGCACCCGGTGTTCAACACCCACCGCTCAGAAACCCAGCTCCTCCGCTACATCCGTAAGCTCTCGGACCGCGACCTCGCGCTGGACCGCACCATGATCCCATTGGGTTCCTGCACCATGAAGCTGAACGCCACGGCCGAGATGGAGGCGATTTCCTGGCCGGAGTTCGCCTCGATCCACCCGTTCGCTCCGGATTCCCAGACTGAGGGCTGGCGCGAACTCATCACCGACCTTGAATCCCAGCTGACCGAGATCACCGGCTACGACCAAGTCTCCATCCAGCCGAATGCCGGTTCCCAGGGCGAGCTCGCCGGTCTGCTTGCCATCCGCGGCTACCACCTGTCCCGCGGCGACGCGCAGCGCAACGTCTGCCTGATCCCCGCTTCTGCCCATGGCACCAACGCAGCCTCGGCAGTGCTGGCGGGCATGAAGGTTGTCGTGGTGGCCACTGCTCCCGATGGCACCATCGACCACGTAGACCTCAAAAACAAGATCGAGGCCCACCGCGACGCGCTCTCGGCCATCATGATCACCTACCCGTCCACTCACGGTGTGTACGACGCCGACGTCCGCGAAGTATGCGACGCCATCCACGAGGCCGGCGGCCAGGTGTACATCGACGGCGCCAACCTCAACGCCCTCGTCGGACTCGCGCAGCCGGGCAAGTTCGGCGGCGACGTCTCCCACCTGAACCTGCACAAGACCTTCTGCATCCCCCACGGTGGCGGTGGACCCGGCGTTGGTCCGGTTGCTGCAAAGGCGCACCTCGCACCGTTCATGCCAGGCGACGCTGCATCATGGACCGAAGGCAACGACGTCCCGATCTCGGCGTCCCGCTTCGGTTCCGCCGGTGTCCTCCCGATCTCCTGGGCCTACGTGAAGCTCATGGGTGGCCAGGGCCTCACCGAAGCAACCAAGTCTGCTCTGCTGGCCGCGAACTACATCGCATCCCGCCTCAACGAGCACTTCCCGGTCCTCTACACCGGCGAGGGCGGACTCGTGGCTCACGAGTGCATCCTGGACCTCCGCGAACTGACGGCTAAGACCGGCGTCACGGCTGAGGACGTTGCCAAGCGCCTGATCGACTTCGGCTTCCACGCCCCCACCCTCGCGTTCCCGGTTGCCGGAACTCTGATGGTAGAGCCCACTGAGTCCGAAGACCTTGTGGAGATCGACCGCTTCATCGAAGCCATGATCACCATTCGCAAGGAAATCGACCAGGTAGCCAACGGCGACTTCGCCGTGGAGAACTCGCCGCTGCGCAAGGCACCCCACACGGCTGCCGCCGTCGTAAGTTCTGACTGGGACCGTGCGTACCCGCGCGAGCAGGCCGCCTTCCCGGTCCACCACCTCAAGCAGGACAAGTACTTCCCGCCCGTGGGCCGCATTGATGGCGCGGCCGGAGACCGTAACCTGGTGTGCTCCTGCCCGCCGATCGAAGACTTCGAAAACTAAGGACTGGTCATGACTGAGAACTACACAGCCCTTTACGAAGAGCACAAGAAGCTCGGCGCGTCCTTCACCGACTTCGGTGGCTGGCAAATGCCGCTCAAGTACTCGTCCGAGTTGGCCGAGCACCACGCCGTCCGCAAATCCGCCGGACTGTTCGACCTCTCCCACATGGGCGAAGTCTGGGTCACCGGTCCCGAGGCAGCTGCCTTCCTGGACTACGCACTGGTGGGCAAGATCTCCGCTATGGCCGTCGGCAAGGCCAAGTACTCGCTGATCTGCCAGGAAGACGGCGGCATCATCGACGACCTCATCACCTACCGTCGGCCCTCTACCCAAGAAGGCACCGACAAATTCCTTGTGGTTCCGAACGCCGGCAACGCCAAGGTTGTTGCCGCTGCGCTGCTGGAGCGCGCAGCCGGTTTCGATGTGGTTGTTGAGGACGCTTCCGATGAGACCTCGCTGATCGCTGTCCAAGGCCCGCTTGCTGAAGCGATCCTCCTCCGCCTGGTACCGGCCGAACAGCACGCCCTGGTCACTGAGCTTAAGTACTACGCGGCGGTTGAAGTTCCGTTCACGTTCGACGGCGGCACGCAGGACCTGCTGCTGGCCCGCACCGGTTACACCGGTGAAGATGGCTTCGAAATCTTTGTAGCCAACGAGTCCGCAGCAGCTCTCTGGCAGGCAATCGCCGACGCAGCAGAAGAAGGCGAACTCACCCCGGCCGGGCTGGCTTCCCGCGACTCACTCCGCCTCGAAGCAGGCATGCCCCTCTACGGCAACGAGCTCTCCCGCGAAGGCAACCCCTTCGCAGCAGGACTCGGTCCCGTGGTGGCATTGTCCAAGGAAGGCGACTTCGTCGGCAAAGACGCACTCGCCGCCCTCAAAGCAGACGGTGCCGGTTCCACCAGCGGACGCAAGCTCGTGGGCCTCAAGGGCTTGGGCCGCAGGGCCGGACGCGGCCACTACCCGGTCCTCAAGGACGGCGCAGCGGTCGGTGAAGTCACCTCCGGCCAGCCCAGCCCGACGCTTGGCTACCCGGTAGCGTTGGCATATGTCGACGTCGCTTTTGCTGAGCCGGGCACCGCCCTGGACATCGACCTTCGGGGTAAGAGTGAGCCCTTTGAAGTCGTCGCGCTGCCGTTCTACAAGCGCCAAAAGTAAGCGGTAGTTGTCCCGACGGGTCGCCTTTGGCCCGTCGGGTCCGGTAGCTCTGCATGCTCGGTCGCGAAAGCGCCCGCTGGGCGGACGCGACGCTCCCTTAGACGCATGCTGCCGGTCACCGGACCCGATGGGGCTGCGCACCTCACCAGGACGCGCGGCCGCTCTGGCGCCCCTCGAACCGCTAAGGTGCTGGGGGAGTGGCAACCTGCCGCATGAGCGCCTGTCCGCGCAGCCCACCAGCCATAGTTTTTGATCAACCACAGTAAGGAAACAGAATGCCCAAAGTAGCGCCCGAACTTCAGTACTCCGACGAACACGAGTGGGTTTCCCGCGGAGATGGGAACTCGGTGTCCGTTGGTATCTCCGAGGTTGCCACTGACGCACTGGGTGACATCGTGTACGTGGACCTTCCCGAGGTCGGTTCGACAGTTACTGCAGGCGAGACCTGCGGTGAGGTTGAGTCCACCAAGTCGGTTTCGGACCTGTACTCACCCGTTACCGGTGAGGTCACGGAGATCAACGACGCCGTTGTTTCCGACCCCGCCCTGATCAACAACGACCCCTACGGCGCCGGTTGGTTGTTCAAGGTTGCTGCTGAGTCCGAGGGCCCGCTGCTCTCGGCCGAGGAGTACGCCTCCAAGAATGGCGGAGACCTCTCCTAGGTTTCTGAGGTGGCCCGTTGGGTCGACATCCTCTGCGACCTCGGTCGCAAAGACGCCCGCTGGGCGGACGCGAAGCTCCCTTGGACGGTCGCTGCCGGACGCCGGTCCCAAGGGGCCAGTTGCAGGGCTCCCTGAGGGAAGAGGAGTCCGTTTCGTGGGTTAGCTGCGGAATGTGCCGTGCGCACGGCATGCTCGGCAGGTAAACCCCGTATCGGAGGCCACCGATGTAGCGTGGGATTGTAGAACTGAATAAAATTGCGACGCCGGGTTGCCGCCTTTGGGGGCCATCCGGCGTCGTGCTTCGGTCGACCTCCGCCATAAGCAGGGGCGGCCCTCCGGCAGGACCATCTGCCGGACCGTTTTCAAGCTTTGTTAAGGAATCCCGACCATGGCTGTTGGCGTTTTCGATCTGTTTTCTGTGGGTATTGGCCCGTCGAGTTCTCATACTGTGGGGCCCATGCGGGCTGCTGCAGTGTTCGCTGGTGAGCTCAAGGACGCCGGCGTTCTGGGCTCGGTGGCGTCGCTGCGGGTTGACCTCTATGGCTCATTGGCTGCCACCGGTCGTGGGCATGGCACCATGACGGCCACGCTGCTGGGTTTGGAGGGGTATCACCCTGAGCTGATCCTGCCCGAAGAGGTGGAGGAGCGGCTCGCGACGATCGCTGAGACAGGTGTCCTGAACCTGGCCGGCGCCTCCGGCGAAGGCGTGGAGCTGCCGTATGCGGTTGAGGACATGATCTTGCATCCGTTGACGGTGTTGCCGCGGCATACGAATGGGATGAAGTTTGCTGTCTCTGATGCTGGTGGGAATGTGCTGCGGGAGGCGACGTTCTTTTCGGTCGGTGGTGGGTTCATTGTCCGGGAGGGTGAGGAAGATGCGGCCCGGGAGGAGCTCGAGGAGTCGAAGAAGGAGTTGCCGTTGCCGTTCAGGACGGCTGCGGAGTTGCTGGGCCGGTGCTCCTCCAAGGGCCTTGGGATCAGCGACATCATGTTCATCAATGAGCGTGCGTCCCGGTCCGAGGAGGAGATCCGGGAGGGTTTGCTGCATATTTGGTCCGTGATGGAGGCCTGTGTTGAAACGAGTTTGAAGCGTGAGGGTGTGTTGCCCGGGGGGTTGAAGGTTCGTCGTCGTTCTCCTGATTGGTTGGAGCGGTTGCTGAAGGAGGACAAGGACCGGAACGATCCGAAGTATTGGCAGGAGTGGGTGAACCTGATCGCGTTGGCGGTCAATGAGGAGAACGCTTCTGGCGGCAGGGTGGTGACGGCGCCGACCAATGGTGCTGCGGGGATCATTCCGGCGGTGCTGTATTACGCGTTGAATTATGCGCCGGGGATGGACAAGGCTACGCAGGCCGATAAGGACGATGTGGTGGTGAAGTTCCTGCTCACTGCGGGTGCGGTGGGTGTGTTGTATAAGGAGCAGGCGTCCATTTCGGGGGCTGAGGTTGGTTGTCAGGGTGAGGTGGGTTCGGCGTCGTCGATGGCTGCTGCTGGGTTGGCTGAGGTGATGGGTGGTACGCCGGGTCAGGTGGAGAACGCTGCGGAGATTGCGATGGAGCACAATCTGGGGTTGACGTGTGATCCGATCGGGGGGTTGGTGCAGATTCCGTGTATTGAGCGGAACGCGATTGCTGCGGCGAAGGCGATCAACGCGGCGAAGATGGCGTTGTGGGGTGATGGGACGCACCGGGTGTCGTTGGATGAGGTGATCGTGACCATGCGTGAGACGGGCAAGGACATGTCCTCCAAGTACAAGGAAACCGCGATGGGCGGCCTCGCCGTGAACGTCGTCGAATGCTGAGTCTGTAGGCTGAGATTTCAGAACATGTCTTGGGGGAACGCATGAATGATGAAGTAAATCCCCTAATTCCAACGGTGTGGGAGGCCGCAGTATTGGGAGTCGGAGCAGTGGCAGTTCTCTTGGTCATGGCTGCCCTGGTTCTGGTACTCAGCACGAAATCCTTCTCACCCGGAGTTCGGATTGCGTTGGTGGTGCTGGCGTTCGCAGCCCCTGTCGCTGGGCCGCTGGTGGGCACTGTGTTGGCATTCCTTGAGCGGCGAAAGGCCCGACGCCCTAATTCTGTCAGTCCCTGATGCCATGCTGTATCCATGAGCGGGGGATACAGCAGGGACTTTTTGCGGACACGGCTTGAACTGCCCAGTCCGTCGGCTACTACGACACTTTTGGACTACACCCACTTTTCTGTACGCTTCCGGGCTTCCCGGAAGCTCGCAGCGATTGTGGGTGTGAACATCAACGGCAAGGAACTGATACCCCTGGCCCGCGAGGGTTCATGGCATTTGGATGACAGGATCCCACGGGAGCAGCAGGCTGGCCCGGATCTGTACAAGAACAACGCCTTTGATCGCGGGCACTTGGTCCGGCGCTTGGATCCGGTGTGGGGCGACGCCGCAACAGCCAAAAAAGCCAACCAGGACACCTTTAGCTACGTCAACGCGGCACCACAGATTGATGACTTCAACCAAGGCAAAGAGCTCTGGGTAGGGCTCGAAGACCATGTTTTGGGCCACGCCGATGCGTATGAAGCAAAGCTGAGCGTGTTCACGGGGCCGGTGTTCCTCGATGACGATCCCGTATACAGGGGAGTTCAGATCCCTCGAAAGTTCTGGAAGATCGCGGCATGGACCAACGATGCCAAGCTGGCCGCCGTCGGCTTTGTCCTGGACCAATCGCCGATGCTGGGCAAAGTGGAGCTAGAGAAGGCCATCAGCCAACGGCTCCTTGAAGGTGAACCACCGCCGCTTGGACCGTTCAGGACGTTCCAAGTACCTATTGGGCAGATCGCGGACCTTACCGGGCTCAGCCTCAGCAGGCTCATCGGCGCAGACCGACTTGTAAGTGGGCAGCGGGAATCCGGCATGGAACCTCGGGCCATCAAGCTGGAAACGGCGGAGCAGATTAGGCTCTAAGCCCCTGGTAAGCCAGCAGAATCGGGGGATATCCACATACCCCGATAGACTTGGGGCTGCATGTCCGCATGCGCACTACGCTTTTGAACACTGCACCAAAACCCTGAGATTGGACACGGCCACCTTGCGAGAATTTACCGCCCGCTTTGCCACCGCCGAGGAAATCGATAACTGGGACAAGCACGTCACGGCGAATCCGAACGGCGGCAACATGCTGCAGTCGGACGCCTACGCGGCAGTCAAGGACGGTAACGGCTGGTTGGTCCGCCGGCTCGTCATCGAGACCCAGGACTACAGCAGCTACAACCTGCTCCTGGAGAAGAAGTTCCCTGTGATGGGTCGGCTTTGGTACCTCATCAAGGGACCGGACGTCCTGGATGTCAGCGACATCCAGCCCGCCCTGAGAGCAGTAGCCGCCCTGGCCCGTGAGAAGAAGATGAACGTCTTCACCATCAAGATCGAGCCTGACATTGTTGACTCGGCTGAGGCCGTGGCAGAACTTCAAGCTGCTGGCTTGGTGAAGGCTCCCAACATCCAGTCCAATGACTCCACGGCGTTGCTGGACATTGCAGCGCCCGCTAATGAAGTCTTGCGCAGCATTTCTTCACGTGCCCGCAACGCAGTTCGCAGGGCTGAACGTGAGGGTTGCGAGGTGGTTCAGGCTGAGCCGGGCGAAGACAGCTACCGCAAGCTCTACGCCCTCATGCAGAACACCGTGAACGCCAAGGGTGCCATGCCGCTGCGGAGCTACGAGTACTATTCCAAGTTCTGGGAAGAGTTCTGCAGCCGCGGCCAGGGACACTTCTTCTTCATCCACGAAGACGGTGCACCAAGTGTCGGTGCTTTCGTCATCAACTACGGATCCAAAGCTACGTACAAGGACGGCGGCTCCACCCAGAACCGCAAACAGTACGGTGATTCCCATCTGGCCCAGTGGGCGGCGATCCAGCGCATGCAGGAACTCGGATGCGTGGAGTACGACTTCTGTGGCACGCCCCCCGCAGCAAGGATCAAGGACAAGACCCACCCCCTGTACGGCATGGGATTGTTCAAGACGAGCTTCACCAAGACCGTAACGGACTTTGTGGGTTGCTATGACCTTGTCCTGGGACCTGTCCGCCACAAGCTGTGGCTCAAGGGTGCGGAACGCATCTTCCGTCGGCTCGAAACCATGCGTACCGGTGGCCAGTTCTACTGACGGCCACCCGCAGCCAGCCAACCAACTTCAGGCCAGCCCCGGCCACCAACGGGTGCAATCTACTTTATAGGTGAGGTAATTTCTTTGACTCCGATCGAGGCTGGAACCGACATGGAATTCGTGATTCTCAGTGACGCTGATTTCGAGACATTCGCCAAGGGACATCCCCAGGGCAGCTTCATCCAGTCCATGGACCTCACGCGCTTCCAGCGTGCCCGTGGCCAGGAAGTTGAGCTTTTTGGCGTGACGCGCGGCGACAGCCTCATTGCTGCGGGGAAACTTGTCTACTCGTCCAACCGCCTGGGCTACAAAACCGCAGATTGCGCCAAGGGCCCCCTGATGGACTACAGCGACCCCGCCGTGGTGCGCTTCGTCGTCGAGCAGTTGAAAAAGCATGCGGCCTCGAAGAAAGCTGCAGAGCTGCGTATCTCTCCCAACATCCGGTACATTGCGCGTGATGAAGAGGGCGCCGAACACCCTGAAGTTGAGGACAACCGTCCGCTGCTGAAGGAGTTCGAAGGCTTGGGCTTCAAGCATCAAGGCTTCGACATGAACTTCGCCAACATCAACTGGATGTTCATCAAGCAACTCGAGGGAATCGCTGATTCCGAAGAGCTCATCATGGGCATGAACTACCGCACCCGCAAGGCCATCCGTAAAGCCGAGAAGAACGGCGTCTACCTGGAGCAGGCCACGCTGGAAACGCTGGATGAGTTCTACAACGCGCTGAGCACAGCCGGCGATGAGAAGGGTTTCACGTACCGCGAACGCGAGTACTACGAGCAACTCCTCCGGAACACTTCTGACGAGTTCACCAAGCTCATGATGGCCAAGATCAACATTCCCGAATATCGGGCCTCCATCACGGAGCGTCTGGATGCCGAATCCAAGACCTTGGCAGACCTTAAGCGTGAGGTCGAGGAGACCGGCAGCAAGAAGAAGGCCAACCGCATCAAAGTTGTCCAGGACCTCGTGGACAGCTACGAGCGCAGCCTCAAGGACATCGAACGTTTCCCCGATTCCGTCGGTGTCGCTACGGTGGCTGCCATCCACTTTGCGTGCTCCGGTGACGAGCTGGTGTGCGTCATTGGTGGCACGGTTCAGGACTACATCTATTTCAACGGCGCCACGTCCTTGTACTGGGGCATGATGTTGCACGCACTGAACAATGGTTATTCGCGCTACAACTTCTACGGCACGTTCGGCATCCAGGGCCAGGAGGAGACCGGGCACGGCGGGTACGAATTCAAGAAGGGCTTCGGTGGCGAGGTGGTCCAGTTGGTGGGTGATTTCGTCGCGCCGGTGAACCCGCTCGTCTTCCACGGCTACCGTGCGGTCAGGAAGTTTGCAGGGGTCGCCCAGACAGTACTGGGACGATTGCCACTTGAGAAACTGCCGGTAGTAGGAAAATTTCGGAGGAACCGCTAATCACACAAGCCAAGGGAGGATCACCGCGTGACTGAACGCCCCGACGGGTCCGCCAACAGGCCCCATACCGACGGGTTGCCCAAGACGCAGCCGTTGCGGCCGTCCCAGGTCCGGCAGAATGTCAACGCCAAACGCATGCTGATGCGCTTGGTTCAAGGTGACAGCCCGCCGACGGCGCCCATGAACATCGTGGACCGGTTGGCCGGGAGTCCTTACGCCAACCCCACCATCCAGGTGGTGGGTGTGGACGCTTCGGCCCGCAAGACCATCGACTTCGCCCTTCATCTGGCCGAAGTGATGTTCCGTTACGGTGCGGGCGCCCTTGAGGTGGAGACCAGCATGATTGCGGTCACGGCTGCCCTTGGCCTGAAGAACGTGGAAGTGGACATCACCAACCAGTCGGTGGCCATCAACTACGCGCCTAAAGACCAGACGCCCATCACGCTACTCCGTGTGGTGCGCTCGTGGACCAACAATTACGCCGGCCTTGCCCAGGTTCACCAGTTGGTCACGGACATCGTGGCCGGGGGAGTGGGCCGTGACGAAGCCGTGCGCAGGTTGAATGAAATCATCCGCAGTGCCAAACCCTTCCCACGGTGGATGGTCACCATGGCCTTCGGCATCTTCGCCGCCGTCTTCGTGGGTGTCCTGGGTGGTGGCATCGGTGCGTCCGCGGTGGCTTTTGGTTCCAACATCCTGATCAGCCTGCTCTCCCGGCAACTTGCCAGATGGCGGACGGCTGACTTCTTCAACACCATGGCGTGCGCGTTCCTGGTCACCTTCATCGCGCTGATGCTGCGCTGGGCAGGTGTGGAAATTGCGCCATCCATTGTGGTGGCGGGTGGAATCCTGCTGCTTCTCCCCACGGGCCGTCTTGTTTCATCGGTACAAGACGCCATCAACGGCTTCCCGGTAACGGCCGCGGGTCGCTTCCTCTCCACGTTGCTCACTTTCGGCGCAATCGTTGCGGGGATTGGCGTCGCAGTAGTGGTTGGAACGCTGATGGGCAGCGCAGTCCTGGACGTCACCCAGACATTCCCCGACGCGTATCCCTTGTGGATTCAAGCAGTCCTTATTGCTATAGCGGTGGTCGCCATCGGAGTCACCGAGCAGACGCAAATGCGGCTGTTACTCCCGACGGCGGCAGTGGGCATAGTGGGCTTCTTCGTCTTGTGGGGTGTTGGCGAAGCCGGCCTCGGCGACCGTTTGTCGCCAGCCGTCGCTGCGGTGGTTATCGGCTTGCTGGGCCGCGTCGTGGCGCTCAAGCTCGGTGCTCCGCAACTTGTAGTGGCCGTCCCGGCCGCGCTGATCCTGCTTCCCGGTCTGACGATCTTCCGTTCCATGTACGCCCTGACCGTTGAAGGCGGCAACATACTGCTGGGTGCGGGTGGCATGCTCAACGCCGGCGCCATTGTGCTGGGCGTTGCGGCCGGCATCGTGCTCGGTGACAACCTGGCAAGGCCCCTGACGAAGGGCCTGTCCAGCAACGAGCGGCGCAGGGTACGCAGGCGCTAACGTCAAAAAACGAACGGCGCCGCCAGGAGGCGGCGCCGTTCGGCTTTAAGGACTGAGGCTAGATCTGTCCCACTGGGAGCTTCTTCTCTGCTTGGAAAACTTCCTCTACGCGACCCTGCGCCCAATAGCCGGACAGTGAGACCTGCGAACGCTCCAAGCCGCGCTGCACGAAGAAGATCTCGCGGAGTCCTTTCATATAGCCCCGCTCGCCGTGGGCGAAGACGTCCACGCGTCCGGGCAACCATTTGGTGGTGCGAAGGGCGTCAAGAAGCAGCTCGCTGGAACCCGCTTGAACGCCCTTGCGGAGGAGCCAGTGCAACTCCACTCCGGCAGGGGCGGAAATCGGAAGAATGTCGGCCTCGCTATCCACCTCAAGGAACACCGTTCCGCGGGCTTCAGGAGCAAGTGCCTCGACGCAGGCTGCGATGGCCGGTATCGCGGCGTCGTCGCCGGCGAACAAGTACCAATCGGCCCCGGGGGCGGGGTTGTACCCACCGCCTGGACCTGTGAAGATCAGCGAATCGCCGGGCTTGGCGGCGGCGGCCCAAGGACCGGCCAGTCCTTCGTCACCGTGCACCACAAAGTCGATGGCCAGTTCCTGTGCTTCCAGGTCTACCCAGCGGATGGTGTACGTGCGAGTGTGCGGCCACTGCTCACGGGGCATGGTCTCGCGGATGGCCCACAAGTCCAGCGGGAGTTCGTACTCGACGCCCGGCTGCGGAAACACGATTTTGATATAGCGGTCCACATATTCGTTGTTCGCGTAGTCGCTGAAACCAGGTCCCCCCGCCACAATCCGCACCATGTGCGGTGACAGGCGTTCATTTCGCAGGACGGTCAGGTTCACCTGCGGACGGGTTTTGCGTGAGGCGGACGAAGTGACGGGGAGAGCAGTCATGAAGGTAAGCCTAAGCTAATTTCCTGCGCATCGGCTGGGTATGAGTCGAAGGTTACAGACCCTCGCTCACATCCCGCGTGTTTGGGCCGGACGCTCGTTCACATCCCGCGTGTTTGGGGTGGGATGTGAACGAGCGTTGGGCTTGAAGGGGGTGGGATGTGAACGAGCGTTGGGCTTGAAGGGGGTGGGATGTGAGAGAGCGTTGGGCTTGAAAAAGTTACAGAACGGGTAATTCCCAATTGATGGGCTCAGTCCCCAAGTCAATGAGCAGCTCATTGGCCCGGCTGAAGGGCTTGGAGCCGAAGAATCCTCGGGATGCAGAGAGTGGACTTGGGTGGACCGAGACAATGGACGGTGCCCCTCCCAGCAGGGGCACCACGCCCTGGGCATCTTTGCCCCACAGGATCGCCACCAGCGGACTCTGCCGCCCGGCGCCGTCAGTGCGGTTGGCGACGGCGGTGACCGCCGCCGTCGTGACTGCTTCCCAACCTTTGCCGCGGTGGGAGCCGGCGTTTCCCGCTTCGACGCTGAGGACGCGGTTCAGGAGCAGGACGCCCTGCTCCGCCCAAGCGCTGAGGTCGCCGTGGACGCGGGGCGGGAGTCCGAGGTCGTCGTGGAGTTCGCGGTAGATGTTGGCGAGGCTCCGGGGAATGGGTCGGGTAGGGCGGGAAACGGCGAACGACAACCCGATGGCGTGGCCCGGGGTTGGGTAGGGGTCCTGGCCGAGTATCAACACTTTGACGTCGGCCAGCGGCTGTTTGAAGGCGCGCAACAGGTTCTTTGCAGACGGCAGAACTTGGGCGCCGTTGGCCGATTGGGCCGCTACGTAGTCCAAGGCTTCACGGAGCTGGCCTTCAACCGGGCGCAATGCATCGGCCCAATCGGGAGCCACCAGCTCATCCAGCGGCTGTTTGAGCAGGGCGGCGAAACCCGGGTCAGTAGTATCAGCAGGTTCAAGATCAAAGAGTGCATCCTCGCCAGTCACCGGGCCATTGTCTCCCGCGCGCCGTACGACTTGCGAATGACACCGTTGTTATTCGCCCGTAACATGGGGGTAGGACATTTTCCCCCAACGAGCGTCGAAGGAGTGTGCCGTGGCAGAACCCGCACCGGAACCGATGGCGTCCGAGGCAACAGGCTTTGCCCTTGAGGACCTCGCGGCCGAGACCCGCAGTGACTCGCCGCTGAGTGAGCGTGACCAGCAGATGCTGGCGCTGGAGCGGCAATGGTGGAAGTACGCCGGAGCCAAGGAACAGGCTATCCGCGAGCTGTTCGATCTCTCTGCCACACACTACTACCAGATCCTGAACGCGCTCATAGACACCGAGGATGCGTTGGCCCACGATCCCATGCTCGTCAAGAGACTGCGTAGACTACGTACGTCCCGCCAGCGTGCGAGGACTGCACGTCGCTTGGGGTCCGACGCGTAAATCGCCAGGCTGATCTGTCAGCAGCAACCAGCAAGGACACCGCTTCACCATGACCAAATATGCCAAGGACGAATTCGACCAGGTTCCGCAGAACACGTCCCGCCAAGGCGTTCACCGCGACGCCCAAGAGACTGCACGCCCCACCCTGTGGCCGGTCCTGACCGTTGGGGCGGTGGCCCTGGTGCTCGGGCTCGTGGCATTCCTCATCCTCCCCAACCTTGGGCTGGTAGCACCCAGCGCTTCGTCCAACACCACGACGCCGGCGCCGCTGCAGACGTCTGCGGCACCGTCCGCTGCGCCCACCGAATCCAGCAGTGCGCCGCCCGCTTCCAGCGAACCCAGCAGCGAACCGACGCCCTCGGAATCTCCTTCCGCTACTCCGTCGTCGCCTCCGGTGGACAAGGCCACTCCTGTGGCCGTCTACAACGGCGCCGGGACGGCAGGGTTGGCCGGACGGGTGGCAGGCCTCGTCCAGGGCGACGGTTGGGCGCTGAGCACTGTAGGAAACTGGGGCGGACTGCCACAGCAGACGTCCGTGATCTTCTACAACGCTCCGGAGCAGAAGGCCAACGCGGAAGCGCTGGGCACCTTGCTGGGCATCCAGACGATCGTGGAAACGCCCGAGGTTCAACAGCCGCTGGTGGTTGTGGCCGGGCCCGGCTACCAGTAGGCATTGAGCCCGTTCCTGAGCTAAAATGCTCCAACTCGGTTAAGCCTCAATAACAAAAGTGGTGCCCTGCCCCTCCACGGCAGCGCGGCGCTAGTGACAGTGGTTACAGTGGACTAATTCCGGTACGGAGATCCCGGCTACCGGTCTTGGCTACTGCGAAAGTGTGGGCATCATGGCTTTGGGAACCGTCAAATGGTTCAACGCCGAAAAAGGCTACGGATTCATCACTGTGGATGAATCCGGCGACGACGTCTTTGTGCACTGGTCCGCCATCCAGATGGATGGCTTCCGCGCCCTCGAAGAAGGCCAGCGGGTTGAGTTCGAACTGGGGGAGGGCCAGAAGGGTCCGCAAGCCGAAGGCGTCCGCGTCGCGTAGTTCGATGGCGGCGTCTACGCCCATTCCTGTCAGCCCATGGCTGAAGGCCCTTTGTTTATAGAGCAAAGTGGCATCTCTGCTTGCACTCTCCCCGGTCGAGTGCTAATTATTGATTTAGCACTCCTATGGTTCGACTGCTAAGTCCGGCCCGGTTGACCCCGGCGGCGGACAGGCATCGGGCCGGCGGAGGATCAAGAAACACCTTGGTGGGGTGAGGTCCGGAGCGCGGGGCATACAGAGGCCCCAAGCGAAAGACCGTCCGTCGCGGGCACCCCATCTGATAGGTACCTTCTTAACGACTGTCCCGAAAGGACTACCGCCGTTATGGCCAAGATCATTGCATTTGATGAAGAGGCACGCCGCGGCCTCGAGCGGGGCCTGAACATCCTCGCAGACGCCGTCAAGGTCACCCTCGGCCCGCGTGGACGCAACGTCGTCCTCGAAAAGAAGTGGGGCGCCCCGACGATCACCAACGATGGTGTTTCCATCGCCAAGGAGATCGAGCTGGACGATCCTTACGAGAAGATCGGTGCAGAACTGGTCAAGGAAGTTGCCAAGAAGACGGATGACGTCGCTGGCGACGGTACCACCACTGCAACCGTTCTCGCCCAGGCACTGGTGAAGGAAGGCCTGCGCAACGTTGCCGCCGGCGCCGACCCGCTGTCCCTCAAGCGCGGTATCGAGAAGGCCGTTGAGGCAGTCATCAGCGAACTGCTGGCCTCCGCCAAGGAAATCGAAACCAAGGAAGAGATCGCAGCTACGGCTTCCATCTCCGCCGGCGACCCGGAAATCGGCAGCCTCATCGCCGAAGCCCTGGACAAGGTGGGCAAGGAAGGCGTCATCACGGTCGAGGAATCCAACACCTTCGGCCTGGAGCTCGAACTCACCGAAGGCATGCGCTTCGACAAGGGTTACATCTCCGCTTACTTCGTCACTGACGCAGAGCGCCAGGAAACGGTCCTCGAAGACCCGTATATCCTGATCGTCAACTCCAAGATCTCCAACGTGAAGGAACTCGTCACGGTTCTGGAGAAGGTCATGCAGTCCAACAAGCCGCTGCTGATCATCGCCGAAGACATCGAGGGCGAGGCCCTGGCCACCCTGATCGTCAACAAGATCCGTGGCACCTTCAAGTCCGTTGCCGTCAAGGCTCCGGGCTTCGGTGACCGTCGCAAGGCCCAGCTGGCCGACATCGCCATCCTCACCGGTGGCCAGGTCATCTCCGAAGAAGTTGGCCTCAAGCTCGAAAACGCTGGCCTGGAACTCCTCGGCACCGCCCGCAAGGTTGTTGTCACCAAGGACGAGACCACCATCGTTGAAGGTGCCGGCGACGCCGAGCAGATCGCAGGCCGCGTGGCCCAGATCCGCGCCGAGATCGAGAACTCCGACTCGGACTACGACCGTGAGAAGCTGCAGGAACGCCTGGCCAAGCTGGCCGGCGGCGTTGCAGTCATCAAGGCCGGTGCCGCAACCGAAGTTGAGCTCAAGGAACGCAAGCACCGCATTGAGGACGCAGTCCGCAACGCAAAGGCTGCCGTTGAAGAAGGCATCGTTGCCGGTGGTGGCGTTGCCCTCATCCAGGCAGGCGCCAAGGCATTCGCTAACCTCACCCTGCAGGGTGACGAGGCAACCGGTGCCAACATCGTCAAGGTTGCCATTGACGCACCGCTGAAGCAGATCGCTTTCAACGCTGGCCTCGAGCCGGGCGTCGTGGTGGACAAGGTTCGCGGCCTGCCTTCGGGCCACGGCCTGAACGCTGCCACGGGTGTCTACGAAGACCTTCTGGCTGCCGGCGTCAACGACCCCGTAAAGGTCACCCGCTCGGCTCTCCAGAACGCTGCTTCCATCGCTGGTCTGTTCCTGACCACCGAGGCCGTAGTTGCCGACAAGCCCGAGAAGAACGCTCCGGCTGCTGGTGGCGACGACATGGGCGGCATGGGCGGCTTCTAAGCCACCCGGCTGTAGCAATACAGCGCCCGGCATCACGCTGAACAGCATCACGACGGCGGCCCTCACCATTTTGGTGGGGGCCGCCGTTTTGTTCCCTCGTCAAAGCTGTACGTCAGGGCTGCAGACCCAAGTAGGTAGCAGATGATGCCCTTTTGAGCCCTCATAACGCCCTGTACTGCGACTCAGTTGGGTGCTATCACGGTTTTAGTGTCGGTGGGGTCTGGCAGGATTAACCCCATGACGATTATTGCTGCCGCCGATGGGTCCGCCCTCGGTAATCCTGGGCCGGCCGGTTGGGCCTGGTATGTTGACGACTCCTGTTGGCGAGCAGGAGGTTGGCCGCACGGTACCAACAACCAGGGCGAATTGATGGCCGTCCTTGACTTGTTTCGGTCGACGGCCCACGTGCCACAAGAAGAATTGCTGATCCTTTGCGACAGTCAGTACGTCATCAACTGCATCACCAAGTGGATGCCGGGCTGGAAGCGGAAGGGCTGGCGGAAGGCCGACGGCAAGCCCGTGCTGAACGTGGACCTTCTCAAGGACATCGACCAAGCGATCGTCGGCCGAAAATACACCTTCGAATGGGTAAAGGGCCACGCTGGTCACGACCTCAACGAAGCCGCCGATGAGCGCGCACGCGCTGTTGCGACGGCCTACCAGCAGGGTGTAGCGCACCGTGCTGGCCCCGGGTTCCCGGGTGCGCAGGAACAGCTTGGATCTCAGCCGCAAACGGAAGCCCGCGCAGCACAAACCCGTTCCTCCGAGCCGGTCCCTGCAAGCGCTGCCGCCGGCGTCTCGTCGGCAAGCGCTGGTTCCGCACCCGCCAAGGTTGACCGCAGCTCCCGTCCGCACTTTGAGCCCACGCTCTTTGGTGAGTCCGGCATCTTTGGCCAAGCCGATCTCTTCAGCGAATTGGAAGATGACGCGTCGGCGCAGCAACTGTCAGCTGAGGACACAGTTCTGGCGTTGGAACGGGAACTGCTGAGGCCGGACGTGAGGGCGGACATCGGCAGGATCGGTGTTCTGCTCCACCCTGACTTCGCGGAGATCGGTAGCTCGGGCAGGTTTTGGACACGGGACGCCATGATGATGGCGCTGGAAGAGGACCCCGGTGAACCGACGGAACTCGAATTGCTCAGCGCAGACAGGCTCAGCGACAACACCATCCTGCTGAACTACCGTAGTTTCGCGCACACGGGCTCGGCGCTCCGCAGTTCCGTCTGGATGCTCGACCGCGGTCAATGGCGGCTGCGGTTCCACCAAGGGACTGTCGAGAAATAGGCCCCGAGAACTAACCCCGGAAACCTAAGCCCGGGAACCTAAGCCCGGAGATAAATCCCTCATGACCTGCGAGGCGGCTGCACAGGGGGGAAGTCAGCCAGCCCCGCAGGAGTTCATGGGTGAGGGAGGACCGGGGCGGGGCAGCTAGTACGTGAAGCGCTGGGTGTTTCCTTGTTCCACTTCCAGATAGCTCGTGGCAGCTGAGGACAAGGCAATGTTGATGGAAGCCAAGGAAGCCTCGACCTTGCTTTGCGTCAGCGACCACTCCAGGACAAGCGCCTGGAAATTCGTGGCAGCTGTTCCCCGCCAGGTCGCCTCAAGTTCCTCCAGGCCACGCCGCATGGTCTGCACATCGGAGCTGATGCGATCAACAGTTCCTTTGACGTTGGCTGATTTGAGCTGGAGCAATTCGGTATCGACGGAGATGACGCTCATGGGTGGTGCCTTTCGACGAAGAGGTTCCGCGGTTTGCGGCGGGGATGCGTGGCTACAACATCGAGCCTAGGCAGCCTCCCGCAGCCGCAAAATGGGTGTTCGTCGCTATGTGGATAAAGGCGTTAGTTGGATAAGGCGCGTTAGGTGGACAGGAGCTCGGACGATTCCTCGTGGAACGGAAGGCTGACCACCAACGTGGCACCGCCGCCGTCGGTGTCCGCCACTTGGACCGTACCGCCATGGGAACCGACGATCGCGGCAACAATCGCCAGACCGAGGCCGCTGCCGCCCGTCTCGCGGGTCCGCGAGGTGTCCGCACGGTAGAAGCGTTCGAAGATCTTGTTGGTTTCAGACTCCGGAATGCCTGGCCCGTGATCGCGGATTTCGATGACGGAAACTGAACCGCTGGGGGTGGTTCGAACACCGACGGCCAGTTCTATGGGGCTTCCCTCTGGCGTGTACCGCAGCGCATTTCCCACGAGGTTCCCGATGACTTGCCGAAGTTTGGCTTCGTCACCTTGGACCGGCGCGGCAGTGGGGGCGGCGCCGTCGAGCCCTGTGAGCGTGATACTCCGGTCTCCGGATGAGGCCTTGGTGTCAACCACGGCATCGTGTGCAAGGAGCTGCAGGTCCACAGGCTTGAGCTGAAGCGGACGCTGTTCATCAAGGCGGGCCAGCATCAACAGGTCTTCCACCATGGAGCCCATGCGCTTGGCTTCGCTTTCGATCCGGCCCATCGCCATCGCCACATCCTCTTTGGTTGCCAAGGCCCCGTGACGGTATAGCTCAGAGAAGCCCCGGATGGTCACCAAGGGCGTTCGCAACTCGTGGGAGGCGTCCGCTGCGAAGCGGCGCATGCGCCCTTCGGAAGCGGCGCGGGCAGCAAAGGAAGCCTCGATGTGGGCAAGCATGGCATTAAGGGAACCGCCCAGGCGGCCAACCTCGGTGTGGGGATTGTCCACTTCCACGCGGCGGGACAGGTCACCGGCCGCGATGGCCGCAGCTGTCTTTTCCACCTTGGCGAGGGGACGGAAGGAGCGGGCAACAGTCCACGTGGCGATGAAGAACGCCAACACGAGCGTCAAGAGGCCGACGCCTACAACTACCAGGACAGCGTGCTCCATAACTTTGTCCACGGGAGTGAGCGGCAGCCCGATGATCATGACGCCGTTCTGGCCACCATCGGATCTGACGCCAATGGCCACCACCCGCCAGTTTGTACCGGCCGTGCCCTTGACCTGGAAGGGGGAGTTGCCGCGGAGCTTCGCTTCAGCGGGGGTGATGTTGGCGATTGCGGGACGATCACTTTGGCTGCCCGCGTAGGGATAAGGTGCGAAGCCTGGCACGTACAACGTCAGCGAGTAGTCTGTGGGCACGGCGGATTCGGTGGGAGCCTCCGGGTTCGGCTGGGCTGGCTCGTCAGTCGCCGGGTTGGGTGGGGCCAGCTTGTCGAAGGACTGCTGGTCCAGGGCCAAAGCAACGGCGGCCTTGAGTTTGTCGTCCACCTGGCCCTGCAGGTAACTCTTGACGAGCGTCAGCGTTCCCGCGCCCGTGGCCGCCAGGGCAAGCAGGAGCAGGCCCATGATGATGGCGACGAGCTGCGACCTCAGGGACGCCGATTTCCAGCGAAGCAGCAAGGGTCAGCGCTTCTCTGCCGTTCGCAGCACGTAGCCTACGCCGCGCTTGGTCTGAATGAGGGCCGCGGCATCCGGATCGATGTCCACTTTGCGTCGGAGGTAGGAGATGTAGGACTCCACGATCGAGGCGTCGCCGTTGAAGTCGTACTCCCAGACGTGGTCCAGTATCTGGGCCTTGGAGAGTACACGGTTGGGGTTCAGCATGAGGTAGCGCAGGAGCTTGAACTCGGTGGGGGACAGCTCGATCACGGTGCCACCCCGGCGGACCTCATGGGCGTCGTCGTCGAGTTCAAGATCGTCAACCCGGATAACGGCGTCGTCGTCCTCCAACGGCTGCGTGCGGCGGAGGACTGCGCGAATGCGGGCCACCACTTCGTCCAGGCTGAAGGGCTTGGTGACGTAGTCGTCGCCGCCCACAGTAAGGCCCGTGACTTTATCTTCGGTGTCGTCCTTCGCTGTGAGGAACAGGACGGGGAAGTGCTTCCCGGCAGCGCGGAGGCGCCGGGTCACCGTGAAGCCATCCATGTCCGGCAACATGACGTCCAGGACTGCCAGATCCGGAGAGTGGAGATCGGCCGCGGCGAGGGCTTCGCGACCATTGGCGGCCGCGACGACCTCGAAGCCTGCAAAACGCAGCGACGTGGACAGCAGCTCGCGGATGTTGGGCTCGTCGTCGACAACGAGAAGCTTGGCTTCGGGACCGTTCTTTTTCATGACATCCATGATGCTCCCAGAATCTGGGAGTTCACTGGATGCTGCATGTGAGCGGACTGCGTGGCTGCGTCCAGTTAATTTGTCCGGGTTCAGGCCCCCAACGCTAGCCCGGTTCCCAGCGCCACCATGGTCACTGCGATGCCGCCATCCAGGAATCGCCAAGACAGTGGCCGGGCGAAGAAACCGCGGAGGTAGCGTGCCCCGAATCCAAGGGAGGCGAACCACACGATGCTGCCCAGCATGGCCCCGGCACCGAACCACCATTGCAGTTGCGCTCCTTGAGCGCTGGCTATCGAGCCCAGGAGGGCTATGTCCAGGTAGACGTGCGGGTTGAGCCATGTCAGTGCCAGCACGGTGGTGACGGCGGCAGTGAGACTGCGCTTTGCGCCATCGTGGACCGGCCCTTCACTTTTCAGTGATTGCGGGCGCAACGCCCGGCGGGCGGCCATGACGCCGTACGTCACCAGGAAGGCTGCCCCCACGTAGCGAAGAACGACGACGGCGTCCGGAGCTGCCGTAATAAGGGCGCCGGTGCCAAGGACTCCGGCAGCGATAAGGACGGCGTCGCTTAACGCGCATACCGCCACGACAGGGACGATGTGCTCGCCGCGGATTCCCTGCCGGAGTACGAAAGCGTTCTGGGCTCCGATGGCGACGATGAGGGCGAGCCCGGTGGCCATGCCCAGGCCTGCGGAGTGGAAGAAGTCAGTAAGGTTCACCCTTGAAAATTACGTTCATCCTCCTCTTTAGACCAGCTAAAGATTCTCACGCAACATAAGATGCTCTTATGCCCCACTTTCCCTCCGAGCAGCTGCTGACCTTTGCTACCGTCCTCTCCGAGGGCACGCTGGACGCTGCTGCGCGCTTGCTTCACATCACGCCTTCGGCCGTCTCCCAACGGTTGAAGGCGCTCGAGCAGTCGACTGGCAGCGTGCTGTTGCAACGCAGCAACCCTGCCAAAGCTACTGAAGCAGGCGAGGTTGTGCTGCGACTTGCGCGGCAGGTGGCACAACTGGAAGCTGACGCCGGGCGGGAAATGGGCTTGGGCGCCGACGGGGCGCAGTTGGCTGTGCCGATCGTGGTCAACGCGGATTCGCTGGCGGTGTGGTTCCTCCAAGCGTTGGCCAAGGTTCCCGCAGACCTCAATGTCACCTTCGACCTTCACCGGGACGACGAACAACACTCCACTTCGTTGCTGCGCTCAGGAACGGTCATGGCTGCCGTCACCGCCACGCCAGAGCCTGTGCAAGGGTGCCGGGTGGAGAGCCTCGGGGTGATGCGGTACCGTGCGGTTGCGGCACCGCATTTTGTGGACCGTTGGTTCCCGGAATTGGGGGAGGGACTGGACTCGGGAAGCGGCTTGACCGGTGCCGCGCTCAATGCCGCCACCACCGTGGACTTCGACCGCAAGGACACGTACCAGTGGGCCTTTGTGCAGTCGGCATTCAAGGCTGAGGGTGAGCCGCTTCCGGAACGGAAAGGACCGCGTCATTACGTCCCGGCGTCCCAGGACTTCGGCGACGCGATCCGTTTGGGACTCGGCTGGGGGCTAATCCCGGAAGTTCAATGCGGACCGGAAATCGCCGACGGCAGGCTGATCGAGCTCGCCCCCGATCATCCCATCGATGTGCCGCTCTACTGGCAACGCTGGCGAACGGCGTCCCGTGTGCTTGATGTGCTCAGCGAAACCGTCCGTGACGTTTCAGCGCTGTATCTGCGGAAACCCTGAAGCGGTGGGAGTCTTGGGTGGTGGAAGTCTTGGGTGATCGGAATCCGAACACGCCCACGGATGCTTCTAAAAATGTCAGTGCCCCGCTCCACACTTTAAACATGGCAAACACAGCAGCTCCCGCAAGCATCCACCAGCACCGTGACAGTGACGTCGAGTTCCACGTGACGTACCTGGACACCGATTCCGGCCGCATCCGGCGAGAGGATTTTGAGGATCTGGCCGCAGCCGAGCGGTTCGCCAGTGCCCAACTCCGCGATCAGGACGGCTGGGCCGTGGTGGACCACGTCAAAATTGAGGTCACCAGCCGGATGGTCGCCTGAGGCACAAGCCTCCCATCCAGCTCACTCGGCCCGACCAGCTCACTCCGGCCGGTTGTTGGAGTGTCCGCCGTGCACGAACGGCGATGACACACCGTGGTACTTCAGCAGCATCATCATCCCCTCGGCGGCGTGGTCCAAGTTGTGGCAGTGGTCCATCCAGATGCCCGGGTTATCGGCGTGAAGCAGCAACTCCCACACTTCGCCCGGCAACACATCCACGGTGTCCAGGATGAGCGGTGATCCACTTGGAGCTATGCCATTCCTGCTTAGTACTTGCACGTGATGTCCGTGGGGATGCATGGGATGCGGCTCGGAGGTGCGGTTCACTACCGTCACCTTTACGGTGTCGCCCTCGGCAACCTCGATGGACGGAACCAGCGGATATGCTGCCCCGTTCACGGTGAACGCGTACCGGGGAATCCCGTCAACAAATCGGAACTGCCGGTCAAGCACCATCACCTCTTCGCGTGTGATCGGCCGGACGAGCTCTGCCGCCTTCCCAGCACCATCCAGTTCCCCGCCCACGGGCTTGCCATACTCCAAAAGGTCCAGCACGGGCATGGTGACGTAAACGCCTGCTGGTGCCTTTTCCGCAACCATCTCCTCGGGTTTGGCTGCTTGATCCGCGACGGCGGAGCCAGACGGGGCGATGACGACGACGGCATTGGCCGCAGCGTCCGAACGAACGGTGACGGTGGAGTCAGGCATGGTGAAGGCGATGTCCACCCGGCCGCCGGCGCCAAGCCGCACCAGTTTGTGGGTCACTTTCTGCGGCTGGTTCACCTCGGTTCCATCAACCGCAACGGCGCTGAAGGCCGTGCCTTGGATGAGGTATCGCTGCTGCACGGAATCGGTGTTGATGAGCCGGACCCGCACGCTTGAGCCAGGGGTAGCAGTATGCACGGTGGCACGGTCTGAGGAGCCCAGCAACCCCAGACCGCTGAGGTCATGCCCGGCCACCACAACGTCCGTGTCGGCACGGGGCGAAGTAGGGTGGTGCACAACGAACGTGCCGTAGAGGCCCTTGCGGACCCCCTCGGCTGAATCTTGATGCGTGTGGTACCAGTAGGTGCCTGCCTGGGCGGCAAGGAAGCGATAGGTCATGGATTCCCCGGGCATAACGGCGTCCTGCGTCGCCCCGGCCACTCCATCCATGGCGTTGGGAACGTCGTAACCGTGCCAATGAAGGGTCACGCCGGCATTCACATCACGGTTGGTCAGCTGCACCTCCATCACTTCGCCGAGTTGGGCCTCCAGGGCTGGACCCGGAAGGCTGCCGTAAGTCCACGCCTCCGTGGTTTGCCCGGATGGCAGCACTACTTGTTCCACACGGGCAGTCAGTTCGTAGTGCCGGACCACAGCGTTGGCGGGGGTTTCGCCGACCAGGCTGTTGACCGACGTCGGATCCGTCACCACGACGTCGGCACCGCCGTGATGCGCGACGGCGGCAGCGATCGTTGCGCCGTCGGCGGACCGGCTCCCAAGCCAGGCAAAGACTCCGGAGCCCAAAGCCGTACAGATCATGAGTCCTGCAACCGCGGTAGCCGCCGTCGGACGCATGCCGACGGGAGAAGCGCCGCCTCGACGTCCTGTCCGAACGGCCGTGTTTAACTGCGTACCGCCTCTCGACGAAGGTCGTGGCGAAAACAGTGCGAGCTTGGCGATCAGCACGGACGCTGTCACCATGAACAGCAGCACCACAAGGCTCCAAGGAGCCGGGAATGGCCCCAGGAGCAATGTCAGGGCGAGTGATGCCACAGCTGACACGGCAGCTGCGATGATTGCCAGCACCGCCCACTCGCGGGATCGTCGCGGATCTTGTGAAGCAGGTTTGGGGCCGGTGTTCCGCCTCCTCAGCAAGAACGGAACACCGGCCGCCGCGGCCCAAGCCGCGGGGATGGCGGTCAGAGGCACATTGATGGTTATGCGTTCGCTGGCAAACCACCAACTGCCCGCCACCAAAGCGGGAAGCAATGCGTACCGTCCCACTGTCACTGCGACGGCTATACCCACTAACAACAGCCCAAGGTCACTCCGGCGCGGCTTGTCGCTCAACGACGCGGTCATCCAAGCAGCGGCAATCCACGCGCTGGCCGCAAGCACGGACAGTAGCAGGTCCACCGCCAGCAGCTGCGAGGTGTTCACAGCTGCAAGTGCTCACGCTGTGCTGGAGGATGTGGAAGCATCCGAGGAGGCAGCCTTGGGAGGCAGCGGTTGAGGGTTGAGGGCTGCCGCGCGGGCACGCTTGAACAACCAATAGGACATGAAGATCATCAACACGCCAACTATCGGGTGGATGGAGACTACCCACGAGCCTGCCGGAGTGATGAATTCCGGTGAGGAACCGGTCAGCATGCCGCCGATGATGAAGATGAAAAGTTGAAGCCAGGTCAGCAGGAAGATGCCCGCGGCCAACCAGATGGTGCGGGACCCCACCTTGGCGATCGCTGCTACGATCGCTGCCAGCAATGCTGAGTATCGCAGCACATATTGGCCATTGACGGCATGGTAGACGCCAGCTTCACGCTGGGCTTCGATGGTGTTTTGGAAGTGGAAGTATCCGGCGAAAAACAGCTGTGCGAGTGCTGACAGCAGGACGATCGCGGAGAGGACCAGGAGGGCTTTGCGCATGGGGAATCCTCTGGTAATCAATTCACAGATTCTTCTAGGCCTTCAAACCGTCGGCTCCCTGGCTGCGGGCTTCCCCCACTGCCGACGGCTGGCCGCCTGGTTGCCTGGACCAGGGGCAACCATAAAGGGCGGAGAGCTTCACTTGGAATCGTAAAGTTGCTGGAGATGAATAGCAAGAGCCTGCGGATTATTGTTCCGGCGGGGGCTGCCTACTGTTCCTGTCCAACGTCCTTGCCAACGTCCTTGGCGTCCATGATCCTGTACGCGTAGCCCTGCTCGGCCAGGAACCTTTGGCGTTTCGCGGCGAAATCCTGGTCCAGCGTGTCCCGCGCTACCAAGGAGTAGAACCTGGCCGCACGGCCGTCCTGCTTGGGACGAAGGAGGCGTCCCAACCGCTGGGCCTCTTCCTGCCGTGAGCCGAAGGAACCTGAGACCTGGATGGCGACCGACGCTTCGGGGAGGTCGATGGAGAAGTTGGCCACCTTGGACACCACCAACGTGTGGATCTCGCCCTTGCGGAACGCGTCGAAGAGCTTCTGCCGTGCCTTGACGCTGGTTTCGCCCTTGATCAGGGGAGCGTCAAGCCGTTCGGCGATCTCATCGAGTTGGTCGATGTACTGGCCTATCACCAGCAACTGCTCGCCCTTATGGACTGCCACAAGTTCTTCAACCAGTTTTGTCTTGGTCTCCGAAGTAGCGCAGAGCCGGTATTTATCGGCATCATCTGCCATGGCGTAGGCCACCCGTTCGTCGCGGGGTAGGTCCACGCGGACTTCAACACAGTCGGCGGGCGCGATGTAACCCTGCGCCTCGATGTCCTTCCACGGTGCGTCGTAGCGCTTGGGCCCGATGAGGCTGAACACCTCACCTTCCCGGCCGTCCTCCCGAACCAACGTTGCCGTGAGGCCGAGCCGACGGCGGGCTTGGAGGTCCGCGGTCATCCGGAAGATCGGGGCGGGGAGCAGGTGCACCTCGTCATAGATGATGAGGCCCCAGTCGTGCCCATCAACGAGTTCCAGGTGCGGGTACAGGCCACCGCGCTTTGTGGTCAGGACTTGATAAGTAGCGATGGTGACCGGCCGGACTTCCTTGACCGCGCCGGAGTATTCGCCGATCTCGTCTTCGGTCAAGGACGTCCGCTTGAGCAGTTCATCCTTCCACTGCCGGGCAGAGACGGTGTTGGTGACCAGGATCAGCGTGGTGGTGGAGGACGTGGCCATCGCTGCCGCACCCACCAGTGTTTTTCCCGCACCGCAGGGAAGCACGACGACGCCGCTGCCGCCGGCCCAGAAGTTTTCCGTGGCCAGCTTTTGGTACGGGCGCAGTTGCCAGTTGCTTTCGTCCAGCATGATGGGGTGCGGTTGACCGTCAACGTAGCCGGCAAGATCCTCTGCGGGCCAGCCCAACTTGAGGAGCAGCTGCTTCAACTGTCCACGCTGGGACGAATGCACCACCACGGTTTCGCCGTCGATCCGAGGCCCCAGCAGTGGAGCGATTTTCTTGGCACGGATGACTTCCTCCAAGACGGGGTAATCGTCCGTCCTCATCACCAGACCGTGCTGTGCATCCTTTTCAAGCCGGAGCCGGCCGTAGCGGGACATGGTCTCTTCGATATCGACCAGCAGCGCATGCGGCACGGGAAAACGGGAGTACTTCAGCAGCGTATCCAGCACCTGCTCCGCATCCAGCCCTGCCGCCCGGGCGTTCCAGAGACCCAGCGGCGTCAGCCTGTAGCTGTGCATGTGTTCCGGAGCGCGCTCCAACTCGGCGAAGGCGGCGATTGCGTGCCGGGCCTCCGTAGCCAGCTCATGGTCGACCTCCAGCAGGATGGTCTTGTCACTTTGTACGATCAGCGGACCGTCGGTCACTGTTTAATCCTCTTCATGAACGCAGTTCTCCTGCGGGTTCCACATCGATGATGCGGTGGATGGACAACACCCGTTCGGTGTCCTTGGCGGGATCGAAAACCCTGACACGCCCGCCGGAGACGGATACAGGAACAACGGTTTCGGTGTTGGCATTCCCCAAGCTGTCCACCACGTTCATGGTGACGGCCTGTTTAAGCCGGATTGCCGTTTGTAGCGTCTCCAAGCCGAGCTGGGTGGCCGTCTCGCCCGTCGCTTCGGCCGGAGCCGCGCGGTGTTGCCGCAGGACCGAAAGCTGTGCTTCGACGTCGTCGTCCGGCGGTGCTGTTCGGGGCGCCGTATAAACCGGCCTGGCGCTGCCTGGCACTGCCGTGGTCCGTTTGAAACGCACGACGGCGGGTTCAGCCTCCTGCACGGCAGGTGAGAGGCCCAGCTCGCGCAGGACACGCGCCGTTTCGCGCGGGCTGGCAGAGGAAGTGAGGACAGTGGGGGCGATGCGCACCAGGCTCAAGGCTGACGTCCGGGCCTCGCGGAGGAGATCGGTGATGGCTGTTTCGTCGTCGCTCTGAATAAAGCTGGCACTCGTGCCGACACGAAGGCGGCCATGCCGGGAGGCCGTGTCCTGGACAAGGTACTCCAATGGTTGGGGTACGTCCGTGGCGGAATGCTCACGGAGAAACGCCAGCAGCGATTCCGCATCCTGTCCGGCGTCGAGCGCCCTGCGAATGGTGCTGGCAGAGAACCGGTAGATCGATGCTGGGCCCTGGCCTTCTGCATCGGCCATCAACAGGAGGGTTTCACTGAGTTCCGGCGCGAGGTAGCCGGGCGCCACAGCCGTGAGATCGGCCTGGAGGAGGATGTGGTTCACGGCGGCGGGCAAATGCTCGCCGAGGATGGTCATGGCCTTGTCCGGTTGGCCGTCAGCGATGGCCGAACCCAGCTGGGTCAACGCACCCGATCCCATCAGCCCCAGGAGCGTGGCTTCCTCCAGGATGCCGCGGACCAGGGAACTGAACCGTCGGGACATCCGCGGCTGCGCCCATTCTGCACGCTGCAGGACGGCTCGGGCATCCAAAACGGGTGCCTTTCCATCCGGTGCTGCGGCCTCCACGGTGAGCTCGTTGAGGATTTCCAGGACCCGGCGGCGTACCACCGGGGCGTCGGGCCGCTGCGCTTCCGCGGACAAGGCGTTGATGGTGGTGCCGGCTGCGCCTTGGTGGGAGGCCGAGGCCGACGGACCAGTGAGCGGCTGTCCCACCAGGGAGGGTGCCCGCTCACTCGCCAGCCAGGCGTTGACCAGCCACAGCCACTGTTCTTGCCTCGGCAGATTAAGCCATTCAAGCGTCGGCGGCTGAATCCACGTGGAGCTGTCCACATCCAAGCGGAGCAGCCCGGCCATGGCGCACAATTCCAAGAGGACGGCCGTCTCATGGACGCCCAACCGGATCGACTCCGCCAAACGCCGCAGCTCGCGCACACCAACACCGCCGCTACGGAGGGTAGCCAAGGGTTGCTCCCGGACGGCGAACAACAGCTCGGCAGTCAGCCGAAGAATTTCGGCAATGGCCCCCATGGCCGCGTTGCGTCTCAGGGCGGCACTCGTATGGCCGAGCTCCGGAACAGGTGGCGCCAGCGTGAAATCATCCACGATCGCGCCTCCGCGCAAGGCAAGACCCACACTGTGGGGCAGCTCCACGTGGCCGGCGTCCAGCGGGACCAGCAAGCCGCGCGCCAACAGCCAATCGATAGGCCCGACGTCGTGGCTTTCGTGGGTGACCGACGCCCGGCGCTGTGCCTGGGGTACCGCGCCCATGGCCCAACTGCCGAACTTGTCCAACAAGCCCACCGTCCGCTCCGGCGCCGTGGCGAGGATGGCACGAAGGTTCTCAGGAGAGGAAGTCCAACGCTGCAATGCCAAGGCTGCGTCCATCGGAGTGCTGGCGGGGTGGATGCCCGCGCCGCTTTGATGTAGCTCGGCCACCAACTGCACTACCCGCTGGGCAAAGGCCGGTTGGAGCCGTACAAGTTCGGTGTAGCTGCGTCCGAGCCCTGCCGGGTAGATGCCGATGACGTCCTTGAGGCTGCCCACGGGAAGGTAGAAGCGCTGACGGGACGACGTTGCCGGCGAGCCAGCGGGTGGGTCTGCCCTGTGTACCAGCGCCAACTCCTGCAATTTGGCGAGGATGGGGTCCAGCGCCGAAAGGGTGGAACCGGCAATGACCTTCTTCAACCCGGCCGCGGAAATACTGTGGCCGGTATCGGCATTGGTGCACAGGTGAAGTGTTTCCAGGACCTGCATTTCAGGCTTGTTCAACCGCTCCAAAGCCCTCTGGACACTGACTCGGGCGCTAGCCCTGGCAGCCAAAGCCGGGAAGTCGGGAGCCATGGGGGAGATCAGGTCTGGTCGCGCGGCAAACAAGGCCCGCAGCGAATTGTCGCTGCGCGCTTCGAGTTCCTTGCTGAGCGCGCGTATAAGGGACATCAATCCAACGTTACCGCCCCGGGGCCGCTCGTGCCCGTCACCGGGTCAGGAGGTTACTGTCGGCGGCGTTGGCGTACGGAGTCAACAACCAGGATTACCGCGAGCATGAAGGCCACGGGCAGTCCGTAAAGGGCCGTCCACGTCACCCACACCGGCGGCACGCCGCCGTTGAACGCCACAGCCATGACCGTGCCGACGGCAGCCAAAGAGATGACGGCAATGACGGCAGCGATGATCATGATGGGGCGGCGGTAACCCGGGGAAGTCATGCCAACAACGCTAGCAGCCGCACGCGAAGGCGGTTCATTGCTGCGGCTCTCGTCCTGTTCGCGTAGCGCGTGGTCGCGGCAAAGCGGGAATAGGGGGTCAGGCAGGATAACCTTGAAGGAACAGACCAACACGGACCGGGCTGTCACCCTCGATCCCGCAGATCCCTGTGGATGCGGTGAGTGCCCGACGTGTCTCCCAAAAGCAAGAACGAAGAAGGTTGATTACGTGCCTACCGGCAAGGTCAAGTGGTATGACAAGGAAAAAGGGTTCGGATTCCTCGCGGCTGAAGACGGCCAGGAAGTATTCCTGCCCAAGACGTCCCTGCCCGCGGGCGTAACGGAGCTCAAAGCCGGAACCCGCGTGGAGTTCGGTGTGGCTGACGGCCGCCGCGGAGCACAAGCTCTGGGACTCCGTGTCCTGGAGAAGACACCGTCCATTGCCAAGGCCAAGCGCATGAACGCCAGGGACCTTGCTCCTATGGTGCAGGACCTGGTCACCGTACTGGACAACCTCTCCGGCTCCTTGTCTTCAGGCAAGTACCCCGACGGCAACAAGGCCAAGGCAATCAGCATGGCGCTGCGCAAGGTTGCCGACGAGCTGGAAGCCTAGGACCGGCCATGACATCGGAATCCGCACAGGACACCAAGGTAGGCCCCGGCGCTGCCCAGGCTCCTGGAAACGGGGACGCCCCCGCGCGGAAGCCCGTCGCGGCCAAGTCCCGCATCGGTTTGCCCGCGTGGCGCACCGGTAAGCCGGACGCGTTCCTGGCTGCCGCCGTCGATACTGCACGTGAGGCAGTTGAAGGCATAGCCAACCCGGGCGAAGTCGGGGCGCACCTTGGGGCGAAGTCGGAGGGCGACCGCGTGGTGACCCACCTGTTCGAATCCCGGCTCGCCGGGTACGGCGGCTGGCAGTGGTATGCCGTGGTGACCCGTAACTCGCGCTCCAAGATCGTGACCGTGAGCGAGCTCGGTTTGCTGCCCTCCGAGGACTCGATCCTGGCTCCCGAATGGGTGCCGTGGGCCAAGCGCGTCCGCCCCGAGGATGAGACGCCGCTGGTCGAAGAGACAGTTGAGGAAGTTTCGGAAGAGTCCGTGCAGGCGGCCGAAGACGAAGCCACCGTACCGGCTGACGCCGACTCCGATGACGCTGACTCGGATGACGATGACGATGACGATGATGACGGCGACGAAGCCGGGGCTGAATAGGCGTTGCGGAAACCCGGGGTGACCACAGTGAAGGCGGACGCTGATGTCCACCTTTAGGTCACTCGGAATCCTCAACTACCGCATCTGGTTCTTCGGTGCGCTGATCTCCAACATCGGCACGTGGATGCAGCGCACGGCGCAGGACTGGTTGGTCTTTGACCACCTGACAGCGCATGACGCCGGTGCCATGGGCATTACTTTGGCCCTCCAACTCGGGCCCCAGCTTTTCCTTGCTCCGTGGGCGGGGTTACTGGCCGACCGATATAGCCGACGGAAGCTGCTTCTCCTCACCCTGGTGGCCATGGCCCTCCTCAGCACGGGGTTGGGCGTGCTGGTACTGCTGGGCATCGCCGAACTTTGGCATGTCTACCTCTTTGCCTTGCTCCTGGGAATCGTGACCGCCCTGGACGCTCCGGTCCGACAAACTTTCGTCTCCGAACTCGTCACCGACGATTACCTCCCCAACGCGGTGGCCCTCAACAGTGCCTCCTTCAATGTGGCCCGGATGATCGGGCCCGCGGTCTCCGGTGTGCTGACGGTGGTGGTGGGCCCCGGCTGGGTGTTCCTCATCAATACCGTGTCCTTCGTGGCCATGCTCTGGGCGCTCAAACTCATTCCCGCATCGTCGCTCCGCATCCAGCCCAGGGCGGCGGCGGGTAAAGGGCGCATCCGGGAGGGGTTGCGCTACGTCAGGAACAGGCCGGATATTCAGGTGGTCCTGGTGGCGATCTTTATTGTGGGCACTTTCGGACTCAACTTCCCCCTGTTCATCGCCGCGATGGTGGGGACCCAGTTCGGCATGGACGCCGGCGCGTTCGGAGCGTTGAACTCGGTCATGGCCATCGGGTCGGTGACCGGTGCACTGTTGGCTGCCCGACGCGGAAGGCCGCGTCTCAGGTTGATCTTCGGGGCGGCCGGCGGCTTCGGCGTGGCCAGCGCCTTGGCCGCCCTGGCACCCAACGCTGTGCTCTTCGGGCTCGCTTTGGTTCCCTGTGGCCTGTTCGCCCTGACCTTGATCACCAGCGCCAACGGCTACGTGCAATCCACCACCGAGGCTGTCATGCGAGGGCGGGTCATGTCCCTCTATATGGCCATTTTCATGGGCGGCACTCCCATCGGTGCACCGTTCGTGGGTTTGGTGGCCAACGTCGGTGGCCCTCGATGGGCGGTCGGCGTTGCAGCGGTTGCCGGCGTCAGCACCGCCGTCGTGGGTTTGCTGTGGATTATCCGCGCGAAACAGTTGCGGCTCCGCTTTGACCGCCGGGCCCGCGGACTGAAGCACTTTCGGGTGGAGTCGCTGCTTTCCCGTCCGGAGGCGGACGACGACGGCGCAGGCCGGCAGGGCGCATAACGCGCCTTAAACGGCGGCGGCGCCGTCCGGGAGCTACCCGCACGACGCCGACCAAGGCCCGTGGTGCTACTTCTTCAGCTCGCCCACGACGTAATCGATGCTCGCGAGCAGCGCGGAAATGTCGTCCGGCTCAATGGCCACAAACGTGGCAATGCGCAGCTGGTTGCGGCCGAGCTTACGGTACGGCTCGGTGTCCACGACGCCGTTTGCGCGCAGGACCTTGGCAATGGCTGCGGCGTCAATGGAGTCATCGAAGTCAATGGTGGCGATGACATTGGAGCGGTCTTCGGCGTTGGTGACGAAGGGCGTTGCGTACTCCGAGGCCTCCGCCCAGGAATAGATACGGTTGGCGGAGTCTGCCGTGCGCTTGCTGGCGAAGTCCAAGCCACCGTTGCTGTTGAGCCACTGCACCTGCGCGTCCAAGGTCACCAAGGTGGAGAGCGAAGGCGTGTTGTAGGTCTGGTTCAGCTTGGAGTTGTCAATGGCGGTCTGCAGGTCCAGGAAGTCCGGGATCCAGCGGCCGCTGGCCTTGACCCGTGCCGCACGCTCCAGGGCGGCGGGGGAGAACAGGCCCAGCCAGAGGCCACCGTCGGAGGCGAAGTTCTTTTGGGGGGCGAAGTAGTAGACGTCCGACTCGGCGACGTCAACGTCCAGTCCGCCGGCAGCGGAGGTGGCGTCCACGAGGACCAGCGAGCCTTCGTCGGCACCCTGCACGCGCTTTACGGGCGCGGCCACGCCGGTTGACGTTTCATTCTGGGGCCAAGCGTAGACGTCCACGCCGGCTTCGGCCGCTGCCACGGGGCGGGTTCCGGGTTCAGCCTTGATGATGGACGAAGCATCAAGGAACGGTGCCTTGTTGGTAGCTGCAGCGAACTTTGAGCCAAACTCGCCGAATGAGAGGTGCTGGGCCTTCTTCTCGACCAGGCCAAACGCAGCCACGTCCCAGAACGCCGTGGAGCCGCCAACGCCGAGGACAACCTCGTAGCCTTCAGGTGCGCGGAAGAACTGGCTGAGTCCTTCGCGGACCGAACCCACAAGGTTCTTGACCGGAGCCTGGCGGTGGGAGGTGCCGAGGATGGTGGTCGATGCGGCAGACAACGCTTCGATCTGTTCCGGGCGAACCTTGGACGGTCCAGCGCCGAAGCGTCCATCCTTGGGCAGCAGGTCGGCGGGAATGGTGATGCTGTTGTCGCTCACGTAGGGCTCCAATGGGTGTCGGCTAGAGATGGGAGGTGGCATGGGGCATCAACTGCCCCTTCGACACCCCAATTCTGCCTGACACGGCCCGGGCGCAGGAACCTGCAGCCGTCATAGTCCGCCACGTGGAATGCAAACGAACCGGATGCGACCGGAATTATCCAGAGTAATTCCAAATAAGCTAGGCTGGTGGTTGGCGTTCATGGGGCGGCGGTGCACACCGTCCGCCCTTGCTGGGGACGCGGTACGGTGGAGATTACGCAAGGAACTGCGTTCGAGGAGAGCTGAGCTGGATGACGGATCTGATCGATACCACTGAGATGTATCTTCGGACCATTTTGGAGCTTGAAGAAGAAAACATAGTGGCTCTCCGGGCCCGCATTGCCGAGCGATTGCGCCACTCCGGACCCACGGTTTCCCAGACCATCGGACGCATGGAGCGCGACGGCCTGGTGATTGTGTCCAACGACCGCCACCTGGAGCTCACTGAAGTGGGCCGGAAACGCGCCACAGAGGTCATGCGCAAGCACCGCCTTGCGGAGCGCCTGTTGGCCGACGTTATTGGCTTGGACTGGGCCTACGTGCACGATGAAGCGTGTCGCTGGGAGCATGTCATGAGTGAGCGCGTGGAGCGCCGGCTTTACGAGCTTCTGGAGCATCCCACAGAGTCTCCCTATGGCAACCCCATCCCGGGGCTTGAGGCGCTTGGTGGCCTCGCCAGCCAGCCCTTCCCCCGGCTGGATGTCAATCTGCTGCAGGCCATGGACGGCTACGCCACTGATTCCCGCGTTGTGGTCAGCCGCCTTGCGGAGCCCATCCAAGTCGAGCCGGAACTTCTCACCCAGTTGGATGAGGGCGGAATCCGTCCAGGCGCAACAGTGTCGCTGGAGCGCGTCGGTGAGTACATCTCGGTCCGCGTCCCGGGTATCGAGGGCGCCTTGGAGCTACCTCCTGAAGTTGCTGCGCACGTCTTCGTCTCCCTCAGCTGACCGGCACCGGGCCAGCACAGTGTCAAACCTCACTTTTGCGCCTTCGGCGCGCGTGTGACCTGCGGTTTTTCAAAATTGATGATAAGGGCCTCCTTCGCTTGCCCCGCTCCTGTTGATAACGAATTTATTACCAAGAGCCTTAATCCCCTATAGTTATCTACTAGCGCTGATACCAAAGCGTTACCTGATCCGGAGCCGAGCTCTGCCAGCGGATCAGGTGTGCCACCCACCACTGGCAGAGGCGGGGGAACCACAAGCGGCTGTCTAAAGAAGCAGCCTTGGGGTGAAGTCCGCAGCAGAAGTGCCCACGTATGCAAGTCCCTCTTGGGATACCTGTGTGCCGTGAGCGCCTCGTGCGGACCGGGTCTTTGTACTCTCTGACCCGAATCCGACAGCTAACTTCGCAGGCTTTTGAGAGAGGAACAGAGTTTGACATCGCAGAACGTCAGGGGTCGCCGCCGCGCGTCCGGCCCCGCTGCTGAGCTGCGGCCAGCCACCGTCGTAACGGAGATCCGGCCTCGCGACACCGAGCGTCAGGTGCGCCGCCGTAAGAGCCCGCTGCGCCAGGTTGCCGACTTCGCCGCTGCCAGCGGCGTCGGGCAGAAGGCCGGTGTTGCGCTTGCCGCCACCGGACTTGCCCTGACTGTCGGTCTGCCGGCCACGAGTCCCGTCATGGCCACTTCGGAATCAGGCCAGACTGAGTCTGCCCTCGCCGTCGCCGCCCCCGCTGGCAGCCAGCCCGAGGTTTCCGCCGCCGCGTCAGCCAAGATCGACTTCAGCCGCGCCGCCGTCGCCACTTCTGCCGACCCCGACGGGAAGCTGAAGCAGCTGCTCAGCGCGCAGTCGACTGAGAGCATCCAGCGGGCCTCGTCCGTTGGCAGCATGGCCAGCCCCCTGGACACGCTCACCACGGCATCCCCTTTTGGTTACCGCATCAGCCCCCTCACGGGTGGCGCAGGTGACTTCCACCGTGGCCAGGACTTCGTTGCCCAGTGCGGCACGGCTGTGCATGCAGCGGCCACCGGCAAGGTGACGTTCGCCGGATGGCACGAGTACGGCGGAGGCAACCGCGTTGTCGTTGACCACGGCAATGGCCTCGAGACCACGTACAACCACCTGTCGTCCTTCACCGTCCAGGTAGGCCAGACCGTAAACCGCGGCGACACCGTCGCCCTGAGCGGCACCACGGGCGCTTCCACCGGCTGCCACCTCCACTTCGAGGTCCAGGTCAACGGTGAAGTTGTAGACCCCATGGGCTGGCTCTAAGCCATTTGATGGTTGCCTCTCGCATTAGCGGGACGCCCCGTGACCTGAATGTGACATTCGCTTTCAAGTGTTGTAGCGTACAGAGCGCATCGGCTTTTTAGGGGGCCGGTGCACTTGAGTGGATTGCCTAGCTCTGCCACCGCTCAAGGTCCGTTCGCATAAATCGTCTGGCAGGGGCGGGGGAACCACTTCTGGCCTTCGAAAGAAGGCCTTGGGGTTAAGTCGCAAAAGCTTCCTTGGAAGCAGCGCGGCCGGATGACTCCCATCCGAATCCGACAGCTCACCTCGCAGGCATTGGGAGAGGCTACCTACGTGTCATCACGCACTACCCCTGCGCGCCATCGCGCCCAAACGGTTCGCACGAACCCGTTGAACACTCTTTCCAAGGCTGTTTCCTCCAACGCAGGTACCGTGGGCCGCCAGGCCGCCGTCCTTGCAGCAGCCTCAGGCCTCGTCCTCACCGTCGGCTTGCCGGCACAAGCAACAGACACCGACGTTTCCAAGTCGGAGGCCTCCAGCACCCAACAGCTGGTTGCTACCGCGGTGATTACCGCAGAACCGACAGCCACTGTCTCCTTCGAGAGCCCCACCGTGGCCACCCTGGAAGCCCCCAAGGTAGTACAGCGCGCAGCGCAGGTTACCGAGCGCGCGGCGGCCACCAGCGAAGAAACAGCGGAAGCAGTTACAGCGAAGTCTTCCGAGGCCAAGGATTCGGCCTCCAGTGCAGCTGCCTCCGGTCTCGCCGCCATTGCCTACACCGGCATCGGCTCTCCCTACGTTTGGGGCGGAACCACACCCAACGGTTGGGATTGCTCCGGCTTCACCCAGTGGGTCTACGCACAGGCCGGAATCAGCATCCCCCGCGTCAACGCCTGGACGGCCATGACGCCCACCAGCACTCCTGCTCCCGGCGACCTCGTCATGCAGAACGGCGGAGCCCACGTAGGCATCTACGTCGGCAACGGCATGATGATCAGCGCTTTGAACCCTGGCCAGGGAACGCTGCTGCACTCCGTAGCGTCCACCGGCACCTCCTCGTTCTACACCCTCCGCTAGAAAAATCCGGTTCGGGGTCGGCCGGCATTCCCCACATGCTGGCCAACCCACTACCCGCGTGCACCCCAACTGCATGCGGATACGAAAAGAGAAAATCATGACCAGTGCAAACAAGGTTGCACGGCACCGCGCTGAGGCCCCCAAGACCAGCTCGCTTGCCGTCATCGCCAAGGCCGTCAGCAACAACGCCGGTGGCGTTGGCCGCCAGGCAGCAGTTATTGCCGCAGCTTCAGGCCTGGTCCTGACCAGTGGCATCGCAGCCAACGCTGCCGATACCAACGTGGATCGCGAATCGACGTCCACGTCCACTCTTGACGTGCAGTCGGTAGTCCAGGCCACCATCGCCGCGGACTCCACTGTGGCCATCTCCTACGAGCGCCCCGTGGTCACAACGGTGGAAGCCCCGGCTCCCGTAGTAGTCGAGGAAGCTCCGGCTAAGGTTGAAGCCAAGGTCGAGAGCAACGAGGCAACCGCGGTTACCGCCAACGCAGCTCCGGCAGCCAATGCAACCGTTGCCGTCAGCAACGCGACCCCCGCTCCGGCAGCTCCCGCCGCATCCAGCGGCCTCGGTGCCGCTATCGCTGCTGCAGCTTACGCCCAGCTCGGCGTCACCCAGGACTGCACCATGCTTGTGACCAACTCCCTGGCCGCCGTGGGTATCAACTTCCACGACTGGCCCGCTGGCTACCTCTCCCTTGGCCGCACCGTGAGTGCAGCTGAAGCCCAGCCTGGCGACCTCGCCTACTACGCCAACGGCGGTTTGGCCGGACAGGCCCACATCGCTGTATACGTCGGCAACGGCCAAGCAGTTCACGGTGGATGGAACGGATCCACCACGGCACTGTTCAGCGCCAACGTGGGCTCCGGCCCGGTCTTCATCCGCGTCAACGGCTGATCCACATCGCGTAAGAGCACCCCGCTGGCTTTGGCCGGCGGGGTGTTCTGCTTTAACCCTTGCCGGCTCGTGGGATGCCCGTAGTAGTGGGCGTGCGGCCACCACCCACTTTGGTTCTGAAAGCCGCCCGACTCGCCGCAAATCACGTGTGTCGGGGCGGTTATGCCCCTCAAAGTAGGTGGTGGCGGCACACCAAGTGGCCCTTTGATTTTCCGCCACATCCTTTAACCGCGCATGAATTCTTGCCGACACTGCACGCGAAACGACGGAAAAATTCGTTGATACGGCATATAAGTGCTTACCCTTATGTTGTCGATCCACAGCCCGTACATGCAGAGGGCAGCCGGCCCTCGTGCCCCTGACGGGTGCGGCCGTGAAGAGGTACGTGCATGCGCACACTCGTTCTGAATGCTGGATATGAACCGCTGGCGGTAATAACATTCCGCCGGGCGCTGGTCCTTGTGCTCACTGGGAAAGCTAGCGTGGTGGCCGAAGGCGACGAGCCTGTCGTCGGGCCACAGGAGATACTCGGAAGACCTTCCGTGATCCTCCTCAACCGCTACATCCGTCCCCGGTACAACAGGATTACCGCCGTGAGTCGCCGCGGGGTACTTCGCCGCGACGGCCATCGCTGCGCCTACTGCGGGAAAACAGCCCACACCATAGACCACGTCCACCCCAAATCCAGGGGCGGCGCGGATTCCTGGGAAAACCTGGTTGCGGCGTGCTTGAAATGCAACAACGCCAAGAGCGACCACACGCTGGCAGAGATGGGTTGGAATCTCCGTTTCAAGCCCGGCGTGCCCCAGGGAACCATGTGGCAGATCAAAGAACTCGAGAAACCTGCGCCGGACTGGGACCCGTTCCTGTTGCCGGAATCCGCTGCCTGATCGATTTCTGCTGGTCTCCAGCCGTCCCGGGTAATCTGGGCGGATGGAGTTCAATGCCGTGATTTTGGCGGGTGGCCGGGCCACCCGTCTCGGGGGCGTGCCCAAGCCATCGTTGGAGTACGACGGCGGCACCCTCCTTTCCCATGCCCTGCAGGCGGCCCGGGGTGCTTCGGCTGTGGTGGTGGTGGGACCGGACGTTCCGGTCGGGTCGGAAAGCACGCAACTACCGGCCGGCGTTCTGCGGGCACGGGAAGAACCGGTCTTCGCCGGTCCCGCTGCGGCCATCGCGGCCGGCCTGGCTGCGTTGAAGAATAGTCCGAGCACCCCGTGGACCCTGGTGCTGGCATGCGATATGCCGCACGCTTCCCGCGGCGTAGACCTTCTTTGGGCTGCCCTCGCATCCAGTCCAAACGTGGAAGGAGCCATGGCTGTCTCTCCTGACGGACGGAAGCAGCCACTCCTGGGCGCCTACAGTACAGCTGCGTTGGAAAGGGAAGTGGCCGTAGCTTCCGGAGGCTCGGGGTTAACGAACTCTTCAGTGTTCCGCCTGCTTGCTAGGCTGAACGTGCTGGACGTTGACGTCCCCGCGGGGTCCACGGATGACGTGGATACGTGGGAGGACGCCGCGGCTTTGGGCATTAACTACGAGTTGGAGGCGGACGTGAAGAGCCAGGAAGAGACGCTCGAGGAATGGTGCCGCACACTGCTGCAGGCTTTCGAGCTTGAGGGCGTGGAAGTGGACGTTAACGAGGTACTCGCGGTTGCTGGGGTGGCAGCACATTCAGTGGTGCGCCCCGCCGCGCCCCTGACTACGTTCATTGCCGGATACGCGGCAGGCATGGCCCGGGGGATCGGTCAGGCCAGCGATGATGCGTCCATGAACGCTGCCCTGGAACTGGCCCGCAAAGTAGCCAAGGAGTACTCGGAGTCCGGGACTGACCCGGAATGACGGCGGCCCCCAACGAGGGCCATCACGCGGCACACACGTGGCAGGAGGCCCGGCAGCGCGCGTTCGATGTTGCTGCTCCCATTCCGCCGGGGCCCGTGCCGCTCAGCTCCGCACTCGGCCGCACCCTGGCGTCCGATGCCCTGGCCCTGCAGGACATGCCCCACTATGCTTCGTCGGCCATGGACGGGTGGGCCGTCAACGGCAGCGGCCCATGGATCCTGACCGAGCCCGGGCAGCGGCTCGCACCGCACCAAGCGAGTCCCATTGTCACCGGCGGTCTGATACCGCCCGGTGCCAAGGCTGTTCTGCGCAGCGAGAGCGGCGTTATTACCACGGACGACGACGGCCTGCCGGTTCTTGCGCTGGGCGGCACCGCCAAACCGGGCGAGCCCCGCAACGGCCAACACATTCGTAAAGCTGCAGAAGAGGCCGCTGAGGGTGACGTCCTGTTGAAAGCCGGCACAGTATTGAATCCGGCGCATATTGCCTTGGCAGCGCTGGCGGGTTTGGACCACGTGGAAGCCCTCGGAAAACCGTTGGTCCGGTTCCTCCTGACGGGTTCGGAAGTCGTGGCACGGGGTGTTCCCATGCCCGGGCAGGTCAGGGACACCTTCGGCCCGCAGCTGGGTGCCGTCGTCGGGCTCTTGGGCGGTATAGCAGGGGAGCAGCTCAAGGTGGGCGACAGCTACGAGGAGTGGATTGCCGCACTTCGGGACACAGAGCCCTCAGCAGATGAACTGACACCGGACGAACCGTACATCGAAGCGGAGGCCCCTGCCGACGTCGTTGTTACTACGGGCGGAACGGGACGCTCGGGAACGGACCACCTCCGCAAAGCCGTGGCTGAGCTGGGAGGCAGTTTGCTGATCGATGGCATCGCGATGCGGCCGGGCCATCCTGCCGTGTTGGCGGAGCTGCCTGATGGCCGGTTTGTGTTGGGGCTGCCGGGGAATCCGCTCGCCGCGATGATGGCCTTGTTTACCGTCGGGGGCCCGCTTCTGGCTGCTTTGGGCCACGGTCGCTTGGAAGAAGTGGGTGAGGTTCCCTGTGGCACCACTATCGACGCCGACCCCGGACGGACCCGCTTGATGCCGTTCAAGCTCGTGTACGGGCTGGCGTCGCCGGCGCAGCATGCAGGTCCCGGAATGATGCGTGGCTTGGCGGGCGCACACGGTGTGATGGTGGTGCCGCCCCACGGTGTCCAGTTAGGCGAGATGGTGCCAGCGTTCGCATTGCCTTGGGGGAAACCGCTGCCCGTGCCGAAGGCGCCGGAGGACAAGGCCCGAAAAGCCGCGCCCCGGCAACAGAGGAAGGCTCCTTCCGGACCGGTTGACTGGAGCGCGTTGGACGCTTGAGGGGCGCCTTGAGCGGATTCTGGACTGAGGACAAAGTGCAATGATGGACTCATGAACAGGCATGCTCCAGAACAGGACATCAACGAAGATGACCTGCAAATCCACCCGCCCAAACAAGCCGCGGCAGGCCTTAAAGCTGTCACGGTTGCCCTTGAACGAGGTTACGCCCAAGCCGGAGTGACCCGCACGGTCCGTTCCATGCTCAGGGTCAACCAGCATGATGGTTTTGACTGCCCTGGGTGTGCATGGCCGGAATCGATCACCGGCAGGCGCAGCCCCGCAGAGTTTTGCGAGAACGGCGCCAAGGCCATCGCCGAGGAGAGCACCACCCGGACAGTAGGTGCCGAATTCTGGGCGAAGCATTCCCTTGCGGACCTCGAGGACAAGACGGAGTACTGGCTGGGAAGCCAAGGAAGACTTTCCGAGCCGGTTGTCATCAAACCAGGCGACACCCACTATTCTCCGATCAGTTGGACTGACGCCTTCGCTTTGATCGGCGAACACATCAACGCCACCACACCTGACAAGTGTGTGTTCTACACCTCCGGCCGGACGGCCAACGAGACGGCCTTCATGTACCAGTTGTTCGCGCGGAGCCTCGGCACCAACAACCTTCCAGATTGCTCCAACATGTGCCACGAGTCCTCCGGCAGCGCCCTCAACCCGACCATCGGAATCGGCAAAGGCACTGTTTCCCTGGAGGACATCCACCATGCGGAGCTGGTTCTGGTTGTGGGCCAAAACCCGGGAACCAATCACCCCCGCATGCTGTCCGCCCTCCGTGACTGCAAGAACAACGGCGGAAAAATCATCGCCGTCAACCCGCTTCCCGAAGCCGGCCTCCTGAACTTCAAGGACCCCCAGTCCCTCAACGGTGTTATCGGCGGCGGCACCACCATCGCAGATGAGTTCCTGCAGATCAAAGTGGGCGGCGATCTCGCGTTGTTCCAGGCGCTGGGCCACCTGCTCCTGGAGGAAGAGAAACGCAAACCAGGGACCGTCGTCGACCATTCCTTCATCGGGAAGCAGACCGAAGGCTTCGAAGCCTATAAGGAAGCCCGTTCGGTGCTGGACTGGGCTGAGACGGAACGCGCAACAGGGCTGAGCCGGGAAGAGATCACCAACGCAGCCGGGATGATGGCGGAGTCGAAGGGAACCATCATCTGCTGGGCGCTCGGATTGACCCAGCAACCGCACTCTGTGGATACGCTCCGCGAGATCATCAACCTGCTTTTGCTGCAGGGCAACTTCGGCAAGCGGGGAGCCGGCGCTTGTCCCGTCCGCGGCCACTCCAACGTGCAGGGCGACCGGACCATGGGCATCTGGGAGAAACCCAAGGAATCCTTCCTGGCCGCGCTGGACAAGGAGTTCGGCTTCCACATGCCCCGGGATCACGGCTATGACTCAGTGGAAACCCAGCACGCCCTGGAAAAGGGCGAAGTGGATGTCTTCGTCTCGATGGGTGGAAACTTCGCGGCGGCGGGATCGGACACGGTCGCATTGGAAGATGGCCTGAAGAAGGCGGGACTCACCGTCCACATCTCCACCAAGCCCAACCGGGCACACATCGTCCACGGCAAGACGTCCCTGATTCTGCCCACGCTTGGCCGGACGGACACTGATGACAAGCACCCCAAAGGCAAGCAATTCCTCTCGGTGGAGGATTCCATGTCCGTCATCCACAAAACGCAGGGACGGCTGGAGCCTGTTTCAGAACACCTCCTGAGCGAACCGGTGATTGTGGCACGAATGGCCCAAGCGACGCTGGGGGACAGCCACAGTGTGGACTGGCGTGCCATGGCCGAGGACTACGACGTGATACGCGACCATATCTCCCGCGTCATTCCGGGCTTTGAGGATTTCAACGCCCGGGTCCGCACCAAGAACGGCTTCGTCCTCCCCAACCCTCCCAGGGATACCCGTACCTTTGCCACGGACATCGGCAAGGGGCGTTTCTCCGTTCGGCCGCTTGAGTACCTTGAGGCACCGGCAGGCCATCTGATCCTCCAGACTGTCCGCAGCCACGACCAATACAACACCACGTTCTACGGCCTGGATGACCGGTACCGCGGTGTCTCGGACGGCCGCCGGGTGATCCTGGTCAATCCTGGTGACCTGCAGGAATTGGGCTTCGAGGACCGTGACCTGGTGGATGTCATCTCTACTTTCGCGGGGACGGAGCGCCGTGCCAACAAGTTCCGCCTCATCGGGTACCCCACGGCCAAAGGATGCGCCGCAGCGTACTTCCCGGAGGCCAACGCCCTGGTGCATCGGGAACTGGTTGCCCGGGAATCCAACACCCCCGGCTACAAAGCAATGACCGTGCGCTTCGTGAAGCATGAGGAGAACGGATCCTGATATGGGACGAGTAACCCAGCGCCGTAAGGTCCACAAGTTTGTCCTGGATGGCTCACCGCAGGCGTTGGAGCATCCCATCCGCTTCAAGGAAGATGTCCTGGCCGTGGAGGAACCGCTGGAGATCCGCTTGGGTGACATGTCTTTCTCCGTGACCATGCGGACCCCCGGAGACGACTTCGACCTCGTTGCGGGATTCCTGGTCTCGGAAGGGATCGTGTGGGAGCGGGGACAGCTGGTCTCGGAGCGTTTCTGCGCTGGTGAGGACGAGAACGGGGTGCAGACCTTTAACGTGGTGGATGCACAGCTTCGGCCTGACGTTGAACTACCCGACACCGGCCGCAACGTCTACACCTCCAGCTCGTGCGGAATTTGCGGCACGGACTCCATCGATGCCGTTCGCAAGTCCTCGCACCACAGCCCCAAGGAAGACCGCATCACTGTTCCGGTACGGGCGCTCGCCGCATTGCCGGACCGCCTCCGTGAGGCGCAGGCGGTCTTTGACAAGACCGGTGGCGTGCACGCTGCCGGCCTTTTCAGGATCCACGACGACGGCACTGCGGAGCTGCTCTGCCTCCGGGAGGACGTGGGCAGGCACAACGCCGTGGATAAAGTGGTGGGCTGGGCCTTGCGGGCGGGTATGTTGCCCCTCAAGGGGACTGTCCTTCAGGTTTCGGGCCGGGCTTCGTTTGAGCTCGTCCAGAAGGCTGCCATGGCAGGAATACCCGTATTGGCGGCTGTGAGCGCACCCTCCAGCCTTGCGGCGGAACTGGCGGAGGAAACGGGGATTACCTTGGCCGGTTTCAGCCGCGGGCTCAGCCTCAATGTGTATGCCGGGCGGGACAGAATCGTCGCAGAAGATGCTCAAACGGACCCGCAAGCCGTGGGGGATAGCCGGCAATCACTTGGCTATTGAGCTGGAACAACGTAGATTTTATCCATCGATTGGAAGCACGGCGACCCAAGATTCGCCGCCCGTGCCCAGCATTCTCGGGGCGCGGTAACAAGCCCTGTCACCCAGCGAACGCCCAAAGGGGAATTAATTGCACGACGACCGCCGGATCACTGAACAGCGTCTCGACCGATTTGTTCGGGAACGCATTCTTCCGGCCATTTACGGCAGGGCGATTCCGCTTCAGCTCAGCAGCTGGGACGCGCCGGGCGAACCCGTGCCCGCCGCGGAAGCGCTGCGCCAGGTTTTCACTCCGCAGGAGCCCGGTGCCGCGTGGGGCAAGGCCTGGAGCACCAAGTGGCTGCGCCTCCAGGGAGAGGTGCCGCAGGACTGGGGAATGACGGATTCCACCACTGTGGAGATCATCGTCGATCTTGGCTTCAACAGCGATGTCCCGGGGTTTCAGTGTGAAGGCACCGCATGGCGCTCCGATGGAAGCATCATCAAGGCGATCTCGCCCAGGAACTTCCACGTTCCGCTCAAGCTTCTGGGCGGAGGGCACTCCGTTGACTTCTATGTGGAGGCTGCCTCCAACCCGGATGTAGCGCAAGGATGGTCCTTCGCCCCCACATCGTTGGGGGATAAGGCCACCTCCGGCGAGGAGCCCCGGTACCGCCTGGGCCGCATAGCAATCGCTGAACTGAACGAAACCGTGTGGGAACTCAACCAGGACATCTGGACCCTCAGCGGCTTGATGCACGAACTTCCCATGGACATGCCCCGGCGCCATGAGATCCTGCGCGCGCTTGAACGCATGCTGGACATTATGGATCCGGACGACATTGCCGGAACCGCTGCCGCAGGCCGTGCAGAGCTGACGCAGGTCCTCAGCCGTCCCGCCTACGCGTCCGCCCATGAACTCCTGGCTACCGGCCACGCACACATCGACTCCGCCTGGCTGTGGCCCGTCCGCGAAACCATCCGCAAATGTGCCCGTACTTTCTCCAACGTGGTGGCCTTGATGGATGAAGACCCGGACTTCGTCTTCTCCTGCTCTTCGGCCCAGCAAATGGCATGGATGAAAGAGTTCTTCCCTGAGCTCTTTGTGCGCATCAGGGAAAAAGTGAAGGCCGGCCAGTTCGTTCCGGTGGGCGGCATGTGGGTGGAATCAGACACCAATATGCCAGGCGGCGAGGCCATGGCCCGCCAGTTCGTGGAAGGCAAGAGTTTCTTCCTGAACGAGTTCGATATCGAGTGCCAGGAAGCCTGGCTTCCCGATTCATTTGGCTATTCCGGTGCCATTCCTCAGATCGTCAAGGAAGCCGGTTCGCGCTGGTTCCTCACGCAGAAAATCTCCTGGAACAAGGTCAACCGGATGCCTCACCATACCTTTGCGTGGGAGGGCATCGACGGCACGCGGCTGTTTACGCACTTCCCGCCCGTGGACACTTACAACGCTGAACTGCACGGACGTGAATTGGCGCATGCACAGCGTAATTATCGCGAGCACGGCCGCGGGACCATGTCCTTGGTGCCGTTCGGCTACGGCGACGGCGGTGGCGGACCGACGCGCGAAATGGTTGCCGCTGCGCATCGTACGGCGGATTTGGAAGGCTCCCCGAAGGTCCGCATGGGCACTGCCAAGGACTTCTTCACGAAAGCCGAGGCCGAGTACAGCAATCTCCCGGTCTGGGTGGGTGAGATGTACCTGGAAATGCACCGTGGAACGTACACGAGCCAGGCCAAGACCAAGCGTGGCAACCGTCGGAGCGAACACCTCCTGCGTGAGGCCGAGCTGTGGTGTGCCACTGCCGCTGTCCGGCTCGGTGCGGCATATTCCTATCCCGCGGACGAACTCAAACGTCTCTGGCGGCTGGTCCTGCTCCAGCAGTTCCACGACATCCTTCCGGGCAGCTCCATCGCCTGGGTCCACGAGGATGCGGAGCGCAACTACGAGGCCATAGCCAGGAATCTCGAGGACATCATCAACCAGGCCGCTCAGGCCTTGGTAGGTGAGGGGGATCAGCAGTTCCTCTTGAACGCCGCGCCGCATCAGCGCAGCGGCGTGCCTGCATTGGGTGCGGCCCAGGCAACGACGCCGGATTCCAGTGTTCAGCTGGACGAGCTGGAGGACGGCTACGTCTTGGACAACGGCATCATCCGCGCGGTCCTGAACCAGGACGGCCTGCTGACGTCCCTGATTGACCACGCCAGCGGCCGCGACGCCATCGCTCCAGGACAGGCCGGGAACCTGCTCGAGCTTTTCAGGGACACTCCAAACGAGTGGGACGCCTGGGACATCGAAGAGTTCTATCGCCGAAACGTCACACCACTGACCCAAGCGGATGGCGTCGATGTTGAGCGTTCGCCGGTCGGCGTCGTCGTCGTGGTCAAACGCAAGGTGGGTGCCTCGACCATCACCCAACGCCTGACTCTCGACGCCGGTGCGGCGTCGTTGGGGATCGCCACCACGGTGGACTGGCAGGAACGAGAAAAGATGCTCAAGATCGCTTTCCCGCTGGATGTCAGGGCGGATCGTTCAGCGTCGGAAACCCAGTTCGGTCACGTTTTCCGGCCGACGCACACCAACACATCCTGGGAAGCGGCCAAGTTTGAGATCTGCGCCCACCGCTGGATCCACGTCGCCGAGCCCGGCTACGGCGTTGCAGTAAGCAACTCCTCAAGCTACGGGCACGACGTCACCAGGGCCGTCCGTGCCGATGGCGGAACCACGACGACGGTCCGCACCTCGCTGCTTCGCTCCGCCCGGTTCCCGGACCCGGAAGCAGACCGCGGAAGTCACACACTTGAGGTATCCATCAGGCCGGGCGCTGCGATCGCCGATGCCGTGGAAGAGGGCTACCGCACCAACCTGAAGCCGAGGTTCATCTCTGGCGAAAGGCCCGTGGAACCGCTGCTTTCCGTGTCCAATCCGGCAATCGTGGTGGAGGCTGTCAAGCTGGCCGAAGACGGTTCGAGCGATGTTATTGTCCGGCTTTACGAGTCGTTGGGGGAGCGCTCAACGGGCCTCCTAACGGCCAACTTTGAGTGCTCTGATGCATCTGCCACGGACTTGCTGGAGCGCCCCTCGGAAGCCCCCGGAGTGGCTGTGGAGGAGGGGCGCGTGGTCAAGCTGGTGCTCCGGCCTTTCCAGCTGGTAACGCTGCGGTTTGTTCGCTGAGGTTTGCCCGCGGAGTGGCTCTGCCCGTTGGGGTCACTCTGCCAGTTCTGCGTCGATAGCATCTTTCAGCACTTGAACCCGAAGGGGAATCACAGTGTCATGGTGTTTGATTTGGGCTGCGACGTCCTTCGAGAAGACATCCTCAACCAAGGTGGGCATGTCCTTTACTCCGCTAACGTAGCGTTTTGCGGCGAAGTCGAACTCTGACCTGTTGTTCTTTATCCGGGTGTTGAGAGCCTTGAGTTCGTCGGCAATCTTGAGGTATTCCGCTTCCGGGGCATTCCGGGCGGTGGCGTCATCGATCTTCTTGACGTACTCATCCTTGAGCCGAACGAATTCGTTGTAGTTCTCCTCGGACTTCGCGGTCGTTTCTGCGTGCGATTCCAGCTGTGCAATCTCGTTGTCCAAGGTGCGGGCAAACTCAACGTAGGAGACGTTCTTGGACTGCTTGAGTTGATTGACGGCTTCCCGGCAAGGAACAGCTGCTTGGGCCAAGAGCGTTTGGCGTTCCCGGAGGTTGGCAGCTTTGGAGCCCACAAAGAGTCCGCTGCACCCGGCATCTTCCCTGAACAGGCCTTCGAACCGGGGGTATGACTCCACCAGGCCCTCCATGGAGTCGAGGTAGGTCTGGTAGGAATCGCCCAGCTGGGCTACAGCCACACCGATCCCATCCGTTTCTTCACCTGCGCCATACCCATTCTGCACATCGCTCATGGCAGTCCGTGCGGAATTGACGGCCTGTTGGAACTCGTCCCGCTCTTGGGCGGAGTTCTTCTCAGCGTCCTCACGTGAAGCGGGGGCGTTGCGCGCCTTCTTGTAGGCGGCCAGGTAGGCGTTGACCGCGGGCTGGATCTTGTCCCTAGCCTCAACGAGTGCCGTTAGGCGCTCATCTTTCACGAGGGCCAGGCTTTCCCTGCGCTGCTGACCAGCGAAGTTGGTCAAGGCGATCACCACTACTGAGGCAACGACCGCCAGCACAACGGCAATGGCAAGAGCGATAAGGACCGGGCGGCGCTTACTGCGAACGGGTTCACTGGTCATCACTATTTCCCCTCACCGGATGCTGCATCAAACTGTTCCAAGCTCTTCTTGAGTACGCCTTCGAATTCGGAGTTTGAGCTGTTGGCGCTTTCGATGATCTTTGAGTATTTGTCCTTGGTGGCAGTTTCATATGTTGTTTGGGCCTTGGCGAACGCATCATTGATATCCAACAGTGCAATGCCCGCAAGGGTGCTCTTGCTGAGGCGCTCAAAGGTGTCCTTGCTATTGAGCACTTCCTGTTGCTTGTCCCGCTGGCCTCTGATGACGGCCTCAACGTCCGTGAGCAAGGTGGTGGTCTCGGCGTCGGCACCTTCCTTGGCCGTGTTCAGCGCTGCCAGGCACTCATCAGCACTCTTGACGTAGTCCTGTGCGTAGGATTCGCTCGCAACGTTCAGCGATGAATGCAGGGCCGCGCACGGCCCGCCCACAGAGCGGTAGATGTTGGAAGTGTTGACCACCAGTTGATCGTTATAGGCGATCACCGCACCGTACTGGTCCTTGAAGCGGTTGAAGGATTCGGCGACTTCCTGATCCTGCATGGCCGGCGATACCGCCATGTGTTCCAAGCGGTCACGATTTGCTTGTGACTCACGCACGATCCGTTCACGGTCCTGGCTGAGGACTTTGTCCTCTTCCGCCTGTCCCGCTTTTTCGGAAATGGCGTTCGAGTACCGGCCCGAAAACTGTTGGACCAAGGGGTCATAGAGGTTCATCGAGTTGTCCACGATGACGCGCTGCTTGTCCAGGCGGACAACATCGGCACGGCCTGGTCCTGCCGAGCGGGAGAGGGCGAACCAAGTGCCAAGCCCTGCGGCTACCAAGGCGATCACTATGGCAACCACAATGATTGCCGTACGCTTGGAGCCACCCCGGCCGGGCTCGCTGATTGTCTCTTCCAAATTCTTATCCCCCATATTTGTAAACCGCTTTAGACGTCGTGCTGCAGCCGCTTGACGAAGAGCTTGGTCCGTTCTTGGCGCGGTGCCCGCAATACCTCGGCTGCCGGCCCCCGTTCCACTACGACGCCGCCGTCCATGAAAATTACCTCGTCCGCCACATGCTGGGCAAAGGCGAGCTCATGGGTCACGATCACCATGGTCCAGCCCTCTTCGGCGAGTTCTTTGATGACACCCAGGACGTCCCCCACAAGTTCGGGGTCCAGTGCGGACGTGGGCTCGTCAAACAGGAGCAGTTGAGGCTTGAGTGCCAACGCCCGGACGATTCCCACGCGCTGCTGCTGGCCGCCTGAGAGCTCAAAAGGGTAGGCGTCCCGCTTGTCGGCAAGACCAACTCGTTCCAGCAGGCGTTCGGCCTCGGCAATTGCCTCGGCGCGGGGCCGTTTTTGGACCTGGACGGGGCCTTCGATGATGTTCTTCAGCACGGTCATGTGGGGGAAAAGGTTGTAGTGCTGGAAGACCATTGCGCTCCGGTCGCGGAGCGCAGCCACTTCCTTCTTCCCCACTTTGGCGCCGAAGTCGATGGCGAGCTCAGCTGAGGAGTCGCCGCTTCCAAAGGTGACCGTGCCGGCGTCGGGAATTTCCAGCCCGTTGAGCGAACGCAGGACCGTGGTCTTGCCGGAGCCCGAAGGCCCGATCAGGGCCACAACCTGGCCGCGCTGGATATCGATGTCGATATCGCGCAGGACCACGTTGCTTCCGAAGGCTTTGGCAAGGCTCCGTGCCTTCAGGACCGACGTGACGCGCGGCTGCCGGGCGGGTTCGTTAGTGAGCGACATAGCGGTCCAATCTCTTTTCCACGGCGGATTGCGCAGTGGAAAGAACCAGGCAAATGACCCAATAAACCAGGGCTGCCTGCAGGTAAAGGGCCATGAACTCCTGGCTGAATGCGGCGATCTGCTGTGCGTTGCGGAACAGTTCAGTAACCAGGATGAGCGAGGCGAGGGACGTGTCTTTCACCAGGGAAATGAAGGTGTTGGACAAGGGAGGAACGGACACCCGTGCTGCCTGCGGCAGGATGATGCGCACCAGGGCCTGCGGACGGGACATTCCGATAGTGTGGCCGGCTTCCCATTGGCCCTTCGGCACGGAGAGGATGGCAGCACGGATGATCTCGGCTGCGTACCCGCCCACGTTCAGGGAGAAGGCAATGATGGCGCTTGGCCAGGGATCAAGCCGGATGCCGATGCTGGGCAAGCCGAAGAAGATGACAAAGAGCTGCACCAGCAGCGGAGTACCGCGGATCACCGAGACGTAGAAGCGGCCGATGCCCGAGAGCAGCCAGTTTGGGCTCAGGCGCATCAGGGCAACCACCAGCGCGAGCACCAAGCCGAAGGCGAAGGACGCGAGGGTCAGCGGAATGGTCCCCGTGACGGCGCCGGTGATGAGTGGACCGAAGGAACTCCAGATGAGGTCCCAGTTCATCTATTTGGTGACGTCCGCGCCGAAGTACTTTTCCGAAATCTTGGCCAAGGTGCCATCGGCTTGGAGATCAGCGAGAGCCTTGTCCACTGCGGCCGTGAGTTCCGTAGACCCTTTGCGGAAGACCATGGCGCTCTCGGTCTTCTCCGGTGCTTCGGCGGCGACCTTCAGACCGGAGTCGGGAGTGTTCTTTGCGTAGTCCAAGTACGTGAGTTTGTCGTTAACCGTGGCATCCACGCGTCCTTGTTGCACCAGCGTGGCGGACTGCGCCCAGCCTTCTACTGCCTGGACGTTGGCGCCGGCTTCAACTGCCATCTTGTAGAAGTTGCTGGTCAGTGACTGGGCGGTGGTTTTGCCCTTGAGGTCTGCGAAGCTGTTGATGCTGCTGTTGTCCGCTTTGGTGACCACTACGCCGGTGGAGATGGTGTACGGCGTGGAGAACTCGTATTTGGCCTTGCGCTCATCATTGATGGAGATCTGGTTGGCGATGGTGTCGAACCGCTTGGATTCGAGCCCGGCAAAGATGCCGTCGAACTGCGTTTCCTGGAAGGTAGCCTTCACGCCAAGTTTCCCTGCCACGGCCTGGGCGATTTCGACGTCGAACCCAGTGAGCTCCCCGGCTCCGTCAGCATGGAAGCTGAAGGGACGGTAGGTACCTTCGGTGGCGATGACGAGCTCGCCCTTGGATTTCACGTCTGAAAGTGATGTGTCCCCACCGGATTGGGCGGGTGCCGATCCTCCACCGCATGCAGAAAGTGCAAGGGCGGCCGAGGCCAGTGTGGCTGCGAGGACAGAGCGGCGGGAGCGAAGGCTGTTCATGGAGCCATCTTAGTCACCGCTTGGGCAAGGCTTGGCGGTCGGCTTGCGAAAGGGCCGTTAAAAAGGCTGAGTGGGGGCGGTCCCCAACAGCCCGCCACCACTCATCCCCCCAATTGTGATCACGTGGGCGCCACATCCACCGGAAACCCGTTCTCTGATTCCGGTGTCAGGCTGCAAGCCGCGTTCACACATTCATGATTGTGCCACGATCTAATGGTTTTGTGAAAGTCTTACGCCGAGAGACGTTGCTTTCGCCGCGCAAAAGACTTGGAGAACCAAATTCCAGCGAGTCCCAGGCATGTGAACAGGGCAGCCGAATAGTTGATGAGTACCCGCAACCAGGCCTCCGAAAATGGAATGAGGGGAAAGAGTTGGGACGACAGGAGCAAGGAAAGTCCCAACAGCAGGAACCCCGAGGCCACCCGCAACAGTATGGGGGCGGTGCTCGCTACGGTGCGCCAGATGGCAGGTACCAGGCAGGCCGCCACGAACCCCGGATACAAGCGGCCCATCGCCGCGTATCCATCCAGGGAGGGCCCCCATTTCAGTCCGCTCATCCCCGCCGAGGATCCTTGCGTGTCCGTGATGACGAAGAAGTAGATAGTCAGTGCACCAACGATTGCCGCGGCGGTGATCCCGACAGGTCCTCGGATGGCGCGCACGGCTGAGGCTGAGCCGAAAGCGGTGGCGATCTTGATGCCCATGAAGAAGAACGTGCCGTACAGCAGGAACCGCAGGATCAGGTTGCCGATGTTCATCCCGCCGAGCCAGCCGTCAATGACCAGATAGGGTGCCTCGATGCTGATGAGGATGCTCAGCGAGATCAGCGAGAAAATGTAGAAAACCTCACGGTTCTCCCCGCGCAAGGCGCTCGGAACCCGGGCGAGGGTAATCGCCAGGCACACTGCCAGCGTGACCCAAGGTAGGACAGCCGTCATCCGAGGTTCTCCCAAATTCGTTCAGTTCGTTCGTGGTCTTGTTCCTGCCGGCGCAGTGTCTTACCGAGCGCCAAAAGCCGTTCTCCGGCCAACGTCACCAATCGTCCCTGCGACAACTTGTCCAGCGCTTCCTGACGGGCATTGGCCGGCCACCCTGCTTCAGCCTCAGTGATCAGCCCGCCGGCCACCAAACCTCCCGCAGGCCCAACCCCGGCCGCGCGCGATGTTGCGATGGCCAACTCCGGCGGAAGCCTGTTTGCGGTCAGATGGGCGGAGAAGTTCTGTGGCGCAATCCCGGTGGCGTCGCTGACCCGGTGCCGCAACTCGCCGTCGTCGATCGCGTCCACCCAGTTACGCACAGAGGTCGGGTGCGGTGGTTCAGAAAGACGCGGAGCGGGGGCTGTACCGGGCTCATTCCGGTCCACCACTGCACGCAGCAGATCGATGGTAGCCACCTGGCTGACGAGTTCGCAGGGCGTGGGCGGGACGGGGTCACCCCGCAGTTCGGCGTAAAGATCGAAAGTGGACAGGGCTTGCACGGGATTGATGTGGAAGCCGCGGCTGATGCTCACCAAAGTGGACTCGGCAACCTTGCCGCGTACCAGCTGCTGGGCCAGTGTTGTTCGCTTGATGCCGGCGATCCTGCAGACGTCAGCAGTGCTGGCATCGGGCGCAATGCCATGAAGCCAGCGCTGGAACGCCTTGGACGGTAAGGGCATGTGGGACTTTCCTGGACGGGCCGCGAGGGCAAGGCTGCGTAAGCCGTAAGTGGGAGTACGAAACGATTTTACGCCGAAGCCACATTGAATTATGCTTGATGATTGAACCCGCTGGTCCGCACACCCCCCAAGTCCGGACCAGCGGGTTTTTCCATGCCCGCGGGAATCGCGGCCTGAATTTCTGCGTTCCCTTGCTGGAGGATAGACAATGACTGCAACTTTGGTGGCCAAGGATCTTGCCGGTGGTCATGGCCATCGCACACTTTTTTCGGACCTGTCCCTAACCGTCGCGCCAGGCGATGTAGTGGGTGTGGTGGGCGCGAACGGTGCCGGTAAGTCCACGCTGCTGCGCATTCTCGCCGGCGTTGACCAGCCCCAGGCAGGGAGCGTCAACCTGGCGCCTTCGGACGCTTTCGTAGGCTGGTTGCCGCAGGAACACGAGCGTACCGCTGACGAAACGATCGCGGCATATATTGCGCGACGTACTGGCTGTGCCCAGGCAACAAGCGACATGGAATCCACCGCCGAAGCTCTCGGCTCGGGGGCTCCCGGCGCAGATGACGCCTACTCTTTGGCCTTTGACCGGTGGATGGCCTCCGGCGCCGCAGACCTGGAGGACCGGGTTCCCGCTGTCCTCGCCGACCTCGGCTTGGAGCTTGGCGCCGACGCCCTCATGACGGGCCTTTCCGGTGGTCAGGCTGCGCGCGTGGCTTTGGCCGCCTTGCTGCTCAGCCGCTTTGACGCGGTCCTCCTGGACGAACCCACCAACGACCTCGACCTTGACGGACTCGCCCGGCTTGAGGCCTTCGTCCAAGGCCTCCGGGGTGGTGTGGTCCTGGTGTCGCACGACCGCGAATTCCTGGCCCGCTGCGTCACTACCGTGGTGGAACTGGACCTCGCCCAGAACTCCGTGGCTGTATACGACGGTGGCTACGAAGCGTTCCTCGAAGAGCGCGCCGTGGCCAAACGCCATGCCCGGGAACGTTACGAAGAGTTTGCGAACACCAAGGCCGACCTCGTCTCCCGTGCACGCACCCAGCGTGAGTGGAGCTCCCAAGGCGTCCGGAACGCCATGAAGAAAAACCCGGATAATGACAAGATCCGTCGCGCCGCGAGCAGCGAATCGTCGGAGAAACAGGCCCAGAAAGTCCGCCAAATGGAGTCCCGTATCGCGAGGCTCACCGAGGTGGAGGAACCGCGCAAGGAATGGCAACTGCAGTTCAGCATCGGCCAGGCGCCCCGCTCAAGTGCCGTCGTCGCCACCTTGCGCAACGTCGTCGCCCGCCAAGGTGACTTCACGCTGGGTCCAGTGAACCTCCAGCTCAACGGCGGCGAGCGCATAGGCATCACCGGACCGAACGGGGCCGGGAAGTCAACGCTTTTGCGCCTGTTGTTGGGGACGCAGGAGCCGGACGACGGCGACGCCTCCATGGGTGCGTCCGTGGCCATTGGCGAAATTGACCAGGCGCGCGGACTGCTCGACGGCGGGCGGCAGCTTGGCGACGCTGTTGAAGCTGTGCTGGTGGACTGGAACAGTGCGGATGTGCGGACTCTCTTGGCAAAGTTCGGGCTCAAGGCGGATCACACCTCCCGCACAGTGGATTCGTTGTCTCCGGGGGAGCGGACCCGTGCTGCGCTTGCGTTGCTGCAGGCCCGTGGCGTGAACCTGCTGGTGCTGGACGAGCCCACCAACCATTTGGATCTTCCAGCCATCGAGCAACTGGAGGAGGCGCTGGAAAGTTATGAAGGCGCGCTCCTGCTGGTCACGCACGATCGCCGGCTGCTGGAGAACGTCAGGCTCGATTCGCGCTGGCATCTGGAAAACGGACAAGTGCAAGAACTCCACCACACCCCAAGCCAGGAGAAGTAACCCGATGAGCATGGACCGCGTGGCCTGGAGCTCGCTGTACAACATCACTACTGCCAAGAGTGGCTCGAAGCCGTTCTCCAAGGAGACCTTGAAGCGGGTGATGGCTTTTGCCGCGCCGCATAAGGGCAAGCTCATCGCCTTTGTGATCGCCTCCATTGCGGGTGCTTTCCTGGCCGTCGCTACTCCGGTCTTGGCCGGTCAGGTGGTGGATGCCATCATCGCCAACGCCGGCGTGGGAACTGTGATCTGGTTGGCTGTCCTGATCGCCATAGTCGCCGTTGGCGAGGCGGGCGTGGGCTTGGTGACCCGCTGGCTGTCTTCCATCATTGGCGAGGGTGTCATTGTGGACCTCCGCACACGGGTTTTCGATCATGTGCAGCGCATGCCCATTGCGTTCTTCACCCGAACCCGAACCGGTGCCCTTGTCAGCCGACTGAACAACGATGTCATCGGAGCTCAGTCCGCCTTCGCCGGCACGCTGTCCGGCGTGGTCAGCAATGTGGTGGCTCTGGTCCTGACACTTGTGGTCATGCTCAATACTTCTTGGCTGGTGACCGTGCTTGCCATGGTGTTGCTGCCGATCTTCCTGATTCCGGCGCGGCGGATGGGCTCCAAACTGGCGGACCTCCGCCGCGAAGCTGCCGCTCATAACGCTGCCATGGGCACGCAGATGACGGAGAGGTTCTCCGCGCCGGGCGCCACGCTGGTGAAGTTGTTCGGCCGCCCGGACGAGGAATCCCGTGAGTTCGCTGAGCGGGCCGGCCGGGTCCGGGACATTGGGATCCGGACTGCCATGCTGCAGTTCACGTTTGTCACGGCCTTGACCTTGGTGTCGGCACTGGCTTTGGCCTTGGTTTATGGCCTGGGCGGTTGGCTGGCAATTGGCGGGCAGCTGGCACCCGGTGACGTGGTGGTTCTCGCTCTCCTCCTCACCCGGCTCTACGCTCCGCTGACGGCGCTGTCCAATGCCCGCGTGGAAATCATGAGTGCTTTGGTCAGCTTTGAGCGGGTCTTCGAAATTCTGGACCTTAAGCCGCTGATCACCGAGAAGCCGGAAGCCGTCACTGTTCCGGCGGGACCTGTGGCTGTGGAATTCGACGACGTACGCTTCTCCTACCCTTCCGCCGAGAAGGTGTCACTGGCTTCCCTTGAGGACGTCGCCACCCTGGATACCCGGGGAGGAGAGGAAGTTCTGCACGGGGTCAGCTTCCGGGTGGAACCGGGGCAGACCGTTGCCCTGGTGGGTTCCTCCGGTGCCGGCAAGTCCACGGTGGCCCAGCTGCTCTCGCGCTTGTACGACGTCGACTCCGGCACAGTGCGCCTTGGCGGCCAAAAGCCCGGAACAGGCGTGGACGTCCGCGATCTCAGCTTCGATTCGTTGCGGGACACCATGGGCATGGTGACCCAGGACGGTCATCTCTTCCACGAAACCATCGCATCCAACCTGCGCCTCGCCCGGCCGGACGCTACGGAAGCCGACATGTGGGATGTGCTCCGGCGCGCACGTTTGGAGCCGATGATCCGGTCCTTGCCTGATGGCCTGGAAACCGTGGTGGGGGAGCGTGGCTACCGGCTCTCCGGTGGTGAACGCCAACGGCTCACCATCGCCCGCCTGCTGATTAAGCAGCCTCGCGTCGTGATCCTCGACGAAGCCACTGCCGCGTTGGACTCCACCAACGAGGCCGCCGTCCAGGCGGCCTTGGGCGAGGCACTCGAGGGGCGCACCGCCGTCGTGATTGCCCACCGGCTGTCCACCATCCGTGCTGCTGACGCCATTCTGGTGGTTGAGGACGGCAGGATCGTGGAGCGTGGCACACATACCGAGCTGCTGGCGGCGGATGGACGATACGCCGAGCTGTATCAAACCCAGTTCGCCGAAGCCACGGCGGTGGCCCAGGAAGCGGTCCCGGAGCTGTAACCCATGTAGGTCGCAGTTGAGGCCGTTCTGAGCTGTCAAAACGGCCTCAACTGCGACCTACTTGGGCGGGGTGAGCGCTGGAAGTACGTGGTCGGTGAGCAGCGGGGCCAAGTCCGTGGGAAGAGGCGCGTCGAGGTCCAGCCAGCGGATCTCGGCAATCTCCGCCGAGGGGTGCGCCTCCCACGTTCCGGGCGCAGTAAAAACGGTGGCTTCGATGTTCGTTGCTGCCTCGTTGGCCGCCACAGCCAGCCACACGCCGAGCGGCTCGAGGCGGTTCGGTGCCACCTCGATGCCGACTTCTTCCAGGAGTTCACGGGAAGCGGCCTCCGCAGCGGTTTCACCGGACTCTGGTTTGCCACCGGGGTGCATGAACTTCTCAGTGCCACGCTTGCGGACGGTCAGGAGCTGGCCTTCGTCGTTGTAGACGCAGACGGCGCTTACGACGATCAGGTCCGTGCCGGATGTACTCATGATTGCCTCCCGGCGTCAATCCGGACCAAGTGCGATTCAAGCAGCAGGTTCTTGGCGGGCCCTTGGACATCCCACGTGAAGCTGAACGAGTCAGGACCCTCCCAGAGGTAGCTGACCCGGTAGGCGTCGGGGTCGCACCAGTGCTTATCCTGGTTGCCCTGTTCGGAGAAACTCATCACATGGAAGGGCCTGCCGTCGGGGAAAAGCACGTCCATCGACTCCGGCCCGGAACCCGGTTTCAGGAGGTACTCGCGGAATGCCGGACCCGAATGGGTAGGCCAGTGCATGGTTCCGTCTTCGCGGTAGTCCAGGCCGCCGTCGGGGTTCCGGGTATAGCGCACGACGCCGGTAAAGGTTCCGTTGGTGCCGGACGTCCGGTCCAGGAGGGTGCGCTCCACAACCCAGCTGCCGGCCAAGTAGGCCTGCAAGTCCTGGGTGGGCTGCTGGTGGTTCAAGTGCCCTCGATTGGAATCGAACCAACGACACCGGCTTTAGGAGAGCCGTGCTCTATCCACTGAGCTACGAGGGCCTGTGTGTCCATGGCTCTTAATCCCACTGCTGGAGCTCGAGGGCCCGGACACGACTACAAGCATACAAGCTGCGGGGACGCTGCCCGAACACCGCTAGGCTGGCGTTCATGAAAGGGCACGCGACTGCACCGGCGCCAGCTGTATCGTTCCTTCCGGATACCCGTGGCATCAGGGCGAACATCGGAGGGTGGGCGCAGCTGAGCGTGGTCCAATACTTCGTGGCCGAGGCCGCCGTGATCGAGGCCTGGGCAGGGCCCGAGCCCTACAGCAGGGCCACCGGATTCATTAGTGACCTCGGAGCAATTTCCTGCGGGATCTACGAGGACAGAGCCGTCTGCTCGCCTTTGCACTGGCTGATGAATGCCTCGTTCGTGGTTCAAGGCCTAGCCCTGGTCCTTGGCGCGCTGTTCCTGACGGCAGGGTTGCTGAGTGTGGCCGCGCGGCCCGGAGTAACGGCACGACGATTTCGTGCCGTAGCAGGAGATTCCCCGCAAACCCGGGTCTTGACCGTTCCTTGGATACTGGCTGTCGCCATCCGGATCCTCACCGGTGTCGCCGGAGTGGGAACGGTGTTGGTGGGACTGGTTCCCGAAGACCTCGGATCGCCCTGGCACTTTGCGGGCGCACTGATGTTCTTCATTGGGGGAGGTTTTGCACTGCTCCTGTTGGGCATCCTGTGGTTCCGTCAAACCCCGATCAGTTGGTTCCTCGCTGCCTGCGGGCTCGTCTGTATTGGTGCCTTGGTCATCGGCGCCATCACCGGGATGGAGGTGCCCCAGCCGGGTTTGCTGGAGCGGTTCATGGGCTACCCGGTGACCATCGGCCTGGCAGCGGCCGGTTTGGTGATTGCCCAGCGTGTCCACACGGAACGGAAAGTACTCAGGGCACGCTGAGGAAGTATTCGCGGAAGCTGTTGAGGGAGGAACCGCCCGGGTAGCCCAGATCCCGCGCGCTGGCGGACACGGCATCGTCCGGTGAGAAGATACTGATCCCGAACGTACCTGACTGAAGCTCTTCAGTTTCTTCGAGCATGGGCGGAAGCGCGTTCCCGAGCACGTCAGCGAGGACGTCCGCGTCGTGGCTGCTTCCGACCAACTTGACGGTGATGAAATTTCCGGACGTGTTCATGTTGACGTTGAGCTTGGCGGATTCAACCCCGGGTACCGACAACGCGGCTGCCTCCAGGTCCTTGCCCAGGCGCTCAGCTTTGGACGGGCCCCCGAGCCCGCAGGCGGAGGCGCCCAAGATGAGCAGGCCCATGGTTAAAGCTGAAACGGCGGGTTTGAAAAACCTTCGGAAGCTCACTGCTTGGGGCTCTTCCTGCCCAGGAACACTGCCAGCACGCCGCACAGGAGACTGATCAGGAACAGCACCCACGACGCGACGGTGACAGCTGAGGCCAACGCCACCGAACCGGCGTCGGGCGTTCCCATGGCCAGCACGGAATCGATGGCGACGTTGGACCACAGGTGGGCCACGCCGAACAGCAGGGGAGCGGCCCACATTGCCCAACGCCACGACTTTCGCGCCACATTGGTGCCGATCAGCAGGAGCCAACTGAAGCCGAAGATCAGCGGAAACAGGGTGCCGGCAGTCTTGTGGACGTAGTTGAGCTGGCCACGTGCCGAGTCATCCATGGCCGCTCTAAGCTGGACGATGTAGTCCTGTGAGAAGCCGCCAATCAGCGAATCCGGCATCGCCAGGCCACCGGAGAGCTGCGTCATCTGGTTCAGGGTGAGCAAGTGCAGGTACCAGAACAGGAACAGGCTGGCCACGACACCAGCGATCACAATGAGTTTGGAGTTGCTCTGCGCCTTTTGTGGGGTGCGCTGCGTGGTGGTGTTGATCACAGGCGGTAGCGAGTGATCGGGAACCACTGCCTTTGCTCCGTGCTTCTTGACGCGCTGGGCTGGTGTCTTGGCCATGTCATCCATTATTCCGCCACATAAGCTGGATCCATGACCACCGGCAGGCACACAGCAACTGAACTCGATCCTTCACTGGATGACTACCAATTGGCCAGCGCACTGGTCCGCGAGGCGGGCCAGCTGGCGCTGCTCATGCGGATGGGGGGACTGCAGGGCGAACGCAAGACGTCAGTGTCCGACGTCGTCACTGCAGCCGATCACGCAGCCGAGGCTTATGTTCTTGAACAGTTGCGGCGCTGCCGTCCGGAAGACGGCATCCTCGGCGAGGAGGGTGCCTCGGTGGCGGGGACGAGCGGCCGGACCTGGGTGATCGACCCCGTTGACGGCACCTACAACTTCCTCCACGGGTCCACATACTGGTGCTCGGCCATCGCCCTCAAGCGTGACGATTCGGACCGTGGCGGCAACCCGGTTGCCGATCCCGAGGTGTTGCTGGGGGCCATCTACCAACCCGAACTGGATAAGCTCTGGCTGGGAGGGGCGGAACGTCCGGCCACCCTGAACGGCGAGGCGATCACCGGTTCGGGCGACCTCCCCGTTGGCCAAATCTCCGCAGCCACGTACATTCACCCCACCTGGCTCGCAGACCCCCGCGCGGCCATGCCATGGCACGCAGCCGCGGTCTCCGCGGCGTCGCTGCGTATGTTCGGTTCCGGCTCCTGCGACCTCGGCCGGGTGGCTGACGGGGAGCTCGGCTGCTGGTTCCAACACAGCTGCCCCGAATGGGATTGGCTCCCCGGCAAGGCGATCGTCCGCGCTGCCGGCGGGGACACCGCCGTCGTGCAGGTCAACGGATTGAATTGGTTCGTGGCGGGAGGCCCGACGGCGGTGCGCGAGTTGAGCGCTGCCCTCACCTCTGTTCCCCAATTTGCCTAGCATCAGCCGCTGCTGACCGCGTCGCCTTATAGTGTCAGGGGCACCGCCTAGACTGGTAGGCACCATGGATATGTTGTTTGACCCCTACGCAGACGGACCCTTCAAAGCTGGCACCAAAGCCGCAGTCAAGGCTGCCCCGGAACTTTCCCATTCCGGCGGTGGCGCCTCCGGGCCGCGCCTCCAGGAAGGAACGGGCGGGTCAGGGAACGCTCCTCAAGCACCTGCCCAAGGGGGATGGGGCAACCAGGGCGCCCACGGGTTGCCGACCGCTGAGGCGCTCCTCCAAGGACTGAATCCGCAGCAGGAAGAGGCCGTGAAGCACGCCGGAAGCCCCTTGCTGATCGTCGCGGGTGCAGGCTCGGGGAAGACGCGCGTCCTGAGTAACCGGATCGCCTACCTCATAGCCACTAAGCGGGCGCATCACGGCGAAATCCTGGCCATCACCTTCACCAACAAGGCAGCAGCCGAAATGCGGGAACGCATCGAAGCCCTGGTCGGCGCCCGGGCAAAGGGCATGTGGATTTCCACGTTCCACTCGTCCTGCGTGCGAATCCTGCGCCGGGAAGCTGCGAACGTCGGGCTGAATTCGAACTTCTCCATCTACGACTCCGCTGATTCCCTGCGTCTGATCACACTCGTGGCAAAGAACCTGGACCTGGATCCGAAGAAGTTCGCGCCGAAGGCCATCCAGCACAAGATTTCGGCGCTCAAGAACGAGCTCATTGATGCCGACTCCTACGTCTCCTCGGCAAACCACAACGACCCCTTCGAACAGGCTGTAGCCGAGGTTTTCAAGGGCTACACGCAGCGTCTCCGGCAAGCCAACGCGATGGACTTCGATGACCTCATCGCCGAAACCGTGTACATGTTCCGGGCCTTCCCTGCGCTCGCGGAATCCTACCGGCGCCGCTTCCGGCACGTGTTGGTGGACGAGTACCAGGACACCAACCACGCGCAGTACGCGCTGGTCAGGGAAATCGTCGGCTTGGGAACAGACACGGACGTGGCACCGAGCGAACTTACTGTGGTGGGCGATTCCGACCAGTCCATTTATGCTTTCCGTGGCGCGGACATCCGCAACATTGTGGAGTTTGAACACGACTACCCCAACGCCCGCACCATCAAACTGGAGCAAAATTACCGCTCCACGCAGAACATCCTCAGCGCCGCCAATTCGGTCATCTCCCGTAATCCCAACCGCCAGGAAAAGCGTTTGTGGACCGCGGAAGGTGACGGCGAGAAAATCATTGGCTACGTGGGTGAGAACGAACACGACGAAGCCCAGTTCATCGCCAAGGAAATTGACCGGCTGCAGGATGAGGACGGCTTGCGTCCTGGTGACGTCGCTATTTTCTACCGCACCAATGCACAGTCCCGCTCCATTGAAGACGTCCTGGTTCGGGTGGGACTTCCGTACAAGGTTGTTGGTGGAACGCGCTTCTACGAGCGCAAGGAAATCAAGGATGCCCTGGCGTACCTTCGCGTCCTGGTGAACCCGGACGACGACGTCAACCTTCGCCGGGTACTGAACGAACCCAAACGCGGGATCGGTGATCGTGCTGAGGGCGCCGTGGCTGCCTTGGCTGAACGTGAACGCACATCGTTCATGGCCGCTGCGCGCCGTGCTGACCAAGCGCCGGGCATGGCCACCCGCTCCGTTAATGCCGTCCTGGGCTTCGTGAAGCTGCTCGATGACCTTGCCGAGGTAGCCTCCGGCTCGGGTGCTGCCGCTGCCTTGGAAGCCGTCCTCGAACAGACCGGCTACTTGGCGGGGCTGCGCGCCAGCAACGATCCCCAAGATGAATCCCGCGTGGAGAACCTCGCCGAACTGGTGGCTGTAGTCCGGGAATACGAGCGCGACAATCCGGATGGTTCGCTCGGCGAATTCCTGGAGCAGGTCTCACTGGTGGCCGATGCCGACCAGATCCCGGATGCGCCGGGGGCAGACATCGATGCCGCCGTCGCGGAGGCCAAGCGGATGGGCGTTGTCACACTGATGACGCTGCACACCGCCAAGGGCCTGGAGTTCCCGGTGGTGTTCCTCACCGGTATGGAGCACGGCATCTTCCCGCACCAGCGCTCCGCCACGGATCCCAAGGAACTCGCGGAAGAACGGCGCCTGGCCTATGTGGGCCTCACCAGGGCGCGCAAGCGTCTCTACGTCACTCGCTCGGAGGTCCGCAGCATGTGGGGCCAGAGCCAGTACAACCCCGCCAGCCAGTTCCTGGAAGAGATCCCTTCCGAGCTGGTGGAGTGGAAGCGCGAGGGAATGAGCCGCCAGGCCGCAGGCGGCTGGGGCAGCGCCCCCATCGGATCCAACCGCTACGGTGGTTCATTCTGGGGTGCGGGCACGTCCCGCGGTGCTGCCGCAAGCCCAACCGCAGGGTTCGACGCCGACGTCCCTGCCGCCGTCGTACGCAACAGGGTCCAGCCGCAAAAGGAAGTCATTTCGGTTGTGGTGGGGGACAAAGTCAACCACACGAGCTTCGGCAACGGCGTGGTGCTGGGCATCGAAGGCGCGGGGGACAAAACGGTTGCGAAGGTGAAGTTCGACGTCGGCGAGAAGCGGCTGCTATTGCGGTATGCACCCCTGACCAAACTCGATGCATGACACGGCACGGCATAATGAGGGGCATGCGACGGACTGTTTGGGGGATCCTGGCTGCCTTGATCATGGTGCTGGCCACCGGGTGCTCTTTCGCCACCGAAGATCCCAACTATGTGCCGCCGGCGCCGTTGCCGCCGCTGGAACAGCTCCAGCAGGTTCCTGTCACTGAGCAGACCACCCTGTCCGCGGGCGAGGATGTCACAGCGTTCATCACTGCTGACAAGAACATTGTGTGCGCCCTGACATCTTCCCGGGGCGGGCACGTCAATCTTCCCTATGAGGCCAACTCCTACTCCGACGCGGCCAACAACAAGTTCGCAGTTGTTCCTGTGGCGCATTGCGAGCTGGCCAAGTATGCCAAACCGGACCTGGATGACATCGTGGAGGACTGCGCGGGGACAGGCCTTGGCTACCTCGGAGGGACGGCGCTGTTGACTCCGGAGAAGGCCGTCTACGGCTCATGTCGTTCCGGCGTAACACAAATGGAGTCTGAGTTCGGGCCAAAGGGCAGTGGCGGGGGTCCCATTTCCAAACTCCGGGAGCTTCCGGACGGGCAGAACATCGAGCGCAACGGTCTCCGGTGTTCGGCCTATAACGGCGGCGTTGCCTGCGGAAACGTCTCTGGTGGCGTGGCATTCTTCGTGAACCGCGAGGGATACCAGTTGATTTCCGACGGCGGCAAAACGGTCCGCGGGAACCTGAAAGAAGCGTCCTGAACCGTCGCCGAACGCCCTCCGACGGCCCAAAAACCGCGTCATTATGCGGTTTTTCTACATCCGATAGAAGTGTAAGGTTACTCACTTAACAGGTAGTGTGTAGCTGGCGGGACTCCTCAAAGGGCTAAAGTTCCGAGAGGACCTTACGCAATGTGACCGGCTTCAATCCCGGTTGTTACCGCGTACTTTCCGCAGCTGGCTATCGCGGTCATCGCGGTTCCCGGCTGAACAGAAAACTACTTCGACGTAGAAGGACACTAAACCGTGGACCTGTTTGAATATCAGGCGCGCGATATGTTCGAGGCGCACGGTGTACCCGTGCTCGCCGGCATCGTGGCGCACACTCCTGAAGAAGCGAAGGCAGCTGCCGAGAAGATCGGCGGCGTAACTGTCGTAAAGGCACAGGTTAAGGTTGGTGGCCGCGGCAAGGCTGGCGGCGTCAAGGTTGCCAAGACCGCCGAAGAGGCGCTTGAGCACTCCACCAACATCCTGGGCATGGACATCAAGGGCCACACCGTCAACAAGGTGATGATTGCCCAGGGTGCTGACATCGCCGAGGAATTCTACTTCTCGGTCCTCCTGGACCGCGCCAACCGCAACTACCTGGCCATGTGCTCGGTAGAAGGCGGCATGGAAATCGAGCAGCTTGCAGTCGAGCGTCCCGAGGCCCTGGCCAAGATCGCCATCGACCCCGCTGTGGGCATCGACCAGGCCAAGGCTGACGAGATCGTCGCAGCTGCAGGTTTCGCGGAGGAACTGCGCGGCAAGGTAGCCGACGTCATTCTGAAGCTCTGGGACGTTTTCAAGAAGGAAGACGCAACCCTGGTTGAGGTCAACCCGCTGGTCCGTACCGGCGCAGGTGAAATCGTTGCCCTCGATGGCAAGGTCTCCCTGGACGAGAACGCTGACTTCCGCCACGTGCACCACGCACACCTGGAAGACAAGGACGCGGCTGACCCGCTCGAGGCCAAGGCCAAGGCACAGGACCTCAACTACGTCAAGCTGGACGGCGAAGTAGGCATCATCGGCAACGGCGCCGGTCTTGTGATGTCCACCCTCGACGTCGTTGCTTACGCCGGCGAGAACCACGGCAACGTCAAGCCCGCCAACTTCCTGGACATCGGCGGTGGAGCATCCGCCGAGGTCATGGCCAACGGTCTGGACGTTATCCTTGGCGACTCCCAGGTCAAGAGCGTGTTCGTGAACGTCTTCGGTGGCATCACTGCTTGTGACGCCGTTGCCAAGGGCATCGTCGGTGCACTGGCTGAGCTCGGTTCCTCCGCGAACAAGCCGCTGGTCGTTCGCCTCGACGGCAACAACGTTGAGGAAGGCCGCCGCATCCTGACCGAGGCCAACCACCCGCTGGTTACCCTGGCCGCCACCATGGACGAGGGCGCCGACAAGGCCGCCGAGCTCGCCAACGCAGCTAAGTAAAGGGACGCGACAATGTCTATCTACCTCAACAAGGACTCCAAGGTCATCGTTCAGGGCATCACCGGCGGCGAGGGCACCAAGCACACCGCCCTGATGCTCAAGGCCGGCACCAACATTGTTGGTGGCGTCAACGCCCGCAAGGCCGGCACCACGGTCCTGCACGGCGACAAGGAAATCAACGTCTTCGGCACCGTCAAGGAAGCCATCGCTGAAACCGGCGCTGACGTCTCCATCGTCTTCGTTCCCCCGGCATTCACCAAGGACGCCGTGGTTGAAGCCATCGAAGCCGGCATTGGCCTCGTCGTTGTCATCACCGAAGGTGTGCCGGTTCAGGACTCCGCCGAATTCTGGGCACTCGCCCAGTCCAAGGTGGACGCTGACGGCAAGCAGATCACCCGCATCATCGGACCGAACTGCCCCGGCATCATCACCCCCGGTGAAGCCCTGGTTGGCATCACCCCGGCGAACATCACGGGCAAGGGCCCCATCGGCCTCGTGTCCAAGTCCGGTACCTTGACTTACCAGATGATGTACGAACTCCGCGACCTCGGCTTCTCCACCGCGATCGGTATCGGTGGCGACCCCGTCATCGGCACCACGCACATCGACGCCCTGGCAGCTTTCGAAGCTGACCCGGAAACCAAGGCAATCGTCATGATCGGTGAGATCGGTGGCGACGCTGAAGAGCGCGCAGCCGACTTCATCAAGGCCAACGTCACCAAGCCGGTTGTTGGCTACGTCGCCGGCTTCACCGCTCCTGAGGGTAAGACCATGGGTCACGCTGGCGCCATCGTGTCCGGTTCCGCCGGTACGGCCCAGGCCAAGAAGGAAGCTCTCGAAGCCGCTGGTGTAAAGGTCGGCAAGACGCCGTCCGAGACCGCCAAGCTGCTGCGCGAAGTTTACGCAACGCTCTAGCCTTTACAGCTAGCTCACGACGACGGCCCGCCGCCTTCCGCACGGAAGGTGACGGGCCGTCGTCGTTCTTTAAGTCAGCTGACGCGGGCCGAAGAGTCTGGGGGAAAACTCCGACCCGCGCCAGGTCCTAGGGGCTGGCTAGGCGATGATCTTCATGGCCTGCCAGCCGGTGCCGAGGCTGATGGGCGGCACGATGCTGATCGCTCCGCTGCCCGTGCCCGGATACAGCCACAGGGTGTCTCCGATGCGGCCTATGACGTCGTTGCTGCCATCGCCGTCCAGGTCCCGGGGCCCGGCTATCGCTGTTCGGTTGTCCCAACCCGTGGAGATTTGCTTCCACTGGAGCCATCCGCGGGTTCCGTTTCCGGGATACAGCCAGAGGGCGCCAGTGTCCGAGCGCCGCGCCAGCACGTCTCCCTTCCCATCTCCATTAAAGTCCCCTGTGCTGAAGATTGCATTCATCACATTCCAGCCGGATCCAATGGTGGTGGGTGTCCGCTGGCCACCGGTGCCGTTGCCTTCGTAGAGCCGCAACTCCCCTGAGCTGAGCCGGCCAATGAAGTCCGGAATGCCGTCGCCGCTGAAGTCTCCAGGGGAGAACAGTTGGCTCATGGTGCTCCAGCCGGTACTGACCTGTACCCGGGCCCCGAAACTGCCTGCACCGTTACCGGGGTAGAACCACAGGACGTCACCGGCACGGGCAAGCAAGTCAGGTTTGCCATCCTTGTTGAAGTCACCGGGGGTGATGGTGTCAGTCACGGTGGACCAGGCGGGTGCCGGTAGGGCTACTTGCCGGGGCAAAAGGCCGCCCACGCCGTCCCCAGGGTAAAGATGCAAATTGCCGGCGGTGTCGGAGGCCAGGACATCGGCTTTACCGTCACCGTTGTAGTCATGGGCCGACGGCGGTCCGGCTGCGGGCACGGTGTACGTCTGGGTGCCCACTGGCGAGGTGTTGCCGGCCGTGTCCACCCCGATGTACTTGAGGACGAGGTTGGAACTCCCCATGACAATCGGAGCCGCGTACTTGATATTCGTGGCTGATTCCGTTGCCGTGGGCGTGCTGCCATCGGTGGTGTAGTAGATGGCCGCTCCGGGTTCATTCGCCGAGAGGGTGATGGTGGCCCCGCTGGCCAAGGCGCGGCCGGTGGGGTTGGCTGTGACCACAGGGGCTGTGGTGTCCGGCGGAACCGTGTACGTCTGGGTGACGACGTCGGAGACGTTTCCGGCAGGATCCGTGGCAGAGTATTTCAGCGTCATGGGAGCCGTGCCGGGGAACACTATCGGTGTGGAGTACACCTGTCCGGCTGTCAACGGGTCGCTACCATCGGTGGTGTATTTGATCACCGAATTCGCTTCATTGACCGTGAGGGTGATGGCGGTGCCCGGAGCGTAGGCGCCGCCCGCCGGGTTCGCCGTTACCACCGGTTTAGTCACATCCGGGCCGGTGGAGTATGTCTGGGTGACCACGGCGGAGGGATTGTTCGCAGAGTCCACCGCGAAGTACTTCAGGGTCAGCGGGCCGTTCACAGTGATAGGGGTGGCGTATTTGCTGCTGGCCAGTGTGGGCGTAGACCCGTCCACTGTGTAGTAGATCGTGGCAGGCTCATTCACGGCCAGTGTGACCTTTTGCCCGATGTCGTAGGTGCCGCCCGCGGGGGTGGCTGTCACCACGGGGGCAACCACGTCAGCGGTGATATGTGCTTCGAATTCGGCCAAGCCCACACTGGTGGTGGAACCGCTGACGGAGCTGATGTTGAAGCGCACTGAACTGACGGTCCTGGCAGGAAAATTCACTGTCAGTCCTGACCCGTTATTCGGGAGGGCGGAAACCGGGACGGTGCTGCCATCCGAGAAGATGAGGTTGCCACCCGTGACATGATCGCTGGTGACCGGTCGATCAAAAAGTGTCACAGCATTGATGGTCTTGGCGGGCGAGAAGTTGTACTGGATCCAACTGCCTGCACGGCCGCCATTGGTGACCCACTCGCGGTTGGCGTCCATGGGCGTACCCCAGGCGTAGCCGTCACGGGCTTTCTCCGGACTTTGTCCCGAGGCTCTCTGAGAGGACGCAGAGACGGTGGTTCCCGCCGATTTCGCCGCGTTGCCGGTCCACTCGATGGCTGTAATGTACTGCCGTTTGAGCCAATCGCTGTAGGGCGGGGCAGGGCAAGGGGAGCCACACAGGTATTTATCGAAGTCGGCGAAGCGAGTGAAGGCGTTTACCTTATTTGTCAGATCAGCACCGGTCACGTTCTGGGCGTACTCATCAATAACGTAGGCATCGTAGGCCGACGAGGTATGTGGGCCGGTGTAGGCCCGTGTAGCCAGTTGCCCGAACTTCGCAGCAGCCCAGTGATCACTGTGGTCATAGGGCGTTGTGAAGTTGCCTGTCCAGTCCTGGGTCCGGAAAGTGGTGGGCTTGTATGCGGACACCAACTGGTTCAGCACAGTTTGGAGTTGGGCTTTGGTATATGTTGCAGAGCCGTCTACGGGGCGAATGCTGGAGATCCGGCCATCCCACAGTTTGAGGATGCTCTGACCGTTGTAGCGGGAGGTGCCCCCGCCGTTTGGGTAACCATCCGGGAGTCTCAGGAAGATCACCGAGATGTTGGGAGCGGCGTTGAGGGTGTGCACCGTGATGGGACGCTGTGAAATGGCGGCGTCGGAGGCTGTCCATGCGTTGGCAACCCCGGCCATTGAGGCGTAGGTAGCACGGATACCATTCTCAAGGCTGCTCCAGTAGGCCTGTCCTTCTCCGGCTTCGCCGGCGGTGATGTAGATTGTCTGGACGCAACGCTTGGCATGGACATCGCGCATGAAGTCCGGGCTGACAAAGATCAGATCGTCGTCTGTATGAGCGACGATCATCTGGGAGCCGCCGGTACCGGGACAAGGGGGTACGGCTGCCGCGGCGGGCTTGGCAAAGCCGAAGACAATTGAAGAAAGGGCAACAGAAAGGCCCAGCACAAATCCAAGGATTCGCCGGACGAAGGAACGTGTGCTGATGAATGATAAGCGGGTATGACGACGAGCGTATTTTGGACGGTCCACAACCATGCTCCTTGAGCAGATGTTGGGCCCCCCAGCCGGCAAACTTACGACGCCCCCAGGACGTCATTTCGAATGGAGTTATTCACTGCCCCGATGATCACTGGTGCGAAAACGATGCAGTGAGCGTTACTGTACTCCGGCAGATGGGCCATGGGTAGGGTTCCGGCAAACATCCACAAAATTCCTGAAGGGCAACAACCGCTCAGCGTCGGGCAGCTGGGAGGCCTCCGGATGCCATTGGACCGAAACAACCCATCGCGAAGGGTCTTCCAAAGCTTCCACGGTTCCATCGTCCGCCACGGCAGTGACCTGCAGGCCTTCGCCTACCCGGGACACTGCCTGATGGTGCCCGGAGGCGATCTTGATGGTACTTCCATCAGGAGATCCATACAGGCCCGCAATCTTGGAACCGGCTGTCAGGAGCACGTCGTGCCAGGCCCATTCGCTGGCCTCGGGATCATGCGGATCCAGGCCGTTGTGGTTGACCGCCGACGGCGCCATGTCCTGGATCAAGGTTCCGCCGTAGAGGACGTTCAACAGTTGGTGTCCACGGCAGACGCCTAACAGCGGCAGCCCCGCGTCAATTGTTGCCCGGGCAACATCCATGTCCAGGTGGTCCTGCTCAGGGTTCACGTCGTACAGCGACTCGTCAGGATCCTGCCCATAAAGGCGTGGGCTGATATCGCCGCCTCCCGGCAGCAACACGCCGTCGAGCGTTTGCATCTCGGTGGCCAGCCGCCCGGCGCTGTCAGCGGAAACAGGGGTCAACAGCACCGGAACTGCGCCTGCCTCGCGCAGCAGGTCCACGATGTACGTAAAGAGCTGGTTCGCTTCACCCACGCGGGCGTCGGGGGTGTCCGAACTACTGAGACGGACCGGAACGCCGATGCGCGGACGCGCAACTCTTGGACTCTTCATGCTTCATGATGCACCGGACTGCTGCCGCACACCCAAACACCCGGCCGTGGAGCCCGGCGGACAACTACGCTGAAACCATGAATCGCTCCGGAGCCTTGAACCCGAGTCCGCGAACGCTCGACGTCGAAAGCGTGGTCCACTTCCACCAGCTGGTAAGCGCAGGGGCCAGGTCCATGAACGGATGGCACGCACAGTCTCTGGACCTTCGGGGCCGTTCGCAGGACCTCAGGGCTCTGGACCCCCAAGGTGCGATCTTCCTGGGATGCACTTTCGACGACGGTGTGGAAGAAAGCCTCCGCCGGCGGGGAGCCCTCATCTTCCCCCAGCTTCACAACGTGCCCTTCAACCCGTACCGAAGCAGCGTTTACACGGCCAGTGAACTGTACGAGGACATCGCCTCCACGGAGTACGAATCCACCCTCGATGCCCGCGTCTACCAGTGGAGCATCCTGCCCGGGCAGCGGGGCAGCCTGGACGCCACCCTCGCCGCAGCCCTGCACGATCACGCAATCGGCGATGCCTTGGACGAGCTGCTGGACCATGGCGCGCTCTCCGGGAGAAAGATGGTTGGCGTCATGGGCGGACACGCCGCGCAACGGGGCACCAATGCATTCGCCGACGCCGCGCGGCTGGGACGGCTACTGGCCCAAGCAGGCTTTACGGTAGCCACGGGCGGAGGCCCCGGCGCCATGGAAGCAGCCAACCTTGGTGCCTACTTGAGCGGACTGCCCGACGCCGACTCCACGGCTGCGCTTGAGTCGCTCGCCGCTGTGCCGGGGTTCCGGCCCTCCGTGACGGCTTGGGCGCGGCAAGCAGCCGCCGTCGTCGAACGTTATCCCGCCGGCACCCCGACGCTCGGTATCCCAACATGGTTCTACGGTCATGAGCCGCCGAATTTGTTCGCCACCCACATCGCCAAATACTTCGCCAACGCCGTCCGGGAAGCGATCTTGCTGGAGCTCTGCAATGGAGGGATCGTGTTCCTCCCGGGCGCGGCAGGGACGGTGCAGGAGATCTTCCAGGACGCGTGCGAGAACTACTACGGAGCCCCCGAGACCATCACGCCCATGGTGCTGGTGGGCCCCGAACACTGGGAAAAGACCTTTCCCGCCTGGCCCATGTTGCGCAGCCTCGCGGCCGGAAAGCCCATGGAGGACAGGATTTTCCTGGTGGACACGGTGGAGGACGCGCTCGCAGTGGTTGCCGGGTAGGCCCTCAGAAGTCTTTGCTGCAGGGACCCGTGCCCAGCTGGGCCAAACCAGTCCGGTCGCCCGCAGCGTAACCGCGTACCCAGGAGGCTTGGTCGAACATGAGCTGCCGGGGATCATCCACGTGATCCAAGCCGAGGAGGTGTCCCAGCTCATGCATGATGACTGCTACGCCGATCTCTTCTCCGCTGGGAGCGTCCACGATGTCCGCGAATTGTGGGGCATCCAGGGACACCGTGCCCGTGACGTAGGCCTTAAAGCCGTTGCTGAGGCCAATGGAGGAGCTTCCGCCAAGGCCCACGGTCTGCCCGCTCAGGCGTGGCACCTGCTCCGGCGTGCTCCACGCAATGAGCACGGGAGCCCAGCGGTCTCCGTACCTTTCGGGCTGGTACCCGGACCTGTTGGGGGAAGGAACCTCGGAACTGGGGCCGTCGTAGATGAACTTCAAACCTGTGGCTTCGCCGGCCTGGCGCACGGCTTCTTCCACCAGCGGCTGCCAGGAGGGCGGTGCGAGGTCCGAGTTGATCACATAGTGGATGGGCCGGCACGGCGAGTACGCCAGCGGAGTTCCGTCTTCCTTGACGGCCAGGAACTTGTACGAGGAACTGGGGCGGTTCAGAGGTGCCGGCGTTCCAAGCGGTGCGTCGGCTTCCTCAAGCCCCGGAACCGGCTCCTGGCGCTGGCCGAAAGGTGCCAGCCCGGGGCGGGGCGCCTGGCTCTGCGTGGCGGACGATCCGTAAAGGAGCTGCTGGAGTTCGCCGCTGAAGTAGGCTCCCGCGCACACCAAGCCGAGCACGCTGAAGAGGAACAGGATGGCCGCGATGCTGCTGTGCTTGATCGGCGGCCTGACCGGTGGAGGCTCCGGTGAGCGTGGGGCACGCGGAAGGTAATTCGGACGAGGGGGATCGGGGTCCGGCCACTTGGGCGACCCATAAGGTTCCATGGAACCCCCTGACGTGGCGGCTGCGACGGGAAGTGGGGCGCCGCCGTCGGCCGTATTCGTCAGCATAAGTCCCACTCCACCGGGAGTCCATGCCGGGAATGCTTGAAGCGTGAAAGAGTCAGATGTCCTTGCGGCAGGGTGCCGAGGCGAGAAGATGAAGGCCATTCAGGTCGCCCGCCGCGAGGCCGTCGGGGGCGCCGATTTCCGGGTACATGAGTTGGATCGGGTCATCCACGTGGTCAAGGCCCATGACATGGCCCAGTTCGTGTTGCATGACTGCCAGGACGTAGTCGGCCCCGCCGGGACTCGCGAGTAGTTCCGTTACCTGTGGGGTGTCCAGCTCCAGGCTCCCGGTGATGTAGCTTTTGGGTCCCTTGTTGAGGGAGTACATGGTGCTGCCTCCCGTGCCGATGACGTTGTCTGCCAGCGCAGGGGCTTCCACCGGTGTGGTCCAGGAAATCAGCAGGGGAGCCCACCGGTCGCCGTATTTGGACGGCTGGTAGGGCTCGCGTCGGTCCACCGGCAACTCGTCAGTGGTGCCATCGTTGATGAACTGGATGCCGGACGCCGCAGAAATATTTGCCAAGGCGGCGGTCAGGAGGGCGTCTGAGCCAATGGGTGCGGACGCATCGTTGACAACGTAATGGAGCGGACGGCAAGGCGAGTAACCTACCGGGGTGCCGTCGTCGTTCGTGGCCAGGAACTTGTACGAATCGTTGGTGGTGCCGGGCGCTGAAGGCGAGGCCAGTGGGGCGTCCGCCTCCTCAAGTCCGGGCGGCGGCGCGTCGAGGGGGCGCGCCGGTTCGGCTCCACCCGGCTGGTCCTCTGTGGTTCCCGGCACGCTCACGCCCGGGAACAGCGCGGTGATGCGAGGGTCGCCCTGCAGGAATCCACTGACCAGAACGGCGACGACGGCGGCAATGACGGCCATGAGGACGCCGCGGAGAACACGCAAGGCTGTTCCAGTGCGTCGGTGCTTCGGCACGCGCGTTGCTTCCCGCTCCGGGTCCACGGTTCTCCATTCCTGATGCCCTGGTCACGCGGGGCAGCGCGGAGGACGAACCAACATTACGGTCTCCGGACCGAGCCGTCCAAACTTAGACGATCGCTGCTCCGAACGCCAAGCCCAGACCATACGTGGCCGCCGCCGCACCCAGGCCGATGGCAAGCTGCCGGAGTCCGCGGCTCAGCGGCGAGGTTCCGGACAACAAGCCGACGACGGCGCCGGTAGCCAGGAGCGCGATACCCACCAGAACGCCGGCAACCAGCAAGGCGGCGATGCCCGTCATGCCGAAAATGAACGGCAGGATGGGCACAATGGCGCCCGAAGCGAAGAAGCAGAAGCTGGACATCGCTGCACCCCACGCCGAACCGACGGATTCATGATCGTCAGTGGGTGGCTTCTCCGGCTGCAAGGAAAGGCTGGGATCGCAGTCGCAGCTGAACAATCCCATGCGCTCGGCAGCACGATGCTCCGCGGCTTCACGCGTCATGCCACGGGCCAAGTACACCAGGACCAACTCGTTGTGCTCGATGTCCAAGGACGGTGCCGCGGTCAGAGTGGCCTGCGTGGGCAGGGTTGCGTTAAGGAGCTCCCGCTGCGAGCGGACCGAGACGTATTCGCCCGCACCCATGGAGAGGGCCCCGGCGAGGAGACCCGCGACGCCACTCATGAGCACCACGGGGCTGGGCACGCCGGTTGCGGCCATGCCCATGACCAGGGAAAGGTTGCTGACCAGGCCGTCGTTGGCGCCGAAAACGGCCGCGCGGAAGGTTCCGGAGAGCCGGTTGCGTCCGCGTGTGGCCAAGCCGCGGACTACTTCTTCGTGGATTTGTTCATCGGCCACCATGGCAGGCGTCGCGGCAGGTTCGGTGCCGTACGGGGAACGGCCTTCGGCGCGCTGTGCCAGAGCGAGGACGAACACTGAACCGAAGTTGCGGGCCAGGAAGCCCAGGAACTGGCTGCGGGTGGAAGCTGCCTTGGGCATACCGGCATGCTCGCCAAGGAGCTTGAGCCAGTGGGCTTCGTGCCTGCCTTCGGCTTCGGCCAGGGCGAGCAGGATTTGGCGTTCTTCGCCGTGACGTCGCTGGGCCAGTTCGCGGTAGACGGCGGCCTCGGCACGCTCATCGGCGAGGTACTGCCGCCACCGGCGAATGTCCGCGTGCGAGGGCGGCGCGGGTTGCGTGCTGGCGTTTTCGGCGGTTGCTGATTCGGGGGTGGGGTCCGGAGCGGAGCTCGACGAACTGTGGGATTCCTGGTGCATCTGCACTTTGTCTCCTGTGCTGGTTGGGGTAGTTGCGGCCCCATTGCACGCCCCACACTACCGCTTATCCGCGCGGATTTTTGGCTGGTATTCCTTAACTGGAATGTTCGGTGCACCGTAATTTCCTTGACCCTCGACGGTGCCGGTGCTCAGATGGAAGGACAGGGGCGGGGCCCTTCCGCCACTGGATTCCTGCATTCGGGTCAACGGGCTGAACCGCCCACCAGAACAGGCCCACGAGACGGAGGTTGCACCATGAACACCACCGAATCACACGCCAACTACCCGGAACGGACAACCATTGAGTCCGACCCGGCCTACGACTACGCCGAAGACCAGGAAGTGGACGAACCCTGGGTAGGGGAAGTGGACGCCCCCGAGGACGACGAACGCGTTGTCCCCATAGATGAAACCGAAGAGTTCCGCGAAGAAGACGAGGAAGCTTAGGCCTGGTCCCTGTGCCCTAGAGCCCTAGTGCCCTAGTGTGAAGTGACGTTGGACGCCCGCCCGTTTTCCGACGGCCGCAACAGTCACCGTTAGTGTCGTGGACGACTCACACCAGTGCGTCGGCCGGACGGCCTGGGCCAACGCCTGCGCGATGAGCTGCGGTTGGGCATGTCTGAACTGCTCGGTTCCAGCCTTGGCAGTGATGGTCACCGTGCCCAGGAAGAGGTCGACGGCGGGGATCACCGCGACCGTGGGGGTGGCCGTTCCGGCCGGGGTACTGGGTGCTGTTGTGTTTACCGGGGTGGTATCGCCTTGGTACGGCAAGGGACTGCTCCTTGGGGGAGTGCTCTTGCCCGCTCGGTTGTCTCTGGTCCGGGACGGGCCGCTTCCTCATCCGAACCACCCGTGAACATGGGGTTGGTGTGTGGCCAGTCGGAGCTTGGCACCACATCTCTTGAAGCTGGGACCACCCTACCGCATTGGTGTTCGGCCACCCGTTGTGGGGTGGGGGTGTCTTGTGGGGCCTGCTTTGCGCGCTTTGGGGTGGTTTTGGCGTGTAGAGCGGGCCTTGCAACGGGTGGGGGTGTGTTGTGGGGCCCGGTTGTGTTGTGGGGCCTGCTTTGCGCGCTTTGGGGTGGTTTTGGCGTGTAGAGCGGGCCTTCCAAGGGGTGGGGTGTGTTGTGGGGCCTGCTTGTGTTGTGGGGCCTGGTTTGCGCTCTTTGGGGTGGTTTTGGGGTGTAGATCGGGCCTTCCAAGGGGTGGGGGTGTCTTGTGGGGCCTGCTTTGCGCGCTTTGGGGTGGTTTTGGCGTGTAGAGCGGGCCTTCCAACGCATGCTTCCCGGGCATAGCGCAACGGCGGCGCCGCCCCGAAAAGGGGAGGCGCCGCCGTCGAACTTTACTTGTTTCCCGAACCTTGCCTGGTTCTTTGTGCCCGCCTAGGAAGCGGGGGTAGTGAGCTCTTCCTCGGCCACGCGGGTACCGGCAACGCGATCCGTCCAGGCCTTCATGACTGCCGGATCCGTGGGCTTGCTGGCAAGTGAGACCACTATGTACACCAAAGCCGAGGCGATCAAACCGAAGTAGATGGGCTCGTTGGCGTAGATGCCATCGAGGGGAACTTCGGCGTTGATCTCAAGGACGATCATGGTTCCGAGGGTTACCACCGAACCGGCCGCCATGGACCATGCTGCGGCGATGCCCGTTCCACGCTTCCACACCAAGCCGCCAATGATGGCCACGAGGAGGCCGCCAACCAGGATGTCGTAGGCAATGGTTAGTGCGGCCACCACATCCTTGGTGGAGATGGCGATGATGATTGCAACGATCCCCAGGCCGAGTACCCAGTAACGGTTGGCCTTGACGTCGTGCTCAGGGTTATCGGAGTCGGAGGTGTCCACCTTCTTGCCAAACCAGCTGGCAACGAAAGGCATTACGTCTGCGCGGGCAACGGTTGCAGCAGCAATCAGTGCGCCTGACGCCGTGGACATCATTGCGGCCACAGCTGCAGCAAGAACCAAGCCGCCGATGCCAATGGGCAGGAGTCGGGTAGCGACCTCTGCGTAGACGTCGTCCTTGGCGGCGATTTCGATGCCGGAGAGGGCGACGCTGGCAGCCATGCCGATCAGGGCACCCGCGAAGCCGTAGAGGATGCAGTAGACGCCGGCGGTAGCGCCGCCCCAGCGGGCAACTGTGGGGTTCTTGGCGGTGAACACGCGCTGCCAGATGTCCTGACCGATGAGGAGGCCAAGGGTGTACACGACGAAATAGGTGATGATCGTCTGGAGGCCGATGCCGCCGATGTCGAAGAAGCTCTCATCGACGCGGGCTCGGATGCCGTCGAGGCCACCCGCGGCGTTCAGGGCGAAGGGGAGCATGAGGAAGAAGATTCCCACGGTCTTGATGACGAACTGGACCTGGTCGGCCAAGGTGATGGACCACATGCCGCCAATGGTGGAGTAGACCAGCACGATCGCGCCGCCGATGGCGATCGCGAGCCAACGCTCCCAGCCGAAGAGGACCACGAAGATGGTGGCGTAGGCACCGGTGGACGTGGCACACAGCATCAGCGTGTAGGCCAACATGACGATGCCCGAGGTCTGGGTTGCCGTGCTGCCATAGCGGAGGGTCAGCATCTGCGAGACCGTGTAGATCTTGAGCTTTTGGATGGTTCCGGCGAAGAGCAGGCTGAGCAGTAGCACGCCTGAACCGATGGCCACAACCAGCCACATGCCGGAGATACCGAACTTGTAACCGAGGCCGACGCCGCCCACGGTGGATGCGCCACCGAGGACCACTGCGGCCATGGTGCCGGTGTAAAGGAAGGGTCCCAGGCGGCGGCCGGCCACCAGGAAGTCGCTGTTGTTCTTGGTGCGGGACTTGCCCCACCAGCCGAATGCCAGCATGGCGAGCAGGTACACCACCACGATTGCGATGTTTATAGCCGAAGATTCCATGAACGGTCCTTGGAGCTGATGCACGGAGGTTGGGGTTTTCGACGATACTCCTGCGAAGCGTCGAAGTCTCTGTGCTGACGATTGGAGATTGGGGGATGTGTTGTGTGCCTCACAGACAACACTTGTTGCCTATGAGGATATGTTGTGATGGGAGTAACAGTCAAGATCCTTTGGTCATGCTTTCGCGTATTCTGGCGCTCTTGTCCTGTCTCCCGGCTACTATTGCTCCAATGACAGGGCCACATGACAGGCCTGAAAGGTTCGTGAATGAAGGCTCTACCCGTTGAACCGAGCAATGTTCCCGTTGCCATCGGTTCCAGAATCCGCGCAGCCCGGCAAGCGCAGCGGCTCACCATCGAGCAAGTGGCGGATGCTACCGGCCTGACCAAAGGCTTCCTCAGCCGTGTGGAGCGGGACCTGACATCGCCGTCGGTCGCCTCGCTGGTCACTCTTTGCCAAGTGCTGTCCGTATCCGTGGGGGACCTGTTCGCAGCTCCGGAGACACACCTGACCAAGCGCGACGACGGCCCCCGCATCTCCCTGGGTGGCCAGGGCATCGTGGAGCGTTTGTTGACCGCCCGCTCCGAGCGTCGGCTCCAGATCCTGCAGGCAACCATCGAGCCTCGTGGCCGCGGTGAAAACGAGCTCTATGCCGTGGACTGCGACGTGGACGTCCTGCATGTGGTCAAGGGCCGGATCAAGCTCATCCTGACCAATGAGGAGTACGACCTCGAAGAGGGGGACACGCTCTCCTTCCCGGGCCGCGAACCCCACACCTGGATTAACCCCACGGACGAGACCGTGGAGGTGTTGTGGGTGCTGGTGCCGGCCGCGAGCCGCTAGGCCCACCCCTCGCGAGGTGACAGATAATGCCCATGTTTGCAGCAAACATGGGCATTATCTGTAGTATCGGCGCGCGGATCCGGGCGGTTAGCCCACGTGCACCCACGGCCGGCGGGTGATGTCCGGCTCGGCTTCCCTCAGCACTTCGCGGGTTACCGGCGCAATCTCTCCTTCGCCAAAGAAGAGGAACTTGCTGAGGTTGGAAATCGGGTTGCCCTCGGTCCAGCGGAAGTAGATGTGCGGCATGAATCCGGTGACGTCCCGGATGTGGAGGAGTACTGCGGCCACTGTGTTGGGCACGTTGTTGCTGTGCACTTCCAGGATTTTGAACCCGTGCCGGAGCTTGCCCACAACTTGGAGTTCCTGCTCGAAGTCCGAGCTGTCGTCCACAATGACCTCGATGAAGACGGCGTCGCAGTCAACGGGCAGGTGGCTTGCCTGCTGGGCGTGCTGAAGCTTCTCCCTATAACGGCTTGCACTGAGGTGCTTGGGCTCGTGGGCAATGATGCGGACAGGGCCTTCGGAAGCGTTGGCCGTGAATTCGAGGGCTTTCTCGTCCATCTTGATGTGCGTGGCCCGGAGTTCGAAGGCGCGCCGCATGCGGGAGGTAAAACTGACAACCATGATGCCCAGGATGAAGAGGGCGGCAATCTTCAGGCCGTCGGGGCGCTCGATCGAGTTGACCACGGTGGTGTAGACGAAAACGAGCGAGATCAGTCCAAATCCAATGACCTGCGCCCGCTGCTTCTTTCGCCGCGCGGACAGGGTCACGGCTATTGAAGCCGAGGTAATCAGGACCAGCACGCCCGTGGCGTACGCGCCACCCTGGGCGTTGACGTCCGCCTGGAAAATGATGGTGACGATGAAGGCGATGACCGTGAACACCAGAACCAGTGGACGGAGAGCCCGGGCCCACGCAGGTGCCATGCCGTAGCGGGGCAGATAGCGGGGGACAAGGTTCAAGAGCCCGGCCATGGCTGACGCGCCGGCGAACCACAGAATGGCAATGGTGCTGACGTCATAGACAGTTCCGAAGCCGTCCCCAAGGAACTTGTGAGCGAGGTAGGCCAGCGCGCGGCCCTCGGCCTTGCCGCCGTCCTGGAATTCTGCGGCGGGGATCAGCATGACGGTGGTGAAGCTGGAGGTGATGAGGAACGAGCTCATGATGATGGCGGCGGTGGTGAGGAGCTTGTGGGCGCCCTTGATCCGGCCTGCCGGGTTGGCTTCGGTGTCTGTGGCGTGGCCCTTGATCTGGGGCATGACGGCAACACCGGTTTCGAATCCGGAGAGTCCCAGTGCCAGGCGCGGGAACACCAGCAGTGCCAGGGCGATCATCATGATGGGGTCGCCGTGGGAGGTGGTGAGTGCGGTCCACCAGTCGGTTATGACGCGTGATTCCGTGAGGAGGTGGGTCATGGAGACGGCAATCACCACGAGGTTGAGTGCAAGGAACGCCGCCACCAGCACTACTGCCACGTTGATGGCTTCCTTGAATCCGCGCAGGAAGACGACACCCAGGCCGGCGATCAAAGCCAGCGTGATGACCACTTGTTGGCCTTCGAGGAAGTGCGGCGCGAAGGGGTTCTCGATGAGGTGGGCTGTGGCGTCGGCGGCGGAGAGCGTGATGGTGATCATGAAGTCGGTTGCGGCGAAGCCAAGGAGGGCAAGGACGAAGAGCTTGCCTCCCCATCGTGGAAGCAGGCGTTCAAGCATGGCGATGGACCCTTCGCCGCGCGGGCTTTCCTTGGCCACGCGCCGGTAGACGGGGAGCGCGCCGGCCAGGGTTGCCAGGACCAGAAGTAGCGTGGCCAGCGGGGAGAGCAATCCGGCGGCAAGGGCGGCGATGGCCGGCTGGTAGCCGAGCGTGGAGAAGTAGTCGAGTCCGGTGAGGCACATGACCTTCCACCAGGCTTGCGGCTTATGCGAGTCCGCAGGCCGGCCGTGAGGTCCCTGCCGTTTCCCTGAGGTGTCCGGCATTCCTTCCAGCAGCCAGGATTTGAGCTTGAAGGAATTTTTGGGCTGATCGGCCGGGTCGGCCGGAGGCCTCGTCAGGGTGGTCACGGTGTCCTTTCGTGCAGCCGGATGCTGCGTCCGCTAGGAGCGTATGGCCGTATTCGACGCCGGGGCCCCGGTTTTTATGGAATCATAACGCCCGCTGTGACCGGCATCTCAAGCTGAACGCAGCCGAATCCCTTGTAAACATGTGATGCATATAAGGCAACTTCGAGTGTATGATGGGAGTCACAGCAACTGATCCAACTCGAAGGAGAGGCATATTTTGGAAGAGCTTCGCATTACGGCCAACGGGAACCTCGGACCCATCGATTCATCCCGCATTCCGCGTTACGCCGGTGCCGCCACTTATGCCCGCCTGCCCCGACTGGACCAGGTCTCCAAGGCTGACGTCACAGTAGTGGGCGTTCCCTTCGACTCCGGTGTCTCCTACCGCCCCGGGGCGCGCTTCGGTGCCAACCATGTACGCGAAGCCAGCCGACTGCTGCGCCCGTACAACCCTGCCTGGGACGTCAGCCCCTTCGAGAACATCCAGGTTGCCGATGCCGGCGACATGGCCGTAAACCCGTTCAACATCAACGAGGCCATCGAGACTGTCCAACAGAACGCCTTGGACCTCACGGCCAATGGCAGCAAGCTGGTAACCCTCGGTGGCGACCACACCATTGCACTCCCGCTCTTGAGGGCAGCGGCGGAGCGGGCAGGAGAGCCCATTGCGATGCTCCACTTCGACGCCCACCTGGACACCTGGGACACGTACTTCGGTGCCGAGTACACTCATGGCACCCCGTTCCGCCGCGCGGTGGAAGAGGGCATCCTGGACACCGAAGCCATCAGCCACGTGGGTACCCGCGGCCCCCTGTATGGCAAGAAGGACCTCGACGACGACCACCGCTTCGGCTTCGGAATCGTCACTTCAGCTGACGTCTACTACCAAGGCGTCCTGGAAACCGTAGCCAAGATCCGTGACCGCATCGGCAACCGCCCGCTGTACATCTCCGTGGACATCGACGTTTTGGACCCAGCACACGCACCCGGTACCGGCACCCCCGAAGCCGGCGGCATCACCAGCCGCGAACTCCTCGAAATTATCCGTGGCTTCCGTGGCATGAACCTCGTGGGAGCGGACATCGTTGAAGTTGCTCCTGCCTACGACCACGCCGAGATCACCGGTGTTGCAGGCAGCCACGTAGCGTACGAGCTCGTGACCCTCATGGCGGACAACGCCGTGGAAGGCGACCGCCAAGGTGCCCCGAACGGTTACGCGCAGCAGGCCCTCGGCGCTCGCATGGCCGAACTCGCACAGGCAACCGCAACGGCCGGGGACCAGCGATGATTGATTTCGATCCCGGCACAGCGGCCCCCACCAAGGGCACCAACCAGCGCAACGGCGGGGACCTCGTCGTCGAGACCCTTGAAGCGCTGGGCGCTAAGACCGTCTTCGGTATCCCCGGCCAGCACGCATTGGGTCTCTTTGACGCCATGGGCCGCGGCAACCTGCACTTCGTCTCCTCCCGCGTGGAGAACAACTCGGCGTTCGCAGCCGACGGTTACTCCCGCGCCACCGGCGAGGTAGGTGTGCTGTTCCTGTCCACCGGTCCTGGCGCGCTCACCTCCCTGGCCGGCCTTCAGGAGGCTTACGCTACGGGTGTTCCCATGGTGGTTGTCGCCAGCCAGATCCCCCTCGACGGCCTGGGTGCACGCCGCAAAGGCATGCTGCACCAGCTCGATGACCAGAAGGCCTCGGCCGCGAACGTCACCAAGAGCCAGCGCCTGATCCAGCACGCCTCGGGTATCCCGTCGGCCATCCAGGACGCCTGGACCGAGGCGATTTCCTCGCCACAGGGCCCGGTCTGGATCGAAATCCCGCAGAACGTCCTCCTGGATCCCATCATGGTTCCTCCGGTGGAGGATGCGCTGGCCGAGGCATTCGATAACCCGCCGCGCGTCGAGCTGATCCGCGAAGCCGTGAAATGGCTTTCGACGGCGGAACGTCCGGCGATCATCGCAGGCGGCGGTACGCGTCGTGGCCGGGCCGAGAAGTCCCTGCTCTCGATTGCCGAGCAGCTGCGCGCGCCGGTGATCTGTACTCCCGGCGGCAATGGTGCGTTCCCGTGGACCCACGAGTTGTCGTTGCAGTCGTGGATCGAGGACCGGTACATGACCGATGTCCTGGAAGACGCCGACGTTTTGATCGTCATTGGCTCGTCCCTGGGTGAAGTGACTTCCAATTACTTCACATTCGAGCCCCGCGGCCGCATCATCCAGATCGACGCCGAACCCCGGGTCCTCGAATCCAACCGCCCCGGCCTGGGTATCCGTGCCGATGCCGGCCAAGCGCTCGCCGCGCTGGACGAAGCCCTCGCAACGGCAGGGGCTTCGGACGCAACCAAGCGTGATTGGCACGGCACCAGCCCCGAAGACGTCGTCAAGGAATCCCTGGCTAAGGTCAAAGCACGCCTGGAATCACAGGATCTGGCCAAGGAACTGAAGTTCATGGCCGACATCCGCGAGGCCGTCCCGGCTGACATGCAGACGTTCTGGGACATGACCATCTCCGCGTACTGGGGCTGGAGCTGCTGGGACGCCCGGCAGGGTCAGTTCCACTCCGCCCAAGGGGCCGGCGGCCTCGGCTACGGCTTCCCGGCAGCAATCGGCGGTGCCGTGGGTCTTGAAACCACGGGCAAGCCGAGTCGTGTGCTGGCCGTATCCGGTGACGGATCTTCCATGTACTCCATCTCCGAGCTAGCCACCGCCAAGCAGCACAACGTCCCGGTCACCTGGCTGATCGTGGACGACGGCGGCTACGGCATCCTGCGCGAGTACATGGTGGGCGCCTTCGGCCAGGCCACTGCTACCGAGCTCGCCCGCCCGGACTTCGTCAAGTTGGCCGAGTCCTTCGGTGTGCCTGCCCGTCGGGTTGCCCCGGAGGAAGTGGGGGACGCGCTCAAGGCGTCCTTCGCAGCGGACGGTCCCAACGTCGTCGTGGTTGAAACATTGCTGAAGATGTTCGGCCCCACGCATCTGGACTAAACAGACGCGACTAACCCCACCAAAACAGCCAGCCCCCGCACGGAACACCGTGAGGGGGCTGACTGCGTTTCGTGGCACTAGTCGAGTTCGCGATGGGTGCCCTCGGGAGTTAGCCTCACGGCAACCACTGCCGCAAGCATCGCGGCGATCCAGAACGCCGCTATCAGCCACAACCCACCGCCGGCTGCGAGGCTCAGGCCAGCGACGATCATGGGTGTGAAGCCCGCACCGACCATCGAGGCACCTTGATACGCCAGCGAAGCGCCTGTGTAGCGGTTACGGGTGGGAAATTGTTCGGCCACGTAGGCGGCGATAGGGCCGTAGAGGAAGCCTTGCACCAAGCCGTTGCCCAGCACGATCGCCAGGGCAAACGCCCACAGTTCACCGTTGTCGATGAGCAGCAGGATGGGGTAAGCAAGGACGGCGCCCAAGAGGGATGCGCCGACGAGGACCCGACGCCGTCCGATCCTGTCGCTGAGTCGCGCCGAGTAGAAGCAGATAATCAACGTCAGCAGCGCTGCGAACGCTTTGATGTTCAGCACGCCGTTCTTGTCGGCGCCGTTCTCCACGGCAACCGATACGCCCCACACCGTGGTCATGGATTGGCACACGTAAAAGGCCGTGGTGGCGAGCAAACCGAGCACCACGGCGCGACGGTTGTTTTTGAGGACATCCAGTAGGGGCACCCGGCGCTTGGCTCCTTCTGCTTCAAGTTTCTGGAAAGCCGGTGTTTCGGACACCTTTAGGCGGATGACCATTCCCACCGCGATCAGCGCGGCGCTGAGCAGGAATGGTACGCGCCAACCCCAAGCCAGGAAGTCGTCGCCGGACAGTGCTGCGAACAGGGACAGCGCGAGGGTGCCCAGGATGGCTCCGGCCGGTCCGCCGGCGTTGGCGAAAGCTGCCGCGAAGCCGCGGTGTTTCTTGGGCGCGTGCTCGATGGCCATTAGGGCAGCGCCACCCCATTCACCGCCCACCGCCACGCCTTGGACCAGTCGGAGGACCACCAACGCAATGGGTGCGGCAATCCCAATCTGGGATGTGGTGGGCAGCAAGCCGATCATCGTGGTGCCGAAGCCCATGATGAGCATGGAGAGAACCAGCATCTTCTTGCGGCCCAGCCTGTCCCCGAAGTGTCCGAAGATCAGGCCACCAAGGGGGCGTGCAACGTAGCCGACGGCGAGTGTTACGAAGGATGCGAAGAGGGCAAAGCCGGGGCCAAGATTTGCAAAGAAGACCTTGTTGAATACGAGGCTGGCGGCAGTGGCGTAGAGCATGAAGTCGTAGTACTCGATTGCACTGCCGATGAAGCTGGACGCCAGGATGCGGCGCATGTCCTTGGACTTCATGGAGTTTTCAGGCACGCTGCCGGGTGCTTCAGGGAGGGTGTCCTGGGATGGTGCTGAGCTCATGTGGTTCCTCAGTTCCGGGGATGGGGTTCGCGCATCAGCGCTGGCGCGCGAACGGAATGACGTCGAGATCGTTGGGGACGGTGAATTTTCCGTTGAAGTGCTCTTCTGCTTCGAGCCACACGGATGTGGATGCGTGCCCGGGCACAAGATGATGCAGGGCAAGGTGTCTGGCACCGGCGGCATCTGCCAGCTTCGCTGCCTCGCGGACACTGGTATGGGACTTGTAGTGGTGGTCGCGGGCGGCGCGGCTGCCGTCGTCGGTCTTATCGGCGTAGAGCGATTCCACCCAGTCGAAGTCGATGGCCTCGTGCAGCAACAGGTCGGTGCCTTGGGCCAGGGTGATCATGTTTTCCGTGTAAGCAGTGTCGCCGGAGATGGTCACAGAACCTTCTGCGGTATCGAAGCGGAAGGCGAAGGCCGGCGCCACTGGAGGATGTTCCACCAGGATGGCGGTCACTGTCACCAGCTCGTCGCGGTAGATCTCGAACGGTTCCATGTCCGGCGTCGGGTTGTTGTTGGGGTGGTAGCCGGCTCGTGCAGGTATCTGGATGTCTTCGGCTTTGAAGATGTCCAAGGGGCTGGGTCGCAGGCTGTCCAGAATGCGGTCGTTGAGATCCGTGGCGTGAGCGGCCATCAATTGCTCAAACATCTGGCGGGTGCCCGGCGTTGGGTTCTCCGGTGCCAAGGGAAGAGGATCGACGACGGCGCGTGGCGACACCGGGGGCAGCTCCCCACGATTGCCGGGTCCAATGATTCTCACTGGATTGTCGGCGCGGTCTGCGAGGGCGTATAGGCCAAAAATGCCGAGGCCGGCGAGATCATAGACGTGATCCGAGTGGAGGTGGGTAATGAAGAGCGCCCTCAAATCCTTGAGTTCCAGGGCTGACTGGCTGAGCCTGCGTCCGGCGCCTTGGCCGAAATCCACTAAGTAGAAAGCCTCTCCGACCACCACTGCGGTGGCTATTCCGGTGCGCTCGCCGGAATCCGCCGCCGCCCACCATCTGGGCCCGCCAGCGGTCCCCAGGGTGACGATATGCGGTTTCAGGGATGACGTCAGTGTCACGGGTGTCTCCTTCGACTTTGGCTTTTCTCCAGTGTGGCCCGGCTCACTGATCTTGTATAATCAATCAATTCAAAGAAGTTCATAAGGAGAGCTGATGGCCGAGTTCACCCTTCGCCAGCTTGAGTATTTTGTGGCGGTGCTCGATCACGGCTCCCTCACCAAGGCTGCGAACGAGAGCAATATCTCCCAGGCCGCCGCTTCAATGGCGATTGCCCAGCTGGAAAAGAGCCTCGGCCTCGACCTGCTCATTCGGACCCGGGCGAAGAGAGTGGAACCCACGCCGGCGGGGCTGGAACTGGGCGTCCGTGCCCGGCGAATCCTTGGGGAAGCGGCGGATTTGCAGGCCGGGGCACTGATGGGGTCCCACGAAGAGATGCGCGGACGGGTGTCCATCGGCTGCATGGTGGCCATCTCGCCCCGGGTGATCCCGGAACTCATCGGCTATTTCGCCGAGAACTGGCCCGAGGTGGAGCTCGACTTCGTGGAAGGCGCTGCCGAAGACCTGCAGAAGGCGGTGGGGGAGGGCGCGTTGGACCTCGCGTTTGTTTACTCCCTTCAGGTGGTGCCGGGCGTCGATGTGGTCAAGGTGGTGGAATCCCGTCCGCAGTTCATGCTGGCTGCAAGCCACCCGTTGGCAGGAAGGGCATCGCTAAGTTTCGCCGACCTTGCCGGCGAGGATGTCATCCTCTTCAACGTTCCGCCCAGTGCTGAGCGCGTCACGTCTATGTTCCTCTCGGCAGGCATTGAGCCGAGGGTTCGCTGGAAGAGTGTGGTGGCGCAGACCATCCGCGGCGTGGTGGCCAGCGGAAGGGCCATCTCCGTGACTCACGCGTGGCCGGGGGTTGCTTCTGTTTACGCGGACTCCAAAGTTGCCTTGGTGCCCATTGAGGACGATCTCCCGGAGAGTTGGCTCGTGGCTGCTGTACCCCCGGGGATCAAGCGGCCCCGCAGGGTGGATGAGGTCATCGAGGCGGCGACCCGACTGGCCCGGTAACGCCCTTCTCCCCATCTTTAGTTTCCCAAAGCAATCAATCTGCGTTATAGTTGCTTTAGGCAAACAAAAAGAGGGGTGTTTCGCATGTCCGTCGGTTCTGCCACAGCAACCGATCTTGTGCATCAGATTTTCGATCTCCAGCGCACGCTGCGCTGTGTGGTGACTGCCCACATGGCCCGCGTGCCCGACGTCGGAATGGCTGTGCAGGGGGTGATGCGCTTCATCGGCGAGGGGGAGACCCGCGCAACCCAACTGGCCACTCGACTCGGCGTCAGCGCCCCGGTCCTCAGCCGGCACATCACCGAACTCGAGGAGCTTGGCTTTGTTGTCAGGCGGCCTGATCCAGCTGACGGCAGGGCGCAGCTTCTCGCCCTGACGGAAAGCGGCGCGGCGAAACTGCGCGAATTCGAAGAACAACGCAGCGTGAGACTGCGCGATTACCTGGCGGATTGGAGCGAGGCGGACGCCCTCGAGGCCTCCCAGGTCATCAACAAACTCACTGTGTCCCTCAAGGACTCAATCCGGGCAACGGCGGCCGGCTCCATAACAACAAACCAGACAGCTTAGGAGCCCACGCATGGCTACACCAGCAGTACACGACTCCCAGGCGGTGGACGCCTCAGTTAAAGGGGCGTCCGCGCCCATGACCCATCGGCAGATCATGGAAGCCCTGACCGGGCTCCTCGCTGCCTTCTTTACAGCGATCCTCAGCAGCACGATCGTCGCCAACGCGCTGCCCACCATCATGTCAGAGCTTAAGGGCACGCAAACCGACTTCGCCTGGGTCATCACGGCCGCGCTGTTGGCGAACGCTGCCACCACGCCCATCTGGGGCAAGCTCGCGGACCTCTTCGACAAGAAGCTCCTGGTCCAGCTGAGCATCATCATCTTCGTCGCCGGCTCGGTCATGGCAGGCCTTTCTGAAACCATTCCGCTGCTGCTGACCGCCCGTGTCATCCAGGGTGTGGCGATGGGTGGCCTCACCGCCTTGGCTCAGGCGATCATCGGCTCCATGATTCCGCCGCGCGACCGCGGCAAGTATTCCGGTTACATGGGTGCTGTCATGGCCGTAGGAACCGCTGGCGGCCCGCTGCTGGGCGGCTTCATCGTTGACAGCCCGCTGGGCTGGCGCTGGACGTTCTTCGTCTGTGTGCCGCTGGCCGTCGTCGCGCTCATCCTGCTCCAGGTGACGCTGAAGATCCAGCACATCAAGCGTCCGGCGAAGATCGACTGGCTGGGTTCCATCCTGCTGACGTCCGGCGTGAGCCTGCTACTCATCTGGGTTTCCTTCGCCGGCAACCCTGACTACTACGACTGGTTCTCCTGGCAGTCCGCGCTCATGGTGGGCGGCGGCGTAGCCCTGCTGGCACTTCTGGTGCTGGTGGAAACCAAGGTTCCCGAGCCCATCATTCCGCTCAAGATCATCTCCGAGCGCACCACCGCCTTGGCTATCGTTGCCTCCGTTGCCGTTGGTATCGCCATGTTCGGTTCGTCCACCTTCCTGGGCCAGTACTTCCAGGTTGCCCGCGGCGCCACACCCACCGAGGCCGGCCTGCTGACGCTACCGATGATCGCCGGCAACCTGATCGGTTCCGTCGCATCCGGCATTCTGATCAGCCGCTTCGGCAAGTGGAAGAGGTTCCTGGTTGCAGGGTCCGTCCTCCTCATCGGCGGCCTCGCATTCGCCGGAACCATGGACCACACCACTGAACTGTGGATTGTGGCGATCTATACCGGCGTGTTCGGCCTAGGCCTTGGCATGCTGATGCAAAACCTGGTGCTTGCTGTTCAGAACACGGTCCAGGCCAAGGACATTGGAACCGCCAGTGCTTCGGTGGCGTTCTTCCGCTCAGTGGGTGGTGCGATCGGCGTATCCGTCCTGGGCGCCATCATGTCCAACCATGTGAAGGAACTTGCCGTTGAAGGCATGACTGCCGCGGGCATTCCGGCCCAGGGTGGTGCCTCCGGAGCCAGCATGGATCTGGCCGATATGCCCGCTCCCATCGCCGAGATCATGCGGGCAGCCTACGGTGACGCGACCGCGCAGATCTTCCTGATCTCGGCGATCATCAGCGTTGTGGCGCTCCTGGCTGTGCTGTTCATCAAGGAACGCCCACTGCGCCGCACGGTTGATGCTGCTCCGGAAAAGGAACTCATTGCCACGGCTTCAGGAGACGCTGGTATGTCGCTGGACACTGCGTCCATGGACGCGGTGAAAGCGTCCGACGACGGCGCGCGCCGCTTGGGTGCCGACCCTGCGGTTTCAGGGGGTCCCCGTCATGTTCCGGTGGTGGAGCGACCGGTTCCAGTGGGGGAGCGACCGGCTTCGAACGCGGAGTCCGGGTCCGATCTTGACCTGGAGTTCGCCCGGATCCTCACGCAGGAACGACCCCAGGGCACGGCTGATGTGAAGGAAGTTCAGGAACAACTGTCCCGTACCCAGTACGTCCTGGCCGAACAGCAGCTGCAGCTCAGTCGAGCCAACGTGGAACTCCAGGCCCGGTTGCGGGAGCAGCAAACCATCGCGGAGCAGCAGGCCCATACCGCGGAGGAACTCGCCGCGATCCGTAAGGAGCTCAAGCGCGAACGCAGGCAGCAGGAACGGATGGCGTTGTTGCTCCTCCAAGGCGTAGAAGCCCGGGCGGACCACGGCAAGCACGCTGGCTGACTCCTCCACGGAGCCCGCCCTTGTTTGACACTCCTCGCGTACTACGTGGAGCTTGACCAACGAGGGCGGGACTGAAAACGCCGGCTGGGAAACCAGCCGGCGTTTTTGTTGCCGGCAGGGTGTCTACCCAAGGGGGATACCCCAGAGCGGGCACGACCGACACAGGAAATACTCCGCTGGGATGATCTTTTCCGTAAGTTGTTTCGCCCGGGCAACGGATTTCGTAGAGTGGGGAGGCTAATACTGTCAGCCCCTGCTGCCAAACTTCTCTTATCTCATTCACGCACTCTTTCTAAGGACCCGTGGGCATGCTTGTCACCCTTATACGGCGCTACTCCAAGCCGTATTTGCCGCAGATTGTGGCTGTGCTGATTTTTCAGTTGGCGTCCACCATCGCCACGCTCTACCTCCCCAGCCTCAACGCCAAAATCATTGATGAGGGAGTTTCCCGCGGAGACACCGACTTCATCTGGCAAACCGGTGTGCTCATGCTCGGTGTCGCCCTTGGACAGGTGCTTACCGCTATCATCGCCGTTTACTTCGGCGCCCGCGTTGCCATGGCAATCGGCCGCGACCTGCGCCGAAGCGTCTACCGGCAGGTCAGCAGCTTCTCCGCCCAGGACGTTAACCGATTCGGTGCTCCCACGCTGATCACCCGCGGCACCAACGATGTCCAGCAGGTACAGATGCTGGTGCTCATGGGCCTGAACTTCATGGTTTCCACGCCCATCATGTGTGTTGGCGGCATCATCATGGCCCTCCGTGAGGACCTCAACCTCTCGTGGCTCGTATGGGTTTCCGTTCCGGTCCTGGTGGCCGTAGTGGGCTACCTCGTAGTCCGGTTGATGCCGCTTTTCCGTTCCATGCAGACCAAGATCGACGCGATCAACGGTGTGCTGCGCGAGCAAATCATCGGCATCCGCGTGGTCCGTGCCTTTGTGCGTGAACCCCACGAGGCAAAGCGCTTCGGCGATGCCAATGATGACCTCACCGCAGTGTCCGTGAAGATCGGCAACCTGTTCGTCCTCATGTTCCCGGCCATCGGCATGATCCTGCACCTGTCTACGGCTGCCGTGCTGTGGTTCGGTGGCCAGCGCGTGGACTCTGGTGACATGCAGGTGGGTGCGCTCACGGCCTTCCTCCAGTACCTGTTGCAGATCCTGATGGCCGTCATGATGGGCACGTTCATGGCCATGATGATTCCCCGCGCGTCCGTCTGTGCAGATCGCATCGGCGAGGTGCTCGACGTCGAACCTTCCATTCACAACCCCACTTCACCGGTGGTGCCGGCTGAGAAGAAGGGTCGCGTGGAATTCCGCGACGTCACGTTCAAGTACCCGGGTGCGGAGGCGCCGGTGCTGAGCAACATCTCCTTCACCGCCGAGCCGGGCAAGACCCTGGCCATCATCGGATCAACGGGCGCAGGCAAGACCACCCTGGTTTCGCTCCTGCCGCGGCTTTACGATGTCGCCTCGGGCGACGTACTGCTCGACGGCGTGCCCGTCACCAAGATGGACGCATCTGAAATCACCAGCCGGGTCTCCGCGGTTCCGCAGAAGCCATACCTGTTCTCCGGGACTATCGAGCACAACCTGCGCTTCGGCAAGCCCGATGCCACCGACGAAGAACTGTGGGAGGCGTTGGAGACTGCGCAGGCCAAGGGCTTCGTCGAGGAAAAGTCATCCGGTTTGAACAGGCGCATTGCCCAAGGTGGTACCAACGTTTCCGGTGGCCAGCGCCAGAGGCTGTCCATTGCCAGGGCGTTGGTTACCAAACCGAATGTGTACCTGTTTGATGATTCGTTCTCCGCTTTGGACGTCGCTACCGATGCCAGGCTGCGGAAGGCCTTGAAAGCCAAGACCAGGGACTCCACGGTCATCATCGTGGCCCAGCGTGTGTCAACCATTGCGGACGCGGACGAGATCCTTGTGCTGGATAACGGCCGGATCGTCGACCGTGGAACGCACGACGAACTGCTGGAGACGTCACCCACGTACCAGGAAATCGTTGAATCCCAGCTGAGCGTGGAGGAAGTGGCATGAGCGAGCAGAACCAGCAGAAGAAGCGTGGCTGGGCTGCCAAGGCAGAGGCCGCCAAAGATGCCAAGGCGACGGCCGAGGCTGAGGTAGCAACCGAGCTGCTTGATGACGAGGACTTCGTCGAAGAGGAGTACGTCCCTTCCGAAGCCGACGGCGGCATGTTCGGCGACGTTCCGGCAAAGAAGGCCAAGGAGTTCTGGCCGTCCGCCAAGCGGCTCATGGGCCTGCTGAAGCCCGAGAGCGTTGGCGTGTACATCGTGATCGGCCTTGTCATCGTCTCGGTGGTGCTCAACGTGATCGCGCCCAAGGTCCTGGGTACTGCCATGGACGTCATTTTCGGCGGCGTCATTGGCAGGCAGGTGCCCGAGGGAGTCTCCCAAGAGCAGTTCGTGGAGCTCATGCGTCAGCAGGGGCAAGGCAACTTTGCGGACATGGTATCCAAAATGGAACTCACCAACGGGATTGACTTCCCCAAGCTGACGTTCCTGATTTCGATCGTGCTGCTCATGTACTTTGTGGCCAACATCTTCCTGTGGGCCCAAGGTTGGTTGCTCAACAGGATCGTCATGCGGGTCATCAAGAAGCTACGCAACGACGTCCAGGCCAAGCTCAACCGGCTCCCGTTGAACTACTTCGACACCCGCCAGCGTGGCGACATCCTGTCCCGCGTAACCAACGACGTCGACAACGTCCAGCAGGGTCTTCAGCAGGCGTTCTCCCAACTGGTCAGCTCCGTCCTCACGGTCCTGGGTATCACGGTCATGATGTTCATCGTGTCCTGGGAGCTGGCGCTGATTGCCTTGATCGCACTGCCGTTGTCCGGCATTGTTGCCGGCGTCATTGGTGCCCGCAGCCAGAAGCTCTTTGCTGCGCAGTGGAAGAACACCGGCGCACTCAATGGCCAGATCGAGGAATCGTTCTCCGGCCACGACCTCGTGAAAGTGTTCGGCCGAGATGCCGACATGCTGGAGCGTTTCGACGAGAAGAACGAGGAACTCTACAAAGCATCCTTCGGTGCGCAGTTCGTGTCCGGCGTGATCTTCCCGGCCATGAACTTCGTGTCCTACCTGTCCTACGTCGGCATCGCCGTGGTGGGCGGCCTCCGCGTTGCCTCGGGCTCCATGAGCCTCGGCGACGCCACGGCGTTCATCCAGTACTCCCGTGAATTCACCCAGCCGCTGGGCCAGATTGCCGGCATGGCCAACATGCTGCAGTCCGGCGTTGCCTCCGCAGAGCGCGTTTTCGAGTTCCTGGACGCCGATGAAGAAGTTGAAGAGAACGCCACTCGCCACCTGCCCTCCAAGACCGACGGCCACGTGGAATTCGAGCACGTCTCCTTCAGCTATGTGGAGGACAAGCCGCTGATCGAAGACCTGTCCTTCGCTGCGGAACCTGGTCACACGGTGGCTATTGTGGGGCCCACCGGTGCAGGCAAGACCACGCTGGTGAACCTCGTGATGCGTTTCTACGAGCTCAATGCCGGCCGGATCACCCTTGACGGCGTTGACATCAAGGACCTCAGCCGTGCTGAGCTGCGGTCCAAGGTTGGCATGGTGTTGCAGGATGCCTGGCTCTTTGGCGGGACCATCTACGACAACATCAAGTACGGAAACCTGGACGCCACCGAAGAGCAGATCATGGAGGCGGCGAAGGCCACCTACGTGGACCGCTTCGTGCGGGCCCTCCCTGACGGTTACCAGACGATCATCGACGAAGAAGGCAACAACGTCAGCGCAGGTGAAAAGCAGCTCATCACCATCGCCCGTGCCTTCGTCTCCGATCCTTCGTTGTTGATCCTGGATGAAGCCACGAGCTCCGTGGACACCCGTACCGAGCTGCTGCTGCAGAAGGCCATGGCAGCGCTCCGAACGGACCGTACGAGTTTCGTGATCGCCCACCGACTCTCTACGATTCGGGACGCCGACACCATCCTGGTGATGGAAAACGGCAAGATCGTGGAGCAGGGAAACCACACCAGGCTGCTCACTCTCCAAGGCGCGTACTACCGCTTGTACATGTCCCAGTTCGCGGGTGAGGAAGAGACTGCCATAGACGACTCGACGGCGGTGCACAGCTGAGCACGGAAACACTGAAGGAGCCCATGGCACCCCGGCGCATTGAGGTCCTTGTACCCATGCGCTGGGGTGACATGGACGCCTACGGACACATCAACAACGTCCAGATTGTGCGCATGCTCGAGGAAGCACGCATCGCAGCCTTCGGGCCGCCCCGCGGCGCTGGCCTCCCCGGCGTCGAACCTCCCGCTGCCCTCTTCAACGATGTTGAGGAGGGCATCATGACCCTGGTGGTGGAGCACAAGGTCCGCTACGTCCGGACGTTGGACTACCGCAACATCCCGGCTGTCGTTGAGATCTGGGTCGGTGCGGTCAAGGGCGCGAGCTTCGATCTCCACTACGTCATTAAGGACCCCGTCACGCGGGAAGACTGCGTCAAGGCCACCACTCACCTGGCTTTCGTGGCGGAGGCCACCGGACGGGTCCTTAGGCTCACTCCGGAGCAAAAGGAAAAGCTCGACCGCTACCGCGCGTAGGCCCTGCTGCCCGTAGAGTTTCAGCATGAAACTTGAAATTGCCGTGGTGAGCGCGGCGGGTGCAGGTACGGCTGCCGCCGAAGGAGCCAACCGCGTTGAGCTGTGCAGCGGCCTGGAACTTGGTGGAATCACTCCAAGCCAAGGACTCATGGAATCGAGCATGGAACACGTCGATGGCCGTCTGGAAATTCATCCGCTGATTCGCTCCAGGCCCGGCGATTTCCGGTACTCGGCGTCCGACCTGGACACCATGGTCCACGAGATCCGCCACCTGCTCGCCCAGGGTGCCCACGGGGTGGTGATGGGGGCGCTCACTCCCTCAGGCGAAGTGGACGTGCAAGCAGTACAGCGTCTGATGGGCTCGGCCAGGGATGCCAATCCTGAAGCGCAACTGACCTTCCACCGGGCCATCGACCATTCAAAAGACCCTTTGGCCGCCCTTGAGCAACTCATGGAACTGGGCTTCACCCGGGTCCTGACGTCAGGGCATGAAGCTACCGCCGGAGCAGGCCTGCAAACCTTGACCTCCATGGTGGAGCGGGCGGGGAGCGCACTGGAAATCATGGCCGGCGGCGGCCTTTCGCTGGAGGATATCCCGGCAATGCACGCGGCGGGCCTGTCCGCCGTTCACCTGTCCGCGAAGAAGACCGTCTCCACCCTTGGGGAAGGTGCCATCTCCCTGGGCGGCCAGGACGGCAGCGATCCCACTGCCTACACCGTCACCGACCGCGAGGTTGTCAGGGCAGCCAGGGCGAAAGTCAACGCGCTGAACCTCGCCATGCCCAGGTAGCCCCTGCTGTCCAGCTTACGGACGAGAAAATGGCAGTGATCGCGCATCGTAATGACTCTTTACGCCGCCGTGGAACCTCGGGATGATGTAAGGATTCACCAACTCGGTGAAAAGCCCCGGAAGCTACCTTCAGGAGTCCCAGCGATGCCGCTGCCCGTGCCGGTTTCACCGGCCCCCGTTTCCCCTCCCAAAACAAGCAGAAACAGTGCGCTGACCGAAGCCCACCCGGAGGTGGAATGTGGCATTGGGGCGTGGGACAAATTGCTCTACGGAAACCACCGGTTCGTGGTGGAAGTGGTCCAAGTAGGGGAAGAGGCCCAAGAGACCCACTTACCAGCCAGTGCTCACAGGGTGGTCATCCCTTGGCGACGGCAGGACCACCACCCGGCGTCGGTTGACGTCATCATCGTCTCGGAAAAGAGTGGCACCAGGGTCCGGAACGTGCTCGTGGAAGAGGCCAGCCGGGAGTCCGGAAGCATTATTTTCGAGGCGGTCGATGGCTTGGGGATCTACTTCGTCTATTACCTGCCCTACGCCATGCTGGGGAAACCCCACTATCCCCAGGCGCAGTACCTCCCGCATCGTCCGGCCGCAAACCCTGCCTGGGCTGCCGCCGTCGGGCGTTCAGCGTGGGTTCCGGCGAAGCGTGAGCTACCAAAGGCCACAGTCCTGCGATACGAGGCGGCCAGCGAGCGGGACACCTTCGCGCCGATGAACTTCACTGCCCGCATGGACGAACTGGAGAAGTTCCACCGGGCTTACGGGGGCGAGGCCTTCCTGGTGTTTCCCGAGGACCGCCTGCACCCCATCTCCATGCAGGGCGACCTTCCAGCACACTGGGTGATCAGCGGGCCGGGGACGACCTTCACAGCCAATGCCCGGCCCGGGGAGGACTACGTGGTCCAGCTTGGGTTGTACGCTCAGCAGGACCTCGCAGCCGTGACAGTCGAAGTCACAGCGCCGTCCGGGGGACACTGCATCAACACTGATGGCGTGGACCGTCTGGGCAGGCCATGGCAGAGGACCCTTGCGGTACCAGCCGGGAAAGTACAGGCGCTGTACGTGATCCTGCCAGTCCCGCGCAATGCTGCCGGAACCACCGTGGAGGCGTTGGTGAAGATTACCGCCACCGGTATAAGCGCCCCTGGCAAAGTGGCGCAGTACGTCGAGGTCACGCTTGATGTGGCTGCAGACGCGGACACAGAACCCGACGGCGGCTTAGGAGATCCGCGGTTGTTGGGGCGCCTGGCTTGGCTGGATTCGCGGGTGGCCCAGGACGCTGAGCTCGTTAGGCCCTTCACGCCCATCACGTTGGACGAATCGAGCAGGACGTTGGGGATTCTGGGCAGGTACCTGAGGTTGACGGAGTCGGGACTGCCGGCGCAGGTGACGTCCACCTTCACCGCCGCCGTCACCGCAACTGATGGTCCCGCCGTCGAGCTATTTAGTGCCCCGATGCGGCTGGACGTCGAGGGAATCGATTGGACGCATGGGCAGCTCATCTTCACTGAGGAGGGCCCGGGGCGGACGTCGTGGCGGTGCAGCTGGACGGGCCGAAAAGAGGGCAAGTCAGCGCTGACGCTGGAGCTGAACGGCGTTCTCGACGCCGATGGTGCCGTTTCGTACTCGTTGCACCTCAGTTCCGAGGGAACTGTGGACGTGAACGACGTCGGGCTGCAGCTTGAGTTTTGGGAGCCGGCGGTTCCGCTGGCCATGGGTTTGGGTGTCCCGGGTGGGCGGCGACCGGAATCTCTTGACTGGGCATGGGACGTATCGGCGAAGAACCAGGACGCGCTGTGGCTGGGAAGTGTGAACGCCGGAATCCAGCTTGCCCTTCGCGATGGCTGCTATGAACGGCCGCTCAACACCAACTTCTACCGGGAAAAACCGTTGGTGGAGCCGGGGTCGTGGGCCAATCGTCAACAGAGCAGCGGGGATGCCATAGTCCGAGGCGGGGTTAAGCTGCATACGGCAGGCGGCATGGTCACGCTGAACGCCTTCAGCGGCGCGCGGACACTGACTGCCGGCGAGCCCCTGGACTTCGATTTCCGCCTGTTGCTGACACCGTTCAAGCCGATCGAACCAACTGAGCACCTGGGGAAACGCTACTTTCACGCTCCTGAAAATCCGGCCGACATCAAGGCCGCGGGAGCCACCGTGGTCAACGTCCACCACGCAACGGCACCGGCTCCGTTCATCAATGATCCCCTGCTGACCCGGGACTCGCTTCGGAACTACGTTGCCGAGTGTCATGGGCAGGGTCTGAAGACCAAGGTGTACAACACGGTCCGCGAGCTCACATTCCGCAGTCCGGAGTTGTTGCCGTTGCTGCACCTGGACCAGGAGATCTTCAGTGATGGACCGGGCGAGGGACATATCTGGCTGCAGGAACATGCGGGAAGCGGCTACGTCTCAGCGTGGTTCGCGCCCAACGTGGATGACATTGCCGTGGTGACCACGGGTGAGTCGCGATGGGAGAACTTCTACGTTCGCAGCCTCCATGAACTGGCCAAGGGCGAGGACGGGATCGACGGCATCTACCTTGATGACATTGCTTATGACCGGCATGCCATGCTGCGGGTCCGCAAGGTCCTTGAGAGGGCCTGCCAATCCAGAGGTGTGGACGGACCGGAAATTGACCTTCATTCTGCCAACCAGTTCACAGCCCATGACGGATACGCGTCCTCAGCCAATCTGTACATGGAGCACCTGCCCTATGTGGACCGGCTCTGGCTGGGGGAGTACTTCGACTACCACACCACTGACCCCGACTATTGGCTGGTGGAGCTGTCCGGGATTCCCTTCGGACTCATGGGCGAGATGCTGGAAGGCGGTGGCAACCCGTGGCGTGGCATGGTGTTCGGCATGACAGGCCGGGCACCCGCCGTCGACAACCGCCCGCTCTGGGAGTTCTGGGCCGCAAGCGGGCTGGAAAGCGGGCAGATGCAGGGCTTCTGGGACCCTCAGGCACCTGTACGGACCAGCCACCCGGACGTGCTGGCCACCACGTGGGTGACAGAGCACGGAATGGTTGTAGCGCTGGCGTCATGGGCCGGTGAAACTGAGGATGTGACGTTGATTTTCGACGACGACGCTGCCGCCCAGGAGGTCGTAGCCCCGAGCATCCCCGGGTTCCAATCCGCCGCGAGCTACGCGCCCGGCGACCCCATCACCATTGAGCCGCAGCGCGGCCTCCTTCTCACGATTGGATACTGACGTGGCCATCACCGCAAGCTCCAACCTCACCGTCACCACTATTTCCCTGACAATGGCTGAGCTCGGCCCATTGAACCCGCTGCCGGTGGTGGCAGCCGAACTGGACCAGCCCTATACCGTGGGCGAGGGCGTGCCTGAGGAACTTCAAGCCTCGGCCCGCTACGGAGTGGTGCCCAACGTTTACCCGTACCTCCTGCAGGACGGCTACAGCCGCGACGCGGCACCCAAGGAACTGCCCGCCGTCGTGCTTGAAAACAGCAAACTCAAGGTGACCGTCGTCCCTTCATTGGGTGGCCGCATCTGGGAGTTGTTCGACAAAGCCACAGGCAAGCAGCTCCTGCACACCCACGATGCCCCGCAACTGGCCAACATTGCGCTGCGCAAGGCGTGGTTTGCGGGTGGGCTGGAATGGAATATCGGTACCCGTGGTCATTCGCCCACCAGTTGCGATCCGCTGCACACCGCGATTGTCCACACTCCGGACGGCAAACACATCCTGCGCCTGTGGGAGTACGAGCGGCTGCGGGAAGTGGTGTTCCAGGTGGACATCTGGTTGCCTGCGGACTCGGACGTCCTCTTCGCCGCCGTCAGGCTGCGGAACCCGAACGATCACGATGTCCCCATGTATTGGTGGAGCAACGCAGCCATCCCGGAAACGGATGGCACTCGGGTCATCGCTCCGGCGGATGAGGCTTTCGGCAGTGACTACGCCACCGACATCACCCGGGTCCGGCCTACTGACTATGAAGGGTATGACGGCACGTGGCTGGTCAACAGCCCGCACGCGGCGGACTTTTTCTTCGACATCGATCCTTCCGAGCGGCGCTGGGTTGTGGCAGCGGACGACGACGGCGACGGGCTGGCGATGCTGTCCACCGGCCTCCTCCGCGGAAAGAAGCTTTTCGTCTGGGGCCAAGGACAGGGAGGAAAGCGTTGGCAGGAGTGGCTGAGCCCCGGAGCCGGACCGTACGCCGAGATCCAGGCCGGCCTCGCACAGACGCAGTTCGAACACCTGGTGATGCCGGCCGGCGCCGAGTGGGCATGGGTTGAAGCGTACGGGAACGGGCACCTTGAGCCGCAGACCTCGCACGGTGCCGATTGGGATGCTGCGGTGGCCCACGCCAGCGAACGGTTGGAACAACTCCTGCCCCATGAGGAACTTGAGGCAATGCTTCCCGCGGCCATCAACGATGCCGACATCCCGCCGTCGAAAATGCTGCTGCACGGAAGCGGTTGGGGCGTTGTGGAGCGTGCCCGGCGCGACAGGGCAGGCATGGCCTGGATTGATGAAAGCGGGACACCTTTCGGGGAGGAGAGCGTCACGGCCGAGCAGGAACCGTGGCTTGGGCTGCTGCATGGAAAAGCGTTCGACGGCGCCCCCAGTTTCGTTGCGGGGGCGGACTGGGAAGACTTGCTGGCCGGGCAAGACAGTGCGGAGGCAAAGCTTCATTTGGCCACCATGAAGCATGCACGGCAGGACCTGGGCGGAGCGAAGGCGCTGTATCGCGAGGTATTGGCGGCCCGCGATGTGACGCCCGGTACCAAGGCGCTCGCGCACCGTGGTTTGGGCTTGGCGCTGCTTGCAGAGGGACAGGAAATGCAGGGTCTGGCTGAGCTTCGGAAAGGCGTGAAGATTGACCCTTCAAACTTAGCTTTGCTCACCGAAGCCGTAACGCTCAGCAACCGCCACGGTGACCCGGCCATGGCGCTGGAACTTGCAGAGATGGCACCCAAGGAGGCCGCCGCCGTCGGACGTTTGAGATTCCTGAAGGCGCTGGCGCTCGCGCGGACGGGAAACCCCGGTGAGGCGGCTGCCATCCTTCGCGCGGGCGTCGAAATTCCGGACCTCCGGGAGGGGGAGGACGCCATTGCGGCACTGTGGGAAGAGGTTTGTCCGGGAGAGCCTGTTCCGTTCAGCTATCAGTTCGGGATGCACTAGGGATTTTTCTGGTGGTGCCCGGGTGTGGCCTCCCGCACATCTATGGCAATCTCTGAAAGCGTGTTCTTGACCATTTTTTCAGGATACAGAGGAGCACCGAATTGATCCCCGAAATAGCTGGACTCCCGCCCTTGGAGTGGACGTCGTCCGCTGGTCACGCCAGCTATGACGAGACCGAGGGGACGCTGACGCTCGCAGCCGCGCCCGGGGTTGACTGGACCAACGACTCCCTCGGGGGAGAACCGCAGCACGGCGCCACAGCGCTGGGGTTCAGGGCTCCGGCGGCGTTCTCGTTGTCGGCCAGGGTTATGGTGGCCTCACCACGGACAACCTTCGACGCCGGTGTGCTGACCCTGTGGGCGGACAGTGAGCACTGGGCCAAGCTCTGCTTCGAGTATTCTCCGCAAGGGGAAGCCATGGTGGTCAGCGTGGTGACCAACAGCTATTCCGACGATTCCAACGGGCCTGTGGTGACCGCTCCGTGGGTTTACCTGCGGGTCAGCCGGGTGGGTCCAGCGTGGGCTTTCCACTCGTCACCGGATGGCCGGGACTGGTCCTTTGTCCGGTTGTTCAGGCTGGATACGGAGAAACCTGTGCACGTCGGGTTCATGTCGCAAGCCCCAATGGGGGAGAGCTGCGAGGCCCGTTTTGACACCATCGAATTGACGGAAGAACCTCCGGCGGACCTCCGCGACGGAAGCTAGCGGCGCGCCAACGCAGGCCACGCTGGTGGAACGGCAAGCCTGTGGATATCCAGATGCTTGGATAAGCCAAACAAGGTAAGTTGGCATGGTGATTCCCTCCGTAAAAACTGCCATTGACCGTGCCCCCGGAGTCTCCAAGGAGATCGAGGACGCAGCCTGGTATGTGCTCGGTCCGGCGCTTCACGGGAGACCTTCCGCGCTGGACGGCAGGACGTTGACGTGGACCGCGGATGCTGCGGGCGAGCTTCTCGAAAGGCTCGAACGCGGGGTTGAGGACTCAAAAGCCCCCATGATGACCAACCTGCGGCAGAACCTGGAAGGTGCGTCTCGGGAGGCCAAGCTGCTGGCCGTGGAACTGCTGTTCCTGCAATCCCTGCCGCTCGCGCACGAGGTCAAGTCCCTCAGGGTGAAGAGGGCACGCGTCGCCGAAGCGGCGTCATGGGTTGAGCCGCCCATCGAGCTGCCGGAAGAACTTTACGAGGGGATGACGGACCACGGTGTTATCCGCGACCGTACTGCCGAGTTCAACTGGACCATTTGGGATCATTTGAAGTGGCTGTGCCGTTTCGTGGCCCACGTGGACAGCCAAAGTACGGCCACCATCAACCAAGCCCTTGCTGACCCATTGAAGTTCCACGAACTAGCCGCAGCGACGCCCGAGGATCAGCCCGCCCTTCGCCGCAGCATCGAGTACCTGGTGTGGCCGAGCTACTTTGAGCCCGTGGTGGCCGATGTTGAACGCCAGGAGATCCGGGACGCCTTTGCTTCACTCGTCGGCGGTGCCAAAGGTGACACGGACGAGGACATCACTGCGGACATTCACCGCATTCGCCTCCACTTGGACGAGCAGGCCGGGCAGCGCATCGACTGGTATTCCCGCCAACTGGTGAGTCAGTGGCGCAAGGTGGGAGATCCGGGCCGTCGGTCCTGGCTCCTGCGCACCCATCATGACAACGGTGACCTCTTGGCCAGCTGGGTTGCCGAGGAAAAGGCCACTCTGGACGTGGAGCACCTGCGTACCCTCACGGCGGGCGTGACGGCTGGCGTGGTCCAGCATGCCGTGGACGAGGACTACAAGCACTTGGGCTACGTGGAACGAGAAGACACCAAGACGGCTGTTTTCGCCTTCCTGACAGTCATGAAGCCGGGCGACCTCACGCTGTACCAGCATGCCGGCCGAGTGCGCGTTGGTGTGGTTCTTGGTGAACCTGAACACCACGAGGACAACCGCCGTATCCGCCGCAAGGTCCGCTGGTTCGAGGACAGCTACGCCATCCCCGAGCTGCCCCGTCATGCCCAGCGGCAACTGTCCACTCCGGGCATCATCGTGGACGTCACCAGGGTGATCCAAGCCCTGCAGGAACTACTCCCTGTGGAGGCCGAAACCGATGGTGAGGACGAAGCTCCGCCCACCACCGTCGTCGAGGTTGTCCAGCAAGGTTTCCGGCCCCTGACGGAAGAGTTCGCGGCGTCCCTGCACATGGACCTCGAACCGCTCAAGGAGATCGCGGAACTGCTTGAAGAGAACCGCCAACTGGTCCTTTACGGTCCTCCGGGAACCGGTAAGACCTACCTGGCCAAGCACCTCGCCGCCGAGCTGGCCGGTGACCACACCGACGAACGCGTGAAGCTGGTGCAGTTCCACCCCTCGTATGCCTACGAGGACTTCTTCGAGGGCTACCGGCCGGACAAAACCGACGATGGCCAGGTGTCCTTCAAACTGGTCGCCGGGCCGTTGAGGCGTCTGGCCGAGGAAGCTGCCAAGGCTGAGAATGCGCACAAACCGTACTTCCTGATCATCGATGAAATGAACCGCGCCAACCTGGCCAAAGTCTTCGGTGAGCTCTACTTCCTCCTGGAGTACCGGGACGATCGCATTTACCTGCAGTACAGCCCCAACGAGCCCTTCAGCCTGCCGGACAACCTCTACATCATCGGCACCATGAACACTGCGGACCGCTCCATCGCCATGATGGATGCCGCCATCCGCCGTCGTTTCGCGTTTATCGAGCTGCACCCCAAGGAGGAGCCGATCCGCGGCACCCTGCGTCGCTTCCTCGAAGCCCGCGGGCTGGAGACCCTCAACGCGGACCTGCTGGACGCGCTCAATGACGCGATCGACGATTGGGACCGGGACCTGATGATCGGGCCGTCATACTTCATGAAGAATGCCGCGCAGAACCCCACGGGACTCCGTCGTATCTGGAAGTACGAGCTCATGCCGTTGCTGGAGGAGCACTACCACGGGCAGCTGAACCGGGCGCAGCTGGAGGAACGCTTCGGCCTGGACCAGTTGCTGGGACGTCTTGCAGCCCGCTAAAGCCATCCCGCCCAGGCCGGGCCGGGCGCCCGCTTCGGCCGGCAGCGCGCCTGCCTCTGCCGGGCGGGTCATTTCCGGGCCGCGGCATATCGTCATGGACGAGCTCTCCCGTGGGGTGGTGGACAAACTCGATCCCGAGTCGGCTGCGTTCATCAACACCAGCGGCCTGGCCAAGGCGTCGCCCATGGGCATGGGCCTTTACAGGATTGAGCCTGTTGGCAAGGTGGGTTCAGTCCGGACCGCCTCAGTGCAGCTGGAAGTCCGTCCCAAGGACCGGCTTGGCCTCAGCCGGCTTCTTTTCCTGCTCAGTTACGCCGGGGACCAAGGCTTCCGCGACCATTCCGTGGAGGCCGTGGAGCACCCGGATTTGTGGAGCGCGCTGGCCGAATCGCTCGCCCAGCTGGCAGATAAAGCCCTGAGCCGTGGCGTCCTGCAGGGCTATCTGACCGTGGAAGAGTCCCTGCGCACCGTCAAGGGCCGCATCCGTATCTCGGACCAGATCTCCCGACGCCCCGGAATGATGGTGCCGCTGGAGGTCTCCTACGACGAATTCACGGAGGACATCGCGGAGAACCGCATCCTCCGTGCTGCCTTGGAGCGCATGGGAAAGGTTCCCGGGGTGCGGCCGGATGTCTTGAGCCGCTTGCGGCAACTCAAGGGAAAGCTCGACGCCGTTACCCGGCTTCAGTCCGGAGCGCCGCTGCCGCCGTGGCGCGCCAGCAGGATGAACCTCAGGTATCACGCCGTGCTGCGTCTGTCCGAGGTAATTCTTCGGAACGCTTCCGCCGAGGCGGGCGAGGGCAAGCAGCAAACCGCGTCATTCGTGGTGGACATGGGCCAAGTGTTTGAAGAATTCGTGGGTACAGCCCTGAGGTCCGCCATGAGCGCGCACCCGGGGGAGATGCGCCTCCAGTACGGTGCCTTGCTCAATGAAGCCGTCAGGGACACCGATCGCCTGACGGTACGTCCCGACGCCGTCCACTTCCTGGGTGGCCGCCCCGTGGTGGTCTATGACTCCAAATACCAAGCAGCCTCCGACGCTGGTGCCTCGCTGAGCGCAGACCACTACCAGTTGCTGGCGTACTGCACGGCACTGCGGGTCCCCACCGCTTGGCTGGTTTACGCGGGGGCGGGGGAGATGAAGCTCCGCCGCATTCTCAACACGGACATCGACATCGTGGAGTACCCACTGGACCTGTCCCTGCCGCCGTCGGAAATCCTGGCCGCCGTAGCTGACCTGGCCGAGCAATCGTGGGGCGAAGTAGTACGCCAAGCTGTGGCGGGCCGGTCGGCGTCGGACTAGCCTGATAAGTAAATCTTCACGGATGGAGGCATCATGGCCCGCAAGAAATCGTGGCGCGATATGACCAAAGGCCAACGGATCATGCTGTTGGTCAGTGGAGCGCTGAATCTGGCCCTGCTAGGTGCTGCGCAGCGAAGCATCGGCAAGACCCCGGACGATCAGATCCGCGGCAAGAAGGCCATCTGGCGGGCGGTCTCCTTCATCAACTTCTTTGGGCCCGTCAGCTACTTCCTCTTCGGCCGCCGTCGGGATGCAGAGCATGCAGGGAAGGGCGCAGCGGCAGTAAAACACTGACGGTCAGGACGGCATCTTCACCGTAAAAGTGGTGCCCTGTCCGGGGACACTCTCCAGTGTGATGGTCCCGCCGTGGGCTTCAACAATGGCTTTGCTGATGGGCAACCCCAGTCCGACACCGGGGATGGCACTCTTGCGTACCCTGCCGGCGCGGAAGAATTTGGTGAAAGCCTCGGCCTGCTCCTGTTCGTTCATACCCATCCCGGTGTCAGTGACCCGGCAGAAAACAAAGTCCTGCTCCTCCCAGGCAGCTACTTCCACATCCCCGCCGTCGGGGGAGTACTTGATTGCGTTGGACACCAGATTGTCCAGCACCTGCGAAATCCGTGATGAGTCAACATGGGCTTCCAGCGCATCCGGGAGATCCATCGACAGTCGGATTCCGGCCTTGGCCGCGCGTGGTTCTGCTGAGGTGACGCTGCCACGCACCAACTCCACCACGTCCACTGAGTGCGGCTGTATGACGATCTGGCCCGAGCGCACGGCCAGCAGGTCCGAGACGAGCGTCAATAGCCGCTCTGCATTGCGCCTGACAATGTCGAGTTGTTTGCGGGCTCGGGCATCGAGGGTGTCCGGCTCATCCAGGATGAGCTCGACATAACCAAGGATGGACGTCAACGGGGTACGGAATTCGTGGGAGACATTAGCAACGAAGTCGTCCTTGGCGGCCAGCGCGTTCACCAGGTCCGTGACGTCGCTGAACACCACCACGGAACCGGCGAATTTCCCTGCGTCGTCCACCATGGGGCGTGCACTCGCTGTGAAGGCTCGTTGTTCCTTTCCGGAGCCCAACCACACCAACTGGTCCGTGAACCTTTCACCCAAGACAGCACGACGCACCGGTCGCCGGTCCGCAGCCAGTGGCGTTGTCCTGTCCGTGTCGAAGATCAGCAACTGGGATTCGTTGGGATCGTCGTTGTCCGGGGGAGTTGCCAGGGCATGAGTTTGGCGTTGGCGGCGGTTCATGAGGATGTCGTGCCCATCGCCATCCACAGCTACCACGCCAAGAGGCAGCGCTTCCATGACGGTGTTGAGGAGCCGTTCCTGTTTGGTACTGACGCTCAGTGCTTCCTTGAGTGCCTCGTCCTTCTCTTCCAGGGCGCGCTGCTGGCGCACCATGCTCAGCGTCAGGACACTGACGGAAACTCCGATGCCCAGCATGAGGATAGGGAACAGGAGCGGCTTGGTGAAGTCCTGTTCACTGAAGGTTCCGCGCACGAACAGGGGCACCCAGACAATCCCCAACGGTCCCAGGAAGGACATGACAATGGCGAGCTTCGGGTACAACCCTGAAGCGCACAGCCAGATGACCGGGAGTACCACCAGGACACTGAGGCCGGTGATGGATTCCATCGCGCCTTCCCGGGCGAAGCCGATGGAGACCATGTCCAGGATGGGGATGGTGAGGAAGCTGGCGAAAGGGAGCCGGTGCCACGGCACAATGATGCACAGCGCCAGCAGGAGTGCTTGGCTCAGCAGGAAAATGAGGAACAGCGGATTCTCAAGTGTGGCGGGGAAATACAGCCAAACCAGGATGGCTGAAATACAGACACACACAGACAACGGCAGTTGGCTAAGGACAACGCGCATACGCAGGGTATGTTCATGGAAAGAGCGCCTGAAAACCAACAATTTCTTCTTGTCACCAATATCCCAAGTTGAAGGGTGGGTCATGGCATATCCACCAGAGATGCGGAAGAAAGTCGGTTCATGAGATCAGCCTAACCATAATGGATATACTTCTGAGGTTATCGAAGGGGCTGAGGGGCAGCGATGAGTGAAGCACGTGTGGGGCTGGTCATTGAAGATGACCAGGATATCCGCGAATTGGTACGCGTAGTTCTATCCCAGGCGGGATTTGATGTACATGTCGCGTCCACGGGATCCGCAGGTGTGACATCGGCCCGCGAGCTGAATCCGGACGTTATTACGTTGGATCTCGGCCTCCCCGATATTGATGGTTTTGAAGTAGCTCGCCAGATCCGGAAATCCTCGGACGCCTACATCATTATGTTGACGGCACGCGCCGAAGAGCTGGACACCCTCATGGGTTTGGAAGCCGGCGGCGACGACTACCTCACCAAGCCTTTCCGTCCCCGGGAACTGCGCGCCCGTGTTGAAGCGATGATGCGACGCCCCCGCGCGTCGTCGGAATCCAAGAGCGTGCCGGAAGAAACGGACCCCGAAGTGAGCCACAACGGGCTGGCAGTTTCTGCCGGTTCCCGCACCGCGGTCCTGAACGGCAAAGAGCTCAAGCTGACCCGCACGGAGTTCGACCTCCTGCTTGCATTGCTGGAGACCGGACGGATAGTGCGGACCAAGGCAGACCTCGCGCGTCGCCTACGCAACGAACCATACGACGTCGGCAGTTACGTCAGCGACGCAGATGAGCGTGCCGTTGAGGTACATATGGGAAATCTGCGCAAGAAGCTCGGCGATAGCATCCAGGCACCACGCTGGCTTGAGACGGTGCGCGGGGTTGGTTACCGGCTGGCTCCCTCAAGCAACAACTAAACAAGCCCAACTGGGTCGCAGTTAAGCGCGTTATGAGCCCTTATAACGCGCACTACTGCGACCTACTTGGGTTAGCCGACGCGCAGAGGCTGGGCCGCGATCACTGGGTGATCGCGGCCCTGATTGCCCAACCCGCCCGCACCTTGCGGCGAGCCCAGTTCCTCGAAAAACTCAACGTTGGCCCTGACGTAGTCGGCCCATTCGTCCGGGACATCGTCCGCGAAGTAGATAGCTTCAACGGGACACACGGGATCGCACGCGCCGCAGTCCACACATTCGGACGGGTGGATATAGAGCGAGCGATCGCCCTCGTAGATACAATCCACCGGGCACTCGTCAATGCAGGCCTTGTCTTTCACATCCACGCAAGGCTGGGCGATCACGTAGCTCATGGCCCGCTACACGCCCGTGTAAACGGTTTTGCCCCACGTGTAGAAGTCCAGGGCGGACCTGCCTTGCTCGCGGAAGGTGTTGGTGGATGAATCCTTCACGCCACCGAAGGGAACGTTGAGGTCCAAGCCTGCGGTGGGGCGGTTTACCTTGACCACGCCTGCTTGCGCCCGGGCAGCGAAGTCCGTAGAGAGGGCCAACGAGTCCGTGCAGATGCCGGCGGTCAGACCGTAGCGGGAGTCGTTGATGGCATTCAAGCCGGCTTCATAATCGGCCACTTCAAGAACTGTAACCACCGGCCCAAAGATCTCCTCGGTGACCGCTGCGTCGTCCATCGGCAGGTCGGTGAGGACTGCGGCCGGGAAGAACAGCGGGCCGTTCGGGTCTCCGTCGTAGCTGCCGTGAAGGAGGGTGGCGCCGCGTTCGACGGCGGAGCGCACCGCGGCTTGGTCCTGCTCGAATTGCTGCCTGCTCACCACAGCGCCCATTCGCGTGCCGCTTCCCAAGCCATCACCAGAGGTGTACGCAGCGGCCTCCTCGATCAAGGCCTCTGTGAACGCAGCGCGGATCCCCGGTGTCACGTAAACGCGCGAGGTTGCGGTGCAGGCCTGGCCGGTCAGGCCAAACGCACCAGCAGCTACTACCTGAGCGGCTTTGCGGGCATCTGCGTCGTCCAGCACCAGGACGCCGTTCTTGCCGCCCATTTCCAGCTGGACCCGGGCTCGGCGGGCGTTCAGGATCTCCTGCAGCCCCAGGCCCACATTGGTGGAGCCTGTGAACGACATGCCAGCGATGCGCGGATCCCTGGCCAGCGCATCTCCTACTACACGGCCTTTGCCATGCACCACGTTGAATACGCCTGCGGGCAGTCCCGCGTCCTGCAGGGCACGGGCCAGGTGGTTTGCGGACAATGGTGTGAGTTCAGCGGGCTTGATGACAACGGTGTTGCCGCTAATCAGCGCCGGGGCGGTCTTCCAAGCCGGGATGGCGATGGGGAAGTTCCACGGAGTGATGAGCCCAATGACGCCCAGCGGTTCGCGGCGGGTGGTGATGGTGGTGTCCGGCAGGCCGCTGGGCAGTACCTCACCGGTGGCTGCCCAACCGAGAGAGCCGAAGAAACGAAGGACGTCCGAGGCACGTTTCACTTCGCCCTTGGCTTCGGCGAGTGTCTTGCCTTCTTCGCGGACCAAGTCCTCGGCGATGGCGGCCTGCCGCTCGATCAGCAGGTTCCCGGCAGCGATGAGAATGGCGCCCCGCGACGGTGCGGGCATTCCGGCCCATGAAGACTGGGCTGCTGCGGCTGCTGTGATGGCCGTATCAACGTCCTCGGCTGTGCCGCTGGGGGAGAGGGCTGCGAGTTCCCCCGGCCTGGCCGGGTTCATCCGCTGGGTGTCGGCTTCGCCCAGCCACTGGCCGTTAATGAGGTGTTGTGCGGTGCTTGTTTCGGCGTCGTTGGTGATGGTGGTTTCCAGGGCTGTGGACGTCATGGCGTTTCCTTTGAAAGTAGTGGCGTTTAGAGGCTGCGGATCAGGCCGCCGTCGCACCTGAGCGCGACTCCGGTGATGTACGACGCCGGCGCGCTGCACAGGAAGGCCGCAGCCGCACCGAACTCGGCGGGTTCCCCATAGCGGCGGGCGGGGATGGTCTTGCGCGACTCGAGCTGAATGTCTTCCAGCGTGGTGCCGCGTCGTTTGGCGGCGGCTTGGTCAAGCTGCGTCACGCGGTCCGTGGCGATCCTGCCGGGCAGCAGCAAGTTCACGGTCACCTCGTCCAGGGCGACTTCAGCTGCGAGTGTCTTGAGGTACCCGGCAAGTGCGGCGCGTCCGGTGTTGGATACTGCGAGATTGGGTAAGGGTGCCGACACTCCGCTGGACCCGATGGCCAGGATGCGGCCCCAACGCCGTTCCCGCATGCCGGGAAGGATGTGCTTGACCAGGGCGTGGTGCGGCTTGACCAGCAGATCGAACGCCGCAGCGATATCGTCGGTACTTAGCGTCGCAGCGGCCCCCGGCTTGGGACCCGGCCCGTTGAGTACCAGAATGTCGATTGGTCCGAGGTCGGCGACGGTTTGTTGGACGGCGGATTCGATGCCCTCCGGGGTGGTGAGGTCGGCCTCTATGGCCAACGCGTCAAAACCTGTAGAGCCCAGTGAGCCTATTCCGTACGCAGCGTGCAGTTCTTCGACGATCTCCTTGGCCCGGTCCCTGCGGCGGCCAATGATCGCCACCCGTACACCCTCTGCGGCCAGAGCCCGGGCAACGGCCAAGCCCAGCCCACCGGTGGATGCAGCAATCAAGGCGGTCTTGCCGGCGATTCCGAGGTCCATTAGAAGCTCCCTACAGTTGTTTTCGCGGCTTCCAGCGCCGCAGCAGCTTCGCGAAGGTGTGTTGCCATGCCGGTCCGCAGGCTTTCGGGGAACGCCGCGGCCGGCGAACGGACCCCGGAAGCCTTGATGAGGCCGCGCTCGCGCAGGCACTCCTTGCGGATGGCTAACGCCACCTTGGCTTGTTGCTCGAAATTGATGAGCGGCAGGTATGGCAGCAGCTCGCGATGGGCAGCCTCGTAACCGTCCTGGTGCCATGCCCGGACACAGGCAATGAGGGCTTCGGGGTACGAGAAACCGGTCATGGCGCCCGCCGCGCCGGCCATGAGTTCGTCCAGCAGTCCCTGCCCGCCCAGACCGCCAAAAACAGAAACGTCGACGGCGGGACTCAGCTCCGCGATCGCCACGCTGGTGGGCGGCGCTTCGGCCTTGACGGCGATGACGTAGTGGCAAGCCGAGACCACGGAGACCAGTGCCTTGGTGGGGATGCTGACGCCGCTGGCCAGAGGATAGTCCTGCAGGACTACTTTTGCTCCCGTAGCGCGGTGGATGGCGTCCAAGTGGGCGATCACAGTTTGGGGCGTGGCGGAGTTGGCCTGCACCATTACGGCCGCAAGCCGGGGTCCGGCCACGTCCTGGGCAGCGAGCACTTCCTGAATAGCGGGGCGGGTGGCCAAGGCGGTCACTCCCACAACGAGCGGAAGCGACGTGCATTCCACCACGGTTTCCAGTACCTGACTGCGTTCCTCGACGGTCAGTGCTGCGGCTTCCCCAAAGACGCCAAGGACGGTGAGCCCGGTAGCACCAATGGACTCGTAGTGCTCCACAAGCTCGGCCAAGCTATCCGTGTCCACGTCCAGCGTGCTGCCCTGGAACGGTGTGGCAACAACGCCCCACACACCTGCTGGCAAGGATTCACGCGCAACTGTTGGCTGCATCGGTATCTCCTTCTGTTCGTTTGAGTTGGTGTCCTGCATCAGCGGCCAGGCCAGACCGGCGGGCGCTTCTCCTGGAAGGCCCGGACACCTTCAGCAGAGTCGTCGCTGTCCAACGCCGCCATGAGGGCGGGCAGACGAAGCCCTCGCGCTTCCTTGGCAGTGAGGTGGGTCGTCTGCGTGACCATTTGCTTGACGGCACGGACCGAGGTGGGTGCGCAGGCAAGGATCTGGTCCACCCATCGCTGCACGGCGGCGTCGAGCCCTTCGGCGGGAACTACCTCGTTGACGAGTCCCATGGACTGCATTTCCGCGGCGTCCGCTTTACGGCCGGTCAACAGCATGCCCATGGCCTGCGTGTGGGGGATCCGCCGCACCAGCTGATGGATGCCGCCGTCGAGCGCCAACCGTCCAACACGGGGTTCGGTCAAGCCGAACTTCGCGGTATCGGCCGCCACCACGATGTCTGCGCCGAGCACCATCTCCATCCCGCCGCCCAGGGCGTAGCCGTTGACGCGGGCTATCACTGGGATGTCGAGGGTGGTGCGTAGGCTTAGGCCACCGAATCCGTTGGGATCCAAACCGGCCCAGTACTCCAGTCCGGTCTTATCCACGGCTGAGGCGGACATGTCTGCGCCAACGGAGAACGCCCGTGAACCGGCACCTGTAATCACCACGACGCGTACTGTGGGATCGTTCTCCAGCTGGGTCCAGATCTCGTTGAGCCGGGCCTGGGCGGTGGCGTCCACGGCGTTGAGCACGTGCTGGCGATCTATGACTACCGTGGCCACGTGACTCTCGATGCTGAGGGTGACGGTGTCAACGCGCTCTTGTACGGAAGCCGTCATCGCAGGACACCCAACTGCTGCAGGCGCTCGATGGTTTCCTCATCGAAGCCGTTTTCCAGCAGCACCTCCACGTTGTGCTCGCCGAGACGCGGCGCAGCACGACGGATGGTGGGAGGGGTCGCGGACAGCCGGATGGGCGCGTTCAACATACGGACCGTGCCCACAGCGGAGTGTTCCGCCTCCACGATCATTCCGTTGGCCTCCGTCTGCGCGTCCGCCAGCGCCTGCTCCAGCGTGTGAACAGGTGCGTTGAGTAGTCCCTGCTCCTCAAGCCGGTGGGTCCAGTACTCGGTGGAATTGGTTGCGATGTGCTCCCGGAAGATTGCCTGCAACGCCGGCTTGTTCTTGAATTGCTGTTCCAAGCTGGAAAACTCCGGTCGCTGCGTCAGGTCCTCGTCCAGTCCCAGGGCATCCGAAATGCGGGCCAACGGGTCCGGGGTGAAGCCGCCCACCATGCACACGGCACCGTCCGTGGTTTCGAACACACCGCTCAGCGGCATGGCACCCCAGTTGACCTCGTAACCGCGGTTGAGCTGCATGCACGCCTCTTGCATCTGCAGGTGCAGCATGGAGTCGTACATGGTCACCTCCACTTTTTGGCCCGAGCCGGAGGTTTCCCGGGTGCGCAACGCCAGCAGGATGCCCTGCATGAGGTGCATGCCCGTGATGTAGTCGCACAGGGTGGTGGGGTAGATGGAGGGCTTGGTGTCCTCGGACTCCCGCCGCCACATCACACCCGAGTACGCCTGGGCGATCGCGTCCTGGCCACCCTTATGGGAGTAGGGACCGTCCGGGCCGAAGCCGGTGCCCGATGCCCAGATGATCCCCGGGTTCGTGGCCTTGAGCTCTTCGTACCCGAAGCCCATGCGCTCCATGACACCGGAGCGGAAGTTACTGACCACGACGTCTGCATCGGCCAACAGCCGGTGCAGCACCTCGCGGCCTTCTTCGGTGCGGGTGTCGACGGAGACGCTGCGCTTGTTCCGGTTGATGGACAGGAAGATAGGGTTGTCCTGGCCATCCTGGTCCGGGAAGGAGTTGCGCGAGATGTCACCGGCGCCGGGGCGTTCAACCTTGATGATGTCCGCGCCGTAATCGCCCAGCAGTTGCGTGCAGGACGGGCCCATGAACACCTGGGTGAAGTCCACGATCTTGATGCCGTCCAGCGGGAGCGGGGTAGTGGCCGGGGCAGCTGCGGTGAGTGCCGCCGTCGTGCCTTCTGCCTGTTCCAAAGTCACAGTGCTCATGCCGGCACCGCTGTGGTTGCGTCTACAGTGGCGTTCGACGACGGGACGTCGCCCGGGTCTGCACCGTGGCGGCGCATGCCCTGCTGGATGTCCAGCGCGGAGACGTCGCGGACCAGGAGATTGTTCTCCACTGCCAGGGCTGCGGCGACGCCGACGGCTTGGCCCATGGCCATGCAGGGCGGGATCTCGCGGGACATCTTCTGGGCTTCCGGTGTGGCGGAGTAGTGCCGGCCGGCCACCAGGAGCTGGTCCACTTCCTTGGGCAGCAGCGAGCGGTACGGGTAGTAGTAGTCGCGGCCGCGGGCCACGGTGTCAGCGAAGTGGCGGCGTTGCGTGACGTCGTCCTTGGTCATGACGTACTCGCCTTGCAGGAGCCGGGTCTGGCGGACACCCATCTGGGAGGCGACGTCCAGCATGTAGCAGTTTTGAAAACCGGGGAGGTGAGCCCGGACGTAGTCCACGGCCTCGGAGATACGGTCCCGGGCTGCAAACTCGGCCGCGGTCATGTCTGCAGGGTCCACGCCGTCGAAGCCTGACATGTGCGGGGCGTTGCACCAGACCACGCCATCAATGGGAGTCTTGAGCCACCACAGTTCCCACGCGCCGCCGAGGAGGCGCTTGATCTTGCGGTTGATGGCGCGGGCTTCCTTCGGGTTGGCCTGTTCAAAAGCTTCTGCGGCATTGGTGTCCACGTTGCCGAGGCGGAAGACCAAGGTGGTGAGGTAGTTGTCCTTGGCGTAGCTGGCGCCGGCACGGGAAGCGACGTCGATGTCGCCGGTTGTGTCAATCACGACGTCGGCCATGAAGGCTTGCGGGCCAAGCTTGGTTTCGCAGATGACACCCTTGATCACGCCGTTGTCCACGATGGGACGGGAGAACCAGGAGTGCAGGCGAAGGTCCACGCCGGCCTCGCGGACGAGGTCGTTGGAGACGCGCTTCCAGCCATCGGGGTCGAAGGCCGCTGCGTAGCAGATGGGCTTGGGGTTGGTGTGGGAATGGAAGTCGAAGGTGCCGTAGCGGCCCCACTTGTTCCAGAGTTCCTCGGAGGTCTTGCGGTCATCGGCTGGCGGAACGATGGCCAGGCCCAGCTTCTGCAGCCGTTCCACGTACTCGGAGACGATGCCGGTGACGGTGATTTCCTGGCCGTTGATCATGTCGTCCAGCACCAGGACCATGCCGCCGGAGGCCAGGCCACCCAGGGACGAGTAGCGTTCCAGCAGCGTGACCTTGGCCCCCGAGCGGGCGGCGGTAACTGCGGCGGCCACGCCTGCGGGACCACCGCCAACTACCAGGACGTCGGAACGTGAGATGACCGGGGCGGTGAGGTCCGCCGTCGTAGTGCTGAGTTCAAGCGAGTTCATGGTGAGTCCTTACTTTCCGACGAAGATGCCGTTGGAACGGCGGGCCGCGAGATAGAAAACGATGCTGAGGATGGAGAGGATGGCTACGTAGACCGGGAAAACCCAGGTGAGGTTCAGCGATTGGAGCCAGACCAGGAGGTAGGAGGCTGTACCGCCGAAGAGCGCCACACCGACGCCGTAACCCAGGGCCACACCTGTGCCTCGGATGTTCTTGGGCATCAGGGACGAGCTGACCACGTTGTAGAGGGTCATGTTCAGTACCAGGACGATCGAGCCGCCCAGGAGGACGGCTGCGAAGCCGCCAATGCCCGGCTGGACGTACATCAGCATGAGGAACACTGACGGGATGGCCAGAATACGGGTGACCAGGAACCACTTGGACATCGCCTTGCCGTCCGCCAGCTTGCCGATGATCCAGCTGCCCACCACCAGGATGACGCCAAGGATGGTTGTCAGGGCGAAGACGGCGGTGGGGTCTTCCTTGAAGCCGCTGCGTGCTGCGCTGGGGAGTCCCACGTTCCAGGCGTAGTTGTAGGCTTGTGCCGCGCCCACCACGAAGATGATGGCAAGGACGGACAGCCAATGCTTGCGTACTCCGGACCACACAGCCCGGGGAGTGTTGGTGGCCATTTCCTCGGCCTTGAGGGTTTCGGGCAGTGAGCGGCGGAGGTAGAGCACCACGAAGCCGAACAGTGCGCCGATGATGAAGGGTACGCGCCAGCCCCATTCGGCCATTGCTGCGCCGCCAAGGACCAGGCTGCACAGGAAGCTGATGAGCGAGGCGAGCAGGATCCCGATGTTGACGTAGAACGACATGATGCCCGCCACGTAGCCCTCGCGGCCAACAGGTGCCAGTTCTACCGCGTGTGAGGTGGACAGCGGCGCTTCGATGCCGGTGGAGATACCTTGCAGGATGCGGCATACCACCAGGATGATGCCCGCTGCGGGACCGATCGTTTCATAGCTAGGCGTGACGGCGATGACCAAGGTGGTGCCGGCCATCAGCATGATGGACAGCAGCATCACGCGGCGTCGGCCGATGCGGTCCGCCAGGGTTCCGAGAAGGATGCCACCCAAGGGGCGGAACGCGAATCCGACGGCGAACACTGCCAAGGCGTTCAGTGTCGCCGAGAGCGGATCGGTGTTGGGGAAGAAATTGGGGCCGATGAAGGCGGACAGGAGGCCGAAGACCATCCAGTCGTACCATTCCAAGGCGTTGCCCAAGCCAAGCCCGAGCAAGCCCTTACGGACTTCGGGGGTGAATTTGGTGTTCTTTTGGGGGGATGGGTGACTGGTGTTTGGTGACGGGACTACGTTGTCCGTCGTGGTGGTGTGGAGCATGGAATTGTCCTTACGCTGACGCCCCGGAGGGCGTGGGAGGGTATGACGCAGGAACGCCCGTTGGAGGAGGCGTTTGATGCGAAAGTGGCAAGGATTGTCAGCGGCCACGGTTTCGTGTCCGGACAGTTAAGGGAAAACGCTGGCGCCGTATGGGGGCGGCAGGGTTACCACGCGTGTGGTGCGTTGACCCAGATGGCTACGCATACCTCTTCGTAGCTGTTCTTGTACCAGTGCGGGATCTCTGAGGAGTAGGTGATGGAGTCGCCCTCTTCAAGGCTGTAGCAGACGCCGTCGAGGTAGACGTCCTTACGACCGGAGATGATGTAGCAGAACTCTTCACCGCTGTGGGTAAAGGGGGTGTCGCTTGTGTCGTGCCCTGGGGGCGTGCTGATCCACTGGGCTTCGATGCTTCCATCGCGGTTCGGGGTGAGCAGCTCATGCACTGCTTCACCCACGGACTCGCGGGTGACGTTCTTGAGGTTGCGTCGGTCGGATCTGCGGACCACGGGGGACTTTGATTCTTCCTGCCCAATGAAGAACCTCCCTACGGGGATGTCCAGGCCGTGTGCCAGCTGGGCCAACGTGGTGAAGGAAGGGTTGGCCATTCCGCGTTCGATTTGGCTGACGATCGCTTGGCTGAGGCCGGTGATGTCCGAGAGTTGGGCGAGGGTCATGCCCTTTGCCTTGCGCATGGTGCGCACCTTGTTTCCCACAGTTGCCAGCAGTTCGCTGGTGGCTGGCGGAGCAGGAGTCTCGGTTGTCATTGCCGCATCCTTCGTTGGTGAGCTAACTCACACAACTATAGTGAAGATCTTTACGGAGTCAATGGTTTTTCTTCAATAAGGTGAAAATTTTTACGGAAGTGGGGTTTCCAGTTCCCGGATCGTTGCCGAGACGAAGTGCTCTATTTCGTTGACCAGCGCGCGGAGCTCGTCCAAGTGGGCTGGGCCGGGCAGGAGCCTGATGCTGATTTCCAGCTCCGTGGCCAATCGACTCATGCAAATGGCACCCACCATGTGGCTCGAGGTCTTCAGGCTAAGGGCCGCATCCATGGCGTCTTCGATGTCGAGCTTTTCCACGGCATGATGAAGCCGGTCTACACGCCAAGGAAGAAGGTCCACGTAGTTGCGGACGAAGGTGCTGATGATGGCTTGGTCGCCGCCAAGCTCGGCTTGGAGTTCGGTGAGGACGGTGGGATCCACCAGGGCGTCGGTGCACTCGTCATACTCAGACACCAAATCCCTCCCGCCTCCAAACAGTAGATTCACAATTCAACAGTAGGGCGCGTGGAACTTCCGCAGCGCCATATAGCCAAAGATTGATCCAATCTTGAGCGGACTCAGAGCCACTCTTGATCCCGGCCCCACAAAGTAGTGAAAAGCAGATCTGGGTGTTTCCAGGCTGCATCACGGGAACGGGAAACAACATGGAAAGTGGTGCTCGCACGTCACCGGGCCTCATGCTCATCATCGTGGTCTGTATGACTGTCCTGCTGGGCATTGGGGGGTCCGCCGCCTTCGCACTGTGGCAGCAGAGCTCCCAAACGGCTGTCACAGATCGATCCGCGGAGTCCGCATCGACCACTACCACCGCGCCCACCACAACTGCGCGTTAGTCCACCGCTGATTCCAGAAATTCCGTGAGCCGCTCCTCGAGCATGGATCTGTCCCTCAGCTGACACTCCCAGACCGTGAGCACCTCCCAGCCGGCAGCTTCCAGCTGTTCCCGCTGCAACGCGTCCCTTTCGCGGGTTCGTGTTCTCTTGGCTTCCCAGAATTCCGCGTTCGCTGCCGGGGCGTGCTGCCCTGCCTTGCACTCATGGACATGCCAGAAACAGCCATTGACGAAAATGACCTTGCGCCGGCCCGCGAACACAAGGTCGGGGCGGCCCGGTAGTTGCGCCGTTCCGGCCTTTCCGTGGAGGCGGTACCGGTAGCCTTTCGCGTGCAGGAGCCGCCGGACCAGCAACTCCGGTTTCGTGTTCTTCCCACGGATTTTGGACATGTTGCGGCTGCGCTGCTCCCGCGTTAAAAGGTCCCGGCTCTCGCCCATGCATCAAGCCTACCCAGGCTCTACCACCACTGTTCGGGGGGCTTGGAAGGACAGCAACCGTATCCAGTCCGGGCTTGAATTCTGCAGCCGGACCCCCTTGATGGCCGCTGCTGTTTCATGAACGACGACGGCGGCCTCCAGCTCTGCGAGTTTGGCGCCGAGGCAGCGGTGGATCCCGGAGCCGAACGCCAAGCCGTAGGGTGTCGGTCCCGGGCGGTCGGTCCTGGAATGGTCAACGTCTGCCGCCTCGGTGTCTGCATTTTCGGCCCAAGGAAATCCGTGGTTGCCCGTCAATTCCAGCAGGATCTCTTCACCGGCCGCGACGGCTCGTCCGTCCAAGAAGGTGTCCTGGTTTGCCACACGCCGCCATGTGGGAACCGATGACTCGGTTGCGAGGACGTGCCGGACCAGGTCGCGTGCCTTCAGGGCCGTTGCTGCCTCACTCCACGAGATGCCCCGGGATCCCTCGGCCAGCCGGAACAGCGTGGTGCTGATGAGTTGGGTAGTGGTCTCTTGCCCCGCGATCAGGAGGAAGTAGCCCAGGGAGCAGATTTCCGGTGTGCTCAGACCGTGGCGGGCCAGCGCGTTGAAGAGGTTGGGTTCCGCCGACGCCACAAACTCCACAACCAGTTCCCTCAACCAGCGGTAGAAATCCGCGGCGCTGTGTGCTAATTCGAGTTGCCGGTCAGCATCCGGCCAACCCCAGAACAGCTCCAGGGAGTCCAGGCTCCAGGTCTTCAACGCGGGGAGGTCACGCACGGGCAGCCCCAACATCTCCAGCATGATGACAGCCGGGGGATTTGCGGCGACGGCCTGCACCAGGTCCACGCTTCCCCCAGAGGCCAGACGCTTCGCGGCCCGGGCTGCCGATTCCCGGGCCAAGCCCCGAATACGTGGCTCCATGGCCGCCACTCTTGCCGGGGTGAAGAATCCCGCCACCACTTTTCGAATCCCGGCATGGGTCTCGGTATCGTTGCTCGCAAGGATCGGCGGCAGCGCAAACCGGGCCTTCTGCAATATGCGTAGCGCCTGTCCGCTCAAGGGAGTTACCGCCAGCAGGGCATTTGCCGGACTGAAGTCCTGGGGTCTATGCAGCACTTCCCTCACGGTGTCGGGGTTCCGCAATACCCGGTAAGGACAGCGGCCGGTTCCGGGAAGTCCCGCTTCGGCAGACATCGCCGCGCTCATACCGGCAACCCCTCAAGCCATTCGCCTGCATGAGAGCGGAAAACGGTCGGATCAAGTCCGGAGGCACCGTCAGGAACCGCACCCAGGAACGGAACGGGCCAACTCCGCAGAGTCGCCCGGTTGCTGAGCTCCACCGCACCTGGCCTTGCCGGCCAGCTCCCGAGGACCACCCCCACCACCGGCAGGGTCCGGGAATCCAACGCCTCCAGGGTCAGCGCCGTATGGTTCAACGTGCCCAACGCCGGCCTGACCACCACGGCAAATCCAGCCATGCCTCCAAGGTGCGTGCCGAGATCAGCCAGCGTGCCGCCGTCGTGGTCCAACTCCACCAGCAACCCGCCGGCGCCTTCCACCAGCACGTGGTCGTGGCGGGCGGTCAGCTCACGAATCCGATTGGCATGGGCGGCGAGCGACGGCAAAGTGACCTCGTCCAGTGCCGCGGCAGGTACGGGTGCCATAGGTTCTTCGAGAACCACACCGGCTTCCGACGTCACAGGATCAGCCAACCGTGCTACCTCGGCACAGTCTGAATCACCCAGCGCATTTCCGCTCTGGCACGGCTTGTAAACGGCAACCGTCCGGCCGCGTGCATGAAGTGCGGCGGTGATGGCAGCCGACGTGATGGTCTTGCCGACGCCGGTATCGGTACCGGTGACCAGAATGACAGGAGGCAGTTTCATGATGTTCTCTCCAGGATGCTGCGCAACGTTGCGCAGGCTTGCTCGATGTCCGCCGATGTGAGCGTGGCGCGCGCCGTGAGACGAAGGCGCGACACCCCATCCGGGACGGACGGTGGACGGAAGCAACCCACACGGACACCCGCCTCATGTGCTGCTCGGGCTGCTGCAAGGGCAGCCTCGGCGGACGCCATGGGAATGGACTGGACTGCCCCGAGGGAATGTTCGACGGCGGTACCGGGCCTTCCCTGCGCAGCTTGCAGTCCGGTAGCCAGTGCGGCTGCATTGTGATGGACAGCCGCGGGACGCCACGGCTCGGCCTTGATGACGCCAATGGCAGCGAGCGCGGCAGCTGCCGCAGGGGGAGCCAACGCGGTGTCGAAGACGAAGCTCCTGGCCCGGTTGACCAGGTGCTCCCTGAGCAACAGTGAGCCAAGGACAGCCCCGCCTTGGCTGCCGAGTGCCTTGGAAAGAGTGGCGGTGACGATGACGTTGGGATGGCCGGCCAACCTGGTTCCAGCGATGGCCCCCCACCCTGTGTTGGATCCCGAGCCCGAGACACCCAGGCTATGGGCTTCGTCAACCAGCAGCATGGCGTCATGTCCTTCCGCCAACGCCAGGAGTTCCGATAACGGTGCCGCATCTCCGCCCACGCTATAAATGGACTCCACGGCGATGAGCGCCCGTGGCTGCGTGCGGTTGGCCAGCTTGTCCGCCGCGTCCTGCACACTGTTGTGCCTGAAATTCCGCACCTCGGAGCGGCTCAACCTGAAGCCGTCGATCAGCGAGGCGTGGCATTGCTCGTCGGCCACGATCAACGTTCCCGGACCGCCGAGGGCCGTGGTGACTCCAAGGTTCGCCAGGTAGCCGGAGGAAAAGACCAACGCTGCGTCCATTCCCGTCAGTTGTGCGAGTTCGTGCTCCAACTCCACGTGCAGCTCGGTTGTACCCGCCACCAACCGGGATGAGGTGGCGCCCGTGCCCCACTTCGCGATGGCTTCCCGTGCAGCTTCGGCGAGCCTGGCATCCGTGGCCAAGCCGAGATAGTCGTTGCTGGCAAGATCAACCATCCGGTCGTTCGCCACGCGCACCAACGGACTCCTCACCAGGCCCCGGCGCTCGCGGACCCGGGCCTGCTCCTCCAGCCACTGGGTCATGGTGATACTCACGCAGCCACCCTTTGTTTGGAGGTTTCTTCCACTGCAGCCACCATCGCAGAGGCCATCACGCCCACGTCGGTGTCGGAACTGATGTACGGCGGCATTGCGTAGACGAGGTTTCTGAAAGGGCGGACCCACACGCCGTGTTCGACGGCGGCATGTGTCACCGCGGCGACGTCCACGGCGTCGCTCAACTCAATGACCCCCACGGCACCGAAGGTGCGGACGTCAGCAACGGCGTCGAGCTTCAACGCAGGAGCCAGCCCCGTTGTGAGACCGGCACCAACGCGTGCTACGTCCGCACGCCAGGCCCCCGTTGCAAGGATGCCGAGGCTTGCGTTGGCCGCGGCGCACGCCAAAGGGTTGGCCATGAAGGTGGGCCCGTGCAGGAGTGCCCCGGCCTCGCCGGAGGAAACCGTGCGGGCGACCTCGCCCGTACATAGCGTCGCAGCGAGGGTGAGGTAGCCGCCGGTGAGCGCCTTACCAACACACAGAATGTCGGGGACAACGCCGGAGTGCTGCGCGGCGAAGAGCTCACCGGTTCGCCCGAAGCCCGTGGCGATCTCGTCCAGGATCAGCAACAAACCGTGGTGGTCCGCGATATCGCGCAGGATCCGCACGCACTCGGCCGGGTACATGAACATACCGCCAGCACCTTGCAGCATCGGCTCCACAATGATTGCCGCGAGTTCGTTGGAATGCTGCCTGGCCAGCTCTTCCACTTCTGCCCGCCATTCTGCGATGGCTGCTGTGGTGACTGTTGCAGCGGCAGGCGGGCGCGGTGCAAACACGTTGCGCGCCAGCAGCCCGGGGAAGGACGAATGCATGCCGTCCACAGGATCGCAGACGCCCATGGCCGCGAACGTGTCCCCGTGGTAACCGCCCCGGATGGTCAGGAATCGCTGCCGTTTGGGCCGGCCGCCCGCCGTTTGGAATTGCACAGCCATCTTGAGGGCGACCTCCACGGAGATGGAACCGGAATCTGCCAGGAACACGCGCTCCAAACGGCGGCCCGGTTCAGCCGGTGCCATGGCCAGGAGGCTTTCCGCGAGCTCAACAGCAGGTTGATGCGTCAGCCCGCCGAACATCACGTGGCTGAAGCTGCTGAGTTGGCGTCGGATGGCGGCGTCCATGACCGGGTTCCGGTAGCCGTGGATCACCGACCACCACGACGACATCGCATCCAGCACCTCATGCGTCCGCCCCTGCTCGTCGCGCAGCCGCAGCGCCACGCCGTCGGCTGCTTCCACTTCCCACAGCGGCAACGTGGCCGAGGCCGGCGCGTACGGGTGCCACAACGTAGCCCGGTCCCGCCCGATCAGCGAGCTCATGACGCCAATCTTCCGTGCCGGGAACAGTCAGCGGTCCACCCCAAAGGCGTGACCTGCACTTTCATGCGGCGGCGGCACTGCGGGCAAAAGCGCGGCGGCTCCATCGCCAGGCGCTCCCGGCAGCTGCGGTGGGCGTCCGACGTCGGGCAGTCACCGCCGCCGTTGCCGTCACCGCCACCGCCGCAGTGCCCGCAAAACTGCTGGGAGACTGCGGTGGTCACAGCGACTTCTGGAATTCCTTGATGGGCATGTTGAGCTCCACCAGGAGGTTGAGGTCGGCGTTTGCCGGCCGGCCCAGAGTAGTGAGGTAGTTGCCCACTATGACGGCGTTGATGCCACCGAGCAGGCCCTCGCGGGTGCCGAGGTCGCCGAGGGTCAGTTCACGCCCGCCGGCATAGCGCAGTACCGTGCGCGGCATGGCGAGCCGGAATGCGGCGATGGCACGGAGGGCGTCTTTGCCGTCCATGACGCCTTGGTTCTCCAGCGGTGTGCCGGGGCGCGGGTTGAGGAAATTGAGGGGGACTTCGTGGGGTTCGAGGGCAGCGAGTTGGGCTGCGAGTTCAGCCCGCTGCGCCACTGATTCGCCCATGCCGATCAGCGCACCGCAGCACAGTTCCATCCCGGCAGCCTTCACCATGGCGCAGGTTTCCAGGCGTTCCTCGTAGCTGTGAGTGGTCACGACTTCAGGGAAGAAGCTGCGGGCCGTTTCAAGGTTGTGGTTGTAGCGGTGGACACCCCACTCGGCCAACTGGTCCACTTGTCGTTGCGTCAGCATGCCCAGGGAGCAAGCGATGTTGATGTCCACTTCCTCCCTGATGCGGTCGATCGCGAACTTGATCTGGTTCATGAGCTTGATGTCGGGGCCACGGACTGCGGCGACGATGCAGAACTCGGTGGCACCCGTTGCCGCGGTTTCCTTCGCGGCCTTGACCAACTCCGGGATATCCAGCCACACACCGCGGACGGGGGAGTCGAACAAGCCGGATTGGCTGCAGAAATGGCAGTCCTCGGGGCAGCCGCCGGTCTTGATGGAGATGATCCCTTCCACTTCCACGTCCTCGCCGCAGTGCTTGAGGCGAACCTCATGGGCGAGTTGCAGGGCCGCGGGGATAGCCTCGTCCGGCAGCTCGAGGATTTCTTTGAGTTGAGACTCGTTCAGGCCTTCGCCGCGTTCGAGGACCTGCTCGCGGGCGGTATCCAGGATGGCGTAGGTGCCGGCTTCATGGGCTTCTTCTGTTGCTTGGGTGGTCATGTCCTTGACGGTATCCGCGCTGGTTGATGGCGATTTTGTGGAGTGCGTACAAACCCTGGTGCTTGATTTTGGTGGTGGGTGCGCGGGGCGGCTGATGCAGAAGTTACAGCTGTGAAACATGGACGTGACTGAATTGACGCGCTGCGTGACTAGCGTCGGGGGCGAGGCAAAGTCCCCGACGAAAGCGACCACGCATGAGCGACGATAAGACGAGTACCGCAACACTGGAGCCGATGACGGCGGCAGGAACCGCCGTCGGAACCGGTACTTCAGGTGTCCCGACGGCAGGCAACGCCGACGCGATGAGTGCCGCGAAGGAGAGCCTGGAGGACTACACGCTCCGGTTCGCCCCGCGTTCCTACCGGAAGTGGAGTGCCGGGGTTGTGGCAACGAGTGCGCTGGGTGGCATCGCGTACTTGGCCGACTTCTCGATCGGCGCGAATATCGGCATTGCCTACGGAACCGTGAACGCGATCTTCGGCATCATCGTGGCTGCGGTCATCATCTTCGCTACGGGTTTCCCGCTGGCCTACTATGCCGCACGGTACAACATCGATCTGGACCTGATCACCCGCGGCTCAGGCTTTGGCTATTACGGCTCGGTGGTCACCAACATCATCTTCGCCACCTTCACATTCATCTTCTTCGCCCTCGAAGGCTCCATCATGGCCCAAGGCCTGCAGTTGGGTCTGGGCATCCCGCAGTGGATCGGCTACGCGGTGTCCACCATCATCATCATTCCGCTCGTGATTTACGGCATGAAGACCTTGGCTACCTTGCAGGTGTGGACTACGCCCCTGTGGCTGCTGCTCATGGTGGTTCCGGTGGGCTACCTGCTCCTGTCCCACCCCGAAAGCATTGATGCCTTCTTCGCGTTCACCGGCGCTTCCGGCGAGGGCGGCCCCAACCTGGCTTCGGTGATGCTGGCCGCTGGTGTCTGCCTGTCCCTGATGGCGCAAATCGCTGAGCAAATCGACTACCTTCGCTTCATGCCGCCCAAGACGGCCGAAAACAGGGGCGCCTGGTGGCGGGCGGTGATCCTCGCCGGACCAGGTTGGGTCATCTTCGGCGCCATCAAGCAGATCATTGGATTGTTCATCGCGATCTACCTCATCGCCAAGCTTGACCCCGCGGCAGCCGCTTCCGCGAATGAGCCTGTCCACCAGTTCCTTGGTGTCTACGAAGAAATGATGCCGGCGTGGCTCGCCATGACCCTGGCCGTGGTGCTGGTGGTCATTTCGCAGATCAAGATCAACGTCACCAACGCCTACTCCGGCTCGTTGGCGTGGACCAACTCCTTCACGCGCATCACCAAGACCTACCCGGGCCGCATGGTATTCGTAGTGGTCAACCTGGTCATCGCGCTGATCCTGATGGAGTCGAACATGTTCGAGTTCCTCAACACGATCCTGGGTTTCTACGCCAACTGCGCCATGGCATGGGTTGTCACGGTGGCCTCCGATATCGCCATCAACAAGTACCTGCTGAAGATCTCGCCCAAGGTTCCTGAGTTCCGCCGCGGGATGCTCTACGCAGTGAATCCCGTGGGTTTCGTGTCCATGCTTGTCTCCGCGGCGGTGTCCATCGCAGTGTTCTTTGGGGCGTTCGGTGCAGCTGTCCAGCCGTTCTCGCCCATCTTCGCGGTTGGCCTGGCCTTGGTGCTGCCGCCGGTGCTGGCTTTGCTGACCAAGGGCCGCTACTACCTTCGCAGGACCGACGACGGAATCGACCTCCCGATGTTCGATGCCGACGGAAACCCCAGCGACGCCAAGCTGCTTTGCCATGTCACCGGGCTTGAGTTCGAACGCCCGGACATGCTCCGCTCAGCCCAGGACGGGCCCGACGGCGAACCCCAGTACATCTCGTCCCTCGCCTTGTCCACGGATAAGTCGGGCGAGCTGGTGCTGCCGGCGCAAAAGTAGCCCCGCCAGACCCAAGTAGGTCGCAGTTAATGCCGTTATGAGAGCTGAGAACGGCATTAACTGCGACCTAGCTGGGTGCACGCAGAACGCCCCGGCTCCTTTGGGTGGCCGGGGCGTTGCGCTCGTTCTGTGTGTGATTCTTGCTGCGGGCTTACTTGTCGAAGGCGTCCTTCGCGGTGTCCTTCACGTTCTCGCCCGCCTGCTTGGTCTTGGCAGCCGCTTGGTCAGCGACACCTTCGGCCTGCAGTTTCTCGTTGTTGGTGGCGTCGCCCAAGGCTTCCTTCGCCTTGCCGGTGACTTCCTGTGCCTTGTTGCTGATCTTGTCTCCGAGTCCCATGGGCCCTCCTTCGATGTAATCCAACACTGACGATTGCTACGCTAACGAGCGATTCTGGGTACTTCCTGAACGCGCGTCTCAAGGATCATAAGGATGCTTACACTGGGAGCATGGCTGAGGAGACCCGCGACGAAAACACGGAGCAGACCGACCTTGACGAGGACATCGCCATGGCATTGGTGAACCACGTCATCAGCACCCCGGACGACTCCGGGGAAACGGATCCAAGGACGAAGTATCCGTCGGAAGAATTCGAGCCGCAGACCCAGGACTATCCGGGGTGGACCGAAGCCATGGACCCGCGGCCGGATCACGGCGAGCAAAGCTACGTAGGGCATCACCGCATGATGGGCATGCGGACGTTGATCACCGGTGGTGACAGCGGAATCGGCAGGGCGGTGGCCATTGCCTACGCCCGCGAAGGTGCGGATGTCGCCTTCACGTACCTGCCTGAAGAAGAACAGGACGCCGAGCAGACCGTCCAGTTCATCGAGGATGCGGGCGGCAGGGCCTTGGCCTTGCCCGGCGATCTGCAAGACGAAGAATTTTGCCAGGAAGTCATTGCGCAGACGGTGGCTGAATTCGATGGGCTCAACGTCCTGGTGAACAACGCTGGCTTCCAGATGACCACGAGTGAGGGCATCGAGGACCTCAATAGCGAACAGTTTGATCGGACCTTCAAGACCAACGTCTATGCACTATTTTGGCTCACCAAAGCCGCCTTGCCGCACATGAAGCCTGGCGCAGCAATCATCAACACTTCTTCGATTCAGGGCTACCACCCAAGTCCGTCGCTGATTGACTACGCAGCCACCAAGGCAGCGATCAACAGCATGACCTTCTCTCTGGCAGAGTCGCTCGGATCCAAGGGGATCCGGGTCAACGCTGTGGCTCCGGGTCCCGTGTGGACACCCTTGCAACCTCCCACCCAGCCGGCGGAAACGATCCAAAGGTTCGGCCAGGACACCCCGCTAGGTAGGGCGGGACAGCCTGCCGAACTGGCCGCCACCTACGTTCTTTTGGCAACGGAAGAATCCAGCTACATTTCCGGATCAGTCATCGGTGTGACAGGCGGAAAGCACCTGGCCTAGGCTGCGGGTTGAGAGGCAGGTCATGATCAGGGCTTGAGCACTACTTTGATGCAGCCGTCCTGCTTCTTCTGGAACTTCTCGTAGAGCGCGGGGGCGTCATCCAGCCCTCCCGTGTGGGTGACCAGATGCATGACCCCCAGCGGATCGGCCTCGTCCTCCACCAAGGGGAGCAGATCGTCGGTCCAGCTGCGCACATTGCACTGGCCCATGCGGAGCTGGATCTGCTTGTCGAACATGGTCATGAGCGGCATGGGATCGGCTTGGCCGCCGTAGACACCGCTAAGGGAGACCGTCCCGCCGCGTCGGACCAGGTCCACGGCTGTGTGGAGCGCCGCAAGCCGGTCAACGCTCATGGTTTCCATGGCCACCTGTGCAGGTTTGTCCGGCAACAGAGAGACGGCCCGGTGAAGGAATGACGCCACGGGGGATCCGTGAGCTTCCATGCCGACAGCGTCCACCACGGAGTCGGGTCCGCGGCCGAGTGTCTGCTCACGGATATGGGAGGCGACGTCTGAACTGTAGTCCATGGTTTCTACGCCATGTGTCTCGGCCATCGCACGGCGTTCGGGGACCGGGTCCACCCCAATCACCCGGAAGCCCTTGTGGATGCCGATCCTTGCAGCGAACTGGCCCACCGGGCCTAGCCCGAGCACGGCAAGCGTGCCACCGGCCGGCACATTCGCATACTCCACTGCCTGCCACGCTGTGGGCAGGATGTCTGAGAGAAACAAGTAGCGCTCGTCCGGTGCGTCCGAGTCGACTTTGACGGGTCCGTAATCCGCGAAGGGAACGCGCAGGTATTGTGCTTGCCCACCGGGGACGGAGCCATACAGTTCCGAATAGCCGAAGAGTGCCGCCCCTGATCCTTTGGCTGTCACTTGCGTGGTTTCGCATTGCGATTGAAGGCCTTGGTTGCACATGTAGCAATGACCGCAGGAGATGTTGAACGGCACCACCACGCGGTCGCCCTTTTTGAGCCTGTGGACTTCGGAGCCTACTTCTTCCACGATTCCCATGGGCTCGTGCCCGATCACATCGCCCTTGTGCATGTACGGGCCCAGCACCTCGTAAAGGTGAAGGTCTGAGCCGCAAATGGCCGTGGACGTGATCCGGACTATCGCGTCTGTGGGTTCCTGGATGGAGGGATCGGGTACGTCTTCGACGCTGACGGAGCGCCGGCCTTGCCATGTCACTGCTTTCACGATTGATTCTCCCTGCGTTTCGGCTGGGTCCCTCGCTGCTGGAGACCCTCCCAGCGAAGCAGAGATGGTAGAGGTGCACAAGGCTGCCAGCCTCGACACCGCCAAGGGGCAGGCTTAGATTGAGGCTATGAGCGAAGAACCGAGCGAATCTGAACAGGCGCCCTCCAGAGCCTCGGAACCCGAGGTGCCTGCCGCCGTCGAGAATGACAACGATGCCGCGGGCGCGGGCGACTTCACCACTGAACTGGACCCAACCTTCATCCCGGACGAAAGTGCTGAGACGTCGGAAGAGAAGCGCGCCAGGGAGCACCCGGAAGCCACCGGAAGCTGAAACTAGTAAGCATCCTGATTATTAGTGTTAATATGGTGGAGGGAGAGAGTTTTCGGGCAGAGCTGACCGAGGAGTGATCGCATTGTCCACTATGAAGAACCCGCTGGTTACCGGGGGCGTATCGCACCTGCCTGCGAAAGCGCTTAGCTGCACCAAGTGCCGGACGAGTGATCGCCTGAGCTTGGAGACTATCGAATCCATCGAACCGCATGCAGGCGAATTGATGGTCTGGGTTTCCTACACCTGCTTGGGCTGCGAGGCATCCTATGCTCACAACGCGGCCTTCCGGGACGTCGCCGCCGTCCTTAACCGGAACGGTGCCGTGTCCGGCTTGCTCCAGTTCGGTGGGTCATATTTTCACTGTGGCGAGCCCATGTCTTTCGCTAAATCCTCTGCTCGCAGCGTGTACGCCCCCATAACAACCGACGACGTGGATGATGGCCTGCTGGATGTCTACCTGAAGACCCGCGTTATCCAATGCCGGTGTGGCTTCAGGATGGAGCTGCCCGCCTGAGAGTCCGGAATCGTTTCGAGGTGGCCCTATTGGGGTACACCTGAGGTACCAACCACAGCGTGGGCCACGGGCGGCGCCCACAGAAGCCGCTCACCAGGGAGGTAATCCACATGGATACAGGACAACTGGTACTTATTATCGTGCTGGCCGTCATCGTCATAGCCGCTGTGATTGTGGCTGTTGTTGTTGGGCGCCGCAAAAAGGCCGAGGTCAACCGCCACCGTGCCGAGGAGCTGCGTGAGAAGGCGGCTGAAGAAGCCATCGGTGCACACCAGGCGAAAGCTGAATCAGCACAAGCGGAGGCGGCCGCGCTGCAGGCAGAAGTCGAGGCGAATCGACTCCGTAAGGACGCGGAACGCCACGCCGAGAAGGCCAACGAAGCCCACGGACGCGTCGAGGAACACCTTCGCCATGCCGACAAACTTGACCCGAATGCGAATCCGGACGAGTCAAATGCTGCCGACAGGAGCAGGGGTGGGGACATGGACCGCGATCGTCCGGCGGACGCAGATCGCTCACGCGAAGTAGACCGCTCGCAGGACGCGGACCGCGATCGCTCCCATGTTGTCGAGGGAGAGCGCCTCACCCGGGACCGCAGCGGGCGTGAGGGCTCAACACGCGATGGTGACAGGAACCTATAGTTTCAACGGAGAAGCGGAGGCAGGGAAGTGAGTATCGTGGTGAGGCGAACAGGTCAGGCGATGCGGGCCACTGAGACGAATGCCCACAGGCATGCAGTTGACGTGGTATTGGGGCACTTGGGTGAAATCGGGCCGGCTGTCGCAGCCCTGCGCCGCGAATCTTCGAGGCTTGCAGAGTGGGGCGAAGAACTGGCCCGTGTCAGGTTGCGCGGTGGGAGTGTTTTCGCCGCAGGAAGCGACGGATCCTCGCACGAAGCGCAGAGGTTCACTTCAGAATTGAACGCCCACGATCCTGTGAGCGGGTCTGGGTTCAAAGCCATCTCCATCACCAAGGGCGCGGCCGGTTCCAATGGCTCTTCCGGAAGCATGGGCGACCAGGTAACCAAACAGGTTCGCCAGGGTGACATCGTGGTCCTGCTCGCCGCGAAGGGCATCACCGAGGAACTCCGGGAAGCTGCCGCCGCCGCTAAGTCGTTGGGTGCGCGTGTGTGGGCGCTGACTGGCAAGGAGTCCAAGGATCTCGCTCAGTCGGTCAACGAGGCAATATGCATCGACACGGATCCACCTCATGCGGAAGAAGCTCACCTTGTGGCGGTCTTGGCCCTGTGCGAGTGCTTCGAAGATGCCCTGAAGGCCGTCAACCCGGAGTAGATGCATGCGTGGCCAACACAGGTTCCCCTCGAGCCGTGTGTCACTGTGTTGTTCGTGAAGAATACTGTTATCGCCTACTTCGGTTTTCTGGCGCTCTCCGGGCTAGTCGCGTTAAGCCTGCTTGGGGCGTCACTGCTCCAAAACCGCGATCCCCTTGGCGTCCCGGTCTTGGCCATCGTGGTGAGTGGGTTGCTGCTGACCTTCATCCATGAGGTGGTCGCTGACCGCAGGACCCAAGCACAACGGGCAGATGCGGCCGTAGCACCCGACTTCAGGACCACCACAACAACGAGTTCCGCGGAGTACCGGTATTCCCCCGCTGCCGTCTGGTCTGCCATCCGGCCTGCAGAGTCCGCTCCGGCGTTGGACAGCGATGTCGCGCACGCTTTTACTGTTCCAGCCATCCCGGATGGACCACACGAACGGCAGTGCTTTTTTGGCTGGAATGGCAGTATCTCAATCATTGAAGTCCTCGAGGAAGTGCCGGAGCGGCTTGCCGTGACCCAACCGCTTTTCCCTCGCGGTGATGCCCTCGAGAAGGTGGTGTACCGACTCGATCCGACCTCTGTGGGTTGTAGGTTGACAGTCGAAGCCAGCGTTGAGATGCCCGACTACCTGGCTCCCAATCAAGCGGCTATGCAGGAATACAGCGATTCGTTCCTTGAGAACATAGAACAACTGCTGCAGAAGCGGGCGCTGGAGGAGGCCCGCGAGTAGCATCCAGTGTGATGTCCGGCTCATCAGGAATAGTTGCAGACGCCATGCAGTTGGGCAGAATGAACCTGTTTCATTCTGAAAGGAACTGCGCATGCTGTTTTCCCCACTGGCCCTCGGCGAACTTGAACTTTCCAACCGACTGGTGATGGCCCCTTTGACCCGGCTCCGCGCAGGACAGAACGGCGTGCCAGGTTCATTGATCGCCGAACATTACCGCCAGCGGGCCTCCCTCGGCCTGATCGTCAGCGAAGGAACGTACCCGACGCCTGCGGGCCAGTCGTACCCGGGACAGCCGGGACTTGTAACAGAGGAGCAAATTGCTGGCTGGAAGAAGGCCACCGACGCTGTTCACGCTGAGGGCGGCCGCATCTTCGCGCAGATCATGCACGGTGGGCGGGTTTCACACGCAGACATCACCGGGGGACACGAGATCGTTGGCCCCAGCGCTGTCGCGATTGATGGCGAGGTCCGCACCCCCAACGGCAAGCAGCCTTACCCGGTACCGCGTGAACTCCGCACCGACGAACTCCCGGGAGTCATCCAGGAGATCGTCACCGCCTCCAAGAACGCGATTGAGGCAGGTTTCGACGGCGTAGAGCTCCACTCCGCCAACGGTTACCTCCTTCACGAATTCCTGGCCCCGAATTCCAACGTCCGTACCGACAGCTACGGCGGCTCGCCGGAAAACCGTGCCCGCTTCGTTATCGAGACCGTCAACGCAGTAGTCGAGGCCCTCGGCGCCAACCGCGTAGGAATCCGCATCTCCCCGGAGCACAACGTCCAAGGCATTGCCGAAATTGATCCCGCCGACGTCCGCGCGACCTACGAGGTGTTGGTGGAAACCATCGCTCCGCTGAACCTGGCCTACCTGAGCATCCTTCACCACGATCCCAAGAGTGACTTGGTGCAGGACCTCCGCGAGCGTTTCAACGGCACATTCCTGGTGAACACCGGCTTCAGCGAAATCACTACCCGCGATGAAGCATTCGCGATCATCGAAGACGGCCTCGCCGACGCCGTGGTGGTTGGTCGCCCTGCCATCGCCAACCCGGACCTCGCCCGCCGCTGGCGTGAAAGCCTGCCGCTCAACGAGCCGGATGCTTCCACCTTCTACGCCGACGGCGCCGAGGGTTACACCGACTACCCGTTCTACGCGAACTAAAGCTGTACAAAACTCCGACGTCGGCACTCGCCTGAGTGCCGACGTCGTGCGTTCCTATAGGATTTGTGGCATGGCTGATCCTTCCTCGACCGTTGTCCGCGCTGGCTTTCCTGTCAGCCGGCAAGTGCTGGCCGACCATGTTTACGAGGCCCTCCTGGAGTGGCTCATGGATGGTCGGCTGGAGCCAGGAGCAGCAGTCAGCATTGACGGAATGGCGAGGGAACTCGACGTTTCGCCGACTCCTGTACGGGAGGCGTTGGCCCGTTTGGAGCACACAGGTATGGTGCGGCGTGTTGCTCTGAAGGGCTATCGGGTGGCTCCGGTCTTCACGCGAGAGGACTTCGCTGAACTCATGGAAGCGCGGTTGTCCATTGAGCCGGTGAACGCACGGTTGGCCTGTTCGCGTATGACGCCCGACGGCCTCGACGCATTGAAGCAAGCGGTGGAGGACCTCAAGACTGCTCCGCGAGGCGGTACCTTCGCTGAGTATCGCAGTTACCTCGAAGCAGATGAACGCTTCCATCAGCTCATCGCCGCGCAGGCCAACAATCAATTCCTGCTCGCGGCGTACAACACCTTGGGCGGCCAGATCCAGCGCTTCCGGCTGTTTGGGGGAGTGGGCATCACCGACGCCGAACAAGCAATTGCCGAGCACCAGGCAGTGCTCGATGCCATGACCAGCGGCGACCCGGAGAAGGCCGCGGCCATGATGGTGGATCACGTCGAAAAAGTACGCGGCCGGGCGATGGCGGACGCTCCGGAGGACTAATTCCGGCGCCCTCGCTTGAGGGGTACCACGTTCGCGCCCATTTCCGCCGGGCGCGCCCGTTCGTGCTTGGTGTCGCCCCCTTTCGCGCCGAATGCACCGGAGGTTACGGGTGCGATCGGCGGGTAGGGGTGCGCCCCCCGAAGCACTCCCCGTGAGCCAATTCGTGACCCTCTTCACACCCATATGTATGACATATAGGATCTAGGAAGTTTCGCAAAAGGGTTGACAGCTCCACTCGGTTCGTAAATCCTATAGGAAACAGGATTCCACGAAGGAGTGATCATCATGGCGTACACCGCCGAGAATTGGCCCATCACCGCGGCCCTCCTGCAGTTCCCCGGCACCGATGCCGCAGGACAGCACGTCAACGACGCCGACGCTTCGGTCTGGGCGTCCGTCCTCCAAGAAGTGAAAGAGGCTGGGTTCGCAAACGCAGACCTCACAGACAGCTGGGTCCGCCCGGGCGACCTCAGCAAGGAACGCCTCGTCGAGTTCAAGCAGACGGCCGACGAAGTGGGAATCGGCGTCCCCGTCATCTCCGCCATTCGCCGCAGCGTCATCCACGCGACGGATTGGGCCGACAACCTCGCCTACAGCCACCGCACCATCGACGCCGCTGCAGAGCTTGGCTGCGAAGTAGTCTCCTTCGGACTCCACCAGGCCATCACCCCCGAACAGCAGAAGCAGCTGTGGTTCTGGACCGTCGAGGGTTACAAGGACCCGGTCGGAGACAATGCAGCGTGGGGCAACGCGGTTTCCCGGATCCGTGAGCTCGGAAAGCATGCAGCAGAAGCCGGGATCCTCATTTCTCTGGAAATGTACGAGGACACCTACCTCGGCACCGCTGATTCCTCCGTGCAACTGGTCCAGGACATTGGCTTGGACAACGTTGGCCTGAATCCGGACCTCGGCAACCTGATCCGCCTGCACCGGCCTATCGAGGACTGGCGGGAGATGGTGGCGAAGACCCTGCCGTACTCCAACTACTGGCACATGAAGAACTACATCCGCGACGAAGATGTGGCCCGCGACAGCTACATCACCATGCCGGCCCCCATGGAAAGCGGGCTCATCAACTACCGCGAGGCATTCAAGGTGGCGCTGTCCGTCGGCTTCCAGGGCATCCTCTGCACAGAGCACTACGGCGGCGATGGCTTGAGCGTCACGGCCAGCAACCAGGACTACCTCCGCCGCCATGTCCTGCCGAAGTCCGAAGGCTACGAACTCGGCAACAGCCAGGTAGCCCAGGGACGTCAGGTACCGGCAACCCAGCTCGCAGGAGTTTAGGAAATGACACAGATTTTCGACAACCCGGCAGACTTTGCCGATGAAGCGCTGGACGGCTTTGTAGCCGCCAACCGCGGCTATGTTGCCCGAGTGGACGGCGGTGTAGTCCGCTCCACGGAGGTTCCCTCCGGCCGGGTGGCCCTGGTAGTCGGCGGCGGTTCGGGACACTACCCGGCTTTCGCTGGACTGGTAGGCCCCGGACTGGCGACGGGATCAGCCTGCGGCAACATGTTCGCCTCACCGGCAGCCGGCCAGGTGTACCGGGTAGCCAAGGCGGCCAACGCCGGCGGCGGCGTCCTGCTCAGCTACGGCAACTACGCCGGCGACGTCCTGCATTTCGGCCAGGCACAGCTCCGGCTCAACGCCGAGGGTATCGAAACCCGCACCGTCACCGTTACCGATGACATTGCCAGCGCGCCAATCGAGCAACTGGAGAAGCGCCGCGGAATCGCCGGCGACCTGACAGTTTTCAAGATTGCCGGCGCCGCCGCAGAAGCAGGACTGAACCTTGACGACGTCGAGCGGTTGGCCATCAAGACCAACTACCGGACGCGGTCGCTGGGCGTGGCCTTTGACGGTTGCACGCTCCCCGGCGCCAAGGATCCGCTGTTCCACGTTCCTGCCGGACAAATGTCGCTGGGCCTCGGAATTCATGGCGAGCCCGGAATCTCGGAGCACCCGATGCCCACTGCCTCCGAGCTGGCGGAGCTGCTGGTGACCAAGCTGCTCGCGGACAAACCTGAGGACGCCGGGGACCGGGTTGTGGCTATCGTCAACGGCCTTGGCACGGTGAAGTATGACGAACTCTTCCTCCTGTTCGGCAAGATCGAGAAGCTTCTCAGCGCTGCGGGCCTCACCGTGGTGGAGCCCGAATGCGGTGAGCTGGTGACCAGCCTGGACATGTCCGGGCTCTCGCTGACGTTGCTGTGGTTGGACGATGAACTTGAGCAGTACTGGGCTGCACCGGCCGACACTCCGGCGTTCCGCAAGGGCAGCATGTCGCCTCGCGCCCCTCGCGCTGAGGCAGCAGTCGACGACGCCGAAACCGCCGACGTCGAGCAGCCCACCCCGGCAGCCGCTGAACTCGGGCGGCAGGCTGTGGCCATTCTCGCCCAGGTGCGTGACGTCGTCGTCGAGCATGAAGAGGACCTCGGGAAGCTGGACGCGATCGCCGGCGACGGTGACCACGGTATCGGCATGCGGCGCGGCGTCGATGCTGCAGCCGCCGCAAGCGAAGGCGCCGAAGGTGCCTCGGTTGCTCGCGTTCTGACCGCAGCCGGGGAAGCCTGGAGCGAACGGGCCGGCGGGACGTCCGGGGCGCTCTGGGGTTCCGCAGTGATCGCTGCCGGGCTGTCGCTGGGCAACCGTGAAACGTATACCTCGGAGGACGCGGCGGCCGCTGTGAGGGACTTCGTCCGCGCCATTACCGAACTCGGCAAAGCCGATCCCGGGGACAAAACCATGGTGGACGCGCTCCTGCCCTTCCGGGACACCTTCCTCACGGAGCTCGACGGCGGGACTCCGGTTGACCGGGCCTTGGCAGTTGCCGCTGCGGCAGCTGAGTCCGCTGCCGCGAAGACAGCTGAACTCCGGCCGCTCAAGGGCCGGGCGCGTCCCCTCGCGGAAAAGAGCATCGGCCACCCTGATCCAGGCGCAGTGTCCTTTGGCTTGATCGCCGCCAGAATTTCCCACTTCATCGATTCACAACTGGCCACCGCGTCTTCAGCGGCAGCAGCAGGAAACGGAGCCCAAGCATGAGCAAAACCCACGGCTGGCGCATCATCGTCGGCAACGATGAGGCCGGTGTCGAGTACAAGCAGGCACTCGTTGCCTTGCTGGAAGCAGACCCGCGCGTGGCCTCGGTGACGGATGTCGGCGTCGGATTCAATGACTCCACCGCCTACCCGCACGTCGCCGTCGATGCCGCCCGCAAGGTGGCCGACGGGGAAGCTGACCGCGCACTCTTGATCTGCGGCACCGGACTTGGAGTGGCCATTGCGGCGAACAAGGTCCCGGGAATCCGCGCCGTCACAGCCCACGACAGCTACTCCGTTGAACGGTCAGTGCTGAGCAACAACGCCCAGGTCCTGACGCTCGGACAGCGGGTGATTGGCTTGGAGCTGGCCAAAAAGCTCGTAGGGGAGTGGCTCGACCACCGCTTCGACCAAACCTCGTCCTCCGCCGCCAAGGTGGACGCCATCTGCTCGTACGAGCCCGATTACACGAAGGCAGTCTGAACATGACCACTCCTGAAGAAGAACCCACCGCAAACAACGCAGCCCGGAAGATCGCCGTCGTCGGCTCCGGCTACATGGGCGGCGGCATCGCTCAAGTGCTGGCGCTCGGTGGCGCGCGCGTTGCCCTTGCCGATGTGTCTGCCGAGATCGCGCAGAAGAATTACGACCGCCTGCTGGTGGAGTCGGACCAGTTCATCGCCGATGGACTCTTCCCGGCGGGATCCACAGAGATCCTCAAGCAGAACCTGTGGGCAGCCAAGGACATTGAGGAAGCTGTAGCCGACGCTGACTTCATCGAGGAGTGCGTTCCCGAGGTACTGGAGATCAAGCACCAGTCCTTGGCCCGGATCAGCGCCGCAGCCCGCCCCGATGCCGTGATCGGTTCCAACACGTCCACCATTTCCATCGCTGCCCTCGCTGAAGCCGTGACCCATCCCGAGCGCTTCCTGGGTGTGCACTTCTCCAACCCGTCGCCGTTCATTCCCGGTGTCGAGATCATCCCCCACGCTGAGACTTCTGCCGGAACGGTGGCCGCATCGCGCGAGCTGGTCCATGCGGCCGGTAAGCAGACCGCAGTCGTCAAGGACGTCACGGGCTTCGTGCTGAACCGCCTGCAGTACGCGCTGTTCCACGAGGCAGCCCAGCTGGTTGAGCAGGGAATCGCAACGGCGGACGACGTCGACACTCTGGTGCGTACGACGTTCGGCTTCCGTTTGCCCTTCTTTGGTCCGTTCGCCATCGCGGACATGGCCGGCCTGGACGTCTACAACTTCTGCTACAAGTCGCTGCAGACCGGTTTCCCGGAACGCTTCGCGACGCCGAAGATCCTCTCCGACCTTGTGGAAGCGGGCAAGCTCGGCACCAAGACCGGCGCAGGCTTCCTCAACGTGCCCGCCGAGCGCACTCCGGAACTCATCGCCTACCGCAACAAGGCCTACGTCGCCATGCAGAAGCTCATTGAAGAGCTCGGCCCGGCCCCCATCAACTAACTCTTCCTAGGAGAAAACACATGACTTTCCCCGCTGAACGCACCGCAATCGTCACCGGCGCCGTCTCTGAACGCGGTATTGGCCGCGCTACCGTCAACTATCTGGCCGCCCAAGGCTGGAACATCGGCATCATCGATCTTGATGACGCCGCCTGCAAGATCGCAGCCAAGGAAATCGCCGCTGAGTATGGTGTGCGGGCACACGGCGTTGGCGCAAATGTGGCAAGTGAAGCCGAGGTCCGTACGGCCATTGACGAACTTGAGGCCGAACTGCCGCAGATCGTCGCACTGGCCAACGTTGCCGGTGTCAGCTCGCCGGTTGGCTACCTTGAGCTCGAACCCGCTGAGTGGGACCGCGTCCTGAACATCAACCTCAACGGCGTCCACTACGCCACCCGCCGCGTGGCCGAATCCATGGTCAAGAACCGGATCGGTCGCATCGTGAACATCTCATCGGTCTCCGCCCAGCGCGGCGGCGGCACGTTCTCCAAGACCCCGTACTCCGTGGCCAAAGCCGGTGTCATCGGTTTGACCCGCGCTACCGCCCGTGAACTTGGTGAGTACGACATCACCGTCAACGCTATCTCTCCAGGCCCAATCGACACAGACATCATGGGCGGAACCCTGAGCCAGGAACGCAAGGATGAGCTCACCAAGGACCTGGTAGTGAACCGTGTGGGCTCCACCCGGGACATCGCCGCCGCCATCGCCTTCCTCATCAGCGAGGACTCCGGATACATTTCCGGCCAGACGCTGAATGTGGATGGCGGACTGTACATGCACTAGGGCCCGTGCCGTGAAGACCTGGACACGAGAACGCAAGATCTACCTTGCCGTGGGCGTCCTCGCCTGCGCAGTGGGCATGGTGCTCATTTTCTTCCCGCGCTGATCGCGCTGCTCTAGTCATTTCCTGTCACTCAAAGAGGAGTTTCAATGTCTGTTGCCACCAATTCCACTAAGGAGTTGCTGGATACGCCGGTCTTGAAGTCGGCGATTTCCAAAGCCTCGCGGCGGCTCATGCCGATGCTCGTCATCCTGTACGTGGTGGCCTTCCTGGACCGCACCAACGTTGGCTTCGCCGAAGCCGCGCTGGAAGTGGATAAGGGTATTACCGCAGGTGCTTACGCGCTGGGCGCCGGTATCTTCTTCATCGGCTATGCACTGTTCGAGATCCCCAGCAACCTGCTGCTCACCAAGTTCGGAGCGAAGGTGTGGCTCGCCCGCATCGCCATTACGTGGGGCATCGTTTCGGCGTGCTTCGCTTTCGTCCAGGGTGAGACGTCCTTCATCATTCTTCGGTTCCTGTTGGGCGTCACAGAGGCCGGCCTCTTCCCGGGTGTCATCATGTTCCTGGCCGCATGGTTCCCCAACAAGGTCCGCGTGAAGATGTTCGCCATCTTCTACCTGGCCCAGCCGTTCTCCCAGATGATGGGCGCACCGCTGTCGGGGTGGCTCATCAACATCGGTGACCAGGTTCCGGGCGTAGCTGGCTGGCAGGTCATGTTCTTCGTAGAAGGCATGCTCGCCGTCGTGGCCGGTATCGCCGCCTACTTCTTCCTCATCAACAGCCCCCAGGACGCCAAGTTCCTCACCAAGGAAGAGAAACGGGCACTGTCCGATGTCATGGCACTGGAGGACACCGTGAAAGAAGAAACGGGTCCACGCGGCGTTCTGGCATCCATGCGCAACGGCCGGGTCTGGTACTTCACCGTCATCTACTTCTGCCTGCAGGTTGCGGTCTACGGCGTGACGTTCTACCTGCCACAGCAGGTGGCGCAGTTGACCGGTCAGAAGGTGGGTATCGCCGTCGGACTCCTGGCCGCGATCCCGTGGTTCTTCGGCATCTTCGCTTGCTACTTCATCGGCAAAGCTGCCAACACTGTGGAACGCCGCCGCCGTTGGGGCACCGCATTGTTCATCTCCACAGGCCTCTGCATCTTCGGCTCCGCATGGGCGGGTGCGAACCAGATGCCGGCCGTCGGCATCATCTTCATCACCCTCGCGGTGTGCAGCTTCCTGTCGACGGGCCCCATCTGCTGGTCATACCCGACGGCGTTCCTCACCGGAACTGCTGCGGCTGCGGGTATCGGGCTGATCAACTCCCTCGGAAACCTGGGTGGGTTCGTTGCCCCGATCCTGCGCACCACCGTCAACCAGGTCACCGCCTCGGACACCGGCACCATGGGTGTCTACGCGCTGGGTGTGCTGCCCTTCGTGGCGGCTGTCCTGATGTTCGGCACCAAGCGCTTCAGCAACAAAGCCGACGAACTGCTGGGGAAGTAGTCGTCCGTGAAGCTGCCCGCTACTGACGCACTGTTCATCGGTGTGAGCACCAAGATGTACATGGGCTACGCGCAGAGCCTGGAATGGCTGGAACAGTTGGTAGCTGAAGTGGACGCCCGTCCGGCCCTCGTGGCCGGGCGGGTGGTCCCGTTTGTGATCCCGTCGTTTCCGGTGCTGCCCGAGGCGGCGCGGTTGCTTGAAGGCACGCCATTGGTCCTGGGCGCCCAAAACTGTGGCTGGTCCGATGGTCCTTGGACGGGCGAGGTTTCGCCGTCGATGCTGGGGGAACTCGGTGTCGATCTCGTAGAGATCGGCCATGCAGAGCGTCGCCGGTACTTCGCTGAGGATGAGTCGATGATTGCGCTTAAGGTGAGTGCCGCCGTCGACGCCGGACTGACGCCACTGCTGTGCGTGGGGGAGCCTGAAACCCTGGCCCCGGCGGCAGCAGCTGACACGGTTTACCGGCAGATCAAGGCAGCTGTGTCCGGCGACTGGTCCGTTGCCTCTGGGCTGGTCATTGCCTACGAGCCTGTATGGGCGATCGGTGCAGCCGAGCCGGCTTCGGCAGGGTACGTTTCCCAAGTGGTGGACGCACTGCGGGATTCACTGGCACAGCATGGCCTGGCCCGATTGCCCATCATCTACGGGGGTTCGGCTAAACCGGGGCTCCTGCCGCAGCTGAACGGGGTGTCCGGGCTTTTCCTCGGCCGTTTCGCGCACGACGCCACCAACTTCGGCAGGGTGCTGGACGAAGCCCTTGCCGTCCCCAACTAAGTGCTACCCAGTTGGGTGGGGGAGACGGGTGGTCAGGGACGCGCCGGGGCGACTGCCCGCTGGCAGAGGGCCACGAAGCCACCAAGATTCTCAAGACCCTCGGGATGCGTCGGCAGGTAGTTGGTCAGTTCGGGTGAACGCACGACGACGGCACGCCACTGACCGCGCGACACCGCCACGTTGATGCGGTTCCGGGACAGCAGGAACTCCATACCCCGCGGGACTTCTCCGGCAGCTGACGCGGCCATGGAAACGATCACTACCGGAGCTTGCTGACCTTGGAACTTGTCAACGGTACCCACCCGCACCTTGCCTAGTCCGGCGACCCGGAGATGGTGTTTGATTAGCTGGACCTGGGCGTTGTACGCGGCGACCACCAGGACGTCGGTCTCTTCGAGGGGACGGGGCGCCGGCGATTCCGAAGGGTCGAGCCAAGTCAGGCCGAGGTGGGCCTGGACCTGCCGGACCACCTCCGCTGCTTCCTCGGGTGAGGACGTTGAGTTACCGGTATGCGGGACGTAGACGCAGGAAATGCCCGGAGCAACACCGTCCAGGTGCCGTTCCTTGGCCGCTGGGGCTGCCTCAAGTCGGTTGTCGTACGAAAGCTCGGAAACTGCGCCGCAAAGCTCTGGATGCATGCGCCATGAGAGCGCCAAAAAGTAGCCGAGTTCAGGCGGCAACGTGTTGTACCCGTCTGACAGCCAGCCGAGTGCTGATTCATCAACAGGTTCCGGATGCTTCCCTTGGGTGACCTGCGGAAGCTGCTGAGGGTCGCCTAAAAGCAGAAGCCGTTTTGCAGCCCGGCTAACGGCCATGGTGTTTGCCAAGGAGAACTGTCCGGCTTCGTCGATGACCAGGAGATCCAGCGAGCCCGCCGGAACCGAACTGCCCACCATGGTCCAGGCTGTTCCGCCAATCAAGGCCCCGCCCGGCTTGGACAACAGTTCTTCGACGTCGCCTTTGGCGCACTGTGTCCACGGCACGGGGTCGTCGTGTTTGACTTCCTTCGCCACCCGCTGGGGATCCGCACCGGCCTTCTCCACGGCAGCGCAGAGCATGTTCTCCACGACGGCATGCGACTGGGCCACGACGCCCACTTTCCAGCCAGCGGCGACGAGTCGGGCGATGACGTGGGATCCGACATACGTTTTGCCGCTCCCCGGAGGTCCCTGGACGGCCAGGTAGGAATTGTCCAAATCCTCGACCGCAGTTGTGATCGCGTCAACGTAGCCGTCCGCTCCGGCCGCGACGGCTGGCAGAGCTGGCAGTGTACGAAGCTTCGGAGGCTGCCTCCGCACAAGATCCAAGGAACAGTCGCGCGGCCACTGCGGAAGGGCAGCACTGAGTTTTGTGGCTAAAGCCGCGAGTGCTGCCCGCTGCCCGTTGGTGGCAATGGGCGGATCGGGGGTCAGCGCCATGGGCAGTTGGCTGAACTCCGTGGAGTCCTTGCGAAGGCCTTCGGAGATGGTGACTGTTTCGAAGTCCTCGTCGTCTCCCACCTCTGTGACCAAAGTTCCGTTCCAGCCTGCACGGCCAAGCGCGGCGGATTCCTTCGCCTGGAGCGAGTCCGGCAGAGGAGAGCCGTACATGCGGAAGTATTTCTTACCGGGTTCCAGCCCGGCGCCGTCACCGGACCGGCCATAGAGTTTCACGAGCCGCGCAGGGTTGCTCCGAGGTGTCGGTTTTGCCCAGTCCTGCAGCAGTTCGGCGTGGTCGACAACGAAGAGGTCGCGCTCGTCAGGCCACTGGGAGGTTGGTTTTTCCAAACGGTCGAAGTGTCCCCACCAGTGCTGCTTATCCTCGCGACGGTGATACCCGACGCCTGCGGCGACGATGCCAATAGCTCGGGAATCGGGAGTGGCTCTCAGGTCCTCGGGCAACGCGGCGAGGTAGTCGAAGAGTGCTTTCTCTTCCGGAGCCGCCTCATACTGATCCGGTTCGGTCTTATCCGGTTCGGTATCTTCGGGGGGCGCTTCGTCCGCACCCCCTGGCACGATGGAACGCTCCGCAGCACGGGCAAGCAACCAGTTCCGCAGTTCCAGAGTCGAAAGGCAGTCGTATTCGTTGTAGTCCCGGATGCCTTCGAGGATCACTGCTGCTTCTTCAGGGTTTCCGGTATCCCTGGCCATGCAGTAGTCCGCGTAGGCAACAACTGAGGCGCCGGCGTCGGTCACGTCACCCGAGCGCAGGTGTTGGCCCATGTAGAGAGGCTCGAGCTTTTTGATGCTGTAAGAGTTCTCTGAGGTCCGGATGCTGTGCCGGACGGTGTCGTAGAGGTCCACCAGAACGCCTTGGCGCAGGAGGTCGTCGACGGCGGATTCGCCCACCACGTGCGTCAAAGACAGGTTGCGCAGGGCCGTCTTTTCGTAGGCAGCGTAGTGGTAGATGTGCATGCCCGGATATTGTGCCCGCCGCTTGGCCACGTACTCAAGGAAGTCCACAAAGGCCTTGCCTTCTTCAGCCCGTGAGTGCGCCCAGAAGGGCCTGAACACCGGCTCGGTACCAGGTTCTACAGGGTTCTCAATGACCCCGAACAGGTACTCCAATCCCCACTTTTCGGTGACGGGGTCCTGCCACAGGGGATCGCCTTCGAAGTCGAAGAAGATGTCGCCCGGATCCGGTGCGGGTAGCCTGCCCAATGTGTGGTCCGGCAGGACGTTGTAACTGATGGCTTTGGCTTCGCCGGACTTGGCCGTGTACTTGACCGTGCCATCAGGCGCACCTGTTCCGGTCTGCAGCCGCGCCTGCTCACGGAGCCGCAGCAACGTGGGGTCGCCCGCCTCGGGCATGACTGCCAGTCCGTCAATGGTGGTAACGCCGGCCTCGATCAGCTTCTTGCGCCGACTGATCCGCATGCCGGCCACCATGAGGAGATCCCGATGAAGTTGTACTTGCTCAGCGCAGTAATCACACCGGCCACAGGCGGAATAGCGGTCGTCACCCCATTCCACAGGCCCGTTTTCCGAAACGTGCGCCTCGGTCATGCCAAGGAAGCGTTCCCGCCGTTCCCTGAAGACGGGAAGGACCTGGGCAAGGGGGTGGTCGCTGTGGACGCGGTTGCCCAGCACCAGGGTGACAGTGGGATGCGGTGTGATCCCAGCCTGGATGAGTTGATCTCCATAGGCTGCCAGCTGCAGGAGGGCTGTGACCTTGGCGTGCCGTGCGAGCTTGGTGTCGAAGACGGCATACTGCCCGCCGGGGCGCCTCACCAGGAAGTCGGAGCGGCCATGGAATTGGCCATCGAAGAAGGCGGCTTGGAAGACGACGTCCGCTCCGGAGCCCAGGGCGTCGATGGATTCCGCATGCTTGGCCGAAAGGGTGGCGCGGTCCATCGCTGTGGCGGGGACGACGTCGTAAACGCCTTTTCCTGCGGCCGCATCCCATGGCCCGAACTCAGCAACGAAATCATCCAGGACCCGGTGCTCGTGGACGTCGCCCAGCTTGGCTGTGCGCTCCAACATGGCGTCAGTTGCGAAGTCCGGCTTAGGCGTGCGGCCCAGTTTTTCGTCGAGTTTCCGGAGTAACTGGTACTCGCAGGTGGCGGCGATAACGAGGTCGCTGGCCGAGAACACCAAGTCCTGCGGGGCGCCCGCGATCTGAGGATCGAGAAAGAACAAAGCGACCCACCTGCCTTTCGATGCCGTGATTAAACCCTTGCAGCCAAGCTATCAGCGGGCCCTGACAATATAGAGCGCAGCCACTTTAGACTGCTCGCATGACTGAAACAGCCCCGACCCCGGACCTCGCATTCGAAGCCGCCTACCAAGCCGCACAAAAGAGCCTCAGCGAGGGCGGTATCCCCATCGGAGCCGCGTTGGCCCGTGGTGGGGAAGTCATTGCCAGCGGCCACAACGAACGCGTCCAGCACGGCGACCCGATCGCGCACGGAGAGATGGCCGCGCTGAGGGCGGCCGGGCGTCAGAAGAGCTACCGCGACACCACCCTCTACACCACCTTGGCACCATGCGCGATGTGCACGGGAACCATCATCCAGTTCAAAATCCCCCGAGTGGTGGTAGGTGAGGCCGAAACGTTCCCCGGTGAATTCGACCTCCTGCGTTCACGAGGCGTGGAGGTCGTGGTGCTGGACGACCCCCGGTGTGTGGACATGATGCGCACTTTCCAGGAGGATCACCCGGAACTCTGGGCAGAGGACATCGCGGAATAGCCACCGCAGCAGAAGAGGGAACGACGGCGGCACCAAGGGCGGGATGCCGCCGTCGCCGGCTGCGGGGGAGCCAGTTACCACCTAGCCATCCGACGGCCTTTTGGAGGGCTTCCCCGGAGACGACCGGCGGGAACGGGCCGCCGGAGTTGATGGGATCATTTCCTTGACCTGTGCTACCACAGCAGCGTTGGCCCCGCGGGTGCCCAGATCCTTGACCAGGGTCTCCACCTCAGTTTTTGCAGCCGCAGAATCGTCCGCTTTGGCATGCAACTCCGTCCGCAATTCCACCAGGCCTCGGTAGGCAAGGTTGCTCGCCGCGCCCCCTGTCTGCTGGTAACTGGCGAGACCTGCATCTGTCAGATCGAGGGCGCGCTGCGGATCTGCGCTATGGTGCTTGACCATTTTTTCGTCCCTGCGCCGGTAGAAGTCATCTCCCACGGACTGCGCGACGGCGGTTGCCGCCTTGACGCCCAAAGGCTCGCCTCCGAACCGCTCGGCCGCCTCGGTTAGAGCATCCAGTCCCTTAGCCAAATAGGGTGACATGGAACCTTCAAACGCCAGCGTCAATCCGACTTCGCGGGTGAAAAATTCCGGCGCAAAACGATCCTCTTCGCGTGTAACAGGAAAACCGACGCGAAGGGGCAGCGTATTGGACGCTTGGATGATGCCGTCCGTGGAGTAGACAGCGCGGATCAAGTACTGCCCGGGCTCGTCGAAAGCGAAGCCCTCCACGCCAAAGGCGAGCTGGACCAGTTGGCTGTAGCGGTCACCGCCATCGCTTTCGCCACCCGGTGCGGGGTCAAGTTCTATCATCTCGGGGAGGCCGTAAAAGCACACCACCGATTCATGCAGCACGATGCTCCCGTTCGGCTTTTGGACGTAAACCGTGGTGTTGCCGTAGCGAGGATCCAACCTGCCATCCACCAGCACCGGTGCATCGCTGGTGTTGCGCAGCCGGAACTCCACGAAGACCGGCTCCATGTAGTCAAAATGTGTCTTGGCCGATAGCGTCAGTTCGATATCACTGCCTGGGCCGCTCACCGTCATGGCGCCCGCAGGGGATTCCAAGTGGCCGCCGGACGCCCACGGATCGCCGCCCATGATCACGGCTGCACGATCACCGTGACGCATGTGGAGCAGCTCGTCGTCGTCGAACCGGAAGCGGAAGTTACCCCAAAAAGTGTCTGTGCCGTTGCGCTGATCGTATTTCCAGTCGTAGTTCATCCAGGACAACGAGTCCGGTCTGGCCTTGTCCCACGCATGCAGGAAATTGAAAGCATGCCCGGCCTCGTGGACCCAGGTGTAGAGGAAATGGCGCATGGCCCAGGCCTCGTCTTGGGTGGTCGGGTTGGCGACAAGGTCGGTGAACCAGGAGTGGTTCCGGAATACCGCAAAACCCTGGCGATCGGGTCCGCGACCCGCGCCACCGAAGCCTGCTGCGGCGTCGAACATGATGCCACCTACCCCGGCGCTGTCGAAAATGCCGGCCTGGATGCCCCACATATTCCAAGCAGGCCAGCCTGAGTTGAACTTGCCGAACGAGGTTTCCATGGCGTCATGGAGTTCGCCGACACTCCAGGAAGCGAAACCGGGAGCACTGTCGTCGATGACAGTATGCACCGGATCAACCGTGACGGCGATCCCGGCGTCCCGATACGAGGACTCGATGGTGATGTTCCTGTTGGAAAGATCGGCCGGACGGTTGTTGTGCGCGTGGCTGTTGTAGGCCGGAATCTTCGGTTCAACGTCCACAGAGGAGCAGTAGTCCAACTCCAGGTTCATATCTCGGAAGGAATCCGAGCGATAAGCGCAGGAGTATGGCCTGCCGGCAACACCGCCGGCAGTAAAGGAAGCCACGGCACCGGTGATAGCCCCTTGGAACCATGAGACCAGGATGTCCACTGCGGTGGCCGGGTGGCTTCCTTTCCAGTAGCGGACTGTTCCGGAAATGCGGGCGTTGCAGCGGGTGATGGACACGGTGGGGTTATCCACGACCCACGACTCGACATACGTTTTCACCAGTTGGAAACGGCCGGCGATTCGCACGAATCGCGTGCTGTAGAAGTCACCACTGACCTTGTTCAGGACTGGAGATTCCACGCTGCGGCGGGGATCGATATCCAAACGGAGGTCCAGCGAACTCCCAATCAGGGCTGGCCCGGCCTGGGTTCCTTCATAGCGACCACTGATGGGTGAGGAACGCCAACACCTCCACCAATCGTCCGGTGGCCGGGGGATGGGAAATGGTTGTGGGAAGGGCGGTTCCGGAAACGGCGAAGGGTCCGGAGGAAACGGCGGGACCGGGGTAGGGGTAGGGCCGTCAGGGACAGGGGTGTACTGGGAACCGGGGACGTTGGGGGAGTCCATGGGGGGATCTTTCTCGCTCTGCAAGCAGCCAATATGCGTCCGCACAGGCGCTGCTGCGGATGTGCGACATGACGGTTCAGGGCGGAGGGGTGCGCGTGGGAAAGCTCAGAAAGAGCCAAAGTGGCCAATGCCCAGAAGCCGTGTATAAACCCATCCTGAGGATACTCCAGCGAATGGATTATATCTAGGGGTGAACGTGATTTTCCTCCTCACTGCCGCCCGAATCATCTGGTCAGGAATAGACGCCGAGCGTAGGCTGGCATCATCGGCGTCGGTGCCGAGAGGCCCCGCGTCGATAACCCCAATCGATGAAGGAGGATCCATGAGTGTCGTACGTGAATTCATGACAACCAACGCGCAGTGCATCGAAGAGGACAAAACTCTTCAGGAAGCCGCCAGGCTGATGCGGGACATGGACTGCGGTTCACTTCCCATCTGCGGCCACGACGGCAAACTCACTGGCTTCATCACCGACCGCGACATCGTGGTCAAGTGTTTGGCAGAAGGTAAGGACGCCCGGGAAGTACGCGCCAGCGAACTCGCCACCGGCAAGCCCTTCTGGGTGGACGCCGATGCCAACGTTGACGAGGCCGTCACCATGATGGAAGAACACCAGGTGCGCCGCCTGCCCGTCATCAGCGACCACAAGTTGGTAGGCATCATCAGCCAGGGCGATATCGCGCGCAACCACTATGCAGAACAGCGCCTCGGCGAGATGGTGGAGCACATTTCAGCCAAGGAGCGCATGTCGCACTGATACCAAAGCCAACTGATAACCCAACCCAGCCGCCGCGAGGCATCCCTTTACAGGAACGCCTCGCGGCCCGTTCCCTCACGCAACACGAGTTCGCCGTCTTCAATCGAGACGAGCAGGCTCTTGGGTTTCCCCGCGAGCTTCTTCGTGGCGCTAAGCCTTCGGCTGCTGACCTCAACGCCCACGGTGGCACCCTTCGCGGGCAGCTCCACTGTTAGTTCATCGGCCATCCCCAACAGCATCTTTGTGGATACATCCCGCTCGGACACGGCCTCCTTGCCGTTGACGGTAACGGTCACGTCATCGGAAACAAACCCGTCCTGAAGGATGATGAGCAGTTCCTGCATGGTCCAACTACAGCACTAACTGCCCCCACGGGATAGGCCTTCCTAGTACCCGCCTTCGGAAACTGTCGGCCAGGTGAGGCAAACTGTCATGGTGACTTCAAATCTCCAACACCAGTCAGCTGACTCCGCCATCCACGCCATGATTGCCGAAGAACTCGGCGTCAAGACCTGGCAAGTCAAAGCCGCGGTGGAACTGCTCGACGCCGGATCCACCGTCCCTTTCATCGCCCGCTACCGTAAGGAAGTCACCGGGACGCTCGATGACACCCAGCTCCGCGACCTCGAGGAACGCCTCAGATATCTGCGTGAGCTGGAAGAACGACGCAAGTCCGTCTTGGAAGCGATCGCCGCCCAAGGCAAGCTGACCCCGGAACTGGAAGCCGCCGTCGTCGGGGCCGATACCAAGGCGCGCCTCGAGGACATTTACCTCCCGTTCAAATCCAAGCGCCGCACCAAGGCCCAGATCGCGCGCGAAGCCGGGCTGGAGCCGCTGGCCGATGTCCTGCTGGCCAACCCGCAACTGGACCCCGCCACCGAAGCCGCAAAGTACTTGAACGCCGAGCACTCCATCGACGACGCCGCCACAGCGCTCGCGGGAGCCCGCGCAATCCTGGTGGAGCGCGTAGGGCAGGACGCAGACCTCGCGGAGGACCTCCGTGAACGCCTCTGGAAGCAGGGACGCATGGTGTCGCGCGTCAAGAAAGGCATGGAGGCTGAAGGCCAGAAATTCAAGGACTACTTCGATTTCACGCAGGTGCCTTCCGGCATGCCGTCGCACCGTGTTCTTGCCCTGTTGCGCGGTGAGAAGGACGGCGTCCTTGAGTTGGATCTCGCCGAAGCAGACCCAGCCGACGACGACGCCCTGGCCGCCGCCCGCGGCCGCTATGAAAACGCTGTGGCCAAGTGCCTTGGGGTCGCCAATAACGGGCGGCCCGCGGATGCCTGGTTGACGCAAACCGCGCAGCTGGCTTGGCGGGGTCGCATCCTGGACCGGCTGACCACGGACCTTCGCGGACGCATGTTCGCCGACGCGGAAGATGAAGCTGTTCGCGTGTTCGCCGCCAACCTGCGCGATGTCCTGCTTGCCGCACCTGCCGGCAACCGGGCAACGCTTGGCCTCGACCCCGGACTCCGGACCGGCGTGAAAGTGGCTGTCGTGGACGGCACCGGCAAAGTTGTCACCACGGACACCATCTACCCGCACGCACCGGCGAAAAAGTGGGACGAGGCGTTGGCCACGCTCGGACGGCTCGCGAAGCAGTACAACGTGGAGTTGGTGGCGATCGGCAACGGAACGGCTTCCCGCGAAACGGACAAATTGGCGACGGAACTCATCAAGTCATTCGAAGCTTCAGGCTCCAAGGGGATCCAGAAGCTGGTGGTGTCAGAGGCCGGGGCTTCGGTGTACTCAGCCTCGGCCCTCGCGGCTTCCGAACTCCCTGGCATGGACGTCTCGCTTCGGGGTGCTGTTTCCATCGCCCGCCGGCTTCAGGACCCCTTGGCCGAGTTGGTCAAGATCGAACCCAAGTCCATCGGCGTGGGGCAGTACCAGCACGATGTCACCGCCGCCAAGCTCGACCGCTCGCTGGATGCCGTGGTGGAAGACTGCGTGAACGCCGTGGGCGTGGACGTGAACACGGCATCGCCCGCGCTGCTTAGCCGCGTGGCCGGCGTCGGGCCGCTGCTGAGCGAGAACATCGTGGCCTATCGGAACGAGAATGGGCCGTTCGCCAAGCGCAGCGACCTCAAGAAGGTGCCCCGGCTGGGTGCCAAGGCGTTCGAGCAATGCGCGGGCTTCCTCCGGATCACCGGGGGAGCGGAGCCATTGGATGCCTCCAGCGTGCACCCGGAAGCGTACTCCGTGGCTCGGAAGATCCTCGTAGCTGCCGGTGGCGGTCCCGCCACGGCGTTGGATCCGCAGGCATTCGTCGATGGCACGTTCGGCCTACCGACCGTCAAGGACATCATGTCCGAGCTGGAAAAGCCCGGCCGCGACCCCCGTCCCGCGTTCAAGGCGGCCTCCTTCTCTGAAGGCATCGAGAAGATCTCCGACCTCAAGCCCGGAATGATCCTGGAGGGCACTGTCACCAACGTGGCTGCGTTCGGCGCCTTCGTGGACGTCGGAGTGCATCAGGACGGGCTGGTCCACGTCTCGGCACTGTCCAACAAGTTCGTCTCGGATCCACGGGAGATCGTGAAGTCCGGCCAGGTGGTGCGGGTCAAGGTGTTGGAGGCCGATCCCGAGCGCAAGCGGATCTCCCTGACCTTGAGGCTCGACGACGAACCCGGCACTGCTGGTGGACGCACCTCGGGTGGACGTACTTCAGGCGGCGAACGTGCTGGTGGTCAGCGCGGCGGCGGTCAGGGTGCTGCCGAGCGCGGCGGCAGCCAAGATGCCCAGCGCGGCGGCCAAGCCGGGCAGCGTTCGGGCCAACCTGGCCAGGGTTCACAACGGCAGGGCCAGGGTGATCGGCGTCAGGGCGGCGCTCGCCAAGGCAAACCCCAGCAGGCTCCGGCCGCTCCTGCCAACACAGCAATGGCTGAAGCATTGCGAAGGGCCGGACTGGGTAAGTAAGCCCCGCTGCCAACGAATCCCGCCCTTGTTCGTGTGCCGTCCCGTTCTACGGTGAGTCGGACGAACACGGGACGGATTCGTGAGCGGATGCCTACAAACCCGCGGTCCGGGCCTCCCACGCCTCTGCGTTCGAAGCCTGCAGAGCCATCGGTAGCCAGCGCCCGATACGTTCGAACGCCTGGCGCCTGACCGGTTCCGGCGACAGGAAAATGTCGTGGAACGCGTTCGGCAGCCGGCTCACCGTGACGGTGTCCGCCAGGGACAACGCGCGGTGGGCCACGGCGTCGACGTTGAGTGCCACGTCAGCGGTGAGCGCGTCGGCGGACCACTTTGGTTGGAGATAGCTCTTGTCCGAGAGCAACACGAGTACCGGAACTTCGATGCCCAAACCTGCTGCGACGGTTGCCTGGCCACGAAACACGGCGTCGAGGAAGGCCGGAGTGATAGGGAATCCGCGGTCAGGCCGCCACTCGAGGTTGTAGTCCCATTCGCCGTCAAGAGTGGCTGATACGGCCCGGGTGTAGATGCCCGGATCCACTGGCGGCAGCGGCGTCAAGGGATGAAGACGGGCGTGGAGTCCCACGAGGGGTGCGATCGCCCGCCTGCCGAGTTCGGTCGCCTGGAATTCCAGCCAAGGGCTGTTGAGGATCACAGCCGATGCGATGCCGGTATGGCGGGCGGCCCACAGGCTGAGGGTGAGCCCACCGGTGGAGTGTCCCAACAGGATGAGCGGCCGGTCCACGCCCGAAACACCAGAGCGGCCCATAGCTGAAAGCGCTGCTTCGATGTCGGCGTCGTAGTCCGCGAGGTTGGTGACGAAGCCCGGCACCATTCCAGGGCTTAGGCTGCGACCATAATTATGCAGGTCCAGGGCGTAGAAGCGAGCGCCTGCCCGATGCCAGAACTCGGCCACATGCTTTTGAAAGAAGTAGTCGGACCAGCCATGGACGTACAGGACGTCGGCGTCGATTCCAGCGTCGTCGGGAATTTCGCCGGGGACCGCGAGCCACTCCGGGGCGACCCCGAGGTACCGCACCAAGGTGGCGGTAGCGCCGCCGTCGAGCTTTAGCGTTTGTTGCTCAAATCCCTCGCCAAGAATGTCCGGGGTCCACGGCTGCGTCATGCGGTTTTTTCCTTCTGCCACGGCCAGCGGCCCGTTATTTCGAGCTCAAGCATGGCCCTCTCTGCCTAGGTGCGTGCCTCCACCGTCTCACAGAGCAATCGCCAGCACGCACCTGTTGCCGCCGATTGCCCCTGTAACCGCTGGTGCGAATGGCGCGATGGGGTGCGGTGCCGGTGATCGTGTGGTGCGCGGCGCGGGAAAGGGTGCGCCGGGCGGGCGAGGGCGGGGTGTCACTTGGCTGTGCCAGGGGGTGCACGCAGCAAACAACGACGGCGGCAGCCGGGTTCCGTTCAGAAGAACCTGGCTGCCGCCGTCGGGCGTTGGTGAAAGGTGCCGCTACAGCGCCGGCCGCTACAGCGCCGGGGCCGGTACCGGGAAGAAGACCCGTGGATCCTGAAGCAGTGCGGGGTAGTCGAAGTCGGTGCGCTTGATCACCTTGGTGACCTCGAAGTTGCGCGCGAACCGGCCGTCAACGGTAATGGGTCGGCCCTGGATCAGGCCAACAGCGAAGGTTTGTCCACCGTCGAAGGGAACGGCAAGTTCGGTCTTGCCGGGCAGGGTGTTGAATGCCTGCTCCTGGGCCTGACGCTTGCGCGTGGGCTTCTTCTCTTGCTGCTTAACGGGCCGCTTCTTTGGGCCCTTAACCTGACGGCGGGACTTTTCCTCCGCGTACACGAACTGGTACTCGTCGGGGTCTGCCGGGGCAGCGGCACGGGCCTTGCCGTGCGGCGGCATGGCGACGGTGGTGAGCTGCTCCGGACGGAGGTCCTCCACGTTGGCGCGCAGGATCAGCAGGCGATCCTCTTCCGGGTCCTCCGGGTGGAACTCGTGCTTGGGTTCCGGCCACACGTACTCGAGCTTTTCCTCGGTGCCGGGGAAGATCAGGGAGTAGTGCTTGGGATCCTTGGAAATCAGCTTGGAGCGGTGGCTGAGGTGCAGGTCCTCGTGTCCGAGCCACGGCGGCATGACGATCCTGGAGGCGTAGTCAGGGTGGGCCGCCTGCGGGGCGAACTCCGTGATGTTGGTGCGCGTGTTGTCCGGGTGGCCGCGAGCAATCCACTCGTCGGCCATGGCCAGGCCGTACATGGTGAGCGCGGGGACGTGGCCCATCCACATGCGCACGGCGGGGTGGGACTGCCAACCGTACTCCGGGATCACCAACGCGCGGAGAACCTGGAGGGCTTCGACGCGCTGTTTGCCGAGCCTTGAAGTGTCGAGCGCCGCGGCACTCTCACGGAAATCGGCGAAAGGGAGGAAAGTCTGCATCCTTTCAGTTTGAGGGTGCCGGGCGTAAGAACCAAGTTGAGTGCTCCGGGACACGTGCCGGTGTTGGGGCCTAGAGTTGTCGGGTGGAAACTTTTGGCGAGAAAACTACGACCACGGCGCCTCCGGTTGCCGAACTGCACCTGCACATCGAAGGGACTCTCCAGCCAGAGCTGATCTTTGCCCTGGCCGAACGAAACGGCATCGAACTGCCATACGAAGACATTGAGGAACTCCGGGAAAAGTACGAGTTCACTGACCTGCAGTCTTTCCTGGACCTCTACTACGCCAACATGGCCGTCCTGCAGACCGAGCAGGACTTCACTGACATGACGCGCGCCTACCTGAAGCGGGCTGCGGCCGGGGGAGTGCGCCACGCGGAAATCATGATGGACCCCCAGGCCCACACCTCCCGAGGCGTGGCCTTGGAAACCTGCGTCAATGGTGTGGCCAACGCACTGGCCACCTCCGAGGAAGATTTCGGTGTCTCCACCCTCCTCATCGCTGCGTTCCTGCGTGACATGTCGGAGGACTCGGCTCTTGAGGTGCTGGACCAGCTCCTGGCAATGCACGCTCCGATCGCCGGAATCGGTTTGGACTCCGCGGAGGTGGGCAATCCGCCGTCGAAATTCGAGCGCCTGTACCAGCGCGCCAGCGAGGCCGGTTTGCGGAGGATCGCGCACGCGGGCGAGGAAGGACCTGCCTCCTACATCACCGAGGCCTTGGACGTACTTCACGTAGAACGGATCGATCACGGCATCCGCTGCATGGAAGACACGGATGTAGTGCAACGACTCGTCGCTGAGCAGGTTCCCTTGACCGTCTGCCCGCTCTCCAATGTCCGGCTCCGTGCGGTGGATAAGCTGGCTGACCACCCCTTGCCGGAGATGTTGGCAATTGGGCTGAACGTTTGCGTGAATTCGGACGACCCCGCATACTTCGGCGGTTACGTGGACGACAACTTCGAGCAACTGGTCAAGGTCCTGGAGTTCTCGGTTCCGGAGCAGGCCACCTTGGCTGCCAACTCCATCCGGTCCTCCTTTGCCAGTGACGCCCGCAAAGCGGTGCTGTTGGACGAGGTCACGGAGTGGGTCAAGGCATCCGTGACCCCCGCTTAAAGCACGGCAGCCGAGACCCGTGGATCACTTGCGGCGTCTGTGATGTCACACTCAGTCACGACACACGGTGTTTACCTTCCGCAGTCGCGGGAATTAACAATTCATTGGCAAACTTCTAGGGAGTATCCACCGTTGAAGGAGAAGCATGGGCGCGAACACCGCCGAGAACACCAACCTTCGTCTGAAGGCCGTACTGGACATCCTCGCTGAGAGCGTATGGTCCGGGGCTACGTTGAACGCCGGCGAGGTGCTGGCCGAAGCGATCGTCCGAGTACCTTTCAATGACCACGAGGCTGAACTTCTCAGTGGCGGCATCCCTCGCGGCCACAAGACCCTGACGTCCGCCTCGGCCAAGTTGGTCAAGGCTGGCTGGCTGGTCAAGGGCCGCTCGGGTTGGACCATTCCGGAGGACGGCCTGGGTGCGACTGTGGCCTTCCCGGACGCGCAGGCATTTGGAGCAGCGCTCGACGCCGGAACTCCGGTACCGGCCGACGTCGCCGTTCCGACGGCCCCGCCTGTGAAGCCACAAGCCAAGAAGACAGCTGCCACCAAGCGGGCCGCTGCGAAGAAGGCCACTGAGCCTAAAGTCGCAGCCGCTGATGTAGCTGAGCCGAAGGTTGCTGCCGCCAAGGTCTCCGCGCCGAAGGCCAAAGCTGCAACAGCCAAGGCTTCCTCCGCCGCGGCTGCACCCACCGCTACGAAGTCCACTGCGAAGAAGTCCACCCGCAAGACGCCGGCGAAAGCAGCAGCCGCCTCCGCCGTCGAGACCCTGCCGCAGCCTGACGCCGTGGCGATCGCCGGGGACTTCAACAAGATCCTGGGAGCACCCGAGGATTGGGCGCCGCAGTACGACGAAGCCCAGATGGAGTTCAACCCGCTGGTCCAGGTGTGGACGCTGACGGCTGAGCTGCCCGCCGGCTTTTACACCTACAAGATCGCGCTGAACCGTTCATGGGACGAGAACTACGGTGCGTTCGGCGCCCGTGATGGTGCGAACCACGAGTTGAACCACGACGGCGGTCCGATCACCATCACGTACAGCCACGCGACGCGGGACATTGTGGTCGGCTAGGTCTATTTCCGGCTCGAAACCTGCCCTTGTTCGTCCCACGTCCCGTTGTACGGTGAGTGGGACGAATGAGGGCAGGTCTCGTTAAGGTGGTTCCATGACTGACGAAACCCTTCGCCTCACAGCCCGCATCACCGGAGTGGTCCAAGGGGTCGGGTTCCGCTACTGGACGGCCCGTAAAGCTGACGAGCTCATGTTGAAGGGAACAGTCCGCAACGACCACGACGGCTCGGTGCTGTTGGTCGCTGAGGGGGAGCCATCCGAGGTCAGTCAGCTCACCTCCTGGCTCCACTCCACCCGGGCACCTGGGCGCGTGGACAACGTTGACTTTGAGATTTCCGAAGCAACCGGGGAGTTCGACGACTTCCGCATTGTGGGCTGAGCCGTTGCTAGGCCCCGGGCGATGCCGTGGTGAGCCCTGATTCGGTAGCGGCGAGGAGCAGCCCGTGGTCGTAAGCGACCAGCCTGTCGGTCTGCAGTCGAATGGCTGCTGCCAAGTGAATAGCGTCCGCACTCCTCAACTGTCTCGGGAGTGCCGCTGCGTACATGAGGTCTGAGCGGGCCACGTCTACCAAGTTGATTCCGGCCAAAACGGCGTTGACGACGTCGAACGGCAAATTCCTCCGACGAGCTGCGCAGTGCAGTTCCGTGTAGAGGAGCATGGAAGCCACGAGATGCGCTCCTGAGGCTGCCATCTCCACCAAGTAGGCAGCAGCGGCGGCTGATTCCTGTTCGTCAACCACCAACTTCATGGCGGCGGAAGTGTCAACGTAAACGATCACCGGTCACCGCGCAGATCGGCCAGGATATCGGCTGTAGTCATGTCGCTGCTGATGCGAGGCAGTATGGTGAAGTCCACAGGTGTCGCGCTTGCCGGCCGGACGCTACCTGCTTGAAGCAATCGCTCAAAAGGCGAAGCCGATGGTGGAATGAGGGTTGCCGCCACCTCGCCATTGTTGGTCACGTCAATGACTTCGCCATTCTTCACGCGTTCCAGAATCTTACTGCTCTGGTTACGCAGTTCCCGGTGCGGAATAGTTGTCATGATCGGCCTCCGTAGCAATCGTAGCATCCTGCGCGCCGACAGCGTTTCCGCTGGTCAGGCAGGCTGAGCTGCAGTCCGCGTCGCCTCGACGTAGTGCTCCAGCGGCTGCAGCGCAGGCTGCGAGGAGCTGTCCCTGACAGCGTCGGCACCAACGGCGTTGGCTACTGACAAGGCGTGCGCGTACTCAAGTTCGGACTGGAGCGCCAGGACCAGCGCGGCGCAGAAGGCGTCCCCGGCACCGATGGTGTTGGCAATGTCGGTGACTCGCACCGCCGGAGCGCCGGCCACCCGTTCGCCGTCGACGAAGATCGCCGAACCTTCGCCCCCGTAGGTCACTGCAACCAGCGGAGCGTCGCGGAGGGCCGGGATCAGTTGGTACTCTGTCTCGTTCACGATCACCAGGTCGCAACGTTCCAAGAGCTCGGGAATGATCGGTGCAGCAGGGGCGGCGTTCAGGACAAAGAACCCCTTGGCTTGGCGTGCGGCTTCCAGCACAACCTCCTGGTCCACTTCGAGTTGGCACAGGACGGCCTCGTCGTCAGCGAACGCAACACCCTCCACGCTCACCGAAGCGTTGGCGCCGGGGCACACCACTATCTGGTTCTCGCCCCCACCGTCTACCAGCACCAGGGCGGTTCCAGTGGCAGCATCCGCCCGGGAAACGTCCTGAACGTCGACGCCGGCGGCCGCCATCGCGCTGAGAAGGCTGGCGCCGGCGTCGTCCTGGCCCACGGCCCCCACCATGCGGGAGTGTCCGGTGAGCCGGGCCGCAGCAACAGCCTGGTTGGCGCCCTTCCCGCCGGGTTGTTGGCGGAGAACGCCTCCGCCAACGGTTTCACCGGGCGAGGGGAGACGGTTGGCTGTCGCCGTGATGTCGAGGTTAATGCTGCCCACCACCGTGAGCGTGGGGGCCAATTTGGGCGCAGGGGACTGCAGGGACGTGCTCATGGGAGAACCCTTTCGGGATATTAGCGGAGGGGAGATTTCAGGAGGACTGGATGACGGAGAGGTGGCCGGCCTTGGCGGCCACCAGGCATTTGGCGAGATAGAACGGAGAACCATTCCGGCGGACGTATTGGGTGAGGACCAGCACGGGATCGGAGGGGCGGAGGCCCAGCAACTTCGCGCGGCTGGGGCCGGCGGTGCTCAGGCTGATCTGGCATTCGCCGGGGCCAAGGGTCGCGCCGGGCAGCCCGCTGAGGACTTCCAAGAGCGTTGACGCGGAAAGCGTGGGAGCTTCTGCAGCTTCAGCCAGGGCCTCGGCTTCGGGGATTCCCTGGGCGACGTTCTCCTGGAGATGGGCCAGGGGCTCACCGTTCCGGATGAGCACACTTTCCCAGAACCACACGTCCTCGTCAGGCTGGACACCAATGCCTGGCGCCACGAATTCCGACGCCGGTTGCTTGATTGCGGCTACCCGTTTGACCTGGATGTCCTGGTCCGGTCCGCCAAGAAGCTGATCGAAAGGTCGAATGTGTTCAATGCCGATGCGGGGGAGCGAATCGGCAACAAACCGGCCAACTCCGCGTCGTGCCCGGGTGAGGCCGTCTTCTTCCAGCAACATCAGCGCTTCCCGGATCACGGTACGGCTGACGTCCATCATGCTGCCCAGCTCCGTCTCCGTGGGGAGCAGGGAACCCGGCGGCAGGATTTTGGTCCGGATCGCTTCGGCGATGCGGGAGTAGGCTGCGACGCGCAAAGGCTGCCCGGGTTGGGCGGCGATGGGTCGCGACAGGAACTGGACGGCGTTGTCGGTCAAGGGTGCCTCACTTGAGATGGGTTACGGATACTGTACCGGATGACTGTGATAGGTTGCACAAGCTCGTAATACATGCTTGTATAACAACTCACATCTTGTGGCGCCGCCCGCGCCCTCGGACAAAGGAGTTTGATGTGAACATCCCCAATACCGCGGTTGACCCGCAGTCTGTAGATCCCCAGCCTGTTGACCGGCAGTCTCCATCACAGGTGACATCAACTGAAGCAGCCGCAGACGAAGGCCGCTTTCACGGCAAGGCAGCCGCGCTGCTCATCACTACGCTGGTCCTGGCGGTGCTGGCATTCCAGCTCAACGCCAGCATGATCACCCCGGCACTGCCACACATCGGCTCCTTCTTCGGCGAAACTCCCGAAGCCGTGGCCCAAGTGCAGTCGATGTTCTTCCTCGCCGGCGCCATCGCTGGACCCGTGATTGGCCGCTGGAGCGATTTCATCGGACGCCGTAATGCACTCCTGCTGGTGCTGGCCATCATGGGCGCGGGAACCGTGCTGTGTATCTTCGCACCCACCCTGCCGTTGCTGGTCACCGGCCGCTTCATGCAGGGTGTTTCCAGTGCCATCTTTGCGCTCTCCTACATCGTCCTGAACGAGTACCTGCCTGTCCGACTCTTCGGAACATCCATAGGCATCATCGCTGCCATCAACGGTGGGGTTGGCGGCGTGGATGGCTACTTCGGAGGGCTCATGGCTGAGACCCTTGGCTTCCAGTCGATCTTCGTCGCAGTCCTGGTACTGGCCGCGATCGCCGTCGTGTGTGTCATTAAAGTGGTCCCGAGTGGCAGGTCCGCCGTTGCTCCCGGCCGGATGGACTGGTGGGGCGCAGGTTCGCTGTCCGTGTTCCTGGTGTTCATCACCTATTTCGTGTCCACGGGCTCTTCGGCGGGTTGGACCTCACCGGCAGCCCTTGCCCTGCTTGCCGGCAGCATCGCGTCCTTCACGGCCTTCTGGCTCATCGAGAAGAAGCGCGAAACCCCTCTTGTGGCCGTTCACCACCTCCGTTCACGTCAGGTGTGGCCCGTCATCGCCACCACCGTACTGACGCTCGCGGGCATCTTCGCCATCATCAACTTCACTGTGGTGTTGCTGAGCCAGGACAAGGAAAACGGCTTCGGATTGTCGGCTTCGGTCGCTGCCTTGCTGTTCCTCACACCCGCAGCACTCATTGGAGTGTTCGCGGCTCCGCTCGCCGGGTGGATCGCCGACCGCCGCGGCTGGATCAAGACCGTCCGCGTCGGCACGGCAACCAGCCTGGCCTGCGCAATCATCGCGGCGCTATTCGCCCACAACCAGGTAGCAGTGCTCATCGCCATCGCCGCTCTGGGCATCTTCTACAACGGCTTCTTCCTCACCGCCATCAACGGCCTGTCCGTGCTGCTCTCGCCAAAGGAAGCGCGGGCCGCGCTGCCGGGCATCAACGGTGCTTCCTTCGGCATCGGGGCGAGCCTTGGCGTTGTGGTCGTTGCACCGTTCGCAGGTCAGGGCACCGCAGCCGGATACTCTGCGGCCCTCTGGATTTCGGTGTCCATCACGGCGCTTGCCTTCATAGTCAGCCTGTTCATCGCGGCCCCCAAGGGCGAAAAGATCTAACGCACGACGCCGGCACGCGGCTGCGCGTGCAACTCACCGCAGCTTCAGCCCACTCCGCACAACAAGCAGTCCGCTTCACCTGAAACGAGAGACCAAAATGACCCAGCCCGCCCCCTTCTTCCTTGACTGCGATACCGGCATCGACGACGCCCTCGCCTTGGCCTACCTCCTCGCCTCCCCTCGGGCGGACCTCGTGGGCATTGGCACCGTGAGCGGCAACGTCAGTGCGGCAGGCGGGGCACGGAATACGCTGGACCTGCTGAACTTGGCCGGCCACCCGGACATTCCCGTGGCTATCGGCGCCCACGATCCGCAGGTTGGCACTTTTCACGGCGGCGCTCCGCACGTCCACGGTGATAACGGCATCGGCGGGGTAGATCTGGCCCCGTCGGACCGTGAGCCCGTCAAGGCCACGGCCGCGGAGCTGCTGGTTCAATTGGCGCACAAATATGCGGGGGAGCTTCGCCTTGTGGCCATTGGCCCGTTGACCAACATCGCCGAAGCCCTGCGCCTGGAACCGAAACTGCCCGAGCTGATCGCCGAGGTCACCATCATGGGCGGCGCAGCGTTGGCCCCGGGAAACATCACGCCTGTTGCCGAGGCCAACATCGCCAACGATCCTGAGGCTGCCGCCGAAGTCCTGGCCGCCGACTGGAACGTGACGCTGGTGCCGTTGGATGTCACCATGACTAACGTCCTGGAGGAAAACCACCGCCAGGAACTGCTCGCCACCGAGCACCCGGTCTCGCAGGCACTGGGCGAAATGCTTGGTTACTACTTCGGCTTCTACGTCGACATCTTCGGCCGGGCTTGCTCGGCGATGCACGATCCCCTTGCTGCGGCCATCGCTGTTAGGGGTGTGGAACTCGCACTGGCACCGACCGTCCGGGTCCAGGTAGATACCACCGACGGACCCGGCCGCGGCCAGACGGTCTGCGATCTCCGTGGCCAGTACGCGGGATTCCCGGCGCAGCGCGGCGCACGTTGCCGAGTGGTGCTGGAAATCGGCGAGGACTTCGCGCCACACCTGCTGGGTACCATGCAGGCGGCCTGGCTTACTGAGGCACAAGCGGTGGCACCGGTCGCCTGACTGGCGGAAGACTGAGGTATCGGCGACGACGGCGGCAGCGGCCCGCCGTCGTCGCCCTCTTTAAGCTGTAGTCCTCTGGCGACTACGCGTACATGAGCGAGCCGGGCGTGGTGAGGGTTTCGCCGGTTTCCAGCCAGGTTTTGAGGCCCGAGAGGATCATGGGCCAGCCGCCGTACAGTTGGTCGTTCGCGCCTTCGCGGAGCTGATCGTGCGTCACAGTGAGGTGGCATGAGTCGCCGACGGGCTCAATTTCCCAGGTGATCCGCGACGTTCCCTCGGCCTTCACATCCTCGCCCCAGAGCGCACGCATGGTTTGGACGAGCCGACGTGGGGGATCCACTTCGATGTTTTCGCCCTCGCCGAGTGGCGCGTCCGCCTTGACGTTGTGCATCTCGAAGCGGCTGCCCGGGGTCCAGTCCGAGGTGAAGGTGTTTCCGAACTGGTATTTGCTGCGGATCTCGCTGTTGGTTATGGCTTCCCAGAGCCGCTCCGGGGTGGTCTTGATGTAAATTTCGAAGATCTTTTCCATGGGACTTTCCAATCTGGATTTGAGGTCGCTGAGGGCAGCGGCCCATGGTTCTGCGTATTTGCTCACCCATCGATCGTGAATGAGTCGGATGGGAACTGGATTCAGGAAGTGCAGCTTTTCGCGCCCCCGACGGCGGGTGACCACCAAGCCCGCATCCTCCAACAGCTTGAGGTGCTTGGCGATACCGAAGCGGGTCATCTCGAACCGTGCCCCCAAGGCGGAGGCAGACTGACCGTCCTCGCGGAACAGCTCATCCAGCAGTTCCCTGCGGGTCGGGTCTGCCAGGGCCTTGAACACTACGTCCATGGGCTCAGAATAGGTGACCAATTGGTCACATGTCAATGGATTTTCTGTTGGGCTTTTATGTTCTCTGGGGTGTGTGGTGGTGGTTGCGTCGTGGTGTTTGTTGGGGGTCGAGGTGGGGTGGGGGGATGAACCAGGGGACTCCGGTGGTGATGTCGATGCGCCATTGTTCTTTGTGGATGAGGTGGTGGTGGTGGCTGCAGAGCAGGGTGCCGTTGTTGGTTGATGTGGTGCCGCCGCGGGACCAGTAGGTGGTGTGGTGGGCTTCGCACCAGGGTGCTGGGATGGTGCAGTCGGGGAAGGCGCAGCCGCCGTCGCGGGCGGTGATGGCTTTGCGGATGTGGGGTGGGAAGATCCGGGTGGTGCGGCCGATGTCCAGGACGCGGGAGTCGCTGCCGAGCAGGACGGGGATGATGTCGGCGTCGCAGGCGATTTTGCGGATGGTGTCGGGTGAATGGGGCCGGTGAAGGTTGCTGTGCCGGTGCTGAGCGGATTCAGGGCCGCTCCGGTGTTGCCGTGGTCGCTAGGTCGTGAGTTGTGGGTGAGTTGTTCGAAGAGGTCGCGGTGGTCGATGGTGACGGTGAGTTGGGGTCGGAGTCCGCCGTTGGAGGGCAGTTTCCCGGTGGTCATGGCGAGGGCGCAGGCTCCGACGAGGCCGTTGAGGAGTTTCTGGGCCCGGCTGCGGCGGTCCAGGTCCGGGCCGGTGGGCTTGGTGCCGGTGGGATGGTTGCCGGTGGTGAGTCGTGGGTTGGTGGCGGTGTTCATGGCGGTGGTGAGGGTTTCGTATTGTTCGGCGGTGGCGAAGATTTCGAGGTGGTGGAGTCCGTGGCGGCGTCGGCGGCGGAGGAACGCGCCTTGGAGTTGGCGGAGGACTTCTTCGGATGGTTCGGTACCGTCCTGGTCGATCCTGTCGGTCCAGCGTTTGGTCATTTTGGTGACAAAGTCCGGGTCGGATTCCATCGCGGTGGTGGTGAGGGCGTGTTCCATCCGGGTGATGGTGTCCTCATCGGTGAGTTGCCGGACGGTGTCCAGGGCGGTGCTGATGATCGTCGCCGAACGGGACGGTACCAGGGCTGAGGCCAGGGCGTCGGCCAGGACTTCGCGTCGGGCCGGGATTTGTTGCCCTGCGATTCCCGTCTGGGGGAGGACATCGGCCGCGAGGGCGAGCCTGCGGCGGGCTTCACCGATGCTGATCCGCAGCCGGGCCCGAAGGAACTCGGCCGCAGTCCGGTATCCGTCATCCAAAGGGCTCACTGTTGAATCGGCGGCCCGTCCTCCGGAACCCGCGCCGACGACGGAACCGGCCAGAGTTGCTGACTCCATACCGGTCACGGAATCTGCCCCGCGCACGGAAGCTCCTGCGCTTATGGAGCGTGCTTCACCAACGGAAACCGGCGCCACATCGGATCCTGGCTCTGGTTCAGTCCACCCTGTCCGCCACTCTGGCGCGCCAGCTGACGACCCCGGCGACGCTTGCTGTCCTTCCTTCCGGGTCCGTTCCACCGCCTGCGCCGCGACGACCTGCAAGTACTCCAACGACCGGGAGATCTCCTCGACCCTACCCGCGAAATCGGCAGCCTCAACAAAACCAAACAACCGCGCCTCATGGACTACGGATTCACGAAGCAACCCCAGGGCTTCGCTCGCCTGCTCAAGCGGCTGGCCCACAGCACTGGGTGAAGGCCGGCTGGCTTCGATCAGACTTGCTCTGCGCTTGATGTCGGCCGCCAAGACTACTGGCAAACCAGGCGCAGCGTCCAAGGAGTTCACGCCGTCACCGGTGCTGAAATCCGGTAAGCCGCTCAAAGACTCCAATCCGGGAAGCAGCCCAGCGCCTCGAGGGCTACCCGCGAAAGTGTCGGCCGCCGTCGAACCCCTTAACGTGGCCGTCCGGACAGGGACACTCGTGGACCTCAGGGACCGCTGACGCAGCAGGGCATCGGCACGCGGCGAACCCGCCCGCCGCTGCCCGATTGCTCCCATAAACCAACCCTGTCATGGAGCTCTGACATTATTAGCACGAGCAGTTACCGGGTGATCTGTTCGCGCAGGATATCGGCGTGACCACAGTGCTGTGCGAGTTCGCGGAGCATGTGCAGGTAAACCCACCTGAGGGGCAGCGGACCGCGTCGGTTGCCCAGCACCAGATCATCGAGTCCAAGGGGAGTGGCCGCCCGTCTGGAGGTTTCGCACGCCTCTCGATGCGCTGCCTGAATACTGGCAATGGTGTCTTCGTCGTCCAGAATGAACGACTCGTCAGGTGTGGCCGGGATGCCGATCTCGCTCCGCGGCCGAGAGGTGATGGCTTCGTCGAACCAGACTTTCTCCACGAACGTCACGTGCTTAACCAAGCCCAGAAGTGTTGTTCGGGAAGACACCAAGGATCGGCGTGCCTGCTCCTCCGTGAGTCCATCCAAGCACTCGTTGAGGGTTCGACGGTGCTCGTCGAGGAAGGCGTCGAACTGCGTCCGGGCATCGGATTTGATGACATCATCAGCCAAGGTCTGCGGTGTGGCACTCATCCGAAAACCACCGTGCCGTCGTCGTCAATGCTCCAGCCGGGGTTGTGCGCGATTTCCCAAACAATCCCATTCGGGTCCTGGACGTGACCGTGGAAGATGCCGCCAAACGCACCGGACTGGGCGGGTTTCACCACAGTTGCCCCGGCCGACGCCAGGGAGTCGATGGTGCTGGACACCTCAGCCGGGCTGCCGACGTTGTGTGAGAGCGTCACGCCACTGACTCCTGAAGTAGGAGTAGTGGTGCCGAGGTCCTGATCGAACTTTTCGGCGTCAAACAGGCCGAGCATTAGTCCCGGCGCAACCTGGAAGAAAAGGATCTCGCCGGGAATATCCATAGCCGGATCCCAGCCGAGCCCGTCCTTGTAGAAGGCGCGGGCGGCGTCGAGGTCCTTTGTGGCGAACGTGAGGAAATGCAGTCGCTGGTCCATACGGGAATCGTAGCGGGAAGGTACGACGGCGGTAGCCGACTATCGTCGCGGCGGCAGACCCGCGTAGGTGCTTCTGCAACGATCCGGTGGTCATTCGTGGGAATCAGGAACGCTGGCTGTCCACTCGCGGCAACAATGGGGCATGAGTTCTTCTGCACGCCCGACCCGGAGTCGGCTTCAACGCGCGGCCCTGCCGATATCAGTGGCGATGTTGGTGAGCTTGGCTTCTGCAGGTTGCGGTGCCTCGGTAGGAGGGGCACCGCCTTGCTTGCCGCCGGAACATACCGTCAATCCTTCCTCGGCGAAACCGGGCGATTCAGTCACTGTTTCTGCACTGGATGCCAAGTGCGATCCCCAATACGGTGACGACGCTCGGATCAGTATCGTCTTCGTTGATGCGGTCGGGGTCGAGGTACTCAACACGACAGCACCCATGGCCGACGCCGGCGGGTTCAACTTCACCGCGGAAGTCCCTTTGAACTCCGCCCCAGGCGTCATGGCTGTGAATGCCATGCCCCATGGCGTCGATTGGTGTGACGACACCGGCAAGAACAACCGGGTAAGCCAGGGCGAGCTTCCACTCGAGAGGGCATCCTGCGTCCTCCCCACGAAGCCACTCAACATCACCAATTAGGCCGACTTGCCGGGTCTTGTTGAGGCCCGGTCAAAGCTGGTGGGAGGATGGAGCAGTGGAACCCCTCTTCGACTTCCTTGGCAGTTACTGGTGGCTCATTTTTCCTATCGGCGGGATGGCTGGTGGCTGGGCAAGGTCGTGGTCGAAGGCCAGCGAGGAGCGCCACCGGCGCAAGGTTGAGTTGCTGAAGTTACGGAACCAACTGGCGGTCCACGAAGAAGCCAATCAAGCCGAGGTTGTTTCGCTGATTGCCGCGCATGATTCGGTGAACCACCGGTGGCTGGAGTACGAGCTCGACGTAGGGAACCTTATTGATTTCCCGCTTATGACGGACGTCCGCGAACCCCTTACGGTCGCGTTCCTACGAGCCAAAAAGGAAGCCGACGGCTTACGCCCAGCTGCACCCGAGGACATTTCGACGCCGGCCCGGTTGGCTGAGTACCGGACAGCTGTCCACAGTTTCGAACTCGCTTTCGACGTTGCCGAACGGGAAGCCCGGCGCATCAAGGACGGCAACTTCAGCGGCCCGGAACGGCAGCGATTGGCTACGGCAAGGAAGCTGCTCCGGATTGCTGAAGACACCGCAGCCACCCCAGCCGAACGCCAAACGGCGTACAAACGTGCCCGCAAAGAACTCGATGGCCTGATCGTCCTGCCTGAGGCAACGGTCGCCGCTCTTGAAAGCAAGATCATCAGCATGTTGGACACCCGCAAGGACCCCGACACGGACGTCCGGTTCGCTTGAGGCTCCGGTGGTGTGGCTTCCTGACCCTCTTTGAACCCGCAACGGGAGCCATTCAACCGAAATAGGGTGCTTTCTAATACCTCGGGATCCAAAGTGGATCGGGACGGCACAGCAGCTAACCAAACTCGACACCCATCACGGTCCGCACCAACGCCCCGCCCTGATCGTCCTCGAGCTGCCGCATTCCCAGCCGCTCAGCCACCCGACGCGAGGCTACGTTGTCCGGGTGGATAATCGCCACCAGGCGCCCAACCCTAAGAACATCCCGAGCAAGTTCCAGGCAGGCCAAAGCCGCCTCCGTGCCGTAACCGTGCCCCTGAAGGTCCCGGCGAACGTGGTAACCGACTTCGAGCTCGGACCGTCCGTTGACTTGTTGCCGCGTCAGCCCGCAGTCGCCGACGAACCCGCCGTCGTGCGTTTCGACGATCCACAACCCAAAACCGTCGCGAGCGTAATTCGTCTGGTTCCACTCGATCCAAGCCAGTGCTTCGCTCCGCGTTTTGGGCGCTGGGTAGTACCTCATTACTGCGGGATCGCCGAGCATCGAGCTCATTACCTCGAGATCGGCGAGCGTCATCTCGCGAAAGCGGAGGCGGGCTGTCGGGTGGGGGAGCATCCTCGAAGCCTAGCTGCAGCAGGGCTGTACCTTCACCACCTTCTTTGAACTCGGCAGGGCCCTAAAACAACCGTAATCGGCTGAATTAGAGCCCCTAAGAATCCAAAGTGGGTGGTGACGGCACGCCGTCTCTAGCCCGAGCCTCCTATTAGCCCCGGCCCATGCTGGTCGAGGGGTCGCCGCCGCCTTCTGAGGGGTCGGCGCGTAGGTCATCAGGGTCACCGCTCGGCAGACCGGCCGGGCCTGACACGTCGCCTGCGCCGGCAGAAGCGTCAGCGTCCGCCTGGCCGTCCCGGTGCGCGCCGGCGTCGTGCGTTCCGCCGTCATGCGCGCCGGCGTCGCGGTGCCTTGGCGCATCACCTGTCCCGGTGTGGCTCCGCTGGGCGTCATTCGGAGAGAGGTCCTCATCCATGGCGTTGGAGCCTTCGCTGATGGAGGAGTGAACCTGGACGTCGTCGTCTTTGTCGCCCGGCTCGGGGACGCGCCCGTCGTTGACGGGATCGGAGGTGCCGGCCAGGTCTTCCATCGCGTTTTCGGTGGCCTTGCGGATGCTGTCTTCAACGCCCATGAGATGACTCCTTTGCACGAATAGTCCGTATCACGGATCTCGGTTTGCATTAGTAAGCTTACTTACTTCCGCGAGCATACGAAACCCTTCCCTAGGTTGACAAACGCCTCTCTGTTACTCATGTATCCGCAGGTCAAGGCCGGTTGGGGCTGCACTTTGTACCGGTGATCGTTGGGCGATAAGGTATTGCCAGACCGTTTTGCAGAGGGCGGCCCTTATCGCTCCTTTGCTGTCTGCTGGGGACGCATTTCAGTCAGTAGGAACGTGCATGGTCAACCCCCGCCCTGAGCAGGAAGCTCTCCAGAATGGATACTTTTTGGATCTAGTCCTGGGCAGCGAAGACGTCGAAGCTTTTCTCGGCGAGCTCGCGGCTTTCTCCGCCGAAAGCCTCTCGCACCCGGAAGCGCCCGTCTTCTGTGGCATCACCGTATTGCGTCGTAAGAAGTCGGCCACCGCGGCCAGCAGCGATGATCGCGCCAGAGCAATGGATGAGCTTCAGAACGACTTTGATGGCCCTTGTTTCACGGCCATGGATAAGCTGACGCCGGTGATGGTGCCGGACCTTCTTCGGGAACACCGGTGGCCAGGGTATGTGAAGGCCGCGTCGCACCAAGGCTTGCGATCCATTCTGAGTGTCCCCCTCCTGGTGGAAGGCGATACACGTGCTGCGTTGAACCTGTACTCGGAGCAGCCGGATGCATTCAGCAACGACGACATTGAGCGGGCTGAAGTTTTCGCCTCCCACGCCTCAAAGTCGTTGCGCCTCGCCCTGAAGATTGCACAACTCAGCGATGCTCGTAATGATCTCGCAGCGGCCATGCAGTCCCGCACCGTGATCGATCTGGCGGTCGGGGCCATCATGGCGCAGAACCACTGCAGTCAGGACGAGGCCTTCACCATCCTCCGCACCGCATCCAGCAACCGCAACATCAAGCTGCGGCACTTGGCGAAGTCCATCATCTCGGCCGTTTCGTCAGGGAAGATCACCACGCATTTCGAGGAGTAGGTCCGCCTACCGAACCTGTTTCGTGACCCGAGGCAACCATGGAGCAGACTTAGACGGGTGACCGCCAATAAGCCCCGCCCCGGCCTTGCAATTGCTGCGCTGAGCCTCGGGACGGCGCTGAATCCGTTGAACTCGTCCATGATCGCTGTGGCGCTGGTGGTCTTGCGGGAGCATTTCGAGCTCGACGTCGCCACCGTCACTTGGGTGATCACCTCGTTCTATCTCGCGTCCGCCGCGGGCCAGCCGCTCATGGGCCGGCTCGCCGACCGCTTCGGTCCGCGCCGCCTGTTCATGTTCGGCATGGCATTGGTGGCGGTCACGTGCGCAATCGCACCGTTCCTGCCTAACTTCGCGTTGGTCTGCGTGGCCCGCGCGCTGATGGCTGTAGGGACCGCGACGGCGTACCCGTCCGCCGTCGTGATGGTCACCGAGTTGAGCCGGCTAATGAACCTGCCGTCCACGCGGCCATTGGGCCGGATCCAGATGGCGAACACATCTGCCGCGGCTGTGGGCCCTGTGGTGGGCGGGCTTTTGGTGAGTTTGGTGGGGTGGCAGGCGTTGTTCGCGATCAATGTCCCCATCGCTTTGTTGGCGATGATCGTGGTGTACAAGGTGGCACCGGTGGATTCCGGGCGCGAGACCGGCAAGCTCGGGCAGCTAATCCGCGATTCCGACATCCCCGGCATCCTCGCGTTCGTCACTTCGCTGATGCTGGCCATGATGGCGCTGCTCAACGTGATGCCCGGCTACCGCTGGTACCTGTTGGGTGCCGCCACGGTGATCGGCGCGCTGTTCGCCTGGCGCGAGCTGCGTTTCCAGCCGCCGTTCCTGGACCTCCGTTTGCTGGGCCGGAACCGGCCGTTGCTGCTGGTCTACTTGCTGTTTGTGGTGTTCAGCGGCGTCTACTACTTTGCGTTTTTCGGACTTCCGCAATTGCTGCAGGAGGCGGGAAATTACGACGCCGGCGTGGTGGGCCTGCTGATGCTGCCACTTGCGGCGTTGTCGGTTGTGGTGACGCCACTGACCGTGCGGTTCATTGAGCGCTTCGGCGTGCGTTCCGTACTGATCACCGGGGTGTTGATCCTGACGATCGCGACCGGCGCACTCGGGTTCCTGACAATGACCCTGTGGGCGCCGCTGGTCTTCGTCCTGACTGCCTTGATGGGTGTCCCGTATGGGGTGGTCAGCACGGCGTCGAACCAGGGCCTTTACGTTTCCGCCCGCCCCGGAGAGAGGGGAGTGGCCTCCGGGATCTTCCAGACCTGCCGCTACCTCGGGGCCATCACCGCCACTGTACTGATCGGCGTGCTCTATGGCCCGGGCGTGAACCAGGCGAACTGGGGGATCATGGTGCTGGTGATGCTTGGCCTCAGTGCTGTGGTGTTGTTGCTGGCTGTGATGTGGCGGAAGCCAGCGTTATAACGCCCCGAGCTCGCCCCTTCGTGTACCTAACTCGTTCGTGTACCTTACTCGCGCGGGTTGCTTACGTTCCGGTGTGGCCTATGCGCCGGTCTGCTGCGCGCAGTGCTCGCAGCAGAACATGCCGCGTTCGTTTTCCACACCGTGACCCAGAATGCGACAGCCGCAGTGTCCGCAGTTGGGGGCCATGGCGTGGATGGCGCATTCGAAGCTGTCGTAGGTGCCGGTTCGCTCGCCTTGGGTGATGGTGAAGGTCTTGTCGTAATCGTTGCCACATGTATCGCACGTTGCCATGGTGGAGCTCCATTTCGAAGAGGCGGACCCGGCTCCCGCTGGAGGTGGGAGCCGGGATGTTCTTAACATAAGCATGCTTACTTTTCCTCATCAAGATGCTGTCGAAAACGATCTCTTGACGAAATAATTGAGTCTGCTCATAATTGAGTTGAGTCAGTAATTAGTCAAGGGAGAGTTTCAGTGAAAGCCTTCGTCCTTACTCAGTACAAAGAACCGTTGCAGCAGGTTGATGTCCCGGAGCCGGTGCTCGGAGACCGCGACGTGCTGGTCGAAGTGAAAGCTGCCGGCCTGAACCAGTTGGACGAGAAGATCAGACTCGGGGAACTCAAGCAGATCCTCCCTTACAAATTGCCGCAGGTTCTTGGCCACGATGTCGCAGGCGTGGTTCTGCGGGTCGGGGCGAAGGTTCGGTCCTTCAATCCGGGCGACGAGGTGTTTGCCCGTCCCGGAAATGACAGCATCGGCACGTTCGCGGAGCGCATCGCCGTAGCCGAGGAAGACCTGGCTATCAAACCGGCAACCATCAGCATGGAAGAGGCCGGGTCGCTTCCGCTGGTGGCGTTGACCGCCTGGCAGGCGCTGGTAGAGCGGGGCTCGGTGCGCCCCGGCCAGAAGGTGCTCATCCACGCGGGTGCCGGGGGAGTGGGCTCCATCGCTATCCAGCTAGCCAAGTACCTCGGGGCCACGGTGGCTACTACGGTCAGTGCCGGGAACAAGGACTTTGTTCGGGACCTCGGCGCGGATGTGGTGATCGACTACAGGACCGAGGACTTCCCGGAGATCCTTCACGACTACGACCTTGTCCTGGACAGCCTCGGTGGCGAGAACCAGGAGCGCTCGCTGACAGTCCTGAAGCCCGGCGGAAAAGTCATCGGCATTGCCGGGCCTCCGGACGCAGGCTTCGCTCGCCAAATAGGTGCGAACGCCCTGTTGCGGGGTGTCATGACCCTGATCAGTTCAGGTGTGCGACGCAAAGCCAAGCGCCTTGGCGTCACCTACGAGTTCCTCTTCATGCAGGCCAGCGGCAAGCAGTTGAGGGAAATTGCGGCACTCATCGATGCCGGAGACATCAAGCCGGTAGTGGGACGAGTGGTTCCGTGCGATCAGACCTCCGATGTCCTGGCAGCACTTGAAAAGGGCGGCGTCCGTGGCAAGACCGTCGTCAGCCGTATCTAGCCACAACCATCCGAAACGTCAGGACCGAAACCATGAGCAGTGAACAGCAAAACCAGAGCAGTTACTTCCAGGTGCCCGCGAAAACAGTGACGGCCAACGGCGTCAGCTACGCATACCGCGAATTGGGGACCAAGGGTGGTGTCCCGGTGGTTTTCCTCATTCATCTTGCCGGGAACATGGACAATTGGGACCCGCGCATCATCGATCCCATCGCCGAAAAACATCACGTGATCACCTTTAGCAACCGCGGTGTGGGGGCGTCCACGGGAAGTGTTCCGGACAGTATCGTAGGCATGGCGGACGACGCTGCCACCTTCATCAAAGCCCTTGGTTATCCGAAGGTGGATCTCTTCGGCTTCTCGCTCGGTGGCATGATCGCCCAGTCGCTGGTGGTCAAGCATCCCGGGCTGGTCCGCAAACTTGTGCTCGCCGGCACGGGTCCTGCTGGTGGAGAAGGAATCCAGAAGATCATCGGAACCACGTGCTACGACATAGTCCGGGGTACTTTGACCCGGCAAGATCCTAAGGAGTTCCTGTTCTTCAACCGCAACTCTGCAGGCAAACTTGCTGCGCGGGCTTTCATCGAGCGACTGAAAGAGCGCACCACCAATCGCGAGGCACCCGTCAAGCTCCAGGCGTTCCAGACGCAACTGAAGGCCATCCGCAGGTGGGGACTGTCGCCGTCGGCCGATCTGGGCGTCATCATCCAGCCGACGCTGATCGCTAACGGTGACAACGACCGCATGGTGCCCTCGGTTCTGTCGAGCGACATGCACCGGAGGATTCCCGGCAGCGAGCTGGTCATCTACCCCGACTCCGGGCACGGTGGCATCTTCCAGTTCCATGACAGGTTTGTCCCTGTAGCCCTCGAATTCCTGGGCCGCTGATTTGTCGGGCCGCTGATACGGTAGCTGAATGCAGCCTGCGCCCCAGACACTTGGCCGACGTGAGCGGAATAAGCAGGAAAAGCTTGACCGCATCACCGCGGCCGCACGAGAACTTTTCACCCAGTACGGAGTAGACGAGGTCACCACCCAGCAGGTGGCTGAGAAGGCCGACGTCGGATCGGGAACCTTGTTCTTGTACGCCAAGACCAAGGCGGAGCTACTTCTCCTGGTGCACAACGTGAAATACGCCCAAGCCCTCGACTCGGGAATCGAAGCCGCCTCCACGGAAAAATCGGTACTCGACGCCGTGATGGCCATCATTCGCCCCATCATCGAGTGCAACCGCGTTCAGATCGAAAACGGCCGCACTTACCTGAGGGAAATCGTCTTCGGCGATCCTTCCGAGCCGCACCATGCAGAGGCGTTGTCGCACACTATTCGCACCGAAGCCGCCATTGCAGAGATCTTTTCCCGGGATGAGCAGCTGGTGGCCCGTGATCCGGAGAAGCTGGCCCGGATCGTCTCGTCGATCATGTTCATCAGCATGACGTCATCAGCCAACATCGGACACACGGACGCCCAGGTTGGCGACGAGATCCGGGATCAGATCAGCGTGCTCCTGGGCGCCTGACTTTGAGTGGGCTTTAGCGGTTGAGGAAGGCCTCGTGCTGGCGGTGCGCTTCGGCCACCTGCTCGCGGATCGTTTCCACGTCCTTGGCCTTGTTCCTGTACTTCAGGGGCATCTGAACGATCTGCGCTTCCTCTGCGGTCAACGCACGATAGATACGCTCGCGCTCGTTCGCGTCGGCCGTGTAGTCGAGGTCGAGGTAATTGACGGCATGCCGGCGGGCGTTGTTGATAGCTGTCTGGGCCTTGCCGGCAGGGCTGAGAAGCGAGAGCACCACGGTGATGATCAGCGTACCGACGATGACACTCAGGGAGAGGCCGGTGGTGATTTCGATGACGTTGACGTGCTCGCCGTCGTTGATAAACGGCAGGTTGTTCTCGTGCAGGGCGTGCAGGATCAGCTTGACGCCAATGAACGCGAGGATGGCCGCCAGGCCGTAGGAAAGGTAGATCAGGCGATCCAGCAGGCCGTCGATGAGGAAGTAGAGCTGGCGCAGGCCCATTAGCGAGAACGCGGTGGCCGTGAAGACGATGAAGACGTTCTGTGTGAGGCCGAAGATCGCCGGGATGGAGTCGAGGGCGAAGAGGATGTCCGTGCCGCCGATGGCCACCATCACCAGGAGCATGGGGGTGAGGGCCCGCTTGCCATTGACCACGGTGAAGAGCTTGTCGCCGTCGTACTTGTCCGTGGTGTGGAAGAACCTCTTGGCGAGCCGGATCATGAAGTTATTGGCTTGATCGTCGCCGTGGCCGTCGGGCTTGAGCAGGTTTCCTGCCGTCAGCAGCAGGATCAGACCGAAGATGTAGAACACCCAGGCGAACGAGTTGATCAGCGCGGCGCCCAGGAAAATGAAGCCTGTCCGGGCGATCAGGGAGAACACGATGCCGAAAAGCAGGACCTTCTGCTGATCCTCACGCGGTACCCGGAAGCTCGCCATGATGATCAGGAACACGAAGAGGTTGTCCACTGAGAGGGCCTTCTCCGTGATGTAGCCGGCGAAGTACTCCGACCCCATTTGGCCGCCGCCGAAGATCAGCACCAGGATGCCGAAGACCACAGCCAGTCCCACGTAGATGGAGGACCAGACGGCCGCTTCCTTCAGGGTGGGGACGTGCGCCTTCCGGATGTGGAAGAAGTAGTCGAAGGCGAGCAGCGCCAGAATGACGACGATGGTGATGCCCCAAATGAGGGGAGAGACGGTCATATGATCCTGCTTTCGTGAGGTGCGGCGTGGTACTCACCGAGGGTCAGAACTTCTGGGCTCAAATTTACCGGCTTCGTTGCGGCGGGTGATAACTGGATGACACTGCGCTGGTCAGGAAAGTAATTGACAAGTTGGAAAGTACTTTCCTAAAGTCAGGTCATTGGAAGCGACAATTTGGGGGAATCATGAACGAGAACACAGGCAGCGTGTCAGCAGCTGAAGCGCGCGAACTTCTGGCTAAGGCGGATTCGTTGGGCGCAACATCAATCAACGCTGCAGCTTGGCCCGTCGCCGTCACTTTCACGAGCCTGGCAATCATGGGTTCTCTGCTGATGATCGGTATGCACATCGTTGCCCACACCGGATACGGGGCGGCCCTTCTGGCCTGTTCAGTGGGCGCCTGGGGTGCGATCACTGCGTGCATCTGGCCCATGTTCCAAAGGTCAACGAAAGCCGGCTTCACCAAACGCTTCCTCACGTCCCTCATCGCCTACCTTGCCCTGTACGTTGTGGCGCTTGTTGGCGGTGCGTACTTCTTCCCGGACGGTAGTCTCTGGTTCTACATCCCGGCCGCTATCGCCCTGGCTGCCATCGGACTTGCCGCTGCCTTCCGTGAGCTGCGCGCATGAGCACGCCCACAGAACACCCGCGGCACAAGCTCAACGAGCTCGTCCACTCGCCAGTCCGTTTCTCCATCATGGCGGCCCTCTCCGGGGCGGAGTCGTTGGACTTCAAGGACCTGCGAGACGCCATACAGGTGAGCGACTCGGTGTTGAGCAAGCAGCTCTCAATTTTGGAGAAGGCCGAGTTCGTGAAGATCAAAAAGAGCTTCGCCGGCAAGATGCCCCGAACGTCGGCTAGCCTGACGGCTGCCGGCCGGGACGTATGGGCGGTGCACTTGCAGACGCTGCGGGAGATTGCTGGCGGCTGACGCGTTGTGGTGGTGATGGCCAATCACGGCAGTCGGGGCAGGCTGTTGCGAAAGATGCCGGTACCGATTGGTGGTTACTCAATGTTTCGGACCCTGAACTGACCCAGATTTTCTCAGAATCTTTCTGGTCCGAGAGCGGGCCAGCGTCAGGTAGAGCCGGTGCTGCACCTAGTCAGGATGGATGAGGACTGCGGTGCCGTGTGACCTGACCGTCAAGTGACAGGGGCCTATTTGAAGGGGACCGCATCGTCAACGACGTCTGGATGAGATGGATGCTCCTGGCAGTTGATCGCCCTGAGGACTTTCTCGAATGCTACCTTCCAATAGCCCACTATCACCGTTCTATTTTAGGCGGGCACAGGGCCGGGTTCTGGGCAGCATCGACCTTGGGCGCTCAACCTCGTATTGCCTGAGCAGGATCTGCTCGCGCGGCCGCGAACGCAGGATATATGGACGAGACAATCCCTGTGATGCCGCCAGCGGATATGCCTACTCCTACAGAATTCAGGGCCAGCACGGGTGACCAGCCCTGAATCGAACAGATAATCAGGACAGCGAAGATGCCAATGGCCGAACCAGTTACACCGCCGGCCAACCCCACAAGTGTCCCTTCGATTGTGAAAAGTTGCCTGATACTGTGGCGGCTGCTTCCGAGCGCGCGACGGAGGGCAATCTCTGCCGAGCGCGCTTGTACGGAGAGGTACATGGATGTGGCCGCAGATAGGCTGGCCAACGCGAGTAGGACCCAAGAGATAATTCCAATGAAGGTGCCCAAATCGTTTGCTACCCCAAAACGCAGTGCTCGTAGGTCCGCAACAGTGTTGACCTTGATGCTGGCGGGATTTCCAGGCGCAAGTATTTTCGGTATGGATTCAGAGAGGGGTGCAGGATATCCAGGCTGTGTGCGAACAACGAGCGATCCAGTGCCGTCGGACAACTCTGAGTGCCTTGAAATGATGACGCTGTTGACTAAAGCGCTGTCGCGGTTTGCTTCAGTCAAGATTGCGATGACATTCAACGGCGTTCCGTTGACCCAGACCCGTTTACCGGGTCCAGGCACTGAGATACCCAGCGCTTGGGCTGCTTTCTCGCCGACAATAGCGTTGGCTCTTCCATCAGATGCGTCAAGGGCATAACTCATGTGTGCAGGCGCGAGTTTGGCTTCGGAAAGGCTCAGGAGCGCTTCGTCTGCAACTACGACAGTTCCTTCGAAACCCGATTGACTCTGGAAACTAGATGGAGGCAGCAGGCTGACCGGTGCTTCGGCTGCCGGAAGGCTTTGGCGGTACCCGACGCCTCGCACTCCGTCGAGCGACAGAATTGCTGATTTTGCCGCATCAGCATCCATGGACGGGGTTGTGGTCACAATGACCTCGTCCAACGCGGCCTGGGTAAGGCGGTCGGAAACCTGAACGGCTGCACTCTGGCTGATTCCGACCGCCGTGACCAACCCTCCGGTGCCGAGCACAAAGGCCATGATCAACATCAGTGAGCGCAGGGGTTTCGAGGAAAGAGAAGACAGCGCATCGGAAATGTCATCAAGTAATCCACGCCAAGCCAAAAGGGCTTGCTTTGGCCTGCCTGCAGGTTTACTGCTTTGTTCTGGTTTCTGAGGTCGAGGCGATTCAAATTCAGTAGTCGAACCTGTCAGTTCACCATCAGTGATTAGAATCTGCCGGTTCGCCGCCGCGGCAACGTCCGGGTCATGAGTGATCACGACGATGGTTGTCCCCCGTTGGTTGAGCTTCTGCAAATACTCGATAACGAGGGAACTGTTGGCAGAGTCGAGGTTTCCTGTTGGTTCGTCGGCCAGCAGGACTTTAGGGGAGGTTGCAACGGCGCGAGCAAGTGCGAGCCTTTGTCGTTCACCGCCGGAGAGATTCTTGGCTGTTCTTTCCGCAGTGTGTGTCAAACCAAACTGGTTGAGAACGGCGGCCACGATGACTTCTCTACGAGAGCGCCGGAGCCCTTGGATTCTGATACCAAAAGCAGCGTTTCGTGCTGCTGATTCTTCAAGAATGACGTTTGAAGATTGGAACACAAAGCCAAACGTCTCCGCCCTCAGCCGGTCTCTCTCGGCTTCTTTGAGTCTGTGGGTTGCCACCCCATCAACGTTGTAGGTGCCGGCGTCAGGTCTATCCAGGAGCCCAATGATGTTCAGTAGAGTCGACTTCCCTGAGCCGGACGGACCCACTATGGCGACGAACTCGCCCCTCGAAATTTCAAGGTCAGCTCGACAGAGGGCCACGCTGGCGGAATTGGCTTTCCCATAGGCTCTCGCTACACCAACAAGTTGGAGAATAGGGTCATTCATTTTTCAGCCTCTACTACTCTTCTTGAGATTGGAAGCCACCCTCAAATCAGGACCTTTGCTCCTACGGGCAGTTCAGCGTTGGTTTCGATAGCGGCCCATCCATCGGCTTCCCGCAGTATCTTGACGTAGACCCTGTGCTCAGGTTGGGGAGTGGTTTCTGCCACGGTTTTAGGAGTGTAGCGAAGGACGTAGACACCTTCTGCATCTTGTCGAATCGCAATAACTGGTATGGCAGGGGAGCTCGGGGAATCAGTTCCATAGGTCACAAGAACCGGATCGTTGGGTCGGAAGTCGTTTCTAGCCTCATCCGGAACGGAGATAGCTATATCCATTCCGGCCGGCTTGTTCTGCTTCTCGTCCCCGGGGCTGAATGCGCTGGTCGATAGAATCCGCCCGGTTCTCGGCGTTCCGTCACCAGTCTGTATCCGGACGGTCTCACCCGTCTTCAGCTTGTCTGACTGCAGGACGGTGATGCGGGCTAAGACAACATCCGGTGCGGTTTGAATTACTGCAAAGGGTTGATCAAGCAAGACGGTTCCGACAGCGGAAGTTGAGAGAAACACCCCGCTGTCCCCAGGTATCTGGGTGAACTCACGCCAATCTATGTAGGCGTCCTTGCCAGTCCCGCCGGGAGGGATGACTTCAAATCTCTCGTATAGTCCTCGAACTGAAGCAAGGGTTTGTCTGTCTACTTTTCCCGTCGACGTGGTCGGGAACCCGAGATCCGTGAGGGCTAACTGGAACGTCCTGACGTCTTCACCTTGGTCATTTTCACGCATGTTGCGGTACAACGGCACCGATGACTGCAAGGTAATGAGTGGGCGACCCGAAATCATGGCCAGGAGTTGCCCGCTCGTGACGTTGTCGCCTGGATTCACGAACAGTTCTGATACGACCGCGCGGTCAGTTCCCTGGGGCGCCGCTGCCTTCACGTCAAACTTTGATCCAGGGACGACTGCTCCTTGGAGGGTGAGCCGATCTGTTACCACACGGTCTTCGATAGGAACGGCCGCGGGGATCTGAAAACTTGAAGCATCGATTGCTTTGGACCCGGGTGACTTTATTGTTGTTCCCAGGAAAAAGCCAATGAGGATGGAGACGATAAGGGCTGTAACGAATATCCAAAGCCTCAGAGGATGCGAGAAGAAAGGTATTCGTACTCTTCTTGTCTGTTCTGACAACATTTTCGTGGCCTTAGGAGCCGTACGACGAGACTACTTGGTCAGCCTTGGCCAGAACTTCGTCTCTCTTCTTCTGTTCGGCGATGAGCGCCGCGTGATTCTTGCCGATGTATTCTGACTGGAACCTAGCTAGAACATCACCAAGTCTTTGGACAAGTCGTACTTCCGTCTTGCACGCGACGTCCTGGGAAGCGATCCTAATCTGGCCTTCCCTGTCGTCGGGCAGTTCGGGACCCCATTGATTGTCAGCCCGTCTCGGTTTCAGGCCGTTCGCCTCCTGGCATTCGAACCAGTCTTCACGGGCTTGCTTCCAGTCGCTTGATGACGCGGCTTGCGACTTGGATTCATCTAGTCCCTTCTGAACAGGACTGCTGGTTCCAGCAACATTCGGTAGCAGCACAGGGAGCAGCTCTTCTGACAGCTTTTCCTTGCAACCTTCGAAGGTTGCGATGGACGCTTCTGTCGTTTCCGAGACGCCTGAGGCGTAGCCGATCTTAGTTAACCCGGGGACAGGGTCGTATCCATATCTCTCTGCGAACCCTGGGACCCAAATCCCGAAGCGTCGGTCGTCACCGATGGTGGCCGTGGTTTCGGCTGGCACCATTGGCTGGCCGGCGGCCGTCACACAGTCTTCTAGCAGCAAGTTGTTTGCCCTGTCGATCAGCAAGAATTGCTCTTTCGTCACTGAGTAATCGTCAAGAGGCAGCGAAATACTTCCAATGGACGGATCAAGTTTGGCGGTGCTGGTCCCGTCGGGCACTTTGGAATCGGCGGGTGAGCAGGCAGTAAACGCGAAAACTATGGATACTGCGAGACAAACTTGGATTGGCTTCTTCATCACTGTTCTCCAACGGATATATCGACAGGGCAAACGGCTTACTTAGTGGATACCGCGTTGGTGACTCTCGATTTCGTCATTCCATGACCATCCGGGGGCCCTGCCGGCATACACGTCCGAAAGCCACGGTTCCTGCTGACCTGAGGCCCAGTACACCGCATCTCCGCCGTAGTTGGCGTCTGCGTGAAACGTGATGTAATCGCCATAGCCCACGGCCAGGGCCGATGAGGCGTTGGATACCCATGAACCGACGTAATTACTGGTTCCATCCGGATCCGCGTAGACGTCACCCCCAAACCCCTCTTCACGCCAAAGGCAAGCGTTGTAACTGGAGCACGAGGCTGCCATCGCCGGTGCCGCGCCGAGGGTTATGCCTGCTATGCCCGCAATGACAGTTGCTGCAGCTGCAGTTGTTCGAATTACTCCTATTATCTGCATGATTCCCCAATTCTGTAACAATTCCGGTTACTAGATTGCGGGAAAGAGTAAAGGTTGATCAAGCCGATGCTGTCTCCCAAAACAGGAGCGTACTCAGCAGAGATCGAAATGCAACATTTGCGGAGGATCTGGATTAATCGCGGCAAATTGGTCGTCATAAAGAAAAAATTTGAGAAATCGTCGTCATGATCCCGGAGAGTCAGACACTGTATCTGTGGGGGAGTCTCTGCGGCAGGTTCGATCGGATCAGCTGGGCCCTATGATCGCCAAGTTATCCTTGTGTCGCGCTGCTGACAGGGGGACGGCGAGTGCTAGGGGCAGTCCGTTTCGGAGCGGTGCTCCATGTCAGAAAAGAAGCCTATAACGAAGCCTGTTTAGACGCAGCTTCCCTACAAGAGGTCGGCAACGGCCCGGTGAGAAACAACCTGTACACACTGGCTATTTTGACTTTGTGGGTTGGACCAAGCCTCTTCGAGAGGTGCCGGTACTCCCTACATGCAATTCTCTGCTTGATCGTTGGGAGACTTCGCACCGGCTAACGACGATGCCAGGAGCTTGGATGGCTGAGTCATGCTAAAAGGCTTTCACGAGGCAGCTCATCTTGAGGAGCAGATAGCTGCTCAGGCCCTTCCGATTACGATCGCCAGCTGCTCTGTGGAAGTGTCCACGCCTGATTACATGGGTGCGCTTAGGAGGGTTCGCCGTCGTTGTTTGTTAGTAGGAACTTGCGCAAGAGATTGGCGAGCTGCGTCCGCTCGGTCTTGGACAGTCCTTCGAGCATCTTGTGCTGGTTCTCCACGTGGTGCTCTACCACCTCCTCCACCAAGGCGAGTCCCTCAGGGGTGAGGCTGATCAGCAGTTGCCGGCGGTTGTCCGGGTTGGTCTCACGATGAACCAGCCCCCGGTTTACGAGTCGGTCCACGCGGTTGGTCATGGCTGCGGAACCGATCATGGTCAGGCTGGCCAATCGTCCGGGAGTCAGCGGCGCTTCTGCTGCCGAGCGCCGGAGCGTTGCCAGCACGTCGAACTCCCACGGCTCCAGGCCGAACTGGCTCATGAACTTCTGCACGTCCAGTGATGCCAGGCGGCTGGCCCTGTTCAGCCGGCCCAGAACGCCCATCGAACTGACGTCCAGGTCGGGGCGCTCCTTGTTCCATTGCTCAAGAATCGTGTCTACTGCGTCGCGGTCCATCATCCCTCCAAGCTTGACCTCAAACAGTACACCACCTAGATTGTCGTACATCAAATAGTTCGACATCAAAATATATGGAAGTGGACAATGGCTAAGGCGTCTCCTCGGGATCTATTCATCACTGCACTGGCGCCCATGGTCTGGGGATCGACTTACTTGGTGACCACCGAGTTTCTGCCCGCCGACCGGCCGCTCCTGGCCGCAACCGTCCGTGCCCTTCCGGCTGGCATCGTGCTGATGCTCGTCACCCGCACATGGCCGCGGGGGAGCTGGTGGTTCAAGGCGGCCGCCCTGGGCGCACTCAACATCGGGCTGTTCTTCTTCCTCCTGTTTTTCACCGCCTACCAACTGCCCGGCGGGGTGGCGGCGCTGGTCGGGTCGATTCAGCCGCTGTTCGTGTTGCTTCTTGGAGTGCCGCTGCTGGGGGAGCGGATCCGCATGACGCACATCGTCGCGTGCGCTGTGGGAGCGGCCGGTGTCGGCCTGCTGGTCCTGCGGTCCACCGCGACGCTGACGGTTATCGGTGTGCTTGCCGGGATGGCCGGCGCGCTGAGCATGGCGGCGGGGATTGTGCTCACCAAGCGCTGGGGAAGGCCCGACGGCGTGGGGCTGCTTGGGTTCACCGGCCTGCAGTTGGCGATGGGCGGGGCCATGCTCCTGCCGGTGACGCTGGTGGTTGAAGGGCTGCCGGGGTCGGTCTCGGTGCCTAACCTGGCAGGCTTTGCTTACCTCAGCGTGATCGGCGCTTTAGTGGCCTATGCCGTGTGGTTCCGGGGGATCCAGCGGCTGCCCACGATGGTGGTGTCGTTCCTGGGATTCCTGAGCCCGCTCGTTGCCACGGTGTTGGGGTTTGCGTTCCTGGGGGAGGCGTTGTCGGGCTGGCAGATTGTGGGGGCTCTGTTAGTCCTGGCGGCTGTGTTTTTGGTGCAGCGGCCGGTGGCTGGTGAGCATCTGGAACATCCGCGGAAGGCGGAAGCGATCAGATGACAGATGAGCGAAATGTTCGACGGCGCGGGCGCGATACTTTGGCGGTATGCTGTCGCCAGCTGGCGAGATGCGTTCCGTCTTGGGCACCCTCGGTTGGTTGCTGGCGGCAGTGGGCAATCCTTATGGGACGTACCCGGGTGCGAAACTGGTTGTTCGATACTCATTTTGCTTTTCCACACCACTTGATTTTTGATTCAGTTATTCGCCCATCTTGGCATTCAATCTGAACATCACTTTCTTGGTTCACGCCTTGCTTTGGTGGCGTAGGTGTAAAGATTTTCCAAGCATTCTTTGGCAAGTAGAAGCCCCGTTGGTGTGACTTTGTGGGCCCACAGTCGTTGGGAGGACGAATTTGAGGAGCGCAGCACCGAACTTCATTGCGGCCTGAATGGCAGCGTCTGAAAGGCTTGTCACGAGTTCTCTAAGGTTTGCTTTGGTCCATGATTGGGAGCTTAGCCAAGATTGCCGCAAAGGCTCTTAGGCATGATTCTGGTGGACAATCTGCTTCAATAGCGGAACGGAGCCGGTCATGCGACGCCATTCACAGAGCAGATCCCGGAACATATATTGGGCCATGGAGCATCGTAACGTTGGATCTTAGCGTTATGGCGCTCTTGCTAGATCAGTTGAAGACAATCCATCCGTGAGCGAGTGCGTCCTCGCCAACGATCAGACGTCGGCTGTCATATTTTGCTGAAACCAAGGTCCTGTATCTTCTGAAGGGCTCCAAGGATGAGTGCGCTCTGACGGTCTGTAGGGATGGAAGGGACGGGCTTTGCCACGAGTTTGAGGACACTGAGTTCCTTTTCTGTGAGCGCTCGATGCTGCTGGCCGTAGGTAATGGCTTCGGCCCAATCTGCGGGTGGGATCTGCATCACTTTCATTGTTGCGTTGATTCCATTGTCTATTTTTTGCGTAGCCGCGGCTTGGCGCCGTCGATCGATCTGTTCTGTAGGGGAGACAAGTACTTCAAGAAATGACTGCGGGACGTCGACGGGAATCTGCTGGATCAGAGTCCAACACTCGGCGCGTTTGGCCCATTCGGTCACGTTGTCAACGGGTCGGTTCGGAGAATTGAGCGCTTCGAGAACTAGCCTGCCAATGTCGACGGAAAATTCTCGTAGAGGTTGTGGGAGTGACTGCTGCGCCCAAATCGCATTGAAGTCCATTAGTCGACCACGGCCATTTTTCTCGATTTCCCACGAAATCTTGGCCATTGTGTAGGTGACAATATTGGCTAGGTAGCCCTTGTCGTACCAGTCAGCTTTGGCAACGTCGGCGCGGATGGTGTTGAACATGATCGCCCGGGCAACGATGTTTTTAAAGTACAGCTCGTTGAAGTCCGACTCCGAGCGCTCCCAGGTTTCCGCCACGGAGCTGGCGAAAGCCATGAAGTTTTTCTGAGCGCCTTGGCTGACGATATGGGGCTTTTGCTGCCAGGAAAGCTCGAATTTTGCCACATCCGTTTTTGTCATTACCTGGGTCTTCGGATTGCGCGCCTCGAATGCCTTGGCTTGGGCAGCGCCGCCGCGGGATTTTTCGTTCAGGTACTGTCCCCGGGTTCGTTCGTAGAACCAGTAGGTTTGGTACGACTTGCCTGCCATTGCAGGCGCTACCACTCGCCTGGATAGTTCCTCAACACGGCGGTGGAACGCACTGTTGGAGAAGAAGTCCGCGGCGCTGACCTTGTTTTGGCTGTTTGCATAGCGGGAGACGTCCGGGACGATCTCTTCTGCCTTTGTGGCCTCGACGACTATGAGTTTCATCTGGACGAAAATATTGGACAGGTCCGGCTTGGGGGATGTGTCCTTCCGCAGGTTGTAGAGCGAAGCTGTGGTTTGGCCACCGTTGACTATCTGGAGGTTGTTTATCCCGCGGAGGGCCGGCATACCTGAAGACGTATCGACCGACACTGCGGTTGCGGTAGCGGTAATGCCGTTGTTGTACGCAAGGAACATCTCCGGCTTGGAAAGGGCTGTGGTTTTTATGCCTTTGTTAACCTGTCCGCGGGCGCTGAGGTAGCTACGCACGTTGCTTTCGAGGAGCCGACTTCCGTACTGGCCGTACAGGTCGGCAACAACGTTCCCAGGCACGGATGCGAGGTACGTGACGAAATCGGCACTTTTTCCCTCGGTCTTCAGTACCGGAAGGCCTTTCGGGAGCCATGGGTCGAGATCGATTTCTATTTCGGAACGACCGCTGTTGGATTCTTGGATCTGGTGGAGCCGCTGCAGATCCCAGATGTGATATTCGATGGGGACTCCATTGAGTTCCGAACTAACCACGTCTTTTAGTCGGTCGCTGGTGCGTCCATCGGTCAGTAGGTACAGGCGGTAGCGGCTGACGTTACGCCCACGGGAACGAAGGTCCCGAGCGAGCTGGTAAGCGATGGAGCTTTCCTCCAGCGCGTCTTCCAAAAAGTTTTGGACAGATTCCGTCAGGAAATATTCAAGCGCCTTAAGCCGCTTTTTGGCGTCGGTTGTAGAAATGACTGCAATGCCTTCGGAGTCTCGCCAATCGACGACGGCGAGGGAGATTTGACCGTCGGTGTCATCAAGGTCGAATCCGTCGATGGCCAAGTTCTGACGTTTTGAGCCCAGACCCTCGTAGTGGAACACCTGAAGGTTGTCGATTTCTTCGACGTCGGACAGTCGCTCCGCCATCAGGCTGGCGAAGGCGCCGGCTGCGAAGTCATTTTCCGCTTCCGCCCGCGCCCTGACATCTGAGTTCAGATTCAGGTGGAATTCTTCGATGTTCATGGGCTGGCTTCTCCGGGGCTGGGAACGGATGTTGGTTCTTGGAGTTCGGAACTGAATGTCAAAAAAGGATTCAGGGCTGGAATCTTGATGCTGTAGGAAACATCAACCAACTCCGTGGCGATTTTGGAGGAGCGGATCGAAGGGAAGTCCGGGGAAACGGCAAAGCCCCGGTAACCCATTGGAAGGTAGTGATGTTCGGCGTAGTAGGGGTTGCTCTTGTCTACGCGGAGCTTATGTTCGAGCTTGAAGGCCAAGCTTTCAAGACTGGATAGGTCGCCGGCGTGCAGCTCTTCCACGTAGATGATGAGATCATGCAGCGTCCATGAACCGTCCACCTTCACAGGGGTTTCAGTGAGGGTGACTAGAACGAGGTCCATGGATGGTGCGTCCAGCTGCTCTGCTGAGGAAATTCGTACTGCTGCGGAGTCCGTATGAACGGATTTGACCTCGTAGAAGTGATCGCTGAACTTATAGTCTTGGTCGCTTCCCAACGGGCCCTGCCATGCCGTCTGGATCTGTTCTAAAGGCGCGGGGAAATGGCCAGAGACGAACCCGAACCACATTTCTGCCATCAATCCGCGAACCTGGGACTCAGAAAGGGTGTCCGAGTCGTGGAAGGTCATCAGCTTTTTCCACTCCCCGAGGGCAGCGGCAAACAGTGAAAGTCCCTCGGCTTCAGAGGAAGCATCTTTGCTGCGTTCGGCAAGGTCCCAACACAGACTCATGAATGTCTTTTTGAAGCGCAAGTCGGTCAGGGCGAACGTCATGGCCCACTCTCCGTCGTGTCGCAGACCCAGATCCACCCGGACGGCTGCCGAGACATCAGGTTTCCGTGGCCTGATGCTGGAGCGGACAAAGAATATGGGTTCCCCATTGTCTCCGTCGCCGAAATGGATTTTCAGGGGATGCCCGAGGGCCAGAAGCCGCTGCCGGCCTTCCTTACGCCGGAGGAGTTCCTCCCAAGAGGCCACGACGTCTTCTGGAACTTGGTTATTCATCGCCCCCACCATCAACATCCTCCGGGCCCATCATCTTGCGGAGCATCGATTTGGTGATCATGTACTCGATATCTTCGGTTCCATCCGAAGGGTCAGAGGACCCGTGCGGGAACGCCAGTTTGATGGCAATGACAGGGTCTTTGGGTTTTCGGTGCCCTGCGCCGTTGTCCTCTATCTTTTCGGGGTCCATTGCGTAGACGAAGAGGGCAGGGCGGTCTAATATCCGGATGTATTCCGACTCGGGAGGGTTGGAGGACGTATTGGTCTCCGCATACTTCTTCTCCATCGTCGAGACAGCTTGGGCGTCGATTACCAAACGAAAATCGCTGCTGCTGCCAAGCCGGCGGCCACTTCCGGCCACGGCATAGGAGTCGTCCGTCAGGGCAACCGCCCGCTGGTTCAAAGTAATCGTCCTGCCCCCGATTTCCTTGGTGGGCGCTTTCGCCGTTCCTGCCATAAAGACCACGTCCCAGTTGTCATAGTGCGACCCTGAACGCACGTGCCGTTCCAGAGCCGTCGAGAACTGGAAGTCCTTGAGATGGGCTGTGAACCCGCCGAGGAAGTCTGCGACGTGCCGGCGGTCGACCTGCGTCCAGCGGTGGCTGAGGGTCTTTTCCCGTGGGACGTACGTTGCTGCGGTGTCCTCTTCAATGGCCAGGACCAGTTTTTCCGCGGCTGCATAGTTGCTCTTGATGTGAGATGGTCGGGCAGACAGTTTGGTGGTTTCTGGTGACCTCCCCGAGAAGGACACGCGCACTTTCCACTCCGTTGCTGTTTTCATCTTGTTTCGGGCGGTGATCAGCATTGCGCCGGGGTGTTTGCGGACCGCGACACCGAAATCTGCCGGTGTATAGCCGTCGTTGTGCATGCTGATCAGGTCAGCCCTGAGCTCTTTCACGGACCGGTCGATGTAGGCGAAGTTGGCGGCCTGCTCAGCGGTAATCCACACCCGGCAGAGATCCTCATAACCCTCCCTGTAGCCAAACCAGCGTGCCATTTGAAGGAGGGTGTCCGTCGCCGTCGCATGGCGGAAGAAGTAGCTGACCATAAGGCCATCGAGGGTCAGACCGCGGCTGAGGACATCACCACCCACTACAATCTGTCGTGCCTGCTGTTTTTGACTCAGCGGTTCCGCTGTTTGCTTCTTGTTCAGCGAGGAGTTGATTACCACGGGTGTGATGTCAGCGACGGCTGAAGGCAGCTCCGTAAGCACTTCTTCCCAGCTAACCCCGGCCTGTGCATACTGCTTGGTGTAGGTCTCCTTGAGCTGATCCATCACTTGGTTGGCTTGGCCGGCCGCATAGGTTTTCGTGTGGAGGCCGATGGTGTTCTGCAGGTGAGTTAGTTCGCTGGTGACAAGCGTCAGTACCTGGTCCTGGACGTTGATGAACCGTGAAACATTGACCAGCATGGACCTTAGCTCGTCTTTATCTCCCCGGACGTCCCGGATGGCGTTGGCGACCAGATAAGTCCTGATCGCCTCGCGGAGGCTTTCGGGGATTCCGGAAACTACGAGTGAGGACTTGTGCTTGGGAGGGAAGAACGCGTCGGCGTCGGTCAAGTCCACGACAGGGTCCGTTGTATCGCCGTCTTCGGAGTTGAAGACCTTGTCCGCCCCTACATAGTTCGAGGGTGCTTGGAGAGCGTAGATGTAGTCTTTCGGGAACAGATCGTCTTCAACGTCGCTGTCGATGAAGATGTTAGCAAAAGGCGTTGCAGAGAACCCGATGTAGGAGCTGCGCTCGAACTTTGTGAGCAGTTCCCGAATGAGGGCGTTGATTACCGTGGGGTCATCATCTTCCTTGCTCGTGTCGACGGAGGCATAGTCCGATTCGTCATCCAGCAAGATCATTGGCAGTTCGAGTTTCCCGTTAGAACCGGTCTGTTCCTGAAATTCATTAACCAAGCTCTGGAGTATGTGTTTGTTCTTTTTAACGACAAACACGAAGGTCTGATCCGGCATTTTGCCGACATGGATCAGGGTCGTCTGCTGGGTGGCGGAGTTGAAATCTGACCAAACACTCGTCCTCGCTGCGACCCGGCCGACGAGCTCCCTGTTATTGACTCCGATGCCTACATAGCGTTCCGGGGATGCGTCCGTGCCGAGCTTGGAGCCTGGCATGGGTTTTGACATTCCGACGACGCCTTCGTCGACGCGTTTTTGAGTCTGCTGGCGAAGGTATCCTGTGTGTCCGCCCAGAACGACGATCAGCCTGTACCCGGCGTCGATCGCTTTGTTGAACAGTCCTAAGTAGGTTCCGGTCTTGCCGGACTGGACATCTCCCAGTACCAAGCCCACCCGGTTCCACGCCCCCGAACGGCGTGGGTCACCCACGAGGTCAAGAATGTCATCGGTCAGCACGCCCATGTCTTTTACTACACGCGGGGAGATGCCCTTTTCGTTCACCAGCCAGTCTTGGTAGGCGGTCCACCGTTGCCAGTCAATCTGGCCGCGTTGTTGCTTCACCCACGGCTCATAGTTCTCGGCGGTGAGGACCGTCCCGCGGTCCATAGAGACACCCATGGCCGCTTGGATTCGCTGGGCAATGCCGGCCAAATCGTTGGGGTCCAAATGCTGTCCGAACATCCCGGCCAGCAAGGTCAAATTGTTGTTCACTACGTCTTCTGTTACGGACTCTCCCACGAGCTGCGATTTCAGCATTCGTTCGAGCTGAGCCGACTCTTGAGCACGGATTTCTTCAAGAGTCGTCATGGCGTAACTCCCAGTCCAGTAACTTCGGTCAGTAGGGCATGCGTGTCCCGGCACCGGGAAAACTGTTCGGCCGCCTTGAACCCGTTGATGAAGTCCTCAGCGGATCCCCCGCCGGCGGACCACTGTCGCCAGTAGTCGATGGCAAGATTCTTCAGAGCAGTCTCCGTCGTTTCGGGCGACTTCTGAGGCTGGTCCCCGCTCAGCTTCACGTAAGCATCCGTGACAGGGAAGGAGGACTCGATGGCCTTCAAAGCCGTGTCGAAGGCAAGTAACTGTTCGGCGTTGAGCTGATCGATAAGGTTCTCCACGAGAGGATGCTCCCGGTTTATCTGGTAGTAGAACCCCTCCCTGCTGCTCAAACCCAACCACGTGCGCATCACACCGCGCCCGGAATCGTCAGCGACACCCTTATGGCGAAACGCCCTCTCGCTGGGCTGGATGATGCGATCGATCACTAGCTTCAAAGCCTGTCGAATTGCGGGCGGCGGACTGGCTGCGGACTTCTTGATATCCAAGGCCCTAGGTGGTCAAGGGTGTTGGGAATGTCCACCTGAACCCGGGCGAGTTTCCCCAGTTCACCTCGCGGAATCAACCGGAACCATGTTCCCCAGATCACCAGACGCTTGGCGCGGTAGATATAGAAGCCTTGGTTGTCTCTCAGCGGACCATTGAGCTGAGCTTGGCTCCGTTCTTTGGCAGACATCTTGTTAATGAACGGCAGGGTGTAGGGCCGGAAGGTGATTTCCCCGCCCTCGACACGGATCCGTTCCCGGTGCCCTGACTGAGTAGCCCTGTTGCGGCTGAGAAATGGGTCCGCTGGCTCGATTTTGTCCAAGTTCAGTCGGATGCTGATTTTCTGCCCATCTTCACCCTCCAAGAACCGGTGATAGACAAGGGCCAGATGTTCCTTAGCGGCGGCCATTCTAGCCGTAAAATCTTCGGTGAACCTCTGAGGGTCAGGGTCTGAAATGTCAATGTTTTCCCACAAGACAACGGTCCCCGACACTTTGTCGTCGAGGTAACGGGCGTGTGGCAGCTTGAGGAGGTCTTCATCGGAAAGGACTAACAGTTGCCACTGGCCTGATTCTGCGAGTCGGTCAAGATTCCACTGGACTCCCACCAAGCTTCCATTCCGCTTACTCATCAGAGTCAGAACTCGGCAATGTGAAAGAGAAGCAGTTTTCAGGCCCAGACCGAACCGTCCGAGATCAGAGGACGCTCTGGTGGACGTGGAGTTCCGGCCAGCAAGTTTCATCGCATTGCGCACCCCGTCGGCATCCATGCCGACTCCGTTGTCACTGATCGATACGTAAGTGTTGCCCGCCTCTGCGCTGAAGTTGATGTCGATTGTTGTTGCTTCTGCTGTTATCGAGTTATCAACGACATCCGCGATGGCCGTCTTCAGCGAGTAACCAACCGCCCTCATCGATTCCATGAGCTGCGGCCCCGGCGGCACTACTTCAAAATCCATTGTTTCCCCGATCCCTTAATACCTCGCAAACTTACATTAGCGCTGCGACATTAAGCGACAGGACGACAGAAACGGGCGTTGTTCGAGGGGCGGGGCTAGTGGCAGCCGGTAATGCCTGTTCACAGGTGTAAGCAATTCGGGACTATTGGACTTGGTTCGGTGTCAACATGCAGTACATACACGGCTTTTGATGATGCCAGGGCGTATCACAACGGGTCGGTGAGAGTCACTGGCTCGACGCAATTGGGGAAGGGTGTCCCGTCGAGGTTCGACGGTCGCGTTCTTTGGCCATTGCGATGAAATCGTCTACGTTCATTAGCCATCGTTGTTGCTCGGGCTTGTATGGTCCGTGCAAGGGTTGGGGGATGACGAGCTGAATTCTGTGATCCTTCATCTCGTCCGTTTGTGCCGGACTGATAGGGCTTTCCAGTGTCAGGAGGTGCTTGTGGTCTATTCGTTTTGCTTCACTAAGCACTTGTCGCCATCTGTCCTTGCACGTGGTCTTAACGCCGAGCATGGTGAGATCCGGTGAAGGAAAACTGGTGTCCCGGTATTGGTCAATGCTTGGGAAGACGAAGTCCGGCCGGGCCCTGTTCTCTGTGACGGGATTGAAAGTGTTGCGGACGTTCAACATCTTAAAGAGTGCGATGAGGTGGTTTTCCAGACCCTTGCCAGCTCTGCTTTTGCGTCTGTTGTGTAGGGAAAGTGATACCTCTATGAAGCTGTCGACATCCACGTGTCCGTCTGCATAGAGCGCATCGAGGGTGTCAGCCGCTAAGTGTCGTTCCAAAGTTCTGAAGAGCATTTCTTCCTGTTCGATCCAAGCCATGAGTACACCGTCCGGGTTATGGGCAGGGTGGAGATCGGGCAGGGTAGAACGGGCGAAGGCGCCGAATTCCGCCGACGTAGGGAACCGGGGCCCGAACTTTTGCAGAATCCTGTCGAGCCAGTCCTCGTTGCCTGGCTCGACGGCAATACCGAGCATGTCCAGCAAATACATTGCGGGCAGGCTAAGGCTGTCGTGGCCGGTCTCGAGGCCGCTCCGGACTGAGAAGCCTCGGTGTTGCAAGACGTCCGTGCCGAAGAGCCAGTCGAGCTGAGCGGCGACGCTTGAGTTCGCCGGTGCCACGATGAACAGGACGCCACCGGTCTTCTGTTTTGCGATGAAGACGATGTCGCCAGGCTGGGCCATCTTCATCGCATTGATGGATGCCGGATAGTAGAGACGGTATTCAGACCGGTTCGGAATGTTGATGCGGGCGTCGTAAAACGTCAAAATCCCGTCCTCAGTAACAGGTTCATCCGAGTCGTCGGAAACCTGAAGAAACCGGGTGGGAACGAAAAGTTTCTCGGTTGGGCGGCCGAATAATGCTTGGAGTGCTCGCACTCCGTCGAGCTCGTGCTGATTCGAGCTGCGGCCGACAGTTTCGACTGCGCTCAGAATCTTGGCCGCAACGCCGTCAAAGTGGTCTGCCAAGTCTCCGAAGTCCATAAGTCCCCCATGCCGCCGTGAGCTGGTGTGTTCGAGCATTGACAGTATCGTGGCGCCTGCCTAGAGCGGGCGCCACGACACGTCCGGAAGCCGCCGGATCAGGCAGAAATCGGCTCGGCGGCGGCCTCCTTGTCCGTAATTTTCAAGATGTGAGGCGTCATGATCCGGGCGATTTCGGACATCACCGGGGTGACGACACTGTTTCCGAACTGCTTGTAGGCCTGCGTGTCGCTGACAGGGATCCGGAAGGTGTCCTCGTAGCCCATCAGTCGGGCACATTCCCGCGGCGTGAGCCTGCGAGGCCGAAGCCCGTCCTGTGCCACAAGGATCTCGGAACCGTCCTTGTAGTACCTGGCAGACAGTGTCCGACTCGTCCCCGTGGGGTGAACTAGACCGAAGCCAAAGCCGTTACCCGCGGCCTTGTGCTTGGCGGCGTACGCCTGAAGATAGGCCCACAGTTTGGGGGTCAGAGTGAACTTGGGCTGCACTTCTGCATTGTCATGATCAAAGAAGCGGTCCCCATCCCACTCTAGGAACGGTTCAGTGCCGTCGGTCCTGTGCAGGATGGTGTCCAGTTTCGGGCCAACGGGCGGGATCTCCAGATCCTCCCAAGTGAAGTCAGTTTGCTCCCGGAATCCGACGATGATGATTCGCTCGCGGTGCTGTGGGGTGAATTTTATGGCGTCGATGACCTTCGTGTGGACTTCGTAGCCGAGCTCTTCTTGCAAGGTTTCCATAATCACTGCAAAGGTCCGGCCCTTGTCGTGCGAGCGGAGGTTCTTGACGTTCTCGAGCATGAAGCCGGCCGGGCGCTTTTCGTTGATGATCCGGGCCACGTCGAAGAATAAGGTGCCTTGGGTGGCGTCTTCAAAACCGTGCAGCCGGCCGAGGGAGTTTTTCTTGCTTACGCCGGCGATGGAAAACGGTTGGCAGGGGAAGCCGCCCAACAGGATGTCATGGTCAGGGACATCGCTGGCCGGGAACGGCTGGATGTCGCCGACGAAGGTGTGCGACTCTCCTTGGTCATCGGGGAAGTTGGTTAGGTACGTCTTTTCGGCATACTTGTTCCACTCGCTCGTGAACACGCAGCGGCCACCGTGGGCTTCAAAGCCTTTGCGAATGCCTCCGATTCCGGCAAAGAGGTCGATGAATGTGAAATCATCCGAGCCAACATCCGGGCGGATGCCAAGGAGTTCTTTTAATGCTGGGGCAAGCATCGTCGGACATGCTGTTTCTCCGCTTTCCCACCGCGCCACGGTGCGGTCTGAGACGTTGAGTTGCTCCGCGAGCTGTCGTTGTGTGTATCGTGCGCGGGCTTGATTGAGAAGCGCGGTTACCTTGTCCATTACGTCCTATCTGGGTTGTTCACCCGACATTCTGTCGTATTTTTGACCCGGATTCCGAATGACGCGCCGGTCCCCGGAGCAGTTTTGCTTGCTCTGAGGCCAGCAGGCCACGACAAAGCTCGTTCGTCGGAGGTTCCGATTTGCGGATGCGATTCCTACGCTGCCCTCAGGCTCTGACATTTTTGATGGGTTGTCGTTCACGTCGGGCTCGCATGGGCGCGTGCGTGGTCTATCCGGCCCTTCCTGACTCGCGGATTCCGCAAGCCTGCCCCGCAGTTGGAGCTTGAGCAAGGTTAGAGGCCGATAGTTCGGAAGACATCCTCTACGAGGACACTGCCCAGGTCACAGAATTTTCGACAGCCGCGTGCACTCTTCCCACAGCCGCTTCCGCGCGGCTGGATCAGAGCCCATACCCGGCGTCGGAAGTTCCTTGCGCTTCGCCCAGAGCTTGCCCGATACAGCCGCAGTTTCTGGCGAGGTGGCCAACCAGACGGCCGTGTCAGCTGCTTTCTCTGCGGGCCTGCCGAAGGTGTTCGTTATCCAACGGAACGGTCCGCCAACATCTTGCAGGAGACCGGTGTTCTTGACGAGGCCCGGGTGCACCGCGTTGACCACCACGTTTGATCCGCGAAGGCGCTCCGCGAACTCCTGAGTCAACAAAACCCTGCCCAGCATCGTCGGCGGGGTTGATCGCAGGTAACTGTAGGTGCCTTTCGCAGTTTGAAGGTCGTCGAAATCGATCTTGGTGACCGACGGGCCGCCCGAATACTTTGAGGCGATGTTTACGACCCGCGATGGCTGCCCCTGATCCCTGCTCGCGCCACGTTTGAGCGCATCCAGGAGCAGATTCGTGAGAAGGAAGTAGCCCATCACGTTGGTAGCGAATGTGACCTCGAGGCCATCCTCTGACACGTGGCGTTCCTTGCGGAAGACGCCGGCCGCGTTAACGAGTACGTGAACTTCATCGTGAAGGGAAAGGAACTCTTCAGCCGCCAAACGGATTGACGCCTGGCTTGAGAGATCGCAGGTAAGCGGCTCGAGGATTGCGTCCGGGACTGCGGCCCGAATGTCGCGCATAGCCTCTTCTGCCCGTGCTTCTGTCCGTCCAACCACGACGACGGTGGCACCTTCGCGGGCTAGTGCCGTGGCGATGGCCTTGGCAAGACCACCCGTTGCGCCGGTTACGAGCGCTGTTCGTCCTTTCATCGAGGCCATGGCTTGATCTCAGCACGAAAGGGCGGGTTTTGCGAGGGTCCTGCGATGCTTGCTGAGCGGACAGTGGTTACTTCTTGGGCGGACGCGACTTTGGCGCTTTCGGCGGGAACGAGGCCACATTGTCAAAGGCCTTGGCCACCCAGGGCTCGGCCTTCTCAGCGTCATCGTTCCAAGCTGCGGGAAGACCTGTGTATCCGCCCATGGGACGTTCTTCAGGGCCGAACGGTTGAGTTTGGTGGTTAGCTTCTAGCTCAGCTTTGTCAGCCTCGGAAAGGCGGACGCCGATGGTGGGGCCGAAGAGTCCAGCAAACATGTTGCCATTCACGAAAGCGCCAAGATTTCCGAACATTGGCTTGACGATGACATCCGGATGATCGGGCAGCACCGAACGGAAACGTTCCTTATCGGCGTCAGAGGGCTTGGGCATCTGCATGTGGTTGTCCTCCTGCCTTTGTCACGGCGTTCATGTCCGGACCCAAGGCTCCGGTCAGCGCGCCCTATGCAGGCTCCGGGGAAAGAGCGCTGGCAGGAAGGAAACCCCGGATAGCTGCCATGGGTGAACTTTACTCTGGCGTGCGCCGATGATCTATAAGGCGAGGGACCCCGGAGAGAACCTCTAGTTCGTAACAAGCATCAGGCACGTCGATAGAAGCTTGCAGGGCGTCGAAGACGGCGGGCGCCATAACGGTGACGTCATTACTGGCCGCGTCCCAGCTGGTTTCAGGATCTGCCACGAGTCCACCTCCGCCGCAACGCTACACGGGACCTCAGCGTCCGCGGCTGAGCCGCGCCAGTGCCCATTCCCAGCCAATCAATTCCTGCTCCAGCCGAACATTTTCACCATAGCTGCCTGCCTGCAATCCCTCGTAGACGCGAGCCTCCTCAGAGGTGAGTCGTCCCAACACAGCCTTTGAAGTGGAGGCTTCCACGCCCCAGGCATCTCGGTGTGCCAGCAGTGTTTCCTCGTCCATCAGGACGCTCGACACGTGCAGATGGACTGAGCGCAGTTGATCCAGGATTCGGAAGCCGTGCGTATCCAGATCACCCCAGTAAAGGACCTCACAATCCTGACGCCATGCCGCATCCCGGAGAGAGGTGAAGCCGTATCCGGCGCCGAAGATCGCCAGGGTGTCCGGACGATCCGGGAGGGCTAGGAAGTTCACGAGGTTCTCGGTGATGATCACTGTGCTCACCGGAAGTCTGAGGGACTCAAACGCCGAAGCAGTCATCGTGATGTCGCGGGCGTCACCCAGCAATGGGATTGCCGCATCCAACGCACGGAAGCGGACCTGCTCCGGCTGGTGAAGGAAACCGTGTCGCTCCGCAAACCGCGCGGCGGGTGTTCGGGCAATCGGTCGCCCCAGCAAGGACTCATCGACAGCCGAAGAATCGGCAACCTTTAGCAGCTCGTCGTCAGGCGCCCCGCCAAGGAATTGATCAGAACCTTCCAATGGCTCCAACACCGCCGCCATCTCATCAATTGTCCGGCGGTGCATCTCGATGAACTTGGTGTGAACCCCAGGCAGGCTCAGCTGTCGCACATAGATAGTAGGGGAGTGATGATCGCGTAGCCACAGCGCCACTCGTGCAGCAGTCAATGCTGCGTCGCCCAGCGCCAACAGCGCAAGTGGTCGCTTCAAAGCCCACCCCGTAAGAGCGGGGTCAAGTGCTACAAGCGAAGAAGCAAGAGAACGGAAACGCTCCAACTCTCGCGACTTACCAACAAACGCAACCTCGTCCTCCACCGAAGCAAACATGGCCACAGCGGGAAGCTGGTTGGATCCGATAGTGGTGCGGCCGACGTCGACCGTTTCCAGGCTGTACCGCCCAGCCGCGGCGAACAGCTCGGCAGCCCATTCGCGGGCGGCAGCGTAGTGGTCCCGCAGTTCCGTGGCGGATGGTCGCTTCAACACCCGACGCCGCGGATACAAGTCAGTCGGTTCCAGAGCCTCGCGCAGCAGTTGTCCACGGTCCCAGGCAGTTGCAGACAACGATCGCAGCCCTGCCAACGTCGTCCAACGACGGGACGGCGCAGACTTAGCCGGCACGTTTCTCCCGTTCCTCGCGATACTCGGTGATGGTCATGTTGCGCAGCTGGGAGTCGTTGCCGTTGGTGTTGGCGACGAAGCCCACGTGTGCCACAAAGGGCTCGATGACGTTGATCTTCTGAAGTGGTGTGACGATCAGCAGCTGCAGTTTCATCCGCTGGAAGAGCTCCATCCCGTAGCGGGCGGACTCGTCCGAGCCACGACCAAACGCTTCGTCGATCACCACAAACCGGAAGCTCCTCCCCTTGGCAGGACCGACTGCGCTGGAGCGTGAGGCGCCTCTAACCGAAGCCAATCCAAACTGGAACGCCAAGGCAGCGGCAAGGATCGTGTAAGCGAGCTTCTCTTTCTGTCCGCCGGACTTGCCGCCGGAATCCGTGAAGTGCTCAAACTCCTCGCCGGTCTCTGTCCACTTCTCCGATGCCGAGAACGTAAACCAGTTCCGCACGTCCGTCACCTTTGACGTCCAGCGCTCGTCCAAGGTGGTAAACCCCTCACGGCCACGGAAACGCTCAATCAGCCGCTCCACCTGCAGGTACTTCTGCTCCGAATACTGATCATCATCGCCAATGGTGCCCTCGGAGCAGGCCCTGAGGTCGATCCCAAACTGCCGCACATCCAAGTCCGTCGAGTTCTGATGCTCCAGTTGGATGTGCCTGCCCGGGTTGTACTCGATCTCCGCCAGGGACAGGTTGATCTCACTGATCCGGTTCACGATGTCCTGTCGGCGGCTGTCCAGGAACGCGTTGAAGGCCACCACTTCATGGATGGTGTTCTGCGTCAGTGAGTCCTTGAAACGCGCCTCGAACCTGGGCAGGTCATCGCGCTCCAGCTGTTCGAGGAGCCGGTTAAACTCGTCTGCAGCCTCCAGCGTCGCGTCGATGTCCGTGGTCTCGTTCGGGTACTTGTTGCGGAAGTCCGCCATGAGCCGCACCGTGGAAGCTGCAGCCGTCGCGATCTTTTTGGTCAGCGCATCAATCGTTCCGGTCAACCCGGAACGGACCGAACTTTCCGTAGAAACTGTATTCCGGTAGGTAAGGGACTTTTCACCGAGCGCCTTGGCGGTGAGCCGCGCTACGGCAGCCAGCACGTCGCCGTCGTCCGTTAGCGGTTGTTCCTGCAAGGTCAGGCGACATTCCTCGATCACCGCTGCGATGTCCCGGGAGTCCTTCTCGTTAGCCCCGAGCCTCTGCTGAACCTTGTCAGAGCGTTCCTGAAGCTTCTCGATCCTGGCAGAGACCTCAGACTCCTTGATCGTCAGCTGCTGCAGTACGCTGCTCGCCTGCTGGAGCTGCAGTTTCTCATCCTTGAGCTCCTGGACCCGGCGAGCGGTCACTTGCCAGCTGATCTCCGAAAACTCGGTTACGGACCCAACGTTGCCCAGCAAGCGGTTCAGCCGGGCGGCGTCACCCAAGGACGTGTCCACCTTCGCCAGCTGCGCCCCGATACTGCGATGTTTGCCGTCAACATCGTCCCGCTCAGCCCGAATCCGCACGATCTTTTCGTGATTGTCCCAGCCCAGGACAAACGTCCGCCGGTCCGTCAGGCCAGTGCGGTCGTCCTTCTCATGCCTTCCCCGCGAGCCTTTCAACTGACCATTGACTGTCAGAGCCTTGGGATGCCTGCGGAAGTCCTCCATAGTGTCGCAGCAGACGTAATCGAACCTGGTGCTGAGTTCATCCAGCAGAAAGTCGCGGAACGGCGTGCCCTGCTTGATTGCAATCTTTGCGCCGAGCGTCCCGGGTGCGGGAGGCCGTTGCGGGTACGAGTCACCGATCCGCCGGTACACCAGCTTGCCCTTGAGATCATTCGCGTCCACCCATGAGCTCACCACCGCGTAGTGGTCAGCGGATACCAGCAGCTGAAGTGCAAAGCTCCTCAGCGTACGTTCCGCCGCGCCTTCCCACTCGGCCTCGCCGTCGCGGACGCGCGACAGTTCGGCTGCGTAGGGGAGCGCGGACTCCGCAATGCCAGTGCCCACACAAATACGACGCCGGAGCTCAAGCTGCGGACGAGCCAACAGAGTCTGCCGGGAGCCGAGGCTGGCCAGTTCGGCGTCGAGGTCCTCCCTGCGCGCGGCCAGCTCCCTGAGCTCGGAATGCAAAGCCGTTCGCCTGTCCTGCAACTCCTCACCCTGGGCGGCGAGGTCCTGCTCAACCTGGCTCAAACGTTGCCGGTTAGCATCGAACAGCACCCGGTCTTCGGGAGTGTCCAATCCAAGTTCGACGGCGGCACTTGTGTATTGCTCGAAGCGATTGCGCTGCGCTTGGGACGCCGTTTCAAGCTGCGCCACTTCAGCGTCGATGGCAGCAAGCCTGCCGCCACCGCTGGTCCGAATGTCCTCTTGCACGATCGCAAGTTCGTGCCGTAGCCGGGCAATGTCCGAGGTCAGCTGGGTGCTGTCTTCGCGGAGCTTCTGTCCCGTCCGCTCCAGCTCAGCCTGATGTTCCAAACTCAGTGTCAACTGCTGATCGGTGAACCACGGATGCAGCTGATCCCGTTGCTTGCGTGCCTGGTTTTCGTCTGCGCTGAGCTTCTGGTGCGTGTCGGCACCTTCCCGGATCGGCTTCAGCAGGTCGATCTGGTCCTTGGCCCGGACCACGGCTTCGTGTGCTTTCTTGAGATCGTCAAAGTGGCCGATCAGCTTGCTGATCCTTGCTTCGACGTCATCATCTTCCAGCATGTTGGTTCGGACGAAGTGGGTGATGTTCTCCACTTGCTTCATGGAGACCGTTCGGTGGAACAGTTCCATGGCCTGATTGCCGCTGATGCCAAAGTGTCGTTTGAATGCGGCCGCATACGGATCGAAGGTGTCGTGAACGGTGACGCCTTCAGCACGTAGCTTCTTCTTCAGCTTGGCGGGATCCTGGCCGAAGTTGGAGAAGTCCTGAGCGATCGACTGCTCCTTCTCAGCCAAAGAGTAGAACCGTGTCGGCTGTCCCGCTTCCTGCATTGTCCACAAGGTGATGGCCAGTGTGACCGTCTTGTTGAGCACCGCGTTGTGAAAAACGCCGAGGACCACTGACAACGTGCCCGGTGCCCGCAGCGCTACGGGCTTGGAGTACTCGCCGCCGGTGCTCCTGGTGCTTTTATGGAAGCCCCTTACATAGGACATCAGCGTGCGTTCCCGCTTTTGCGCGCCGGCGGCCTTGTTGTACTCGATGCGGTTAGCCGGCAGAAGGAGCGTCGTGATTGCGTCCACCACAGTTGACTTCCCTGAACCGATATCGCCGGTCAGCAGGCTGTTGGCGCCATCCAAACGGAAGGTCCGCACCCCGCCGTGGAACGTGCCCCAGTTCAGCAATTCCAAACGCTGCAGTCTGAACCCGGGCGGCAGGCCGCCGTCGTGCGCCTTTCCCACTGTTTCATCGATGCTGAACAGCGTGTCCTGAGCGTCAGTGGTCATGGTCACTTGCTTCCGGTGAGAGAGTCACGATAGTCAGCCAACCGCGCGTCGAACTCTTCCAGCCACTGCGCGTCGACGTAAGCCTTCAAAATGCGCATCACTTCGTACGCTTCCGTTTCGCCCTTCAGTCTCCGCAAGAACCCGAGTTCCACGACCTTTTTGACGTTGGTCCCCAGCCGGTCCAGAATCCGAGCCTCATTGCTGGACTCGGGCAGGAAAACTGACACCATATCCTTGATTTCGGCCTCGGACATGATCAGCCGGAGCTCGCTGCTATTGGTATCGAACTCCAGCATCCGCTTCCGGAGGAGGGCGAGCAGCAGGCTGACATCGAAGGTGAGTTGCCTTCGGGGGATGAGCCGGGGGAGCGTGCCCTCAGGATCCTCGCGCGACTTCAGAAAGGCGTAGCCCTCCGACTCGTCAAGGATCAGGTTGAGCCCAAGCACCGCCACGTAATCCCTCACCTGGGACGTGAGCGTGATCAGCGACTGCCAGATCTTTTGATCGGTCTCCGCATACACCACGCCCTTGAAGAGCCTGGTCACGACAGCGGGCAGTTCCTCGGGGGTGCTTGCTGTTTCGGTTGTCATACCGGCCTCACGAAGATGATCTGGTCAATGGTTGCCTCTTTTAGCGTGCCATCCGGGAGTTGCCACTGGAGGTTCTGGGTTGTTTCCGCATCGACAGTGGCCCAGTCCGACTCGACCGCCAGCTGGTAATACTGCACCAGCTCCGCGAGCCCCTGGGTCAATGGATGTGCGGCGGTGATGTCTGCGAGCGTTGCCTGGTCCGCTTGTTCAAGGACATCGTCGATGTTCGACTTCAGACGTTCCCTGTCCACGTGGAATTGGCTGAACAGCGCGCTTGCATCCAAATCCTGGTCGTCCGCGGTGACTACGTCGTCCATCACCATCACACGGCTGCCGGGCTCGTAAAGCGGCCGCTCGAACGGCAGCGCTACGTCCACAGACGGCGCGTCGATCTCCATAAAAACATTCGACGGCGGGTTGTCCCGTGTGTCCAACGCGCTCGCCTCAACGCTTCGGATCAGTTGCATGATGCGTTTGTTCTCAAGGAAGACCTTGTCATCCAAAAGCCTGCGCATCTGCTGGGAGAGTTGCCGCACTGTGCTCTGTGTCTGCTCAACCGCCGGCAACCAGTCCTGGTGGAGGTTGGTGATGGTGTGGAGGTTGTCCGCTTGCGACAACGCCTCGATCTGTGTGGCTCGCTGGAGAAGGTCGTTCAGCTCGTTCCGCAGCTGGGGCGACATGAGGTAATCCCAGAAGCCCTGGAACGTGCGGCCTTGGAGGGAGCTGCCGATGTCCTGCTGATTTGCGAAGATCGTGTCCAGCAGTTCGCCTTGGGTGCCGTCCCACGTGGCGATCTGCTCGCGAACTTGGCGGTCCAGTTTCCGGAAGTTTTGTTCGACCTCCCGGAAATCGGACAGCAAGTCCTTGGCCAGCGCCGTGAGCTGCTGGAAATGATCCAGGGCCTCGGGACCGCTCATGACCTTGACGTCGCCCGCACGGATCCGCTGCATCTCCTGATCTATCTGGTCCCTTTGCTGCTGCAGTTCAGCTAGCCGCACATCCGGATCGGTTTCCGATTGCTGCACCAAGGTTTTCAGGACAGCGAAGATGCTGGTGAGCCTGGACTGCGTGGCCACGAACTCACGGCCCCTGAGGCTCTCCACCCACCTGACGACGTCCTCTGCCGCGGCTGTGAGATCGTAGTGGGGCTCGTCCTCACCGGGAACGTAGTACTTGCGCAGCCAAGCACGTTCCGGTGCTGCCCAGTCGTCAAGATACTCCGACGCGCTGCGGGGGAACTTGTCCTCGCCAAAGGTTTCCCGGACGCCGAACAAGGTGTCGTCCAAAGTATCAATCAGTTGCTGGCGGCCGACGTTGCGTTGGTTGGGGTCTGTGAAAGCTGCCATGAAGAAGTGCAGTGCCAGCGGGGCGTTCTGGGCGCGAAGGAGGGACCACCCTGCGTGGTTCTCACGCAGGGAATTTATGGCGTAGAAGTCCATGTGATCTCTCGACGGTCCGGGTCTGTACCGGCTCGGTGCCGGTCTCCTCATTCACAGGCTAAGGCAGATCACCGACACTTTTTGAGTCTTCTGATCAACATCGGATGGATAAATATTTCCCAGCACTAGCCATCTGCTCAAATCTCTGTAGACTAGTTGGTGTTGTTGTGTTTGGCATTTGGTAGTTCAGGCAGTCCCCACGATCCTTCCGGATCGTGACTTTCTGAAGTAACTGTGGAGAACACCCCACACCCGGAGACCCGAAAGTCGGGACAATCTCCACCTTCAGTAAGGACTGAAAAAATGGCTACAGGTACCGTAAAATGGTTCAACTCCGAAAAGGGCTTCGGCTTCATCTCTCCTGAAGATGGCAGCCAGGACGTTTTCGCTCACTACTCTGCGATCAACTCCTCGGGCTACCGCTCCCTCGAAGAGAACCAGAAGGTTTCCTTCGACGTCGAGCAGGGCCCCAAGGGTCCCCAGGCAGTAAACATCCAGGCTGTCTAGTCTTCGGATAACTCAAAAAGCAGGGCCGGTCACTGACCGGCCCTGCTTTTTTGTCTGCCCTCAGCAAGAAGATGTCTTCTAGTGCTTCTTTTGGTCATAGAACATATATCCACATAGTGAATTACACCCATGTAATTCACTTCCGGCTCTCCGTAACGTGGAACGTAGTCCACCCGCAGAGCTGAAGGAGCATCCTCATGGATCGCCCATTATTCGAACAGCCCCACCACCTAGACGGATCGTGCCAGCACCTAGTTTCGCCCGAATCACCACCTAGGCGGCCCCAAATCGGTCTGTGCAAGGCCGTTTTGCCACCTAGTCCCGTTTTCAAGATCTAGCCTGCGAAGTGAGCCTCATGTCGGGCATCCATAAAAACAGAAGGCTAGGTCGCGTGTTCGATTCAGAGGTTCAGCGAATCCTCGACTTTGTTGCCCGTGGCATTGGTGTCAGGGTTGTTGGCGCCCCGGGTAGCGGTAAGACGTCGGTGGTACGCAGCGTCATGAGCAATCTGGAGAAGACCGGAGTTTCCGTGCACTTCATCAGCGGACTCCGTACACACCGCACCATCCCGTACTCGGCCATCAAGGGGCTCGGTCTGGAAATGAGGCCTGGCCGTAGCGGTGTCTTCGATATTGCTGATGTGTTCTCGAGCCAGCTGGCCAAGGCCGGCAAACACCTGCTGGTAGTAGACGATCTCCACCTGGTGGATAGTGAATCGTTGGCAGTCTTGGAGGCTGTGAGGCGGAGATCCGATTGTCCTATGGTGGCCACGGCCCCGGAAACATGGGCTTTCTCCAGGGGTCAGTTGGCCGTGCTCAACAACGGTAGGGAGGCGCACCTGCAGTTGGATCCACTCCACTATGAGCAGGTCCACCTACTGATCGCGCAGGTTCTTGGTGCACCCGCAGACGCAGACACAACAGCGCGCATCCTCACCAAGTCGGCCGGAAACCCGCGGCTCATCGTGCGGATCGCAGAGACCGCCTCGCTGAGCAACCTCTTGGTCATGAAGAACAAGCAATGGTGCATGACTGCCGACACCCTATGGAACGAACACCTTCGCGGCACGCTGGAGGCCCTCCTGGCTGAACTGAGTGCTGAGGAGTTCACGGCGCTGCACATCATGGCGATTCTCGGCACCGCACGGGTTGATGTCCTCCACAAAGTCATCCAGCCCGATGCCTTGGAAGGCTTGGAGCGCAGGGGATTCCTGTCCGTCCTGGCGGACCACCACAATGGCTCAATAGCGGCCATCAGTCCGCCCGTCATCGCTGACTACTTCCGAGGGAACAAGAAGCTCCGGGACCGCAAACTGCTCCGCAGCAAGATCGCCGGCGTCCTTGAAGCTGCCCCTCAGGTGGCTCCGGAGAAGCACACCACGGCAGACTGCCTCTCCCGCGTGCTTTCATCGCTCCGTCTGGAGAAGGGCGACGACGACGCCATAACTTCCAGGCACTTCCACGACCACAACGCGGACCGGGAACGCATCCGCTTCGAACGCTGGCAAGCCAACAAGTCAGCCGCCAATGCCGCAGCCCTCCTCCGTATCTACTGGGGTGCCCCCGTGGATGTGGAGCGTGCCTGTCTCGTCTGCGCCGAAACAACAGACTTCGACGCCGATCCCAGAGACCGCCTGTTTGTCACCATCACTGAGGCCATGCTTGCGATCCACACGGGCCGCGGGCCAGGTGCCGCCGTCGACATCCTCCAAAAGTTCGCCGGGGACAATGCGCAGCTGGTAGCTGAAGTAGAGAACGCCATTCTGTTCATCAGCGCTTCCCACGGCAGGGTTCCAGCTGATCCCGCTGACGAACCAGGCGTTTCTGGCGGCCAAGGATCGGGAATGGGGATGTTGGTCCATGGGTTGCTGGAGCTGTACCGCTTCAAGCCAGCTGCAGCGTTGGAAGCCGTTGACGGCGGAGGAGATGATGATGCTTTTTCCCATCTCCGGCCGTTCATACACGGCTTCGCACTCTTTGCCGCCGGCCGCGTAGAGGAGTCGTTGGTCTTCGCTCTGGACTGGCGGGCAGAAGCCCGCAAGAATCTGGACCAGTTCGGCGTGGTCACCAGCAGCTACGTGGCCGCACACGGCCTGCTTTACCGAGGACACTTTGAAGAGGCCGAGTACCTCATGAGCAGTGTCTTTGCGATGGGGCGGCCGGGCTTCGTCGTCGACTCGCTCTACGACGCGATGCTCAGGTTGGCTGGGCTCCGGCACGCGACAACTGCCATAGTGCCGACGCTTTCCATAGCCGCACAGGCGCGGACGGAGGTGCCGGACGTTGGTCCGATACCCGGCATCGGCAAGGGAGCTTACGAGCTCATCGCTCACCACAACGCCCAACCTTCAGTGTTCGACCGCAAAGCCGCCAAACTCATCAAGCGGCAGTTGAAGAGCGGCTACGTCCTTGAAGCCATGATGACTGCGCTGCTTTGTACGTGCCTTTGCCCGGGCCGGCCAGTTTTGGATCTACTGCAGAAGATCTTGCGGGAGAGCGGCGTGACAGTCCATGACCAGCTCATTGCCATCGCTACCGCAGTGGTTGAAGGTGACCATAAGCTGCTGGGGCTGCTCCTCAAGCACTACGAACCTGACATCGACACCTACCAGGTGGGGATGCTGCTCCGAGGAGCCCTCAAGCGCCACGTGATCGACGGTGACGCTGCAGCAGCTGACGCATTGGCGCAGGCTTCATCCATCTTCGCTGTCCGCTTCCCATCGGCCAATGAGCAGCTCTCCTTCAATTCCTTCAGGACCACACCGCTGACCGAAAGAGAGATCGAGGTCGCCGTCTTAGCAGGACACCGCACCAACGTGGAAATCGCGGAACATCTCGGCATCAGCGCGAGGACAGTCGAAAACCACATCTCCAACGCGCTGCGGAAGACTGGTGCAACATCCCGCAATAGTCTTTTCATGCTGGTGGGGAATTCACTTCCGCCGCGCTGACCCGGATAGGCTGGATATCCGTGAGCAACTCTCCGGCTTTGGCCCGCCGACTAGGCACGTTCGACGCATCGCTGATCGGTTTGGGATCAATGATCGGTGCCGGTGTGTTCGCGGCGTTCACCCCAGCCGCTGCTGCCGCGGGATCAGGGCTGCTGATCGGGTTGGTAGTGGCTGCCTTCGTCGCCTTCTGCAACGCGACCTCATCGGCCCAACTGGCTGCGGCCTATCCAACGTCCGGCGGTACCTACATCTACGGTCGGGAACGGCTCGGCCCTTGGTCCGGCTTCCTGGCAGGATGGGGATTCGTCATCGGCAAAACGGCGAGTGCCGCTGCCATGGCGATGACCTTTGCGGCCTATGCCGCACCGCAAGGTTGGGAGCGCCCGGTGGCGATTGCCGCCGTCGTGATTTTGACTGCTGTGAACTATCACGGCGTGACTCGCACAGCCGGGCTTACGCGCGTGCTGGTAGTCGCCGTACTTGCCGCCCTGGCGATTGCTGTCGCGGCGGTCTGGGGTGGCTCTGGTCCTGACTTTGACAGCTTTATGGGCGAGGGGCTGCTGGCCCAAGGCTGGTACGGCATCCTGCAATCAGCGGGGCTGCTGTTCTTCGCGTTTGCCGGGTATGCGAGGATCGCGACGATGGGTGAGGAAGTGCGTGAGCCCAAGCGCACCATACCCCGGGCCATCAGCATTGCACTGGGGATCACCATCATCATCTACGCCGTCATAGCCATTACTTTGCTGGCGGCTCTCGGCCCCGACGGCGTGGCTGCTACGGCGACCCCCTTGGCCGACGCGGTAGGTGCGGGCACTTTGGCTTGGGCTTCGCCCGTGGTTCGCGTCGGTGCAGCCGTTGCGTCTCTGGGTGCGTTGTTGGCACTTGTCGCAGGGCTCGGCCGGACGAGCCTGGCCATGGCGCGCGAACACGATCTGCCGCACTGGCTCTCCGCTGTGCATCCGCGCTACAAGGTCCCGCATCGCGCTGAAGTCACGCTAGCCGTGGTGGTCTGCTTGATCATCGCAGTTGCTGATCTTCGCGGGGCAATCGGCTTCTCGTCATTCGGAGTGCTGCTCTACTACTTGGTTGCCAACATCGCCGCCTACACCCAGCCGTTGGAAGACCGCCGCTACCCGAAGTTCTTTCAGGTGGCGGGTGCTGTTGCGTGCGTGGTTCTTGTTGCCACCCTTCCGCCTGTGTCAGCCGGATTGGGTGTGCTGATGTTCGCGGTGGGCATCGTGTACCGTCTGGTGCGTCTGCGGATTAGTCGTCCTGCCAGCTGATGTTCCGGCTGGGCACGGCCCCACCTGGGGGTAGTCGGATGGAGCCGTGCCGCAGTGCCTCCTACGCGTGGAGCGAGTGGGGTAACCCGCCGGACACCGGGAATCCCGCCCCGAGAGGCACAAAAAGAGACTATGACCGGCAATCGGCCTCTAGGTGTTCAAATCCTCAAACTAGGTGGTCGAGAGACGCATAATTGGGGGCAAATTCATCAAAATTAGGTGCTGAGCGGCAGCGTCTAGGTGTTGGCCCGCCGTCGAGCGTTCCTGCGTTCCACGGACTCCATGTAGGTAACGATGCTCGCAATGGTCAGGGCTACCGAGCAGACAACAGCCAGCGCAGTGGACGCCTCCTGGAAGGGAACCACCACCAGAGGGCTGAGCATCATGGCATTGCCAAAGCCGGATGCGGCGAAGAGTCCTGCTTTCAGGAGCAGACAGGTGAACGGTTCGGCAATCAACATCGCTACGGGCGCCACAACTCCCAGCGCCATTGTGAGAACGACAGCCGTGGTCCGCAAATCTGAAGGATCAAGGATTTCCAGGCCTTCTGGAGGGGGCGCAGTTCCTAACAGGGTGGCCGACACCGCCGAGCAAACAGCTATGACGCAGGTGATGATGCGAAGCGCTGCTGGGTAGAAGTGCGTGATCACTGGTAAGTCCTTGTCGTTGTAGGTTCAACCCCCGTCCGTAGTGGTAGTAGTCCGTGCCAATGACATATGACGCGAAACTTCTCTTCGCGCTGAGAGAACTGCGAAGATTCGGGGAAGGGCGTTCTCAGCTGAGAAGAACCGATGCTGTTCCTGACGGGAGAAGTCTTTTCTTTTGGTTGGGTCGTCTAATGACTGCCATCGATGGCGTCGCTGGCAGCTGCAAATCAAACTCGCTCAGGATCTGGCTCCAGCCGTGCGGGAGCGCTCCCTTGTGACCAGCCGCGTTGACGATGTTCTCGCCCCGCCGGAAACTCGGGCTTCCGAAATATGTCACCGAAGGTCCGGCCGATCGTGCTACATCACCCGCATCAGAGAGTATCCAACCCAGACTCCTGGGGCGCGCCATAACCGGACAGCTCCTGCTTGCGTATACGGTTTGAAAGGACTTGAAACGGCGCTCTGTGTGGTCAGCGAACACTACAGAGTTGCGAAGGCGTACCTACGTCGTACAGAACTGGAGATTGAATCGTCATGGTCTTTTTCAGGGTAAGAGTTCTGCTCTGGCCTCTCGTGCTGATCACCCTGATGGTCGTTGCCGGAGTGGGCACCGCTTTCGCTTCCGGTGGGCTGAACGCTCTCGCTCTCGGTTCGCTGCTAACGAGCAGCTCGAACGAACGTGATTCGCAAGTGATGCAGTCTGTCACCCGCGTGCAGGAGGTTGCCTTGGTTAGCCTTCACATCGAGGGTGTCGCGAGGCACGAAAGCAATGGAGAGATTCTTGGCGTTGCCGTACCGGCTAGCGAGAAAACGACACTGATCCAGTACAGGTTCGATGCAAAACTTGGCATCGATGGGTCAGAGGTGAAGATCGAATCCACCGGCCCGGAGTCTTACCGGGTGACCATCCCTGAATTCATCGGCATCGGTTTCGACGATCCCGTCTTCGAAGACCCCCTAGAGAGCAGCGAGGCGTTTAGCTGGCTGACGCCATCAGCCGTTCAAACCCGCATGATCAACAATATTCTCAGCGATGAGAATAAGCAGAAGTACATCACCCAAAATGAAGCAGCGCTAAAAGAGCAGGCCAAGGTTTTCTACGCCGGGATCTTCGCGGGCGTCGATCCGGAAATCGACATCGAGTTTGAGTTCGCAAGGTAGCATCCACCGCAGCCTGTTGCGATGATCGCTAGAAACCGCCGAGAGACGGGGGAAACCCGGACCCAAACCATCCATCGATGCAGCGATATGTCGGTGCGCAGCGGCTCCACTGCGAGTACCCCCAGCAGTGGCCACGGCAACGCGGACAATGGAAAACACGCATCCTGTTGAGCCGCTCTCGATCGCTGAAGCTAGGCAACGCCAGCGATAGTGCAGCGCTTCACGCGCGCTGCGTGCTTTTTCCTGTCGGCGGGCTTCGCCTGGCCTCCGTCAGTGCCAACAACCGAAGCACCCGTCCCCAAGCCGCGGACCGTCCAACCTGCGCTCCGCCAAGCCTCAGCGTCCAGGACGTTGCGAGCGTCCAGCACCATCCGGCGTCGTACGAGTGCTCCCGCAACAACGGGCGAGAGCGACACGTATTCGTTCCATTCGGTGAGCAGCAGCACCAGTTCGGCGCCTTCGAGGGCGCGTTTGGTGGAGGCTTCGAAGCGGATTTGCGGGTAGCGGATCCAGGCATTGTTGATGGCTTTGGGGTCCGTGACGGTCACGTGTGCGCCGGCGGCCGCCAGCTGTTGGGCGACGTCAAGGGCGGGGGAGTCGCGGATGTCGTCGGTGTCGGGCTTGAACGCGGCACCAAGGATTGTCACCGTGCGGCCGGACAGGAAGCCGCGGCACATCTCGCGGGCGACCTCAACAGCGCGGGAACGCTGGTCCAGGTTCACCGAATCAACCAGGGCCATCCACTCATCCACAGACGGCACCGAAAGCTCGCGCGCCTGGGCACGGAATGACCTGATGTCCTTGGGCAGGCAGCCGCCGCCGAAGCCGAGCCCGGCGTGCAGGTATCGGTTGCCGATGCGCGGATCCAGGCCCATTGCTTCGCTGAGCTCGCTTACGTCGGCGCCCGATGCGTCGCACAGCTCAGCCATCGCGTTGATGAAGCTGACCTTCGTGGCTAGGAACGCATTCGACGCCGACTTGATGAGCTCCGCCGTCGCGAAATTGCAGACCAGCCGCGGGATACCGGCGCTGATCAGCGGCTCGTACACCGCATCCAGCACTGCAGTAATCGGCGCGCCTGCCGCGGCACCCTTGCCGCCAGGGACGCCGTAAACCAGGCGGTCAGGCACCAGCGAATCCTTGACGGCCGTGCCCTGACGCAGAAATTCGGGGTTCCAGCCGAGCAACACGTCCGAGCGGCGAGCCAAGATTGCGCGGAGCGTCTCAACCGTGCCTACCGGCACTGTTGATTTACCCACGACGGCGGCGCCCTTGGCCAGGTACGGCAGGAGGCTCTTCGTAGCGCCCATCAGGTACGAGAGGTCGGCGGTGTCTGAGGTCTTGGACTGCGGTGTACCCACGCAGAGGAAGTGGACTTGGGCATCAGCGGCAGCCGCGAAGTCCGTGGTGAACAGGAGCCGGCCGGTGGTGCGTCCATCTTTGAGGAGCTCATCCAACCCGGGCTCGTGGAAGGGCGCCATCGCCTTGTTGAGCTGCTCAACCTTGGAGGAGTCGACGTCGATACCCACCACGGTGTGGCCCATCGAAGCGAGCGTTGCTGCATGGACTGCGCCGAGGTAGCCGCAGCCGATCACGGAGATCTTCATGAGGAGGGTCCTTTGCTTGAGGTGAATTCGCTGGGCCCGATTGTTCCGCTGGGCACGCCGGAGATGACTTCGTTGTAATGGCGCACCAGGTCTGCGCTGAGGACAGGCCACGTCCGCCCTTGGACTGAAGCGGTAGCTGCCGTTGCGAACGCGCGGCGCTTGGCGTCGTCGCCGATCAAGTCCTGCACATAGCCGCGCAGCTGGCCAAGGTTGCCGGGCTCATACAGCCAGCCCGTGCGTGAGTTCTCGACGAGGTCCAAGGGGCCGCCGCGGCCGGTCGCGACCACAGGAACGCCCGATGCCATGGCTTCCTGGATGGTTTGGCAGAAGGTCTCGAACTCGCCGGGATGGACGAACAGGTCGAAACCGGCGACAGCTTGAGCCAGCGCATCCCCACCGAGGAAGCCGGCGAAGTGGGCGTTCGGCAGGGCCGCTTGGAGCGCTTCACGTTGCGGGCCGTCACCAACGATGACCACTTTCGTGTTCGGCAAATCCGCCAGTACGGCCAGATCCTCAATCTGTTTCTCGACGGCGAGCCGGCCAACGTAGCCGATGATGCGGTGACCGTCGGGCGCCACTGAGCTGCGCCACGCCGTCGAACGCTTAGCGGGATTGAAGCGCGCGGTATCCACACCGCGGCGCCACATGTCCACGCGCAGAATGCCGCGTCCGCGCAACTGGTTCAGCGCGAACGTTGACGGCACCAGTGTTCGGGTGGCCAGGAGGTGGATGTTGTCCACGCGGTTCCAAGCCCAGTTCTCCAGGAACGGCACACCGTACCGGGCGGCGTAGCTGGGGACTTCGGTTTGGTAGATCGCGACAGTCGGGATGCCGAGCTGATGGGCGGCCTGCACGGCGCGCCAGCCGAGGACGAAAGGGGAAGCGAGGTGCACGACGTCGGGGGAGAAATCGGCAAGGATTCGCTTGACCCGATTCACACCACCCAACGCAACCCGCACATTCGTGTAGCCGGCCAGCGGCACCGAAGGAAGCCGGTGCACATACGCACCCTTCTCGACGCTCGAAACATCAGTGTCCGACGTCGACGGCGCGATCACCATCACCTCATCCCCACGCTCCTGCAGATGCTCCAGCACTCGCAGTATCGAATGGGTTACCCCATTCATCAGTGGCAGGAATGATTCGGCGACGATTGCGATCCTCACGCCTACAACGTTGGTCGCGACGGTTGGCTTAGCGGGTTCGAACGGGTGGCTTGTGGGGGAAGAGTTGGTTAACAGGTGGGTGAGATGTTTGTCTCAGTGTGGCTATGGCTCATCGACTGGCTGGGCGGTCATGACTTCTGGAGTTTGTCACGTTTGCTGGGGGAAGGATCTCCTCTCGCACAGATGTCGACGCCGATGTTGGGGAAGGTACGGTCGTCGTCCAGGAGGTTCTGGCACTCTTGTCTGTGTCACTGTGGACCCGGTGGAAAGAGATGACGACGTTTCTTAGCGGAAGATGCATAGACCTGTGTCGCCACTGCTTGCTGCGGACAGTAATATGAATCGCTGCCTAACAATCCTCGGGAAAGGGATGACAAAGCCCCGGCATATGGTGGCTCTTCAAAGGTTGGACCAATAAGTTGGTTTCCGAATCAAGAAGGGCGACGCCATCTGCCAGGGCTTTGTGGTTCTCCTAGAATGTTTACTTGGTTGCTACGAATACTTTGTCGCCGAGCATTCCTGGTCGGACTGCGAGGACGCCCTGACCGGCAGTAGCGCTAGGTACCTCAAATGCTTTGTTCCCTGTAGCAGTGGCACCCTTGTACAGGGTGCTCATGTTGTCAATTGATTCCGGCGCCATTATGAGTTTATCGAGCCCATCAACCGTTTTACCTTCCGGCGTCACGTACTCAACGGACACAAAAGCCGGCATTTGTCCATTAGCGTCGTCACCTTTGTAGGTAGCGGAGTAGTTGACGAGAACGTACTCCGACCCTGCGGCCGGTGCTTCATTGAATTGGTTGGCCGCAATCACAGCATCCGTAGCCGCAAGCGTGACTGAGTTAATCACCACTCGCCAGTCCTCGGACTCGATCACTGAACCGATGGGGTATGGCTTCTCACGAGTTCCGGCGTTGTCGCCCGTGTCCGTCTTAGTGCCACCGTCGGGTGCGGCATCGTTGGAGGGTTCTACCACCGTGGTGTCGCCACTGCCCAAGGCGTTATCGAATGATGTCGCAACAACGGCAGTAAATACGACGACGCCGACTATTGTGCCGACGACGGATGTAATTAGGGCTGTGATTCCCATCCACTTGGCCTTGTCTTTGAGGAACAGCGAGACGAGGGCAAGTATGAATGCGATCGGCAGCAGAATCCAACCGACGATGAGTGCACCGGGTATGCACGCAAAAATAAAGCCGAGGACGGCCGTAATGAGCGCAATGAGACCCAATACGTTTAGCTGCTTTTTTGTGTTCAATGGTTGCGCTGGGAGTGTGTAGGTCGGAGTGCCTGCACCGTATGTGTGAGGTGTCTGCTGGTGATGGGGCGAAGGCTGCTGGGAGCCCTCCCCAGGGAGCTCTGGAGTTGTCATGGCATAACTATGGCAGAGCAAAGGGATTCCCTACTTTTAAGACACGATGCCAAAAACGGTGCGTTAGGAATTTGGCTACTCGTCGGCGTTCACTGTCACGCAAATGAAACCGTACTGTCAGATGATGGGGCGCTTATGACGCTCGGTCGCGCGCCCTCTTCAGATCCTTCCGCAACCCCCGGTTGTCCGCCCGCAGTTCCCGGTTATCGTCAGCCAACCCGCGGTTGTCCTCCGTCAGCCCCCGGTTCTCGGCCTCCAACTCCAGCACCAGCTTCACCCCGGCCAGGTTCAGCCCCTCGTCCAACAACACCCCGATCCTGCGCAGCGTCGCGAGGTCGCTTTCGCTGTAGCGGCGAGTGCCGCCGTCGGTCCTTTCCGGGGTGAGCAGGCCTTTGCGCTCGTACTGCCTGATGTTCTGCTGCCCCGTGCCGACAAGTTCAGCTGCCACCGAGATCGCGTAGACCCCGCGCGCGTCCCGGTCGTTAGCCGAACCCTCACCCGAGGTGCCGTCCGCACCAGAAGGAGCCAGGCCGCCGTCGTACTCTTCAGCGGCAGTCTCAACATCCGAAGCTGCCATCAAAAACCTCCAAAAATCTTCCGGAAAACTACTTGCATCAACTCTCTCACCGGTGCTATAAAAAATCTATACCAGCCAACATAGATCGAGCAGGACTGAGCAGGCTGGTACCCACAACAGAATCAGCATCAAGATCCAAAGGAGTGAGAACCACATGCTGATGCGCACTGACCCGTTCCGCGAATTCGACAGGCTCGCCCAACAGGTTTTTGGCACAACAGCACGCCCGGCCGGAATGCCGATGGATGCATGGCAGGAGGACGGACAATTTGTTGTTGCCTTCGATCTGCCCGGCGTAAGCCCTGATTCAGTTGAGCTGGACGTCGAACGGAACGTCCTCACGGTAAAGGCAGAACGCAAGTCGCCCGCAGGCGAGAACACCGAGATGATCGCCGCCGAGCGCCCACAGGGCATCTTCAGCCGGCAGCTCATCCTCGGTGACACCTTGGATACCGACGGCGTCCAGGCCAGCTACGACGCCGGGGTGCTCACCCTCCGCATCCCCGTCGCCGAGAAGGCCAAGCCGCGGCGCATCGAGATCCAATCCAGCGGGCAGAGGCAGGAAATCAACGCCTAATCCCGTCCGCCCTGCCGGAAGGCTCACCCGGGGTGGCCAACCGGCAGGGCGTCAGCCGGGAACAACGGAGGCGGCCGCATCGGAATAGTTGGGCGCAGGCTTCGCGCCACGTCACAGCGTTTTTTAACGCACATGAAAGCGGCCCCCGCCCGTCGTCTCCCGATTGATGGCCCCCGGTTCAGCCGGGGGCCATCTCCAAATCCGCAGCAGGAACCGGAACCAGCAGTGAGCACCCAACCTAACCACTACGCCGCTCTTCACCTGTCGCCGGACGCGACGGCCCGCGAGATCAGCCGCGCCTACCGCGCGCTGCTCCGGACCCATCACCCGGACACGCGCCAAAGGGTCGACGACGGCGACACCACCTCCGCGGCCGACCTCCAGGAACTGCACGCCATCATGCAGGCGTACGTCGTTTTGTCGGACCCAGAGAAGCGGGCGGCATACGACCGTGCGCGGCTGAGTCCTGTCGGTAAGAGCGGATCGGGCGGTACGGGCGGAACGCCTGTGAAGGTTCGGTTCCATCGGCGCGAACCTACCCCGGGACGAGAGTCTGCCGGCCGCGAAAGGGACCAGTCGCCGCTCGCGTTTGGGCCACCCCGCTGGGAACCTTCACCCCGCAATATGAGATCACCGAGGAGTAATCCATGAGTGCTTGGCGTCCGTACGACGGTCACATCATTCCAGCGTTCTACGAGCGGTTCGAGAAACGCTGGGGGAGAGGGACGGCCCCGTTCCTGGACCCCGAAGTCCACGAACAACCCATGCCACGTGCTCAATGGATCAATCCGGACACCGGGGCTGCCGTCGCCGTGGTCCCCATCTGGACCGACGACCCCGAGCACCGCTCCTTCGGCGTCTTCTACCTGCCGCCGGCCGGGGATATCTGGATGCTCCGCCCAGGGCCAACGACGTTCATGGAACCGAGCGGGGGAGCCAGTGGGGAGCAGGTGACTCTCCGCAATGACGCCTTCAAGAAGGCCGTCAACCACGCCAAGGAGTTCATCTACGGGCCCCAGCTCTGATGGCCGGCGGGGTCGGCACGTAGTTAACGCCCGCCGTCGACCATTCCTGACACCCAAATTCCTGAGGGCTGTCGATGACCACCCGCGCCACCTGGATGTGAGCAGCGACAGTGAATATACGTGGCGCAGGTCGGATTGGGCGGCGCAGGAACAACCAAAAAAGAAGGCTGGTGCAGCCTCTGGAAAGAATCCCAAGGCGGCTGCACCAGCTGCTAGTACGACTTTCTGTTATGAGTTGTGACACCTATCCATTGGCCGCTCCTAGTTCCCGGCTTCGATTGTTTCCGGGCCTTTCAAATCCTGTGCAGGGCGGGACGAAGCTGAGGTGGTCGTTGAGGGCTCCGTCCCCGGGAGAACACCTCCCATTTTACGGCGGCCTATGGGAAAAAGCGCTGGAATTCCCTGTATTTCAGGGGTGCCTGCCGGGGGAGTGCTGCCTACCGTGGCACGATAGATCACGATGAAACTGCGCGCTGATCAGACCGGAAACCGTGGCCTCCCGATGCCCCTTTGGCTACAGGGTGGTTTGGAAGCGGCTCAGGCAGCGTTCATTTCAGCCATTGTCGTGATTCTTCCGCTGGTGGGAGTGTGGGCTACCGACGGCTTCCAGAACCGGAACGTGGACGCCTTGGCGCGCCTGGCCGGCCAAGCATGGCTGCTGATCCACGGTGTCCCGCTGGAGTTGGCGCACGTCAACCTCGGCACTGCTGCCCAACCCGGTTCGGGTTTACTGTCCCTCATCCCGCTTGGCCTGACACTCATTCCGTTCCTGCTCGCTTGGCGTGCCGGCCGTCGACTCGCCCGGGCGTCGTACACCGACCAACTGTGGCAGGCGTTTCTGGGCGCGTTCGTGGTGTACGCAGCATTCGGGACGGCCACGGGATTCGTGTGCCGCACCCCCGAAGTCGTCATTAACCTGTGGTTCGCCATGACCATCCCGCTGATCTCCTTCGGCCTGGGCATGATCGTGGGCGCCCGACGCGAAGCGGGCTCGTGGAGCCGACTGATCGGCGTCGACGCCGTCGCCTGGCTCGCAAAGACCAGTCAGCATTCCCGCTGGGCCGGCTCATATGTGGGCTCGGCGTTGAAGGCCGGTTTCGTAGCAGCGATGGCCTCCGTTTGTTTGGCCGCGCTGTTGCTGGCTGTGACCATCGTGTGGCATTGGACGGACATCATTGCCGTCTACGAAGGTCTGCAGGCGGGCGCCATGGGTGGTGCCGTGCTCACCATCGCGCAGCTCGGCTTCCTGCCAAACCTCGTCATTTTCGCCCTGTCCTGGTCCACCGGCGCAGGCTTCTCACTCGGCGTCGGTTCAACAGCGGGTCCGCTGGGTACCGCCGTCGGACCGCTTCCGGCGGTTCCGGTTCTTGGGGCACTTCCCGCGGGACAGCTCGACGCCGGTGCCATGGCCCTGGCGCTTCCCGTCGTCGCCGGCATCCTGGCGGGTTGGTGGTTCCTGCGTGAAGGCGAGAACCATTTCGACGAGTGGCTTTCCATCAAGATCAAAGCCCGCTGGTTCACGGCTACCGCCTCCACCCTGTTCCTGGGCGCGTTCATAGGCATCGTTGCAGGGCTTCTCGGCGGGGCCTTAGCGTGGATCGCGCGAGGTTCAGCAGGAATTGGACGGCTCACGGAAATCGGACCCCACCCGATGTGGACGGCAGTCTGGCTGGCCGCCGAAGTGGGCATCGGCGTCGTGATTGGCTATGCCGTGGGGCCGTGGCTGGAACGCCGCCAAAAGCTGCGCGAGGCCAACCTCGACGAAGTAGCGTACGACGACGAGCACGCCTGAGCGGGTTCGCTCAAGTAACCCTGGGCTAGCGCAGCGGACCCGGCATCGAGTCCTCGAGCTGCGTCAGGCACTGTGTCTTGGCGGATTCCGTCAGCGCCGTGCGTGAGCAGTCCTGGTACGTGCTGACCTGGTTGAAGAAGAGCACGGATGTCAGGATCAGCAAGCACATGACGGCCGTGACAACCAGGCCCGAAATCGTTCCGAACAGCATCAGTTTTGGGTGCTTGTGCTTCAGCGTCCGCACCAGGACGACGATGCCCAACACCAAAGCTGCGAGCGTGAGGATGGCGCTCAACCACACGTAGTTCACGTTCAGTGAGAACACGAAGAACGCGCCCAAAGCCGCCAAAAGGAAAGCACGGAAGAGGTTCTGGCTCACGCCGAGGGCGGACTTTTCGGCCTCGGAGCGGGGTTGTTGGCTCGGCTTGGAACCGACGTCGGGATTCATGTTTTCCAGCCTACGCGAGCCGCCCATAAGCTAGTGCAATGCGCATTGTTGTCCTCGTCTCCGGTACCGGTTCAAATCTCCAGGCTGTCATTGACGCCGTGAAGTCGGGTGAACTGGATGTCGAGATCGCCGCTGTGGGCGCCGACCGGCCCGATACGTACGGCGTAGAGCGCTCCGACGAGGCTGGTATTGAGACGTTCGTGGTCAACTTCAACTCGTTTGAAACCCGCGCCGATTGGGATTCCGCCTTGCGCGACAAAGTCCTGTCCTACAAGCCGGATGTGGTGGTTTCCTCCGGTTTCATGAGGATCGTGAGCGCCGACTTCATCGACGCTTTCGGCGGCAAGTACGTCAACACCCACCCCGCGCTACTGCCGTCGTTCCCGGGCGCCCACGGAGTGCGCGACGCCATCGCATACGGCGTCAAAGTCACGGGCTGCACAGTCCATTGGGCCGACGCCGGCGTGGACACCGGCCCCATCATCGCGCAGGAAGCCGTTGCCATCCTGCCCGAGGACTCCGAAGAATCCCTGCACGAGCGCATCAAGGTAGTGGAGCGCCGCCTGCTGGTCCAGACCCTGGCGGACCTCGCCGCAGCCCCCACCCCCTGACCCAAGTAGGTCGCATTTAAGCGCGTTTAGACCCCTCAAAACGCGCTGTGCTGCTACCTAGTTTCCGTAGAGCATCTTCCGCCTGTGGATAACGGCGCACGGGTATGGCGATGTTTGTCAGCATGGGGCATGAAGACTCCTCGGCCGATGCCTGAACCACTCTCGTCGCTACCATTCACCTGGCAGGAAGCTGTTGTCGCCGGGATATCTCGACGGCGGTTGAGTCACCACGGTCTGGACTCGCCGAGCCGGGCGATTCGAGTCCCTCGTCTGAAAACAGAACATGCGTTCGCGGACATGGTTCGTCCGGTCACACTGGTCACGCCATTTTCGGCTGCCTCGCATGCCACTGCTTTTCTGCTGTGGGAGTTCCCAGGGTTTCTACCTGGCAGCGATAGCCCCGACATCCATATATCGCGGCCACACGCCATGGCCGTCCCTCGCCGGCGTGGGGTTGTAGGGCATCGGGGACAGTTCTTCGAGGATGAAATCACCACGTTTAATGGCCTGCTTATCACCAGCCGGGCCCGGACGTGGCTGGATTGCGCGCGGACGATGGATATTGACGAGATCACGGTTGTGGCCGATCACTTGCTCCGCATTCCCAGGCCGGAATTCGAGGGTCGCAGTGAGCCACACTGCACCTTGGATGAGCTCGAAGAAATGCTGGACCGGCACTGGGGGACACCGGGTATTCGGAAGGCCCGCCTCGCTTTGGAGCAAGCCTGCGTGGGGGCCGACTCTGCCCCCGAAACGAGGCTGAGGCTGGCGCTCAGGTGGGCTGGCCTGCCCACAGCGGAAGTGAACGTACGCACGGAGCTAAGTCCCGGCGTCGTACGTCAACCGGATCTCACGTATCGCGAGCAGCGCGTTGGCGTTGAATACGAAGGTGAAGGGCATTCGGATCCGGAACAGATCGTGCGGGACATTGCCCGCGAAGAAGACTTCAGCCGTGCAGGATGGATCCTTGTGCGAATCTCCAAGCGCCACATGTCCACCGGCGCGACGACCGCAGTGGCCAAGGTGAGGCGGGCGCTCGAACAACGCGGTTGGGCACCCAAGTAGGTCACATTAGTGCGCGTTTTGAGCGTCCAAAACGCGCACTAATGCGACTCAGTTGGGTACGGGAAGCGGGGCGGTTACTCGAGGACTCGCTGCTTTGTCTCCGGAGCGAAGAACGCCATCCACAGCACGGACAGCAGCACCAAGCCACCAGCCATCGCGAACGACTGCGCCAAGCCGAACTCCGGCCAGAAGAACGAGGCAAACACCAAGGGGCCGAAGCCTGCGCCGATGCGCGAGAACGTCGAAGACCAGCCGAAACCCGAGCCACGAAGCTCGGTGGGGTACAACTCGGATACATACGCATAGAGCACAGGAATGGCCACCTGCACCACGAAGCCGAACACCAGCAGCCAGAACACAGCGGCCGACGGCACATCCACCACGATCGCGACGATCACCAGCGTCAGCGCGGACAACGGACCAGTGATGGCGAGGATCCACTTGCGGCCCACGCGCTCCACCAGCAGCGCTGCAACAATGACGCCCAAAAGTCCGACGGCGGCCATGCTCGCCGTGGTGACGAACGCCTTGTACTCCTCGAATCCGGCGCCGATGAGAATCCGGGGCATCCACGTCAGCGACAAGTAATAGACCAACAGGACGCTGAAGAACAAAGCCCAGGCCGCCGTCGTGATTTTCCAGTTGAACTGCCAAATCCGCCGGAGCTGCGTCCACGCGCTGCCGGGGGAGAGGCGTGGCGCGGCCTGTGGTTCGGGCAGGCTGTAAGCGCGCGGCTCTGCACCGGTTGCTTCAACCAAACCATCAATCACCGCAGCCGCCTCAGCACGTCGGCCCGCCCGAATCAGGAACAACGGCGACTCGGGAACCGAACGCCGAACCCAGAAAACGAGCAGCGCGGGCAGCACCATGATCAGCATGGTGAGCCGCCAGTCGCCAAAGGCCGCAACCAGCCCCGCCGAGACGAAACCGCAGAGCGCAGCGCCGATCGGCCACCAACCATCCATGGCCGTGAGCACCTTGCCCCTTTGCTTCCGGGGCGTGAACTCACCCACCAGGGCATAGTCCACAGGGATGCAGCCACCCAAGCCGAAGCCGGCCATAAAGCGGAAGATGCAGAACCACACGATGTCGGGGGAGAACGCACCCAGAACTGTGAAGATGCTGAAAATGAGGAGGGTGGCCGTGAACGCCTTTTTGCGGCCGATGGTGTCCGCGATGGTGCCCCACGCGAACGCACCCACAGCCATGCCGATCAAGTTGGCAGTGCCGATCCACGCGGCGTCAGCCGGTTGCAGCGACCAGTGCTTGGACAGCAGCGGAATCAGGATGCCGTTGAGCGTGACATCCCAGGCGTCGAACATGAACCCGAGCCCGCCGATTAGGAAAATCCGTCCTTGGACCTTCCACCGCCATGGCAGTTCCTGCACAACTTGTTCGCCGCTGGGCACGGCCGTGTATGTATTCATTTGCCCTCCTGCATGCAACTTTATGCGCTTGGGCTAACCCCGCCGACCGCGTTACTTCTGGTTCTCGATGGCCCTCCGCAGGAAACCGCCGGCTTCTTCCAAGGCACCCTTGGCCTGACCAGCCTCGATGCCCGTCAGGAGGACCAAAATGGCTGCCTTCACTGAACCGCCAACGGAGTCCAGCGCTGCGGCGGCTTCCTGGGCGGACACACCGGTTGCGTGCTGGACCGTCCTTTGCGAGCGGGCAAGCAGCTTCTCGTTCGTGGCCCGCAGATCCACCATGAGGTTCCCGTAGGTCTTGCCCAGTTTCACCATCACCAACGTGCTGATCATGTTGAGGACAAGTTTCTGAGCCGTGCCCGAGTTCAGCCTGGTGGAGCCCGCGATGAACTCCGGACCCACAACAACCTCGATCGCGGCATCCGCCAGATGGCTAACGGCCGAGCCCTTGTTGCACGCCAACGACGCCGTAAACGCGCCCCGCTTCCGCGCTTCTTCCAGTGCGCCGATCACGTAGGGCGTCCGGCCCGAGGCCGTAATACCCACGACGGCGTCGGCTTCGGTCACGTTGATGTCGTGCAAGTCGCGCGCACCGGCAGTCGCGTTGTCCTCGGCATACTCAACCGGTTTCTGGATCGCCTGCACTCCGCCCGCAATAAGTCCGACGACGAGTCCCGGCGGAGTGCCGAACGTCGGCGGACATTCGCTCGCGTCGAGCACACCCAGCCTTCCGGCCGTTCCGGCTCCCACATACAAAAGACGGCCACCGCGCTGAAGCCGCTCCGCAACGGCGTCGACGGTTTGAACAATGGCGGGACTCGCAGCTTCAACAGCAGCGTGTACTCCTGCACTGTGCGCAAGCATCGCCGCAACCAGTTCCTGGGTGCCTAGGATGTCCAGGTTCTCCAAACCCTCGGCCGTGGCCTCGGTTTGCAATCCGGCCAGCTCCGTACGCAGGCCCGCTAATTTGTCGGCGTTAGTCGGGCCAGTTTGTTCCGTCACGGTGGATGTACCTTTCCTGGATGAGCCCGCGGCGCGTCGCAGCGAGGGCAGCACCGTCCAAACCATCGCCCAGCGGTGCAACCACCTCAATCCCAGCCGAAGCAAGGGACTTCCGCAAGAGCGCAGCGAAGAAGTCCGAACCCACCACTCCGCCCAGCAACGCCACACGGGCTGTGCTGCCGTTGTCGCCGCCGGATGCGAGCCCCACGGTACGGGTCAGGATGCGGCAAGCCTCACCGATAATGCCATGTGCGACGGCGTCACCCGCCTCCGCTGCGTGCAGAACCAGCGGCGCGAAACGGGCCATCGCCCGGTAGGGGTTCTCGTTGGCGGCGAGCCACCCCGGGAGCATGTCCGGTGACTCCACCAGAGCGCCGGCCGCAGCTGACAACGACGTAGCCGGGCCGCCGTCGTGCGCTTCAAGAACTGCCTGAAGACCCTGCTGGCCAATCCATCTTCCGCTGCCACGATCACCCAGATAAGGTCCCCAGCCGTCGGCCCGGTGCAGGACGCCGGCTTCGTCGAAGCGGAAGGCCACGGCACCCGTGCCCACGATGAGCGTGGTGCCGGGGGCACCTTGGAGAGCTCCGAGTTGGGCGGCCGTCGCATCTGAGAGGACCGCAGCAGGAACCGAGAACCTCCTGGACAACATGGTGGCGAGTTCCTGCGACTTTTCCGCGGATGCTTCGACGCCAGCAACTGCGGCGCCAACGCTGGTGATCGCGCCGAGGGGAAGCCCGGGTGGCAACAGGCTCACGGTTTCAAGGAGGAGCTCGAACGCGAGGGTGGGCCCGTTGTCCACGTGTACCCCGGGGAAGCCATGCTGGTCGGCGGCGCCCAGCAACTCCGTGCCGCTGCGCAACTCCACGCGGCAACGGCTCTTCCCTACATCGGCAACAAGAACGACCTCGGTGGCTTCCATGGATCAACCCTATGTTGCGGGGCCTGCTCTGCGCGGTAAACCAGGGAAATGGGGTGCAGAGCGGGCCTCGCAACGCCTGAACCCTGCGTTGTGAGGCCAGTTCTGCAGGGTATTGGGTGTGCTTTGCGTGCAGAGCGGGCCTCGCAAGTTCTGTGGAGGAATAGTCGCAGCGTCCTTCAGGGGCCAAATCTGTGGATAACGCAACGCTGCTGGCCGTTTCCGGCGAGCATGGTCCAATGCGGAAACCTATGCCTTTGCCGTCGGAGATCAACCCGGAAGGCTTCCTTGTCAGCGACGCCTACGCGGCCGGCGTGCCACGCGGGAGGCTGCAAGCGGCAGGCCTCATCACACCCAGCCGGGGAATCCGGCTTGACCGGAGCGATAGCGCCAACGTGGCGCTACTTGCACGGCTGCACACGGCCGTCACTCCACGTTGTGCGGTCAGCCATGTGACCGCTGCGCTCCTCTGGTCGATCCCCCTTCCGATATATCTCGAGGAGGAGGGCAACAACGGCGTTATTCACGTGACGCGACGACACGAGATCGGGCGGGTCAAACGTCGCGGCGTGGTCGGGCATCGAGCACCGTTGCTGACCCGAGACGTTCGTGCAGTGAACGGGGTGCAACTGACGTCGCCCGAGTGGACCTGGATGGATTTGGCCCGGCACATGGGACGGTCTTCGCTCGTGGCGGCCGGCGACTTTCTGTTGGCTCGGGAGAATCCGCTGTCTTCGATCGAGGCAATCCAGGAAGTCATTGACCGGCGGCCGAAGGTCAAAGGAATCAGGATGGCCAGGGAGATACTGCCGTTGCTGCGCGTCGGGGTGGACTCTCCTCAGGAATCCCGGCTGCGGTTGAAAATCGTCGACGCCGGGCTGCCGGAGCCAGCGGTCACGCAGCCCGTCTTCGATGAACAAAGCAGGTACGTATCCACGCCGGACCTCCAATACAAGGAATACAAAATTGCCATCGAGTATGAGGGGGATCATCATCGATCCGACCCGGTGCAGTGGGGTAAGGACATCGAACGCGACGACCGGCTTCGAGCATTGGGGTGGATCGTGCTGAAGTTCTCGTATGTTCAGATGAAAGGTGGATGGGCCAACGCCGAACGTAAGGTGCGCGATGCGTTGGTGTCGCGCGGGTGGCGCGGGCCGGCGTCGTAAGGGGTGGGGTTTGTGGGGCCTGGTGTGCAGGGTGTGGGGCTCGCTATGGGTGTAGAGCGGGCCTCGCAACGCAGGGGGTGCCAAGACGCAAAACGGGACCAACCACGAAACACGATAAACTCTCCGTATCCCCACCACCCGCTAAACCACCCGCGACATCTACGCGAACTAAGACGGAGACTTTTGTGAGCTTGACGCAGCTTGACCGTGTTCCCATCCGCCGTGCACTGATCTCGGTTTACGACAAGACGGGACTGGAGGAGCTCGCGAAGGGCCTGCATGCAGCGGGCGTCGCCATTGTTTCCACCGGCTCCACCGCCAAGAAGATCGCCGCCGCAGGCATCCCGGTCAAGGAAGTCGAAGAAGTCACCGGCTCCCCGGAAATGCTGGACGGCCGCGTCAAGACCCTGCACCCGCGCGTGCACGGCGGCATCCTGGCTGACCGTCGCGTCCCGGCACACATGGACACCCTCGCGGGCATGGAGATCGAGACCTTCGACCTCGTTGTGGTGAACCTTTACCCGTTCGTCGAGACCGTGAAGTCCGGCGCAGCGCAGGATGACGTCGTTGAGCAGATCGACATCGGAGGCCCCGCGATGGTGCGTTCGGCCGCGAAGAACCACGCCGCCGTCGCCATTGTCACGGACCCGAACTTCTACGGCGCAGTAGTCGACGCCGCAGCACATGGCGGTTTCGACCTGAACACCCGTCGCCGCCTGGCAGCCAAGGCCTTCGCGCACACGGCCAGCTACGACACCGCTGTTGCGACGTGGACTGCCAGCCAGTTCCTGGACGAAGACGGCGACGGCATCATCGACTGGCCCGCCTACGCAGGCCTGTCCTTGGAACGCTCCGAGGTCCTCCGCTACGGCGAAAACCCGCACCAGCAGGCCGCGCTCTACGTGGACAAGGCTGCTCCGGCCGGCATCGCCCAGGCTGACCAGCTGCACGGCAAGGCCATGAGCTACAACAACTTCGTCGACGCCGATGCTGCCCTCCGCGCTGCCTTCGACTTCGCTGAGCCTGCTGTCGCGATCATCAAGCACGCCAACCCGTGTGGTGTCGCTGTTGGTTCCGCCGACGCCGCAGACCCGATCGCCGACGCCCACGCCAAGGCCCACGCCTGCGATCCCGTCTCCGCTTTCGGTGGCGTCATCGCTGCGAACCGCACGGTCACGGCCGGCATGGCCCGCACGGTTGCCGACATCTTCACCGAGGTTGTCATCGCCCCGGACTTCGAGCCCGAAGCCGTGGAGATCCTTTCCAAGAAGAAGAACATCCGCCTCCTCGCCCTGCCCGAGGGCTACGGCCGCTACCCCTCCGAGATGCGCCAGGTTTCCGGTGGCGTCCTGGTCCAGATGAGCGACAAGGTAGACGCCGACGGCGACAACCCCGCCAACTGGACCCTCGCTGCCGGTGAAGCCGCCGACGAAGCAACGCTCGCGGACCTCGCCTTCGCCTGGACCGCTTGCCGCGCTGCCAAGTCCAACGCCATCCTGATCGCCAACCACGGTGCAGCCGTGGGCATCGGCATGGGCCAGGTCAACCGCCTGGACTCCTGCCGCCTGGCCGTCGAGCGAGCCAACACGCTGGGCGTGACGGTGGAGTCCGACGTCGAAGGTGCCGGCGGTGCGTCCAACACCAGCGGTGGCGACGCACCTGAGCGCGCACGCGGTGCCGTTGCATCCTCGGACGCGTTCTTCCCGTTCGCTGATGGGCTGCAGATCCTGATCGACGCCGGTGTCCGCGCCGTCGTCCAGCCGGGCGGATCCGTCCGCGACGAGGAAGTCATTGCCGCAGCCAACGCCGCCGGCATCACCATGTACTTCACCGGCGCACGCCACTTCTTCCACTAGAAGCACTGGGCCGCAGGCCCAGCAGCACGGCAAAAGCACCACAACGCAACGGCGGCCGCCCCCGGAAGGGGACGGCCGCCGTCGTGCTTAGCACGCACTTAACAGGGACGTGCCAGATACATCAGAAGCGCTACGAAGCCGCCGCAGCAGTGTTGTACGTGGACTGGATCACGGTGCCCCAGTACGGGCCGTACATGGTGGTGGAGTTGCTGCCGTATCCGTAGCTGTTCACGGAGTTCTGGTAGCCGGTGGAGCTGGTGCCGATGAACCACGGGCCGCCCGAGGATCCACCGGTCATGTTGCAGGGGATTCCCTGGCTGTTGAACTGCGGGTTGTAGGGATCGTTGGTGGCCTTGCCGGAGCAGCTCTTGAGCGATTCACCGTTGAAGGGCGAGCCTGCCGGGTAGCCGAAGGCCTTGTAGCTCAGGCCGCGGGCTGCGTTGAACTGGACGCCGGAGGAACCTACGACGTCGGCGAGGCGCTGGCCGTTGAGGGTGTTCATGACGGCGAACGCGGTGTCGTACTGCATGTTGCCGTTGGAAGCCCACTGTGTGGGGGCGTACAGCGCCTTTGCCGTCCACTTCCCGTAGGGTGCAGCACCGTTGAGGTAGGCGGGAACGAAGACGAAGTTGGTGGCGTAGGCGCCCGGGCCTTCGTTGAGGCAGTGTCCGGCGGTGGACACGGTGCTCTTGTTGGTTGCGGTGACGGAGTTGCCTGAGCAGACGTAGTTGGAGCCGCCCAGGGTGAAGAAGATCTTGCCGATGTGCTTGACCGGCGTCTCGCTCTGGTTCACTTTGCGGTCGATGGTCTTGGAATCGGGTGCTGCCTGCTGGCCTGCGATGCTGCTGGGGGTGCCCGGGGCTTCAGTGACCGGGGCTTTGCCGAGGTTGAGGAGCTTGCCGCGTTCCAGTGCTTTGGCGGCAAGGATTTCGCCGGACTTGGCATTCTTCATGCGTTCCGGCGTCCAGTAGTCTGCAGCGCCGGCGTCCGACACTACATGGCTGCTGACCGCAGCGCCGCTGGAGTCTGTGGTGTTTACCGGAGCCGCATTTGCGCTGGTGGTTCCAACCAGCGCCAGGATTGCGGCAGCGGACAGACTCAGCAGGCTTGTGGCCAGGGTCTTGGTTTTTGTCACGTTGTTCCTACCTATCGAGGGAGTGAGGCGGTCAGTGATGGCGACCGCCGACTGACGGAATTGAAGGTATCGAACGTATGACAAGTTTGTAAAGAGATGTTTCATAGTTTGTGATAATTTGCTGTCACTTCCAGTTGAGGCTAGGTGGGCCATGCTTGCGCGCCCGGATTCCGAAGGCAGAAGCAGCGTTCGACGACGGCGGGCAGCAGCGGCGGCCGGGCCGCCGTCGGGCGTTGGTCCCCGTTGTGAGCGGTAACGCAGAGAGTGATCCCGGACACGAAGGGCCGTCAAAACGGTCTACTCGGGTAAGTTAGAGATGTTGAAATCTGCAGACTTTCAGGGAGAACCCCGCCAATGGCCAAGATTATCTATACCCACACAGACGAAGCGCCGATGCTGGCAACTTACTCATTCCTGCCGATCGTTGAAGCGTATGCCTCGACCGCAGGAGTAGAGGTGGAGACCCGCGATATTTCGCTGGCCGGCCGCATCATCGCCGTCTTCGGTGATTTCCTGACAGAAGAACAGCGCACGGGCAACGCACTTGCTGAGCTTGGTGAACTGGCAAAGCAGCCGGAAGCCAACATCATCAAGCTGCCCAACATCAGCGCCTCCGTGCCGCAGCTCAAGGCTGCCATCGCCGAGCTCCAGGCCCAGGGCTACGCCCTCCCGGACTACCCGGACAACCCCTCCTCGGACACCGAGACGGACATCCGCTCGCGCTACGACAAGATCAAGGGCTCCGCTGTGAACCCGGTGCTGCGTGAGGGCAACTCGGATCGCCGCGCACCCCTGTCGGTGAAGAACTACGCTCGCCAGAACCCGCACTCCATGGGTGCCTGGACTGCTGAGTCCAAGACCAACGTTGCCACCATGGGCGAGAACGACTTCCGCTCCAACGAGAAGTCCGTTGTCCTGAAGGCTGACGATTCCCTGACCATCCAGCTGGTGCGCGAAGACGGCACCACCAAGGTCCTGAAGAAGGACTGCCCTGTCCTGGCCGGCGAAGTTGTGGACGCTACCGTCCTCCGCGCCGACGCCCTGGACGAGTTCCTCAAGGCACAGGTTGTCCGCGCCAAGGAAGAGGACATCCTCTTCTCCGCACACCTGAAGGCCACCATGATGAAGGTCTCGGACCCCATCATCTTCGGCCACGTGGTCAAGGCTTACTTCTCCGAGCTGTTCGACACCTACGGCAAGCAGCTCGCAGCCGCAGGCATCAGCCCCAACAACGGCCTCGCAGCCATCCTCAGCGGCTTGGAAGACCTGCCCGAGGACGTCCGTGAAGGCGTCAAGGCAGCCATCACCAAGGGCCTCGAAGACGGCCCGGCGCTGGCCATGGTCGATTCCGACAAGGGCATCACCAGCCTGCACGTCCCGTCGGACATCATCGTTGACGCCTCCATGCCTGCCATGATTCGTTCCTCCGGCCACATGTGGGGCCCGGACGGCAAGGAAGCCGACACTCTGGCTGTTATCCCGGACAGCTCCTACGCCGGGATCTACCAGGTTGTGCTGGACGACTGCCGCGCCAACGGTGCGTTCGATCCCACCACCATGGGCACTGTTCCCAACGTGGGCCTCATGGCGCAGGCAGCCGAAGAATACGGCAGCCACGACAAGACCTTCGAGATCCAGGCAGCCGGCACCGTGCAGCTCGTGGACAGCAAGGGCAACGTCCTCACCGAGCATCAGGTCTTCCCCGGTGACATCTGGCGCGCATGCCAGACCAAGGACGTCCCGGTCCGCGACTGGGTCAAGCTGGCCGTCACCCGTGCCCGCGCTTCCCAGACCCCGGCTGTGTTCTGGCTGGACGAGACCCGCGCACACGACTCCAACCTCATCGCCAAGGTCAACGAGTACCTCAAGGAACACGACACCGAGGGCCTGGAAATCAAGATCCTTTCCCCGGTTGAGGCCACGGCCTTCACCCTGGAGCGCATCCGCAAGGGCGAGGACACCATCTCCGTCACGGGTAACGTCCTCCGCGATTACCTCACGGACCTGTTCCCGATCCTCGAGCTCGGCACCAGCGCCAAGATGCTCTCCATCGTTCCGCTGATCAACGGTGGCGGCCTGTTCGAGACCGGTGCCGGTGGCTCCGCTCCCAAGCACGTCCAGCAGCTGGTCAAGGAAAACCACCTCCGCTGGGACAGCCTCGGCGAGTTCCTCGCCCTGGCCGTGAGCTTCGAGCACCTTGCCACCACCACGGGTAACGCCCGCGCACAGGTCCTGGCTGACACGCTGGACCGCGCCACGGGTACGTTCCTGCTGGAGAACAAGTCCCCGCGCCGCAGCGTCGGCGAGCTGGACAACCGCGGAAGCCACTTCTACCTGGCCACGTACTGGGCCCAGGAACTGGCCAAGCAGACTGAGGATGCCGAGTTGGCCAAGGACTTCGCGGCAATTGCCGAAGCCCTGACCTCCAACGAAGAGGCAATCGTCGGCGAGCTTGCCGCAGTCCAGGGTCCCGGCGTCGACCTTGGCGGTTACTACCGTCCGGACGCTGCCAAGGCCGCTGAGATCATGCGCCCGTCGGCTACGTTCAACAAGGTCCTCGCGACCCTGAAGTAGTCCTGGCATAAAGCAACCGGCCCGCAGGCATTGCCCGCGGGCCGGTTGCTTTTAAACGAGGATTCAGCGTTCCGCGTGGAACCGCTCAGGGGCCACACCGCCGTCGACGATGTCCTTCAGCACCCGGCCAATGGCGGGCGTGAACTTGAAACCGTGACCCGAGAAACCAGCGCCCACCACCAGCGGACCGAAGTGGTCCAGCACGAAGTCCTCGTTGGGCGTGGTGGTGTAGGTGCAGCTGATGGGAACCGCGGTGGAAGGGTCGACGCCGGGAAGCCACTCTTCTGCGTACCGCACCAAAGCTTCCATCTGGTGGGGGATGGGCTCGAACGTGCGCTCGTCCGGATCCATGACCGGGCCGACTCCGTGCCAGCCCGCCTTGACGCCTTCGCCGGGGGTGAGCATCCCGTAGACGGGGCTGTACCAGTACTCGTAGGCTTCGTTGTTGGGATCGGGGTCCGGGCTGTGGTTGAAGCTCGGCCACACCAGCGTGTTATCCCTTGGCGTGAAGTGGGCCGGCTGCTCCTGGGTTACCACCAAGGGCGGAAGATCCGTGAGCTTGCCGATGAGTTTCGGAGTCCAAGCACCGGCGGTGACCACCACGCGGCTGGCCGTGTACTCCGTTTCCTCCGTTACCACCACCGCTGATTCGCCGCCCGTGACTCGGATGTCCTTGACCGGCGTCGAGTATTTGAAAACGGCACCGTGGGCTTCAGCTGATTTCCGTAGTGCCGTCAGGGCGTCAGCCGCACGGATCCGGCCCGAGCCCGGCACGAAGAGGACATCGGTGGCGAAGTTCATCCCGAGCCATCGGTTAGCGGCTTCGTCGGGGGAGATGAAGTAGCTTTCGATGCCCCGGGCCTCGTGTGCCTCCCGGACCTGTTGCAGTAGGGGGACATTTCCGTGGTTCACAAGCCCCACCATGTCCAGGAGTGGTGCGCCATGCTCTGCCGCGAGCTCGTCCCAGAGGATTTTCGATTCGGCGAGGAGGTCCAGGTAGTCGGCTTCGGCGTAGGCGGTGTTGAAGTTGCGGGTGGCGCCGTGGGATGCGCCGATGTGGTGTCCGGCCTCGAACTGCTCCAACAGAACCACGGAGCGACCCGCCCGGGCGAGTTGCCACGCGGCAGCCGATCCCATGGCTCCTCCGCCAACAACTACAACGTCAACCTGCATGCCTGCTCCATCCACCGTCGGCCCTCTTGAAAACGCGACCCCCAAAGAGGGCCACCTCCCATTCTGCCCCCACTCACCCAACTAAGTCGCAGCACTGCGCGCTTTGAGGGGCCAAAACGCGCTCAACTGCGACTCAGTTGAGTCAGGCGGGTGGGTTAGGCGGCCAGGCGCCTGCGGATCCACGCGGAGAACTGGTCCACGACGATGATCAGCACCAGCACAATGAGAATGTGCGTGAGCATGGAGTCGAACTGGAACGACTTGATGGACTGGTTGATCAGCAGGCCGATGCCTCCGGCGCCTACCAGGCCAAGGACCAGCGAGGACCGTACGTTGACGTCGAAGCGGTAGAGCAGCAGGCCCACGAACTGCGGGACCACCATGGGCAGCGTTGCGTTGGCCACCTGCTGGATCCGGTTTGCTCCTGCGGTCCGGAGTGCTTCCTGGGGGCCGGCGTCGATTTCCTCCATTGACTCCGCCCACAGCTTCCCCATGACACCGGTGTTGTGGCAGATCAGCGCGAGCACACCCGCGAACGGACCAAGCCCGACGGCGGTGACGAAGATCAGCGCGAACACGATGTCCGGCACGGCGCGGAAGAAGGACAGGATGGCGCGCGCAGCCTGGTACACAAGCCGGTGCGGGCTGGTGTTCTCGGCGGCCAGCGCCGCAAGCAGCAGGGCGAACGGCACGGACAACGTGGTCCCCAAAAGCCCGATCCACAGGGTCACCAGCGTGGCTTCGAGGCCGGGCTTGAGCGTCTTCTCCCAGCTGAGGTCCGGCGGGAAGGCGTCGCCGATGAACGCAGCCATGCCCTTCCAGCCATCCACCAACAGCTCGGGTTTGAAGTCCGTCCCCTCGATGGCCACGGCGTGAAGTCCGACGACGGCGGCCGCCACTGCCGCCGTCGTGATCCACCGCAGCGGCTTCTTCGGGCGGACCAGTGCCACTCGGGTTTTGCTTGGGGAGTCCCGGCGCGCCACTGCCGGGGTCAAGGTGTGGGGTGTCATGCTGCCTGGGTCCTGTCTGAAACGATCGTGTCTGAAACGATCCTGTCCGGGGCGTACAAGGTGTCGAGGTGCTCCGCCGTGATCTCCGTGGAGGGGAGGTTGAAGGTCATGGAGCCCCGGAGCAGGCCGATGGACCTGTCCGCGTACCGCAGTGCGAGATCGGGTTGGTGCAGCACGGCGGCCACGGCCAGCCCTTCGGAATGCGCGAGTTCACGCAACAGCGCCATGACCTGCTCGGCGGCGTGCGGATCCAGGGCGGACACGGGCTCGTCGGCGAGCACGACGTCGGCCCGCTGGCACAGTGCCCGGGCTACGGCGACGCGCTGCTGCTGTCCGCCGGACAAACGGCCCACACGGTCGAAAGCACGGTCGGCCAGGCCGACCCGGTCCAGGCAGTCGAGGGCTTCCTGCTGAACGTCGGCCGGGAACAGCAATGGACTGAGTGACCGGACAGTCGGGATCCTCGACAGGGCGCCGGCGCAGACGTTATCCAAGGCGGTACGGCGGGGGACCAAGTGGATCTTCTGGAAAATCATGGCCATCCGCTGGCGCGCCTGCTGCAACTCACGGCCCTGCAGGGAATCCAGCGCGTTCCCGGAAATGCTGATGCTGCCGGAATCCGGGGAAGTGATGCCCATGACGCAGCGCAGCGTGGTGGACTTGCCGGAGCCGTTGGCGCCCAGGAAGGCCACCAGCTCACCGGCTGCAACTGAGAAGTCGACACCCTCCAGGACGGTCCGCCCGTTGAAGGACTTACGCAAACCCTGGACAGAAAGGAGCATTACAGATCCTTCTCGGTCAGGCCCATGGTCTCGGCGAGCTCAAACAATGGCGTGTAGTTATCTTTGGTGACCTCAAGCAAGGGGCCCGGAGGGGTGACGTCCAGGAACTCGCCCACTTTGGCTACATCGGCGGGATCAAGGCTCAGGAACGCGTCCTTCACGGCGGCCTTGAACGCGGGATCGGCGTCGCCGCGAACGGTGATGGGGTCATTGGGGATGGGGTTCGACGTCCACACCCGGCGGAAGTTGTCCGCAGTGAACGTGCCTGCGGCGATGGCAGTGGCCAGCGTCTGGGAGTTGATCTGGGCTGCGTCCACTTTGCCGTTGGTGAGCGCCAGCAGTGCTTCAGGATGACCGCCGGTGTAGTCCATCTTGATGTCGGCATCGGCAATTCCGGCTTCACGGAGGCCGAAACGGGGCAGTACGTCGCCCGAGGTTGAGCCGACACTGCCCAGGGCGAGGGACTTGCCCTTCAGGTCACCAATGGCTTGGATGGGGCTGTCCTTGGGAACCCAGATCCCCGCGGTGTAGGTGCTGAGTTCCTTCTCGGCAGTGCCGAAGGAGACCAGCGGCTCGGCGCCGGCCTTGGCGTCCGCGAACACGTAGCCCAGGGGACCGAACTGGCCCAGGTCCAGCTTGCCGTTGCGCATGGCCAGGACCTCGGCCGCATAGTCTTCAACCACCTGGACGCTCACCGGGCATTCAAGCTTCTTGGACAGGGCGGCCGCCAGGACATCGTAGGCCGGCTTCAACTTGGCGGGGTCCTCGTAGGGTTCGATGCCGAACTTGATCTCGCCGTTGGGGCAGGTGGCCTTGGTGGCTTCGGGGGAGGACTGTGCCGAGCCGCCGCAGGCAGTGAGCGCCAGAACGGTGGCGAGGGCAAGCGCGGAACCGGTGAGGAGCGTGGTTTTCATGGGGATCCTTATGCGAAGGGGATTGAGAGGGGAGAACGGATACCAAAGATGAATCAGTACAGGCGAGAAACGTTGCGGTGTGCCAGGCCGAAGGACAGGGTCATGCCGACGCCGGAGGTCACAGACACCACTGTGACGCCGGGCTGGACCTCGCGAACCAGGATCGGTGCCACCTCCGAGGACGCGTAGATGCCCTGCCAGCGCTGGATGATCTCCAGCGGTTCGCCGATCCGGCCGGTGATTTCAGAGTTGAGTGTGTCGGTCACGGATTCGTCCAGGAACGGATCGGCCGTGCGGTGGTAGTGGTGTGAGTCGCCCAGGATGATGGTGCCGTCGGGGCGTTGGGTGAACATGACGTTGGCGCCGATCTCCAGCAGTTCCGGCTGCTTCTCCAGTACTTCGGAGTGCAGGGCTGCAGCAGCGGGCATGTCCGTGAAAGCCGGGTACCGGAGCATCGATGTCGCAGTGAGAACCGCTGGCGCGAACTCGACGTCGGATGGCTTGGCCGCCAGCGACATCTGCAAGGCGCACCGCTGGATGTGGTGCTCGTCGGCAAGGTCCGGGAAGAGGTAGTCGACGTCGTGGCCAACACAGACAAAGACCTGCTTCGCGCGGAGCTCGCCGCGCGACGTCTGGACAGTCACGCCCTCAGGACTCTGGTTGAAGTCCAGCGCGGCCGTGTTCCAGTGAAGTTCGACGCCGGGTTGCTGGCTTAACCACTCGGCCAACTTTGCGACTGTTGTACGGGGATCTACTCGGAGGTCGTCCCGGAGGAAGGCGCCGCCCACCAGGCCGGGCCATTCGCCGCCCGAAGTACCGCCGTCGTCGTGCGGTTCTTCTGCCACGGAAGCTGTCGAGCCCAGGCGTGCCCGCGTCTCCGCAGGGGAGAGCAGTTCTACCTGTCCCGGCTCCCGCACGGCGGAGAGTTCGCGGAGGACGTTCATCTCAGCTTCGGTGCGGGCGAGAACCATGGCGCCGGCCTCGGCCGCCCAGAACCCGGCGCGCTCGGCAAACTCGAGCCAGTACTTCCGCGAGGTCTGCGCAAGTTCATACAGTTCGCCGGATTGGGCCGTGATGCAGCAGTGGCCGAAGTTGCGTACAGAAGCGCCGGCCGCATGATGGTCGCGCTCGATGATAGTGACGGTCAGGCCGTTGGCGACAGCGTGAGCGGCGTGGGCCAGTCCCACAATTCCAGCACCGACAATGACGACGTCGGTGGCCTGGCTCGCTCTGCTGTTGAAACGTGCGGGGGAGGTGCTTGGGTTGTTCACACCATTGAGACTGGCGGCTGATTGAAGGGGAATCAAGCCAAATCGGGACTTGTATATACAAGTTAACCTGATTTTAACTTCTGTTCACTTGAGTTCACGTCAAATTCATCTGAAGCCTCTCAAAACCAGTGTTTCCATTGGGCCGGACTTGTATTATCAACTTGTGAGCACACAGCAGAACGCACCCCTCCACGTCCGTCTCAGTGAGGAATTCATGCGCCGGATCACTGACGGCGACTGGCCGCCGGGCTTCCAGCTACCCAGCGAGGCGGAGCTGTGCCGCGAGTTCGGAACGTCGCGTGGACCCATCCGCCAAGCGCTCGCATTCCTTCGGTCGGAAGGAGCTGTGACCGGCGGCCGAGGCCGGCCTCCCATGGTTCGCTCGTCTGTACCGTCGCAGTCCTTTTCCACGTTCAACTCGTTCACTGAATGGGCCAGCGGGATCGGCAAGAAGCCCGGCCAACGAACCCTTGAAGTGGCCAGGCGCGAAGCCAGCCCGGAAGCGGCGGAGGCACTTGGTTTGATGCCCGGGACCACCGTGGTGGAGGTCCTGCGCGTCCGCTACCTGGATGACGCTCCGGCCATGATCGAGCGCACCACGTTCATCCTGGATGTGGGACGGAAACTGTTCGACTTCGATACCGATTCCGGGTCCATTTTTGCGTTCCTCAAGGAACAAGGCGTAGACCTGCACAGCGCCCGCCACACCATCGACGCCGTCGCCGCCAGTGACGAGGACGCCGAACTTTTGGAGCAACCCGAAGGTATTCCGCTCCTGCGCGAACGCCGCATCACCCGTTCCTCCGACGGACAGCCCCTCGAATACTCCGAGGACCGCTACCTGCCGGCACTCACAAACTTCACCATCGACAACACCGTGGAACGCCGGGCCGCCCTGGTCCGCATCCACACCGAAGGAGCCACCCCATGATCAAGCTAGTTGCCTGCGATATGGCCGGAACCACCATCGACGAACACGGCGACGTCTACGTAGCGCTGGCCCGCTGCGTTGAAGAAACCGGCGTGACCACCACGCCCGAAGCTGTGCAGGAGTGGATGGGCGCCGACAAAGTTGAGGCCATCACGTCGCTGATTGAAGCCGGGGGTGGAGTGGCCACGCCGGAAGTAGTGGCTGCCGCTTTCAAGCGCTTCAAGGAATTGCTCGTCGAGTTCTACGACGCCAACCCGCCGGTTGCGCTCGAAGGCGTGGAAGACGCGTTCCGTGCTCTCCGCCGCCAGGGCATCAAGGTGGCCCTGACAACCGGCTTCTCGCGCGACGTGGCCGAGCCTCTCCTGGAGCGGCTGGGTTGGAGCGTCGACGACGATAACCTGTTGGACGCCGTCGTATGCTCCGACGAAGTAGCCGCCGGCCGTCCGGCACCGCACATGATTCACCGGGCTATGGAGCTGACCGGCGTGCAGGATGTCCGCGCCGTGATCGCTGCCGGCGATACCGTGAACGACCTCGCCGCTGCCAACAACGCCGGCGTCACCGCCGTGGGTGTCCTGACCGGCAAGCTGGACCGCGACGCCTTGGCCGCGCACCCGCACCACCACATCCTGGACGGCGTGAAGGACATCCCGGCGCTGCTGTCGTAGCGCGACCGCGGATTGGAAGCAGGCGGGTTGGAAGCAGGCCGGTTGGCGGCAGGCCCGCAGGCATGGAAGATTGGAACCCGTGAAATTCCTGCACCCGTCTCCCACGTCCTCTGCCCGCGGCGTCACCATCCTGCGAGTGGTGTTCGGTGCGCTCCTGATGGTGCACGGCTTCCAGAAGTTCATGGCCGGGCATGCTGCGTTCGCCGCGTCGGTGGCGGCCATGGGCGTGCAGAAGCCGGAGATCGTGGCCTGGCTTGTGATCGCCGGTGAACTGGGCCTCGGCCTGCTCTTGGTCATCGGCGCCCTCACCAGGGTGGCCGGATTCCTGGCGGCGATCATGTTCGCCGGGATCTGGTTCGTGACCGAAGCGGGCAAACCCCTGCTCACTGACAAGTCCGGTGTCACGGCCGAACTCTTGATCATTTACGTCGCCATCTCCATCGCGTTCGTGTTTCTGGGGCCCGGCGCTCTGTCCCTGGACCGCAAGCTGGCAAGGCAACCGGCCCGCCACGGGCGTTAATACAGCTGAGTTAACTCACGACGGCGGCACGCGCCACGGCGGCACGCGCCACCGGGCCGGGCCACCGGGCTAGCAGTCACCGGGCGTCGTTGGGGTACCGGATCCCCAACTGCGACCGCACCCCGTCGAAGAGGCGCATGACGTTAATCGAGTCTTCCAGCGGCATGACCGGGCTCTCGGTGAGGCCTTGCTGGATGCAGCGGGTTACTTCCCGGAGTTCGTAGGTGTAGCCGGTGCCCACAACGTCAAAGTGCTCGCGGCGGGGTTCGTCCCACCCGATCCGGATCATCAGCTCACGGGGGTTGTTCACGGAGCCCACAGTCTGCAGGAACCCGAGCCCGCCGGCCACTGTTGCGGTTCGGGGGCCGTGGGCCATCAACGACGACGTCAACTGCGCCTGTGCACCAGTGTCGTAGCCCAGGGTCAGGGCGTTCTGGCTGTCCACGCCGTCGTCGTTGAGGGTGCCGATTGCGGTGACCGACTGCGGGAAGCCCAGCGTTCCCAGCGCCCAGAGCAGTGGGTAGACAGTGATGTCCAGGAGCGCCCCGCCGCCGTCATTGAGGGCCCAAATTCGTGCAGCGGGATCGTAGGGTGCCGGGAAACCGAGGTCTGCGCTGACCCACTGGATCTGTCCGAGCTCCCCGGAGGCCGCGATCTCGAACGCCCGCTGCATGCTTGGCAGGAAGCGGCTCCACACGGCTTCCATGAAGAACACGTTCTGCTCCCGGGCCAGTTTCACCAGCTCGCTGGCTTCTCGGGCGTTAATGGTGAGGGCTTTCTCGCACAGGACATGCTTACCGGCCCGCAATGCGGCGGCTGCAATCTGGAAGTGCTGGGCATGCGGCGTAGCAACGTAGACCACGTCCACGGCGGGATCGTCGAACAAGCGCTGGTAGCCGGGTACGTCGCCGTCGTCCCCGTAGCCCTTGGCGAAGCCGAGAGTATGGGCGAATGCATCCGCGGCTGCCTGGGTGCGGGAGCTCACTGCGTACAGCTCCGCATCCTCAAGCATTGCCAAGTCCCGGGAAACACTGTTGGCGATGTTGCCTGTAGACACTACTCCCCACCGCAAGGGCTGCCCGGTTGCTGCGCGGGGATCCTGATTGGTTTGGTTGGAAAGCCACGGCACGGCGATAGGAAGTGTCATGCCGTTCATCCTCTCATTCCGCAGTTATCAAGGACGTCGTGCGCACCCTTTCGCGCCGATCGCTACCGTAACCTCTGGTGCGCGTGGCGGGAACGGGTGCGCCCGACAGGAACCAGGGGTGCGCGCGGCGAAAACGGGTGCGCCGTTCACGGACAGGGCAGGGCCGGTCCAGACAAGTGAGGGAGTTTGGGTAAGCACGTGGTGCGCACCCTTTTACGCCGATCGCTGCAGTAACCTCTGGTGCGTGCGGCGGGAACGGGTGCGCCCGACAGGAACCAGGGGTGCGCGCGGCGGGAACGGGTGCGCCCGACAGGAACCAGGGGTGCGTGCGGCGGGAACGGGTGCGCCCGGCTCGCCAAGGCCCCCCCGACACGGTAAGCATTCTGTCAAGTCATAGGAATGCCCGGCGCGCAGAATTTCCTCCCTTAGGCTTAGGCAATCATCCCTCGCAGAGGTTCTGTGGGGAGTTACCGAAATGGAGCAGGGATGGGTACTTTTCGGCGCGTCATTTTGCCGGTTGCCTGGTTGTTGGTTTTCGCGATTATTGCGGTGGCCCTGGTTAAGATCGCTTTTGTGGATGGCCTGGAATCGGCCGCTGCCGAGCCCGCGCCTTTGGCCCAAGTGGACATCCCGGTAGTCCCGGCCACCCGGGCTACTGTCACCAACACCGTGGAAATCAAGGGCACCGTACAGAGCGACGCCGCCGAGACTGTCCGCAGCACCTCAGCCGGAAAAGTAGTCCAGGTGTTCGTTGAGCCAGGTGCGACCGTCACCAAGGGCGAGGTCCTTTTCCAAGTCAAGGCTGAGCGCGCGGTCGCCCCCGCGCAGACCACACAGGAGGGGCCGCAAACAGCTCCCAAGCCCGTGTACGACTACTTCGACATCCTCGCTCCAAGCGCCGGAACCCTGCAGCAGCTCACAACCCTCATTGACCAGCAGGTCACCGTGGGCGAGTCCGTGGGCAAGATCGATCCCGGAACCTACACCGTGTCGGGGTCAGTCACGGCCGCGCAGCAGTACCGCCTGCTGGGCAAACCCGGTCCTGCGGAAATCGCTTTGGTGGGTGGACCGGCGCCGTTCCAGTGCGCCGACGTGACGCTCAAGAACAACACATCCGACGACGGCGGTGCGGCTTCGGGCGGACTGGCCGCCACAGGCGGAGGTGCCGGAATGGGCGTCGGCGCAGCGATTGCGGGCCCCGGCGGAGGCAACCAACCGGAAGAGGGCGGCACTCCTACAGGAACGCTGAGCTGTCCGGTTCCTTCAGGCCAACAGGTCTTCGCGGGACTTGGCGCCACCATGACGGTCAGCGCCGGTGTTGCATCCGACGTAGTAACTGTTCCGCTGACATCCGTGAAGGGCAGCGTCAAGGACGGGATCGTATGGATCGCCGGCCCGGGAGGAACAGGTGCCGCTCCCGAGCAGCGCACTGTCCAGCTGGGGCTCAACGACGGCTCTGTGGTGGAAGTGACCTCCGGCCTGACCGAAGGCGAACAGGTACTGGAATTCGTGCCCGGGGCGCCGGCCGTTCAAGATCCCATGATGGGTCCAGGCCAGGCCGTCTACGGCCCGATGGGCTAGGCAGCGAACGGCATGGACGAATCACCTAAAGAAACTCTCGTTAGTCTGCGTTCAGTCACCCGATCCGTCAGGCTGCCCGACGACCAGCAGCTGAATATTCTCCGGGGCATCGACCTCGAGGTCCGCAGCGGGGACCACACTGCAATCGTGGGCCGTTCGGGTTGCGGCAAATCAACATTGCTCAACCTGCTTGGCCTCCTGGACATCCCGACGTCGGGGGAGCTGGAGTTCCTTGGCCAGCCCGCAGACCGGCTGGGTAACAACGCCCGTGCCCGGTTGAGGGGCTCTACCGTGGGCTTCGTGTTCCAGCAGTTCAACCTGTTGCCCGGACGCAGCGCGCTGGACAACGTCATTACGCCGCTGTTCTACGCCAAAGGCAAGGAGTTCTGGCGGCGTCGCGAGATTGCCATGGACATGCTGGACAGGGTTGGCCTCGCCTCCCGCGCCAAGACCATGCCCAACATGCTTTCCGGTGGCGAGCAGCAGCGCGTAGCCATTGCCCGTGCCCTTGTCCGCAGGCCGAGGCTCATCCTGGCCGATGAACCAACCGGTGCGCTGGATGTGGAAACAGGGCAGTCCGTGATGGCCCTCCTGGATACAGTGGCCACGGAAACGGCTGCCGCGTTGGTGACCATCACGCACGACACCAATGTCGCAGCCCTGGCCCGGGCCTGCTACCGCCTGGATTCCGGGGTGCTCAGCCCGCTGCCGGCACCCGCTCCCGCAGGAGTCAGCGCGTGACCGGCTTCATTTCGACGCTCGTTGAAGCGTGGCAGGAACTCCGCATCAACAAGGTTCGCATTCTCCTGGCCCTGCTAGGTGTTGCCTTGTCCGTTGCGGCGTTGACCTCCGTGGTGGGCGTGGGCAGTCTGGCCCGGGAAGGCATGAAAGTTCAGTCCGAACGTAGCGGCGGGCGGGTGGCCACGCTGTCCTTGAACGTCCAGGGGCCAACCATGCCGGACACGGTGAAACTTGAGAAGGCCTATCAAGGTATTCAACAGCGCTACGGCATCACGACCTCCACGCACGTCAGCCAGACCCAGGCCGGTTTTCAGTTTCCCCGTGGAGTGACAACAGTGAACGTGACCATTGTGGATGTCGGCTACGGCGTCATCCACCGGGTCCCCCTTCAGCGAGGAAGCTGGTTCGCTGCCGACGACGGCAAAAGGCTCGCACCCGCCGTCGTCGTCTCTGAATCCTTCTATAACCAAGCGGGCAGGCCCAACCTCACCACCCATCCCACGGTGAGCATCCCCGGAGATCAGCCGGCAACGGCGGTGATTATCGGCGTCGTGCCTGATTCCTACCCGGACTCGCCGCCTTCCGCGTTCATCCTTGCCGAGGGCGCGGCCATGACCGGGATCAAGCCGCAGATGTCGGAGTTCAAAATCTGGGTTGGCGAGGCACAGGCCGGAGCCCTCACGGCAGCAATCACGGCCGATCTCCAAGCCCAGTTCCCCGGCTACTACGCCCACGCCAACCGTATGGACTATGCCGCATGGGGAGATCCTTTGGCTCCCGTCCAGATGGTGGTGGGCGGCGTGGCCGGTCTGGTGCTCCTGCTCGGAGCCGTGGGAATGCTCAACATCTCCATGGTGACCGTGCGCTACAGGGTCCGTGAAATCGGCATCCGGCGCAGCTTCGGGGCAACGTCCGGACGGATTTTCGTGGGCGTCATGATGGAATCCGTGGTGGCCACCGCGGTTGCCGGCTTGGCCGGAGTCATGTTGGCAGTCGCAGTGGTGAAGCACCCGTGGATTGAATCGAAGGTGGCGCCAGGTCTGACCGAATACCCGGCCTTCCCCATCGAGGCCGCGCTGATGGGATTCGGCGCAGCAGTCCTTGTGGGCGCACTCGCCGGAGCCATCCCTGCGCTCGTTGCGGTGCGCGTCAAGGTCATCGACGCGATCCGGTTCTGACCTCCTCGGTGAGCCTGCCCTGCTGAAGCCGGAAGCAGCGCTCGGTCTTCTGCGCCAGGCTGCGATCATGCGTGACCACCAGGATGGTGGTGTTGTGATCGCGGCTCAGGGAACTCAACAGCTCGATGATGTGCTCGCCGGTTTGCTCATCCAGATTTCCGGTGGGCTCATCGGCGAGGATCAGCTTGGGCTCGTTGGCCAGCGCCCGGGCAATCGCCACACGCTGCTGCTCGCCGCCGGACAGTCGGTTGGTGCGGCGCGAGTGCTTCTCTGGATCCAACTGCACCTGCTCCAATAGCTCTTTGGCCCGCTGCAGCCTGGCCGCTTTGCGGACACCCGCGAACTCCATAGGCAGCATGACGTTGTCCACGGCACTGAGGTTGGGAATCAGGTTGAACTGCTGGAACACGAAGCCGATGTCCCGGCGACGGTACTCGGTCAGCTTGCCGTCCGGCAGTCCGGCCAGGCTGACGCCGTCCACGACGACGTCTCCCGAGGTGGGCTTGTCCAGCGCACCCAGGAGGGACAACAGCGTGCTTTTGCCGCTGCCGCTCTTGCCGACGATGGACGCCAGCGAGCCCTTGTCGAGCTCAAAGCTGACCTCGTTTACTGGCTTGATGGTCCGATCACCGGACTTGAACTGACGGACCAGGTCCTTGACTACGATCACGGCTATTCTCCTCGGAGTACTTCGATGGGACGGATACGGGCGGTCAGCAGTGCCGGTACCAGGGCACCGATGATGGCTACCGCGAAGACTGCGGCGATGCCTGCAGCGAGGACGCCGGGGGAGACGCTCGCAGTGACGGAGGTGAGCAGCTGCGACGCTCCACCGAAGGGGCCGCCCTGGCCGCCGCCCATCCCACCACCGGGCATCCCGCCACCCGGGACTGTGCCGTTGGGCATGGCCCCTGCAAGTCCGCCGCCGCGCTGGGTGGTGGTGGCCGCCGTCGTGGTGGTGTTTGAACTAATGAGTGCCGACGCGATGCCGCCGCTGGCCAATGAAGCGATCACAGCTCCCACAACACTGCCCAAGGCAACAAGGACCAACGACTCGAGGACGAACTGCAGGCCGATAGTACGGTTCCGGGCACCGATGGCCTTCAGGACGCCGATCTCGCGGCGGCGCTCGCGAACCAGCATGACCATGATGAGTAGGATGATGATTCCGGCGGTGGCTAGGGCCGCAATGAAGGCGATCATCGAGATGTTCTTGACGCTGTCCAGTGAGCTGACAGCCGTTTCGAGGTTGCGCTGGCCCTGGGTGACGTCGGCCTTGTCGGTGCCGAGCGCGTCCTGAACGGCAGTTTTAGTGCTGTCCACGTTCTCCATGCTGTTGACCGTGACGATCATGGTGGACAGCTCATCCGGGGTCTCCGCCAACGTCTGCGCTTCAGGAAGCGTGACGTAGACGGCGTTGTTCCCGAAGGTAGTGCCGGCGTCGAAGATTCCAGTTACGGTGAAGGTCTTGTCCTGGATGGTGAACGTGGAGCCTACGGTCAGGCCGTTCTTCTCAGCCAAGGACGTGCCCACCAGAGCCTTCGCCTCGGATGCCGCGTAGTCGCCCAGGCCTGTGCCGCTGGTGATCTCCAGGGCCTTGCCGGTGCTGTCCACTTCGGCGCCGATGCCCGTAGCGGTGATCGGCAGGGTGCGCGCGGGCTGGGTAGTTGTGCCGGTGGTTCCGCTCGCGTTGTTGCGGTTTCCCAGCGTGCCAGCGTCGACGGCGGCCGTCAGGTTGGTGCTGACCGTCGCCTGTTGCCCGCCGGGACCAAAGCCCCCGGCCGGGCCCGCCTGCTGGGTGGTGCCGGTGGCTGCGTCGGTGGTCCCCGTTGTGGTGGTCGTCTGGAGGCGCAGTGCCTTGGTGCCAACTACTGACGCCACGTTGGCGACCGACGCCGCAGTCTCAGCCTCCGCCGTCGTGAGCGGTTCGCCGCCGCCTTCAAAGCCTTGGCCGCCCGCCGGATTAACCGTCAAGGTGGTGCCAACGGAGGCGTTGAGCTCCTGGACCTTGGCGCCCACTGCCTGGTTGGCCACGAGCATGGCCAAAGCCAGGCCGATGGCTACGGCCAGCACGGCGACAACCGCCGTCGTTCTGATTTTGTTGCGGAAGGCATTGCCTACGCTTCGGGCAAGGACGCTCACGTTTCTCCTCTTGACCTGCAAGTTCGTGGGGCCCACTGGACGTGGGCTGCAGATCCAAGACTCGTGAGTTCTGCTGTGCGGAAAGCCTGCCCAAGCTATGCGTGGGCTGTGAAAGTACTCGAGCCTCGGTTGAAGGCAAGAGAAAGCCCCGACCCGCCGAATTGGCGGGCCGGGGCTTGCTGCTCTTAAGCGGTGTTACTTGGTGACCACTTACTTGGTGACCACTTACTTGGTGATCGGGCCGAGTACCGGATCGTCAACGTAAGCCGTCTTGACGTTCTCTGCCGTAACGATCTGCGGAGGCAGGAGGAATGCCGGGACGGTCTTGACGCCGTTCTTGTAGGAATCCTTGTCGTTGATTTCCAGTTCCTTGCCGGCCTGGAGGTCCTTCACCATGGTGATGGCGTGCTCAACGAGTTTGCGGGTGTCCTTGTTGATGGTGGAGTACTGCTCGCCTGCGATGATCGACTTCACGGACTCAACTTCGGAGTCCTGGCCGGTCACGACGGGCAGCGGCTTGCCGGCGGCCTTGACGGACGTCAGGACTGCGCGGGCCAAGGTGTCGTTCGGGGAGAGGACTCCGTCCAGGGAAGCGGTGCCGTAGCTGCCGGTGAGCAGCGTGTCAGCGCGACGCTGGGCGTTCTCTGCCTTCCAACCCTGAGTAACAGCCTGCTCGAACGAGGTCTGGCCGGAGACAACCTTGAGGGTTCCGTCGTCGATCTTCGGCTTCAGGACGCTCATGGCGCCGTCAAAGAAGACCTTCGCATTGGCATCGTCGGGGGAACCGGCAAAGAGCTCGATGTTGTACGGGCCGGAAGGCTTCTTGGCCTTCATACCGTCCAACAGCGCCTGGCCCTGGAGTTCACCAACCTTGAAGTTGTCGTACGCCACGTAGTAATCCACGTTCTCGGTGTTGAGAAGCAGACGGTCGTAGGCGATGACTGTGGCGCCGGAGTCCTTGGCCTGCTTGAGCTGCGTACCCAGCTGGGCGCCGTCGATGGCTCCCACGATGATCACCTTGGCACCCTTGGTGACCATGGCGCTGATCTGGTTCTGCTGCTCGGACACGCCGCCGTTGGCGAACTGGACGTCGGGCTTGAACCCGGCGCTGCTGAGGCCATCGTTGAACAGCTTCTCCGCGAGGACCCAGTTTTCACTGGTCTTCTGCGGAAGTGCGACGCCGATCATCGAGTCCTTGGGGAACGCTTCCCCGCCTGCTGTGCTGCTGCTTGAGCCGCTGTCACTGCGGCCGCAGGCTGTCAGCGCCAGTGCCGCGATGGCAGCGACTGCTGCTGCCTTTCCTGCTTTACCAAACATTCGCATATCTTGGTTCACTTTCTGTGTGGGTGGGGTGGAGCGAGTCTTTCAGGGAGCGGATTACGCTTCCTTGGAGATGACCTCCTTGGTGGAGGTGGTTTCGTCGGGCTTGATCTCGTTGTTGCGCTGGAAGTTCTTCATCAGCAGCCCGGTAATGGACCGCTTGCCCTGCGACTTGTTGTAAACATCGAAGGCGACTGCTGCAAGGAGCACCAGGCCCTTGATGATCTGGGTGAGGTCGGCGCCGACGCCCAGCAGCTGGAGGCCGTTGTTGAGGACAGCCATGACCAGGCCACCAACGATCGAGCCGATCACGGTGCCAACACCACCGGTGACGGCTGCGCCACCGATGAAGACTGCCGCAATGGCGTCCAGTTCCCAACCGACGCCGTCGAACGGACCGGAAGCGGTGGAACGTCCAACGAAGATCATGCCTGCCAGGCCAGCCAGGACGGACATGTTCATCATGACCAGGAAGTTGACCTTCTTGGACTGCACGCCGGACAGCTCAGCTGCGTGGCGGTTGCCACCCACTGCGTAGACGTGACGGCCGAGGACGGTCTTGTCAGCGATGAAACCGTAGATGAGAACCAGCACGGCCAGGATCAGGCCGGGGATCGGGAAGGACGTGCCGGGGCGACCCGTGGCGAACAGGTATGTAGCGTAGAGGATGGCGCCGCAGATCAGGACCAGCTTCGTGACCTCGACCCAAAGTTCAGGAACTTCGGCGCCCAGCGCCTTGCTGGTGGCGCGGGCACGCAGGGACATGATCACCACGAACGCAGCTGCAATGATGCCCAGCAGCAGGGTGAGGTTGTTGAAGCCTGTGTTGGGGCCAATCTCCGGCAGGTAGCCGGAACCAAGGAACTGGAAGTCCTGGGGAACGGGGATGGTGTTGGACTTGCCCACGAACTGGTTGAAGCCACGGAACAACAGCATGCCGGCCAGGGTCACGATGAAGGCTGGTATGCCCACATACGCCACCCAGAATCCTTGCCAGGCTCCGATCACTGCTCCCAGGAGCAGGCCGAAGAGCACCCCTGCCCACCAAGGCAGACCCCAGTCGCGCATTGCCAAGGCCACGAAGACGCCCACGAAGGCGGCAACGGAACCCACGGAAAGGTCGATGTGGCCGGCGATGATGACCAGGACCATGCCGATGGCAAGGATCAGGATGTAGGAGTTGCCGTTGAACAGGTTGATCACGTTGCCGGGCGTCAGGGTACGGCCGTCCGTGAAGATCTGGAAGAAGACGATAAGTGCCACCAGGGCGAAGATCATGCCGAACTGGCGGGTATTGCCACCAAATAGCTTCTTGAGCGCGTTCATTGTTTTGGTCCTTGTGTCAGGAAGGGGCGGGGCGAGGCCAAAGGGTCAGGCTGCTTTGCGTGCGGACGTCATAAGCTTCATCAGGCTTTCCTGGCTTGCTTCGTTTTTGTCCAGGACGCCTGTGATGGCGCCTTCGAAGATGGTGTAGATCCGGTCGGAAAGGCCCAGGAGCTCAGGAAGCTCCGAGGAAATGACAATCACTCCCTTGCCCTGGTTCGCCAGCTTCTGGATGATGCCGTAGATCTCGTACTTGGCGCCGACGTCAATGCCACGGGTGGGTTCGTCCAGGATCAGGAGATCCGGGTCTGTGAACATCCATTTGGCCAAGACCACCTTCTGCTGGTTGCCGCCGGAAAGCTTGGCAACGCCTTCCTCAACCGACGGGGTCTTGGTCCGCAATGATTTCCGGTACTCCTCGGCAACGGAGAACTCCTTGCGGGTGTCCACTACCGTGTAGTTGCTGATCTTGTTCAGCGCCGCTGAAACCGTGGTGGTCTTGATGTCATCCAGCAGGTTCAAGCCCAGGGACTTCCGGTCCTCAGTGACGTAGCCGAGTCCGGCGTCGATCGCTTGACGAACGGTGCGAAGGTTGACCTGCTTGCCGTCCTTGTAGACCTGGCCCTTGATGAACCGGCCGTAGGAATGCCCAAACAGGGAGCGGGCCAGTTCCGTGCGTCCTGCCCCCATGAGCCCTGCGAAGCCAACGATTTCGCCGCGGCGCACAAAGAAGTTGGAACCCTTGCAGATCAAGCGGTCCTGGATCTGCGGGTGCCCAACGGTCCAGTCCTTGACCTCGAAGAAGACCTCGCCAATCTTGGGTTCGTGATCCGGGAAGCGGGACTCGAGCGTCCTGCCCACCATGCCCTTGATGATGCGGTCCTCATCCACGCCGTCACGCTTGACGTTGAGGGTTTCGATGGACTTACCGTCACGGATGATGGTGATCTCGTCCGCGATCTGTTCGATCTCGTTGAGCTTGTGGGAAATGATGATCGAGGTGATGCCCTTGCCCTTCAGGCCAAGGATCAGGTCCAACAAGTGCTGGGAGTCGGACTCGTTCAGTGCGGCGGTGGGCTCGTCCAGGATCAGGAGCTTCACGGACTTGTTCAAGGCCTTGGCGATCTCCACCAGCTGCTGCTTGCCAACGCCGATTTCCTTGATGGGGGTATCGGGATCTTCCCTGAGGCCGACACGGGCCAGCAGCTCGAGGGAACGCTTCCGGGCTTCTGCCCAGTCGATCACTCCCCACTTGGTGGGTTCGTTGCCCAGGAAGATGTTCTCCATGATGGACAGCTCCGGGATCAGCGCCAGTTCCTGGTGGATGATCACGATGCCGGCCGCTTCGCTTGCGCGGATGTCCTTGAATTGCTGCGTTTCCGCCTGGTACACGATGTCGCCCGTGTAGCTTCCGTACCCGTAAACGCCGGACAGAACTTTCATGAGCGTGGATTTGCCGGCACCGTTTTCGCCACAGATGGCGTGGATTTCGCCGGCCATCACGCGCAGGCTCACATTCGACAAGGCCTTCACTCCGGGAAATTCCTTGGTGATGGAACGCATCTCCAAAAGGATGGGTTCACCTTGCGTGTCGAGGGATGTCATCAGCCCTTACGCCTCCAATGCATGACTTCGTTGTCGGCCCCGCAATGGCGAGGCTGTCTGATCAAAAAGTAAACTGGATCACCCATCTTGTCGTCAAGACTTGAACGCATGATCCAGCTAACGATTTCGTTACCTACCGGTAATCCCTGCGTGTTGGAACACCAAAGCGGCGGCTCCCAGGGCCTCTGCGCGTGCTCCGAGGGACGACATCGCCAGGTGGGTTGTCTCTCCCACCACGGGTACCGCATGCCGGACAAGGCCGCGGCGGATGGGGTCCAGAAGGAGGTCGCCGAGGCCCGCCAAGGGTCCACCGACGACGATCACTTCAGGGTTGATCAGATTAGAAACGTTGCCCAAGGCGCGGCCCACTGCCAGTCCGGCATCGTCCACCACACGCTGGGTGGCGGAGTCCCCGGCCAAACAATTGCGGACGATGTCCTGCGGGGTCAGAAGCTTCTCCTGCCCCCGACCCAGGAGCTCGATCATGGTGGTGGTTGAGGCAATGGTTTCCAAGCATCCGCGGTTGCCGCAGCGGCACACCAATCCGTGTTCATGGATGGTGGCATGGCCGATTTCTCCGGTGATGCCCACGTTCCCGTAATAGGGCAGTCCGTTAAGGATCAGGCCGGCGCCGATGCCCGAGCCGATCTTGAGGAACATGAGGTTGGAGACCCCGCTATGCGGGCCCCATGTCACTTCCGACAACGCACCTAGGTTGGCGTCGTTATCAACAAAGACAGGGCAGTTGAGCGCTTCCTCCAAGCGATGAAGGATGTCGATGCCCACCCATTCGGGGAGGATGGCGCCCTGGGCAACCGTACCTGTGCGGCGGTCTATGGGCCCCGGAATGCCGGCACCTGCTCCCACCACTGCGGTGCGGTCTATGCCATTTTCACGCAGCAGCCTGTCAAGGAGTGGGACTGCCGCCGCGATGCCCTCTTCCGCTTGGTGGCCTAGCGGTAGTTCCATATAATCCTCGGCAATCACGTGGTAACCCAGCGATGCCAACACCACCCTTAGGTGCCGGCGACCGAAGTCGATTCCGACGGCGACTGCACCGTTGCTGTTGAGTCTCACGTTGGTTGCCCGGCGCCCCGAGCTTGTGGTCGGCTCGGTGGAAACCAGTCCGGCGTCCTGCATGATTTTCACGATGTTGGAGATGGTGGCCGTGGAAAGGCCGGTCTGCCGGGAAAGCTCCGCCTGCGTAGACGGCCCGCTCAGCAAGCACTCGATAATGCGTTGCTGATTCAGGTGTCGCAGAGCGGACTGCGAGCCGGGTTTTCTTGGATGGCTCTTCGTTGAGCGCTGCGTAGCGGGCATGACAAGAAGATTGCCCCACAAGCAACCTTGTAGTCAAGAAGTGAACACAGCGAGTCAACCCTGCCCGACATACTCCAACGCAAGATCGAAACATAGGTACCCCTTGTGAGGCCCGTTATGCGCACTATGAACCCGTGTTTGCCTGCAGAGCGGGCCTCGCAACGGGGGAGCGGCGTGCATTGCGTCCCGATCCGGAGGTGCGCGGGTCCAATCGCCTCACCCGCCGAGCAAGTCCCGGGCCTACGCTGGAAGCAAGAAACGTCCCGGGCACGTGTATGAGGCATCGGGATCAGGCGAAACCAAGGTGGTAATGATGCTGCTCTCAGTCCTGCAGGCGAACGCTTCCGTGATGGACGTTGAGGCGAACCTGCACACAATCGACGACGCCGCGCAGCGCGCCGCCCAAGCCGGGTCCGGGCTGCTCCTCACCCCGGAGCTGTTCCCCGTGGGCTACGCACCCTTGCGGCTCCACGCCGAACTGGACTCATCTACGCTCCCCGGCATCCGTGAACGGCTGGCCGGCATCGCCCGGACCAACGGCATTGGCTTGGTTTATAGCCTTCCGGCACCGGCAGCGGGAAGCGAAGGGAGTTGGCACATCACCGCCACCCTCCTCGACTCGGCAGGCAACGAGGTCCTCAACTATGCCAAAGTGCACCTCTTCGGTCCGGAGGAGCACAAGGCGTTCGTCGGCGCCCAAGAACCTCCCGCCGTCGTGGATTTCAACGGGATCCGCACATCGATGCTGATTTGCTACGACGTCGAGTTCCCGGAAGCCGTCCGTGCCGCCGCCACACGGGGTGCTGAACTCCTGCTGGTGCCAACTGCCCTTTCCGCCGGGTTCGACAACGTGCCGCAGGTCCTTATCCGTGCCCGCGCGTTGGAAAGCCAACTCAACGTGGCCTACGCCAACCACAGTGGACACGAGGACATCTACAACTTCCTGGGCGGCAGCGTTGTTGCCGGACCAGACGGATCGTTGCTTGCCGCTGCGGGGGAGTCAGCCACTCTGTTGTTCGCGGAGGTCGGCACGGAGTCCGTAAAAGCGGCGCGCGAAGAAGTCCCGTACCTGCGCGAACGCCGGCCGGAACTCTACGAGAAGTGGGACAACTAGTCGCCCGTCGAATCACCGGAAAGGCCAGCGACCAGCTCCTCCACGTACTGCAACGCAAACCACAGCTCGGCCCGGACTTGGGCTTGGTTGAGGTCCATGTCAAGCAGCTCGCCGAGCACGCCGATCTGCCGCCGCACGCTGTTGCGGTGCAGCCCCAGCAGCTTGGCCGAGCCGTCCCAACTGCCGTTCTCGCTAAGCCAACCGCGCAGGACAGCAAGAAGCGGATCCCGACGGTCCGGTTCAAGCGCCAGCACGGGTGCAAGGAGTCGTTCGGCCAGCATGGTCCCGGCTTCGCGGCCCAAGAGTCCTGTGACAGACCACGTGACCTCGTCCACGCGGGCACTCTTCCCGGTGGAAAGAACGCGGCCGCGCAGGGAGCTGGCACGCTGGTAGGCCGCTTGGAGTCCAAGAAGCTCGGTCGGTTCGCCGATGACCAGCCGCCAACCCAACTTCTCCACGTCTGCCAGCAAAGAGTCGTCCACCCTCAAACGTGTAATGGCCGCGAAACCGTACTCGGTAATTTCCACCAGTTTGGTATCGAACAGCCTCCGCCACTGCAGTAGTTCCCTCACCGGTCCGTCGTCTGCCGCTCCGTCCACCCTGATGCCCTGCACCACCCGCATCTGCGCCGAACGAGTGGAAGACAGGCTCTGCGCCAGCAGGTCCTTGAGCCCGTTGACATGTTTAGTGCCACCCGACGCCACCGAATCCGGGTGCAACAAAACAGCCGTAGCCAGCTGGCTCGGTGCCAACGAGCCACTGGTCCGCTGCCTCACCAACAACTCCAGCAAGCCCACGGCTGACTGCACCACATTGTTTTGCGCAGGCGTCAGCGGCGCATCCGAACCGAGGATCAAAGCGCCAAGGTTGGCATCCTTAGTGCTGCGCAACGGGTGTCCGAACACCAATTCCGAACCCGGCTGTTCGAAACCGTCCATCTCCACCCGTGGACCGCTGCCGGACAGCAACCGCTCCAGGAGGGGTGTCAACAAGGAATGCTCGACGCCGCTGCTGCCGCCGGCGTTGTGCCCCCGGGCACGGACCCGTCCGTCAGCGCCCACCAGAACAGCCCACACGGGCACCCTCTGCACCAGGGCGGCCAACAGTTCATGTTCGGGCCGGGGGGAGAGGACCGCCCGCATGAGTTGGCGGTTGGTGTCGGCCAGTTGCCGGAAGACCCGCGCGTTGTCAGTTTCCAGAAGCTGGGAGAACTCCAAGCCAATCGCCGCGAAAGGCACAGACTCCGGTACCTCGAACAACGTGAGGTTGTGCTTGCGGCAAGCGTCCAGCAGGACGTCCGGGACGGCGTCGAAATAGGGCCTGATACCGAAGCCGAGGGCCGCAACCTTGGCACCCACGAGCCGCCGTACGTAGGCGTCCACCTTGGCCGCCGAGCCGCCCTTCCCAAGGAAGGGCAACCCGGCGGTGAGGAGGAACTCGCCCTCCGGCAGGTACGGCGTAGGGTCTTCGAGCTCACTCGGTTCCACCCACCGCAGCAGCGAGGTCCCGCTGCCGCCGTCGTGAAGCATTTTCAACTCCGGCGGCAACTGCTCCAGGAACTGCTCGAGCGTGACAAAACTCAGGCGGGCGGTGGCGGGCTCAGGCGACATTGCCCTGCCCGGCGGCGGCCGGCTCCTGGTAGTCGGGGCACTCGTACGCGGAGTCCTGGTTGGCGCTGCTTGCGTAGGCGCGTGGCAGGCGCGGTGCAATCCTGTTGATGATCTCGTCGCCGTGGCTTCCGATCGCGGCGCCCCAGTCGTCGGCGCTCGCCGCCCCGCATGCCGGGTCACCGAACAACACTGCGGTGTCCCCGACGTCGATTCCCGAAGCGTCCGGTCCGAGGTCCACCATGAACTGGTCCATGCAGACCTTGCCGATCACCGGCACCGCGCGCCCGGCCACGTTCACAACGGAGCGGCCGCTGATGCCCTTGGGGATACCGTCCGCGTAACCGAGCGGGATGAGCCCGAGGTAGCGCGGTTCGTAGGTGATGGCCTGGTGTTCGTAGCTGACGCCTGTGCCTGCCGGGACCTTCTTGACCATGACCAGCGGCGCCGTAACGCTGAGCGCCGGGCGCAGGCCAAAGTCAGCCGGGTTCAGGTGATCGGCCGGGGCAAGCCCGTAAATGGCCAGTCCCGCGCGGACCATGTCGAAGTGGAACTCCGGCCGGTCCAGGATGTTGGCAGAACTGGAAACATGCCTGAGGCCGGGGTTCAGTCCTGCCTCGCGCGCTTGGTGAACGGCGTCCTCGAACTCCGCGACGGCGGTGGCGTTACCGGGGTGCGCGGGGACATCTGCCCAGGCCAGGTGGGTCCAGAGGCCTCGAACACGGAGGGTCCCGTCCAGCTCAGCTTGCCGTGCCTGCGCCACAAGTTCAGCCCAGTCTTCCTTTCGTGCACCGCCGCGGCTCAGGCCGCTGTCCAGTTCCAAATGCACGACGGCGGGACGGCCAAGGCGTTTCGCGATGCCTGCCAGCACCTCCAGTTGGCTGACGCTTCCGAGGGACACATCAACGTCGTTTTCCAGTGCCTCAAGAATGGTGGCGCTTGTCTGGGATGCCAGATACAGCCACGACAGTATGGGAACGGTGATGCCCGCTTGGCGGAGTGCGATTGCTTCACTGAGCTGGGCTGTGCCAAGCCAGTCTGCACCAGCTTCCACGGCGGTGCGAGCAACTTCCACCAGGCCGTGGCCGTAGGCGTTGCCCTTGACTACGGCCATGAAGTGCGGCGCACCGGTGCGATTTTTCAGGGCCTTGACGTTGTCTGAAATGGCAGACAGGTCCACGTTGACCTGCCCGGAAAGGGCTGCAGCGGCAGCCTCTTGATAGTGTGCATTACGTCTCATGGTTGAACACTATAGGTCATTTTGCACCGCGGTGAGAGGTGGCTCACATGCCAGTCTTGTGGAGGGGAAATCGAAACTACTTTGAAGGGACGTCAAGGGTGACTGTGCCTGTGAACACCAAAAACCCGGCCGCGGCAAGCGTCGCCAGGCCGAGCCTCGGCGCGCAACTCCTGCGCCGCAAGCCAATTGGCCAGATGGTCAGCGAAGCCGGTAGCGGCGAAGGCGGAACGCCGCTGGTCCGCAGCTTTGGCGTCTTCCAGCTCACCATGATCAGCGTCGGAGCTACACTCGGCACCGGCATCCTGGTGATCCTCGGCGAATCAGTGCCGCTGGCCGGTCCGGCCATCTGGATCTCGTTCGTCATCGCCGGCCTCGCCGCCCTGCTTTCGGCAGTGTCCTATGCCGAAATGGCTGGGCTCGTCCCTGTGGCGGGCTCGTCCTACTCTTACTCTTACGCCACCATGGGTGAGGGCATGGCCTGGATTTGTGGATGGTGCCTGGTGCTGGAGTACGCGGTCTCCGTGGCAGCCGTTGCCGTCGGTGCCGGCCAGTATGTGAACGAGACCCTCGCCGCGTTTGGCCAGTTCCTGCCGGACGCGATGAGCCAGCCGCCAGGGGACGGCGGGCTGGTGAACGTGCCCGCCGTCGTGATCGTGATCCTGGCTATGCTCCTGCTGGTCCGGGGTGCCCGTGAGAGTGCGTGGATCAACACGGCAATCGTCGTGATCAAGGTGGGCATCCTGATCTTCTTCTGCGCAGTAGCCTTCACCGCTTTCAATGCCGGCAACTTCGAGCCGCTGCTGCCCATGGGCGCCGCCGGTGTTTCCGCCGCCGCATCCAGCGTTTTCTTCTCCTACATCGGCTTCGACGCCGCTTCCACCGCCGGCGAGGAAGCCAGGAACCCCAAGCGCGACCTGCCCCGGGCCATCATGCTCTCCATGGTCATCGTGACCACCATCTACGTCCTGGTTGCCGTTGCAGCCATCGGCGCCCGCCCGTGGGGTTGGTTCGACGGCACAGAGGCTGCACTGGTACAGATCCTGCACGAGATCACGGGTCAGCCGTGGATCGCCCTGGTCTTCTCAGTGGGCGCAGTGCTCGCCATCGCCAGCATCGTGCTGACCGTGCTCTACGGACAAACCCGCATCATGCTCTCCATGTCCCGCGACGGCATGGTTCCCAAAATCTTCGGCCGCGTTTCCCGCCGAACCGGTACTCCGGTGGCCGGCACGCTGATCATCGGTACCGCCGTCGCCCTCACCGCAGGCTTGGTCCCGCTGGGAGCCTTGGCGGACGCAACAAGCATCGGTACGCTCTTCGCGTTCGCGCTGGTCAACGTGGCCGTCATCTACCTGCGACGCAACCGGCCCGACCTGAAGCGCAGCTTCCGGGTCCCGCTGTACCCGATCACGCCAATCCTGGGCACCCTGATGTGCGCATATTTGATGCTCAACCTGGGCGCCGATACCTGGATCACCTTCGGTATCTGGATGCTGGTGGGCGTCGCCATTTACTTCGGCTATGGACGCCGGAACTCAAAGGTAGCCGCGCTCAGCGAGCAGGACTACCGTGAACTAACCACCAGGGCCGTGAGCCCGGAACCTGTGAAAGCAGCAAACTCATGACCATCGCCACAGAACTCCCTCTCATCGAGGAGCCAGACGCGCCTGACGCGGCCGCTGGAGCACCCATCACCATGCTGAACCCGGACTTCCCGTTCAGCTACGACCACTACCTGGCGCACCCCGATGGGCTCGGCTCAATCCCGGAGGAGCTTTACGGCACGGAAGTGGCCATCATCGGCGCAGGCTTGTCCGGACTGGTGACCGCCTATGAATTGATGAAACTTGGCCTCAAGCCCGTCATCTACGAGGCCGACCAGATTGGTGGACGCCTCCGCACTGCGAGCTTCCCATCAGCTCCCGGCGTCGTGGCGGACCTTGGCGGCATGCGCTTCCCGGTCTCCGGCAAGGCGTTCTACCACTACGTGGACCTGCTTGGCCTGGACACCCAGGACTTCCCGAATCCCATGGCGCCGGCAACCTCCTCCACAGTGATCGAACTCGCGGGCAAGAAGCACTACGCCACCACGGCTGACGAGCTGCCGGAGTTCTTCCTGGAAGTAGCCGACGCCTGGAAAGCAGCAGTCAACGATGGCGCTGCCTTCGCTGAGATGCAGGAAGCCATCAAGGCCCGCGACACCAAGCGGATCAAGGAACTCTGGAACGCGCTCTTGCCGGAGCTGGACGAGCAGACCTTCTACGGTTTCATCGCCGCCAGTAAATCCTTCAAAGAGGCCGGCTTTGCGCACCGAGAGGCCTTCGGCCAGGTGGGCTTCGGTACCGGCGGCTGGGACACTGACTTCCCCAACTCCATCCTCGAGATCCTCCGCGTGGTCTACACCGACGCCGACGACCAGCACCGCTCCATTGCCGGAGGAGCGCAAAGGCTCCCTGAGGCACTCTGGAACCACGCGCCGTCGGACCTTAAGTACTGGCCGGAGGGCACCTCCCTGGCGTCGCTGCACTCCGGCTCGCCCCGCGGGGCCGTGGACAACATCCGCCGGGTAGAGAACGGCGACCTCCTGGTCCGCGAGAACTGGGGACGCGAAGCCACCTACCAAGCCGTGGTGACCACCTGCCAGTCCTGGCTGCTGTCCACACGCATCCACACCGAGGAAGCACTGTTCCCGGCCGGGCTGTGGACCGCGATCGAACGCTCGCATTACATGCAGTCTTCAAAGACCTTCGTGATGGTGGACCGCCCGTTCTGGAAGGACATCGATCCCGAGACCGGGCGCGAGGTCCTGTCCATGACGCTCACCGACCGCCTCAACCGGGCCACGTACTTGCTCGACGACGGTCCGGACAAGCCCGCCGTCATGCTCCTGTCCTACACATGGAACGACGACGCCCTGAAATGGCTGGCCCTGACAGCGGACGAGCGCGTGAAGCTGATGTTGCACTCCTTGGAACAGATCTACCCGGGCGTAGACATTGCGAGCCACATCGTGGGGCAACCGATCACGGTGTCCTGGGAAGCGGATCCCAACTTCATGGGTGCGTTCAAGGCCAACCTGCCCGGCCACTACCGGTACCAGCAGCGCCTGTTCACGCACTTCAAGCAGGACCAGCTGCCGGAGCACCAGCGCGGCATCTTCCTCGCGGGCGATGACGTGTCCTTCACCGCTGGCTGGGCCGAGGGTGCCGTGACCACGGGCCTGAATGCAGTGTGGGGAGTGGTGAATCACCTGGGCGGTTCGTCCGCTGCCGGAAACCCGGGGCCAGGTGACCTGCTGGACGAGCTCGGCCCGATCTCCCTGGACTAGTCTCCTTACGTTGCGAGGCCCGCTCTGCGCCCTAAACCCTCAGGTTAGGGCACAGAGCGGGCCTCGCATTCGGCGTTTAAGCGTGCATCTCCCTGTGCGCCGCAGCGAGTTCCTTGTAATGCGCGGCGTTGTGCTTGACGCCCTCGAACTCTTCGTCGGTGAGTTCACGGCGGACCTTTGCAGGTACACCCGCAACCAGTGAGCGCGGGGGAATGACAGTGCCTTCCAACACCACGGCCCCGGCAGCGATGAGCGAGCCAGTGCCAATCACCGCGCCGTTGAGGATGGTGGCGCTCATGCCGATGAGGCAGTCGTCCTCCACAGTGCATCCATGGACCACAGCGCTGTGCCCCACGGAGACGCGTTCGCCTACCGTGCAGGGGAAGCCGGGGTCGGCGTGGAGGACTACGTTGTCCTGGAGGTTGGACCCTGCGCCGACGCTGATGGCCGCTGTATCGGCGCGGACGGAGACGCCGTAGAAAGCGCTCGAGTCCTCGGCCAACGTGGCCTTGCCAATAATGGAAGCCGTGGGCGCCAGGAAGGCGGTTTCATGGATGGCCGGGGTATCCCCGGCGAAAGTGTAAGAGGGAGCCATGGAGTCAGCTTAGTTCCCAAGTAGGTCGCAGCAGAGCGCGTTTTGAGCGCTCAAAACGCGCTCAATTGCGACTCAGTTGGGTGCAGGGGTGCGGAGGACCAGGAATTGATAGTGCTGGGACCAGTTTCCTGCGCCCGGCCCGGATTCCACTCCCACGCCCTCCGGCCACGTCCGGAAGTGCTCCACCGAACCGTGCTCGCCAAAAATACGCTGCACGGTTTCGTCGCTGCGACGGCTGAAGAAGCGCCGCGGTTCCTCGATGTCTTCCGGGTTCAAGACTTCGCAATCCTCACCTGACCAGAGCCCGACGGCGATTGGCGCACCAGGTGCCGTGACCCGCACAAGTTCGCGGACGACGTCGTGAATTCTGCTGTTGGGGACGTGCAGGAGAGTGCTCATGGTCCAGGCGGCTGAAAAGACTGCATCCGGAAACGGCAGGCTGCGGCCGCTGGCAACAGAAGCCTCAAGCCCGGCCGAGCGCGCCAAGTGAACGCTCTCCGAGGACAGGTCCACGCCGGTGTAGTGCAAGCCGGCGCGGACGAACTCCACGCCCTCAACCCCAGTGCCGCAACCCAGCTCAAACAACGAATGACGGCGCTCGGACTTCAACAGCCGGATGAACCACTCCCGGCTCTCAACCCGGTGCGGCGTCAGCGCGCGGGTGTTCCGCGCCGGTGCCTGGCGGTCGTAAAAGACGGCCAGGTCAGCCTCGTGGTCGGCGTCAGGGATGCCCCGCATACCCCCAGCATAGGAGTGGCGTTAGTTGAACACCACGGTCCGGGTACCGTCCAGGAGCACACGGTGTTCGGCGTGCCACTGGACCGCCTGAGCCAGCGTGCGGCCTTCGACGTCGCGGCCCATCTGGACGAACTGGGCAGCCGTGCGCGCGTGGTCAACGCGGATGACTTCCTGCTCGATGATCGGACCCTCATCGAGGTCGGCCGTCACGTAGTGGGCCGTGGCGCCGATGATCTTTACACCTCGTGCGTGTGCCTGGTGGTACGGCTTGGCGCCCTTGAAGGAGGGGAGGAACGAGTGGTGGATGTTGATGGCCTTGCCGTTCAACTCCGTGCACAGATCGTTGGACAGGACCTGCATGTACCGTGCCAGGACAGTCAGCTCGACATCGTGCTCGGCAATCAGCTTCAGCAGTTGCGCCTCGGCCTGCGGCTTGGTCTCCGGCGTTACCGGGATGTGGTGGAACGGGATGCCGTAGAACTCCGCCAGCGATTCAAGATCCCGGTGGTTGGACACAATCGCCGGAATCTCAATGGGCAAAGTGCCCGTGCGCTGCTGGAACAAAAGGTCGTTGAGGCAGTGCGCATCCTTGGAGCACAGGATGATGGTGCGGACCTTTTCGCCCACGGGGTTGATCTGCCAGGTCATGCCGAACGATTCAGCTACCGGCCGCAAGGCCGTGGCCAGTTCGGCCTGGGAGGACGACGTCGATGCCTCCACGCGCATGAAGAAGTTGCCTGTGCTGGGGCTTCCGTACTGCTGGGAATCGGCGATATTGCAGCCGGCATCAAGCAGGGCTCCGGCTACCGCGTGGACGATGCCGGGGCGGTCGGGGCAGGAAAGTGTTACTACGAAAGCGGTGGATTCAGTCACACGATCAAGCCTACCTGTGCTGCCTTGTTGTACTGTTAACGGGTCGCAACTGGCGTTGGGTGGACTACCACCAGGGAGCGGCAATCATGAAGACCACGGATCGTACGCCTGGGCCGAGGGTCATGTCTTACCGCTGCACGCACGTGACCGATCCCTCCGTCAAAAAGGGGACGCGGGAATGCTGCTGCCGGTAGCCTGACCTGTAGCACCACCCGTTGCCTAGCCAGGAGATTTCCGTGACTACCACAACCACTTCCGCGTCTGTCAGCAACCAGTCGCTCGCCGATCTCGATCCCGAGATCGCAGCAGTCCTCAACCAGGAACTCGGCCGCCAGCGCGGCACCCTGGAAATGATTGCGTCCGAAAACTTCGCCCCCCGCGCCGTCATGGAAGCTCAGGGCTCCGTCCTGACCAACAAGTATGCCGAGGGCTACCCGGGCCGCCGCTACTACGGCGGTTGTGAATACGTCGACGTCGCCGAGCAGCTTGCGATCGACCGCGTCAAGGAACTCTTCGGCGCCGAGTACGCCAACGTCCAGCCGCACTCCGGTGCCCAGGCAAACGCTGCAGCGCTCTCCGCCATGATCACCCCGGGCGACAAGATCCTGGGCCTCTCGCTGGCACACGGTGGCCACCTGACCCACGGCATGAAGCTCAACTTCTCCGGCAAGCTCTACAACGTAGCTGCTTACCAGGTTGAAGAGGACAACTTCCGCATCGACATGGACAAGCTCCGCGAGCAGGCCATCGCCGAGAAGCCGCAGGTCATCATCGCCGGCTGGTCCGCCTACCCGCGGCACCTCGATTTCGCTGCCTTCCGCTCCATCGCCGACGAAGTCGGCGCACTCCTGTGGACGGACATGGCGCACTTTGCCGGCCTGGTTGCAGCGGGCCTGCACCCGAGCCCGGTGCCGTACTCCGACGTCGTCACCTCCACGGTCCACAAGACCCTGGCCGGCCCCCGTTCCGGTGTGATCCTTGGCAAGCAGGAGTGGGCCAAGAAGCTCAACTCCAGCGTCTTCCCGGGCCAGCAGGGCGGGCCGCTCATGCACGTGATCGCGGCCAAGGCTGTTGCGTTCAAGATCGCCGGCGGCGAAGAGTTCAAGGAGCGCCAGGAGCGTGTCCTCGAAGGTGCCAAGATCATCGCTGACCGCCTGAACCAGGCCGATGTTGCCGAAGCCGGCGTCTCCGTCCTCACCGGTGGCACCGACGTTCACTTGGTCCTGGTTGACCTGCGCAACTCGCAGCTGGATGGCCAGCAAGCCGAGGACCTCCTGCACTCCGTGGGCATTACCGTGAACCGCAACTCTGTTCCGTTCGACCCCCGCCCGCCGATGGTCACCTCCGGCCTCCGCATTGGTACCCCTGCCTTGGCCACCCGCGGATTCGGTGCTGCCGAGTTCACCGAGGTTGCCGAGATCATCGCCGCCGCGCTCAAGGCCGGTACCTCGGCCGACGTCGAGTCGCTCCAGGCCCGCGTCGACAAACTGGCCGCTGACTTCCCGCTGTACCCGCAGCACGAGCAGTGGTAAATCCGCGGCCCCATAGCTGACAGCAGTAATAGAGCAACACCCGGACATTGAACCGGAGCTGACGGGATCCGCCGCCACACCTACGGCGGCGGATCCCGTTGGCATGAGCCATTAGGTCACCCACCAGAAAGAGCAGATGGAATGACACCGTCCACCGCACAGATCCTTGACGGCAAGGCCACCGCCGCAGCCATCAAGGCAGAACTGACCACTCGCGTTTCCGTCCTGGCCGCGAGGGGAATCGTCCCCGGCCTGGGCACCATTCTGGTGGGTTCCGACCCCGGCAGCACCTGGTACGTCGGCGGCAAGCACAAGGACTGCGCCGAGGTTGGCATCCAGTCCATCCGCCGCGACCTCCCCGAGGACATCAGCCAGGAAGACCTCCTGGAGGTCGTCCGCGAGCTCAACGACAACCCGGAGTGCACCGGCTATATAGTCCAGCTTCCGCTGCCCAAGCACATCGACCAGGACGTCATCCTGGAAGCCATGGACCCTGACAAGGACGCCGACGGCCTGCACCCCATGAACCTTGGCCGCCTGGTGGCCAACGTCAACGGCGAGATGAAGTCCCCGCTTCCCTGCACGCCTAAGGGCTGTGTGGAGTTGCTGCGCCGCCACAACATTGAACTCAAAGGCAAGCGTGTTCTGGTGGTTGGCCGCGGCGTCACCATCGGCCGCCCCATTGGCCTCCTGTTGACCCGCAAGGAAGTCAACGCCACTGTCATCCTGGCCCATACCGGAACGGTGGACCTGCCTGCGGAACTCAAGCAGGCAGACGTCGTCATTGCTGCCGCTGGCGTGCCGCACATGATCAAGGCTGAAGACCTCAAGCCGGGCGCAATAGTGCTCGACGTCGGCGTCAGCCGTGTGGACGACGGTAACGGTAAGGCTGTTGTTACCGGAGATGTTGACCCGGCAGCTGCCGACGTCGCCGCTTGGCTGTCCCCGAACCCGGGCGGCGTTGGGCCGATGACCCGTGCCATGCTGCTCGCGAACGTCGTGGAGAGTGCGGAGCGCCAGGCAGGCATCGCCTAAGTTCCTCCGACCATTGCAAGGCCCATTACGGGGCTAAGCTGCCGAAGATGCCGTGCGCACGGCATCTTCCGCAGGGAACCCCCGAAATGGCCTCGCATAAGTCAGGGGGCGCTACTAGTGTGCTGAGGGTGCACAATGAAGCAACCCGCTCTCCGACACCGTCACCCACACAGTCAGAATCGTCGCAATCCGGCTTCGACATGAACCGACCATCCGTCATCAGCGCGCGGAACCTCACCAAGGCCTATGGTGACCTCACCGCCGTGGACAACATCTCCTTCGACGTACCGGCGGGGGAGTCTTTCGGGCTGCTGGGCCCCAACGGTGCCGGCAAGTCAACCACCATGAAAATGATCGGCGGCGTATCCCAACGCACCTCGGGCACGCTCAGCATCATGGGCTTGGACCCGGAATCCCACGGCCCCGAAGTAAGAGCGCATCTGGGTGTGGTCCCACAGCAGGACAACCTGGATGAAGAGCTCAAGGTTCGCGAGAACCTGATCGTCTACGGGCGCTATTTTGGCCTGCCTTTGAGCTACCTCCGGCCGAAGGCTGATGAGCTGCTGGAATTCGCGCAGCTAACGGACAAGGCCAATTCCAAGGTGGACGCGCTCTCCGGGGGCATGAAGCGACGACTCACAATAGCCCGGTCGCTTATTAACGAGCCCCGCATTCTTCTCCTCGACGAACCCACCACCGGCCTGGATCCCCAAGCGCGCCACATTCTTTGGGACCGCCTGTTCCGGCTTAAGGAAAGCGGCGTAACCCTCATCCTCACCACGCACTACATGGACGAGGCTGAGCAACTCTGCGACCGCCTGATCGTGGTGGACAAGGGCAAGATCATGGCCGAAGGATCGCCCGCGGCCCTGATTCGTGAGCATTCATCGCGCGAAGTACTGGAGCTCAGGTTCGGCTCCGAGCGGAACGCGACCATCGGCGTCGAGCTTCAAGGCATTGGTGAGCGGCTGGAGACACTGCCGGACCGTGTGCTCATCTACGCGCACGACGGTGAGGCCGCGCTGGAGCAGGTCACTGCCCGCGGGCTGCACCCCATGACCTCGTTGGTGCGTCGCTCGTCGCTGGAAGATGTGTTCCTGCGGCTTACCGGCAGGAGCCTCGTTGACTGAGTCGGTGAACAAACCACGCACGACGGCGGAGCAGCCGTTGCGGGCCCACTCACCTGAGGTTTCGGCCGCCAGGGCGCGTCGCTGGGGTTCCTTCTTCTACGCTGAGCAGGTGCTCCGTGTCATGCGGAACTACGGCTGGTCCGTGATCCTGTACAGCGTAGGGCAGCCCGTGGCGTATCTCTTTGCCATGGGAGTTGGCCTCGCCAGCTTGGTGGACGCCAACAGCGAGGCGGCGTTCGGCGGTGTCAGCTATTTGGAGTTCGTGGCTCCGGCGTTGTTGGTCTCCGCCGCAGTGATGACGGCGTCGGGGGAGTTCTCGTACCCCATTATGGACGGCTTCAAATGGCGCCGCGTGTTTTATGGTCCGCATGCCTCGCCGCTGACACCGCAGCAGATCGCCAGCGGCCACGTCATGGCCAGTTCCCTGCGCTTCCTGTTGCAGTCGTTGGTTTATTTCGTGGTGGTGGCCATGTTTGGCGCTTCGCCAAGCCCCTGGGGCTGGGTCTCGGCCATCGTGGCCACGGTCGCGGCGCTCTCCTTCGGCTTGCCGCTGATGGCCTATGCCGCCAGCATCAAGCAGGACAAGGGGCAGTTCGCATTGGTGCAGCGATTCATCGTCATGCCGCTCTTCCTGTTCTCCGGGACGTTCTTCCCGCTGGATTCGCTGCCGATCGCAGTTCGTTGGATCGGTTGGATATCACCGGTGTGGCACGGAACTGAGTTGGGTCGGGTCTTCACCTACGGGATGGACCAAAACCCGTTGCTGACCATCACCCACGTGGTGTTCCTGCTGGCGACCGCCACTGTTGGCTGGATACTTGTCCGCCGCCAGTTCGTGAATAGGATGGGCTCTTGAGTGTCCTGACAGGTGGCCACAGCGCCACGGATCTTGCCCGTGAGCGCAAGTTCGGAGCCCTCTACTCCCGCAACGCCAAGGCAGTGGTGGGCCGTGGGCTGATGGCTGCCAAGAGCAGCACTTGGCTGGTGATGGTGTCGGGGTTCTTCGAGCCTGTGCTGTTCCTGCTGGCCATGGGCGTGGGCATGGGCTCCATAGTGGGCACTGTCCAGGGTCCAGGCGGCGAGGAAATCAGCTATGCGGCGTACATTGCGCCGGCACTCCTGGCGGTCTCGGCCATGAACGGAGCAATTTATGATTCCACGTGGAACGTCTTCTTCAAGATGAATTTCGCCAAGCTGTACCAAGGGATGCTCTACACATCCTTGGGGCCGTTGGACGTGGCGATCGGAGAGATCTTCCTGGCACTCCTTCGGGGCCTGCTGTACGCCACGGGATTCACCGCTGTCATGGGGGTAATGGGACTGCTCACCAGTTGGTGGGCCGTCCTGGTCATTCCTGCTTCGGTGCTGATCGCGTTCGGTTTTGCGAGCTTTGGGATGGGCATCACCAGCTTCATGAAGACCTTCCAGCAGATGGACTGGATCAACTTTTTCCTGCTGCCCATGTTCCTGTTCAGCGCCACGTTTTACCCGCTCAGCGTCTACCCGCAGGTCATCCAGTGGTTCATCCAGGCCATGCCCCTGTGGCACGGGGTGGAACTCCTGCGCCAGATCAGCGTGGGCTCGTTCAGCCCTGCCACTGCCATCCACGTGGGTTACTACGTTGTGATGATCGCGCTCGGGATCATGCTGACCACCGCAAGGCTGCGCCAGCTGTTCCTGAAGTAGGACCAGCCGGCGCAGCCCGCACAGGTCCTAGGCCGTCTCGATCTCAGCCATGGTCAGCTTTGCGTTGTCGCGCAGGCCCCAGGAGCACAGTCCCATGACTGCCAGCGCGGAGACTGTGTAAATCACGACGCCGATCGGGTCGCCATGCGTGGCGATCAGCAATGCCGTGGCCACAGTGGCTGCCGTGCCGCCTCCCAGGGCTGAGCCGATTTGATAGCTGGCCGAAATGGCCGAGTAGCGGGAAGCTGCCGGGAACTGTTCGCCAAGGAATGCCGGCAACGGGCCCTGCGGAACAGTGTTCAGCGCGCCGCCCAGCGTGAACATGAGGAGGGCAAGCCAGCCGGTGTGTGTCTCGATGGCCGGGAAGAACGCCAGGAAGTAGATGATGAGCATCACCGAACCACCTATCATCACCGGCTTACGGCCGATCCTGTCGGAAAGGATCGCAGCGAGAGGCGCGGAGATGACGCTGGCCAGGGCACCCCACAGCTGGAACTGAAGTGATTCACTGTCGGAATAGCCGCGCTGGAGCACGTACGACATGAGGAACACTGTGGCGATGTAGGTGAAGGTGTTGTAGCCGTAGCTGACGCCGATCGACATCAGGATCTGCCGCGGATGCGACTTGAGGACTGCCAGCAGTGGAATCCGGGGTGCCTGGGTGCCGGAAGGGCGTTCGTCCTGGGGGAGGGTCAGCCGGGCAATAAGGCCAGCCAGTACCAGCAGGCCGCCGATCCAGAAGGGTACCCGCCAAGCGAAGCTGGCCACTTCGCCGCCCGCGATGGCGTCAGTGAGCGTAAAAACGCCGGAACCCATGAGCACGCCCAGCCCAATGCCCATGCTGGTGAAGCTTCCCCACAGTCCTCGGCGACCCGCCGGTGCCGCCTCGATTCCCAACAAGGCAGCGCCTCCCCATTCACCGCCGGCAGAGAATCCTTGAACCAGGCGCAATGCTATGAGCAGCATAGGGGCCGCGGCACCGATCGAATCTGCACTGGGCAGGCAGCCGATCAGGAAGGTGCTCCCACCCATCAGGATGAGCGTGAGGATCAGGATCTTGCGTCGGCCGAGACGGTCGCCGAAGTGGCCCAGGACGATACCGCCCAAGGGCCGGGCCAGGAAGCCGGCACCGAAGGAGGCGAACGCCACCAATGTTCCGGTCAGAGGATCAAGGTTGGGGAAGAAGAGCTGCGGAAACACCAAGGCTGCAGCCAATCCGTAGATGGTGAAGTCATAAAACTCCAGTGCGGTTCCAAAACAGGAGACGAAGAAAGTACGGGCAGCTGAGACGGGGCGCTTGGACGACGGACCTTGTGGTTCCAGCGCAACATTGGGCTGAAGGGATTGCGGCAAGGAAGTGCCTTTCGTTGGTTGTTTTGTTGGGGTTGTGAGGCTGGTCGGGCTTAGAAGATCAGGAAGCCATCGCGTGCGGCGTCGGCGGGGTTGGCAGCTGCGTAAGCGAGGGAGCAGTCACCGGCATCGACGCTGATGGTCAGCAGCGTCTGCCACTGCTCGTGTCGCGGCGCCGAGGCGTCAGGATGGAAACAGACCACGGATGAAGCTCCCTCTGACGAGCAGAACTGCTTGGCCCGGTCCGCGATGCCCAGGCCGGCGAGCTCCGTCCTCACGCGCCCGAGGTGGGCCAGGCGCTGGGGCGACAACGCGCCGTCGTCGATTGTGTCCTCTTCCGCGAGGACGGGGTCCAGGAAGTGGTTCGTGTGGAGCAGCCAGCCGTCGCTGCCGGCATCCACGACGCCGGTGCCGGCGGGAGAGACCTCGATGCTGGCGGCCAGGCGCGGGGTACTGGTGCCGGAAGCGGTAGCTGTGAAAACAGTGAAGACGGTAGAGGCGCTAACTCTTGCTGAGGACGCGATGTCGATAGCTTGGTCGATGGTCGAGGCCTCATCGAGGATGCGGCGGGCGATTGCGTGGACCGGAACTCCAGCGGAGTCATCATCCTTGGAGTGGGCAAGGATGTTGAAATGCAGGCCGAGGCCCTCACTGTTGACACCGATCTTGCCCAGCGTCCCGAACTCCGTGAACGTCTTGGTGGTCCGACCGGGGGATGGGGTTACCTCGAGCAAGAGTCCGTCGGGGGCGAGGTGGTCATGCCAGTCCCAGGTCTGAATGGTCTCCGGCGCCGAAGCCCGGGCTGGTGCGTAGACCGCCGTCGAGCATTCATGGGAGGCGACCTTCCGGGGTGCGGCCGCAAGAATCTCAGTGCGTGCGTTGACCACACTCATCTCCCAGGTCTCGAGTCCGGCGCCGTTGGCCCAGCCCTCGGCTTCCTCTGCCAGTGCCGGGCACCAGGCGTGGAGGGCTGCATGGCTCTGCTCCGCAATGTCCCGGACTTTCTGCGGTGCGATGCCAAGCGTGGCGAAGAAGTCAAAGTAGAGCTTGGCGGTGTTGCGTGTTTGAGCCTCCCAGGTGCGGCCGATGTCGAGGCCGCGCTCGCGGGGATCGGGCACGGCGGATGTGTGGCGGTGAAGCTGCATAGGTCTCCTTGAGGGAGCCATCCCCGTCGGAGTGCGGGTGGGCTCTTGGATGAGGTGGATCACTTGTGACGCTCAAAGTACGGAAGAAAAACGTTTTTGTGTAGCTGGTCCGCGAGATTTATCGTTAATTTCGGAAGTCGGGTCTCGTGAGATCCCTCGGAGGCGAATGCAGGAGGCCCATGGCCCGCGAACTAGAACACGGCGCGACGATCTGGGACGTAGCGCGGAAAGCCGGAGTGTCGATCACCACGGTGTCGCACTCCCTCAATGGCAAGGGCAATATCAGCGAGGCCACCCGGGAACGGGTCCGCGCCGTCGCCTCGGAGATGGGTTACGTTGCAGACGCCATGGCACGGGGGCTTCGAAGTTCCAAGATGAATGCGATCGGGCTGGTCTTCCGCTCCTTGGACAGCTTGGGCAACTATGGTCCCAATGGCGTGGACGTCTTCATGAAACTCGCGGGAGCAGCCGCCGCCGAGACGCTGAATCGGAATCTGGGCCTGATGCTCGTCCCCGACTTGAGCCGTAGACCGCTTCCCCCGTTTTCCATGTCCCTGGACGGTTACATAGTTTTCGCCCCGCATTTGGATGACCCAGTGGTGGCTTTGCTGGGGAAGCGTGGAATTCCGTATGTGACCTGGGATCGCGATCCGGGCCGCCCCGACTTCCGGAACTGGGTCGCTCACGACGACGCAGCGTCCACACGAGTCGTCCTGGACCACCTGGCAGCCGCGGGCGCTGGATCCATCGCCTACGTGGGCGGCACGGACAGGAACGCCTGGAACTTCGATTGCGAGGCCGCCTACGTTGCCTGGTGCCTGGAAACCGGAAAGGAGCCCCGGATTTATCACGTACCGGAACGGGACGGCGTGGAGGGTGGTCGGCAAGTGGGCGCCAGGATTTTGGGCGACGGCCTGCCCGGCGCAGTTTTTTGCTTAACGGGTAGGCACGCCAGCGGGGCAGCCCAGGCCATGCAGGAACGTGGAGTCCGTATCCCGGGGGACCTGCTGGTGTGCACGGGCTCGGACTCTGAACACTCACGGCAGCACAAACCCCCGATTTCCGCCCTTGACGTGGATATTCCTGCCGCGGCCGCCGCGCTGGTTGAGCGACTCTGCGAAGTCATGGAGGGCAAGTCGGGGTCGGACCCGGTTCTGCTGGCGGCGCGGTTCCTGCACCGCAAATCCACGTCGCCGGGCAAGACCCGGAATCAGCAGAAGCGCGGATCCTAGCGTGGCATGTTCGCCGTCCGTGGAAGCGGACGGGGCACCTTTCCGCATTTGAGAGAATGGGTTCATGCAATCTCTCGGTGACCCGCACCCGTCCACGTCCCCCGCCGGTAAAGGCATGTTCAAGGGCTTCCGCATCGGCGGCCTGGGGATGACCGTCGTCATCATCGCTTTCCTGGTAGCCGTCATCTTTGCGGCCAACCAGAACGATGTTGTGGGCTGGGTTGTTGCCGTGGTCGCTTTCGGGTGGCTTGCCCTTGCAACGTTCGTGGTGCTGAGCATCCGCAAGGCCGCGCAGCGGGCCGGTGCCAAACTGAGCGAAGCGCAAAATGCCTTCAACGCCGCGGCCGGCCGCGCGCCGTCGTCGTCCGCTGCTGACAGCGGAGGCACGCGCATAGTTGCCGAGCGCAGCAAAGCCGATGAAGTGCGCGACCTTAAGCTGGACCACTCCTTCAAGATTGTCCAGGTGCAGGTCCGCGTGGTGGACGAGGAACGCGCCAAGGGCGCAACGGCCAACCAGGACACCATCAACCGGGCGCTCGAAACCATCGCCATTACGGCCACGAATGCGCGCGACATGATCAAGTCTTCAGGTGGCTCGGACGAGCCCGTGGCCGGCACCATCATCGACTAGAGTGGACCGGGTGAGTACGGCATTGAAGAAGGACTTCCTTCGCATCGCATCAGTTAACGTCAATGGCCTGCGGGCTGCCTACAAGAACGGCATGGCGGAATGGCTGGAGCCACGCGAGGTAGACATTCTTTGCCTGCAGGAAGTGCGCGCCCCTGACGACATCGTCAGGAAGCTGATCGGCGAAGGCTGGCACATCCTCCACACCGAAGCTGAGGCCAAGGGCCGCGCCGGTGTGGCCATTGCATCCCGCGAGGAGCCCACCGCCACTCGCGTTGGCGTTGGCGACGACTACTTCGATACGTCCGGGCGCTGGGTTGAAGCGGACTACACCGTCAGGAACACAGCCGGTGACCCCACCACCCTTACCGTTGTCAGTGCTTATGTGCACTCCGGGGAGGTCGGAACCCCCAAGCAGGAGGATAAGTTCCGCTTCCTCGATGCCATGACAGTCCGCCTGCCTGAGCTCGCGAAACACAGCGACCACGCTTTGGTGGTTGGCGACCTCAACGTCGGACACACTGAACTCGACATCAAGAACTGGAAGGGCAACGTCAAGCGTGCCGGCTTCCTCCCGGAGGAGCGGGCATACTTTGACCGCTTCCTCGGCGAAGAAATCGGATGGAGGGATGTCCACAGGGGCCTGGCAGGTAATGTCGCCGGCCCCTACACCTGGTGGTCCCAGCGCGGTAAGGCCTTTGACACTGACACAGGCTGGCGCATCGACTACCACCTGGCCACCCCGGACCTCGCAGCTGCCGCTTTCTCGGCTGTGGTGGACCGGGCGCCTTCGTGGGACACCCGTTTCTCTGACCATGCACCGCTGGTAGTCGACTACCGGCTCTAAGCTTCCTGAGGTATTGCTCCATGACTAGTTCCACCACGACTGAAACCGGCGCAGCGGCTGATGCTGCGATCGCACCGAAGCCCGTAACGTCAACCAAGCTTGCCGTTGGCGCCAAGCACCGGGTCCTGTCCGGCATGCAGCCCTCCGCCGATTCCCTGCACCTTGGCAACTACCTCGGCGCCCTGGTCAACTGGGTCCGGATGCAGGACGAGTACGACGCCGTGTACTTCATTCCTGACCTGCACGCCATCACCGTGCCGCAGGATCCGGCGGAACTGGCCCGGCGGACCAGGGTTACGGCCGCCCAGTACATCGCCGGCGGCGTGGACGTGAACAAGTGCACGCTTTTCGTCCAGTCCCAGGTTCCCGAGCACGCCCAGTTGGCATGGGTCCTGAACTGCATCACGGGAATGGGCGAAGCCGCCCGCATGACCCAGTTCAAGGACAAGGCACAGAAGCAGGGTTCGGACCACGCCAGCGTTGGCCTGTTCACGTACCCCATCCTGCAGGCCGCTGACATCCTGCTGTACCAGCCGCACGGCGTGCCGGTGGGTGAAGACCAGCGCCAGCACGTGGAATTGAGCCGCGACCTCGCCAACCGTTTCAACAGCCGGTTCGGCGAGACGTTCCAAGTGCCTGAGGCCTTCATTCAGAAGGAATCGGCAAAGATCTACGATCTCCAGAACCCGACCGCCAAGATGTCCAAGTCGGCGGAATCACCGGCCGGACTGATCAATCTGCTGGATGACCCAAAGACGGTGGCCAAGCGGATTAAGTCTGCGGTTACGGACACCGAAACTGAGATCCGCTATGACCGCGAGAACAAGCCGGGCGTATCCAACTTGCTGACCATCTACTCGGCCATCAGCGGTTTACCGGTGGACAAGATCGTGGCTGATTATCAGGGAAAGATGTACGGCCATTTGAAGGTTGACCTGGCCGAACTCGTCTCCGGACACCTGGCACCTATCCGCGAACGTGCCAACGAACTTCTGGCTGATCCCGCAGAACTCGACCGGCTCCTGGCCCTCGGCGCGGACAAGGCACGTGAAATTGCGGCCGCAACACTGGCGGACGTTTACTCCAAGGTTGGTTTCCTGCCCTACCGCGGCGATGCCTCCCACGGAAACCAGGGAGTCCGCTAAGTCCATGTGCTCCGCTGGCCAGCTCAACGTCAAGACCGGCACCCGACAGGGTGCCGGTCCGGACGACTCCCGCCAGCCCGCTGTTTCCGGCACCGATTGCGGCGCTGGAGACACCATGTGCGTCGGAGTGATCCTCGGTTTCCCACCGGAGATCGCCCGAGAACTCCAGGAGTGGAGGGCCTCCTTCGGTGATCCGATGGCTGAGGTCATCCCTGCCCACATCACCCTGATCACCACCACACCCACCCAGGACTGGGCCGCCACCCGGGAGCACGTCAGGGAAGTCGCAAGGACCCAGGAACCTTTCGAAATCACCATTTCCGGCACGGGTTCTTTCCGTCCCGTCTCGCCGGTGGTGTTCGTCAACGTGGAGGAAGGCTTTGAAGAGTGCGTGCAACTGCACGAGAAACTTCAAACCGGCCCACTCGAACGGATGTTGCCGTTCCCGTACCACCCGCACGTCACCGTTGCGCACGATGTCGCCCAGGAAAACCTCGATGAGGCCGAAACGGTTCTCAGGGATTACCGGGCGACCTTCCCTGTGGTTAGCATGGGACTTTACGAGCACGACACCAATGGAATTTGGCAGCTACGGGAAGAGCTCGACTTTGGCGGCGATACTGACGAAGCACAGCAAGCGGATCCAAGCCGCAGAGGCGGACGTTCCTCCGCTGCCAACTGAGCTGGCGAAACTCAAACTCCAGCTTCTCCGCAAGCGGCAGGATTGGGGCCATGCGAAGCGTGCCGGCGAGGGCTTGCCGAAAAAGGTTGGTGCATTTTTTGCACTCATCCTCGCCAGGCTGAATACCAACCGGGCCATGCGTTCCTTCCAGCACTACACCCGGCAGCACGGGCCGTTGTTGAGCGCCGGTATCGGCTTCAACATGTTCTTCTCCGTGACGGGTCTGCTCACAACCGGCTTCGCCATCGCAGGCATCGTGTTGGGCGGTAACCCCGCGCTGCAGGATGCCGTGATCGACAGTGTGGCCGCGGCTGCCCCCGGGCTCCTTCAAGTGGATGGCGGCGAAGGGCTGGTGGATCCACAATCCCTGCTCAACCCGTCGGGACTTGGGTGGACGGCCCTCATCGCAGCGATTGTCACGGTGTTTGTTTCCCTGGGCTGGATCGCCAGCATCAGGGAAGGCCTCCGGGGGGTGATGAACGCTGACCCCTTGGTACGCAACCCGATCCTTCAAAAGCTCATCGACGCCGGCACCCTGCTGCTCCTCGGCGTTATCCTTGTGATCAGCGCAGGCGTCTCGCTCGTCTTTGGGACCGCAGCGGACTGGCTTATTGCTTTGCTCAAGCTTGATGAGGGCGTTGTCGAGCCCATAGCGGCGACCGTCAAGATCGTGGTCCCCCTTCTGTTGAACTGCGCGACGGCGGCAGTGCTGTTCCGCATTGCGGGTGGCCTGAAGCTGGGGCGCCGCGCATTCCTGGAAGGCGTGGTGCTGGCGGGCGTAGGGACCACGATCTTGCAGTTCTTCAGCACCGAACTTCTGGCCCGGTCCGGCAACAATCCGGTCCTGGCATCGTTCGCCATCATTATCGGGCTGCTGATCTGGTTCAATCTGGTGAGCCAGGTGTATCTCGTCTCGGCGTCGTGGTCTGCTATTCGCGAGGCTGACACGGCATCGGGGGAGTCCCCCCGCAAGAAAGTCCTCGGTTCGCGTCGCGTGGCGCCCCGCAGCTGACAGTTTTATCCGGAGGCCGCCATGAACAACCAACTGTGGATCGCCTGTCTGCTCGGGGCTGCAGCGGGACTTGTGGTTGGCCAGTTGGTCTTCAATTCGCCCTTTCTGGGCATCCTCATTGGAGTTGGCCTTGGTGCCTTGGTCGGAGCCGCGGTGGGACCCCGCCGCGGTTAACAGGCGAGGTCCCTTTGCGGTGATATCCCGTAGTGACACTATCCAGCTGCGGCGATGCTAAGGGGCCTTGACCAGCCCCTCCCATGCAACGGCCCAGTCGGCCGGGAATCCGGGCGCGTGCCGGTCCGGTCCGTTGTCCCAACCTGCGGCCATCAGCGCGACAGCGGCCAGAAGCCCACCATTGCCTGGCAGGTACAGCGGGAGGGAGTCCGTCTGCCGGTTGTGCCCGTTGGGGAGGACGGTATTTTTGCCGGCGCTTAGGAGGAGCGCATCAACAGCGGCCCCCGGGTCCTCAAGTCGTGCGGCCGTCATGGCCATCACGGGGTAGTCCCAACCCCAGGTGCTGCCCCAGTCCCAGTCTGCCAGGACGTCTGAAAGGGTTGCTCTCATGATGGCCGGATCAATGAGATCAGTCTGGGGGAGGACTCCCAGGGCACACAGCATGGATGGATGGTCCGTGCGTATGGTGAACGGTTCGACGTCGATGGCCGCGTATACGCCATCAACCACATGTGGTTGCACCAGGCCATCCGCCACGTCCCCCCATGCCTGTACTGGTTCCAAACCCAGCCGTTCCCGCCAGGCAGTAGCAGTCCGTAGGCCCCACTGCCAGTACGCCAGTTCGAACGTGGGATTAGTGACCTTGGCCCGTAGTGAGCCGTAGCTCTCCTGCGCCGGAATCAGGGGAGGGCCCAGCTCAAACCCCCGCGACGTGGGATGCGCGAAGCTGGCCATGAACCCGGCCGATTCGAAGACGATCTCCGCGAATTCCTCCAACACTTCCCGACTCGGATTGGCGCGGTACACCAGTTCGGCCAGGTGGATGGGGTGGGGCTGCTGCCAGATCAGGAAGGTTCCGATGGGGCTCGGGCTTTCCCGCCCATCCGGTCCTACCTGCTTCGGCCAGCGAACGCCGTCGAATCCTTGCACTTTCGCCGTCTGCCGCGACGTCTCCAGCACTGTGGAGTACCACCGCAATGACGGCAGGAGCAGTTCTACACGATTCCACTGCGCAAAGTGCGCAGCATGCCACCAGTGCATCTCCAGGTGGAAGCGGCCGCGCCACGAATTGCAGACCAGCCCGGTCTCCTGCGGTGGCAACGAACCCGAGCAATTGATCGCGGTCAGGTATTGGGACAACACGATCCTGCGTTCCAATTCCTTGGCCCTGGGATCATCCGTGGCATTAAGTTCGATCGCCCCTCCCGAAGACCAGAATGCAGGCCAATAGGCTGCGGACGCGTCCGCCACACCGAGTGCAGGTGAACGTCCGACGCCGGAACCGGCGTGGGCGTCCATGCTTACTCCCGGCGTGGATCCGGCGAACCGGTTGTTGCCTCGGGGGATACAGTCGCCGTCCCCGACGGACAGGAAAGCAATGGTGACGTCCATGGTGGTGACGGCTGAGGCGGGTGAAACCCGGAGCCGGTGCTGCGCGGCCTGTTCTACTGTCAACTCGCGACCTGTGATGACCACCTGGTAGCGGGAATCGTCCAGCTCGCGTTGAGCTGTCCATGCTGCGGCACCGTCATGCCCGTGTGTGGGGAGCTTCGGGCCTTCGAGGGAGGTGGTGTGGGACTCCGGGTGCTTCCAGTCCGCGGCGTCATGCCATGCCTCGGACCCGTAGGGAAAGTCGACACCTATAACTAAGCCGGCAGCAAGTGCTGGCGACTCCACGCGAATGCCGAGCTCATCCCGGTCGGGGTGGCACGCCGTCGTCACTGTGACGGGATGACCCGCCAGCGTGAAGCGGCTGGTTACTACGCCGGTCCAGAGGTCGAGCGTTTGTTCAGCGTCAGCGATGTCCGCTGGCATGAGGTGACGTTCCACGCCGTCTTCCACCCAACGGAAACCGATACGCCCCAAATCCAGCCGGTGCACGTTCGCCCGGAGCCACGTTTCGGCCAGGGAGGTGTCCGTTTCACGGTCGTTCACGATGTCTCCCACCATGTCCACGTAGGGGACCGGGCCACGGGGTGAATCGTAGAGGACGGTTGAGCCGGCGAGGTCGTAGGGCTGTGGTGCGGGAATCGAGTGCCAGCCCCACTGTGACTGCGTCCCTAGAAGCGTTCCCGGGGGCAAGTCATCACGTGCTCCCACGGGGTAGTGGTTGGGGAACGACTGAAGCCCGGTGAGGTCCACGGTGAAGGCGAATTCTCCGTTACCCACCGACACCGGGCTTCGCGGGTCCAAATTCTGCTGCCGCACGTTGTGTCGCTGGACCAGAGCCTTGCGATCGATGGCGGGGCCAACGAGCGCGGGCTGAGCTGAAGCCAGGGCCACGGTGTCCTTGAGCTCACGGAGCGGGAAAATCGCCGCCCGTTCGTGAGGGCTGTTATTGGGCTGATGAAGGGTGAGGAACAGGCTGCCGTCCAAGGCCCGGCCGATCATGCCATGCCCGCCATCGATGCCCCACAGTGGCTCGGTTTCCTGGGTCCAGGGTCCCAGCACTGTGCCGGATTCGCTCCTGGCAATACCCATGGAATAGCCCTGGTCACCAAAGCTGGACCACAGCATGATGAGCGTCCCGCTGCCAAGCCGGAACAAGAACGGGCCGTCAGTGACATACGCAGGGGACTCCCTTTCCCGGATTGACGGAACATCCAGAGCGCGGGCCCACGGCGCTTCGGACGCGCTGAACAGGAAGATGGGCTCGCCCATGGCATGCCGCAGGTCCGGGCTGAGGCGCTGGGCCAGGATGGTGCCGTCATGGACCTGCTTCCACTCATGGCAGAACACCATCCATGGTGCCCCTTCATGGTCAACATGGAGCGTACCGTCCAGGCACTCCCAATCAGGTGGAGTGACGGGACCATCGCTCCACGGTTCGTAGGGACCTTCCGCCTTGGCGGCAGAAAGTACCTGCGTTCCCCGTGAACGTCCAGGAGCGGTAAACGTCGCAAACATGAAGTAGCGACCTTGATACTCATGCACCTCAGGCGCCCAATACTGTTCCTGGCTCCAGAACCCGTCCGGTGGGCGAAAGGCCTCAATAGGTCCCTCCCACAGCAACAGGTCACTGCTCCGATAGCAGTCGAATCCAGTGGCCGGCCCCGACCAGATGTTCTTGTCGGTGCTTCCGAAGAGCAGGTATTGCCCGGATTCCGGATGTGTAACCACGAAGGGGTCCCGGATCTGGATCTGGTCCAAGTGGTGGGTCAAAGCGTGCTCCTTTGGGCGGCCTAAATAGTTCATGGTGAAAACTATTGACGAATATACAGCCTCTTGATACGTTTCAGGAACCGTTTTTTTGAGTCTGAAAGAAGCTTACCCAATGGCGCGTAAATCTCTCCGAAGTATCCGCAAATCCATAGCATTCTTCACGGCGGTAGGCCTGCTTGGGCTTACCACAGGCTGTTCCAGCCCGACGTCCAACCAAGCCGAAGACGGCCCTGTAGAGATCCGGTTTTCGTGGTGGGGCAATGCCACCCGTGCCGAATTGACCAACAAGGCCATCAAGGAGTTCGAGGCCGCTAACCCTAACATCAAGGTGAAGCCGGAGTACGGAGACATCGGAGGCTACTTCGACAAGCTGGCTACCCAAGTCGCTGCAAACGACGCCCCTGATGTCATCACCATGGGTGGTGCCTACCCGGCTGAGTACGCCAATCGTGGCGCACTGCTGGACCTCTCCAAAGTTGAAGGGTCCCTCGACCTCTCCAAAATGGACCAAGGGGCCCTGGAAAACGGGCAGGTGCAAAGCAAACAGTACGGTGTCTCCACGGGTGCCAACGCATTGGCCATCGTAGTGAACCCCGCAGTCTTCCAAGCTGCCGGGGTAGCCCTTCCGGATGACAGCAAGTGGTCCTGGGATGACTTCGCCAAGACAGCCGAGGACATCACTGCCAAGAGCCCCAAGGGAACCTACGGGACAGCCACTGTCCTCACGCATGACTCATTGGATGCCTTTGCGCGTCAACGCGGAGAATCGCTGTACACGCAGGATGGCCAGTTGGGACTTGGCAAGGAAACCGTACAGGACTACTTCGATTTCTCCGTCAAACTCAGCGAGTCAGCTGCAGCACCCAGCGCCTCCGAAACCGTAGAGAAGCTCAACGTCAGCACCGAGCAGACACTCATGGGTATGGGGCAGGCCGGCATGATGCTGACCTGGACCAACTCCTTGACCGCGCTCAGCAAAGCATCAGGGGCCGAATTGAAGCTGCTGAAGCTGCCCGGTGAGACTCCCACGCCCGGCATCTGGCTCCAGTCTTCGCAGTTCTACACCATCTCCGCCCGCAGCAAGCACACGGATGCGGCCGCCAAGTTGGTCAGCTTCCTGGTGAACAATGAGGCCGCCGCAAAGATTATCCAGAGTGACCGTGGCGTGCCCAGCAACTCCGGCATGCGCACGGCCATCCAAGACCTGCTGACACCCCAAGGAAAGGTGGAAGCCGCTTACATCGACCAGATCGGCAAGATGGACTTCGCCCCAACGTTCATCGGCCCCACCGGTTCAACCGCCGTCTCCGAGATCACGGCCCGCATCAACACCGAGGTCCTGTTCAAGAGGCTGACCCCGGAGAAAGCTGCCGAGCAGTGGCTCAGCGAAAGCAAGGCGGCCATCGGCAAGTAGGTACCCATCTAGGTCGCAGATAATGCCGTTATGACAGCTCATAACGGCATTATCTGCTACCCAGTTGGGCCGGCAGGGTCATCAGCCAGCGTCGCGGACCTCGAGGTAAGGGTCCGCCCAGGCGCTGATGATCCGCGCAACCCGTGCTGCCTGGCCCTTCCCGGTGAGGAGATGCTCGCTGCCCTCCAGGGAGATGAAGCTCCGGGGGTGTCGGGCAGTCCGGAAGATCTCGCTGGCGTTGTCGATTCCCACGGTGTTGTCGGTGGGGGAGTGCATCACCATGAGCGGCTTGTGGAGGGTGCGGATGCAGTCGCGCAGATCGGCGCGTTCCACGTCCTCCACAAAGTGGCGGCGAACCTCCATGGGCCGTCCGCCAAGGTCCACCACCGCGCTGCCATCGCGGAGGATGGACTCGATCTCGGTGTCGAACATGTGCTCAACATGTTTCGGCTCGTAGGGTGCGCCAACCGTCACGACGGCGTTGAGGCCGGGAATGTCGCGGGCTGCGGCCAGCACCGCTGCACCTCCAAACGAGTGACCCACCAGGAGTGAGATTCCCCGGCCTTGCTCCCGCATGAAGTCCGCGGCCAGGATGGTGTCGGCTACCTTGACGCTGAACGACCCCGCAGACCATTCACCTGCGGAGCTGCCCAAGCCCAGGTTGTCGAAGCGCAGCATCCCCACACCCTGCTCCGCGAGTCCTTTGCAGATCCGGGACGCGGCCGGGCTGTCCTTGCCGAGTGTCAGGCCGTGCGAGTACAGGCCCCAGCCCCGGACGGGGCCCTCAGGCACGTCTACGACGCCGGCCAGGGTGTCGCCGGTACTTCCCGTGAAGCTGATCTTCTCAGAGCGTGACACGCTGATCTCCTTGCGTTGCGGTGACGGTTGCGGTGTAACCCGGTTACGGACGCGGATTAACGACGACGGCGCCACCCACCATCAGTGGTGAGCGGCGCCGTCGTCGTTTGGTTCCTTGGGGGACCGGCGAAACTAGATCTTGCGGGCCAGGATGGCCTGCTTGACCTCGGCAATTGCCTGGGTCACCTGGATGCCACGGGGGCATGCTTCCGAGCAGTTGAAGGTGGTGCGGCAACGCCACACGCCTTCTTTGTCGTTCAGGATCTCAAGGCGCATGTCTCCGGCGTCATCACGGGAATCGAAGATGAAGCGGTGGGCGTTGACGATCGCAGCCGGGCCGAAGTACTGGCCATCGGTCCAGAAGACCGGGCAGGACGAGGTGCAGGCGGCGCACAGGATGCACTTGGTGGTGTCGTCAAAGCGCTCACGGTCCTCGACGGACTGCAGACGTTCCTTGGTGGGCTCGTGGCCCTTGTTGATCAGGAACGGCATGACTTCGCGGAAGGACTGGAAGAAGGGTTCCATGTCCACAATCAGGTCTTTCTCCACGGGGAGGCCCTTGATCGGCTCGACGGTGATGGGCTTGGTGGTGTCCAGATCCTTCAGCAGCGTCTTGCAGGCGAGGCGGTTGCGGCCGTTGATGCGCATGGCATCCGAACCACACACGCCGTGGGCGCAGGAGCGGCGGAAGGAAACGCTGCCGTCAATCTCCCACTTGACCTTGTGGAGGGCATCCAACACGCGGTCCGTGCCGTACATGGTCAGCTTGTAGTCATCCCAGCGTGCTTCGTCCGAGATTTCGGGATCGTAGCGGCGGACACGCAGCGTGATGTGGAAGGTGGGGATTTCACCGTCGCCAGCAACGCTTGCCGGGAGCTCGATCTTGGAAGCGGGCTCTGCCATTTCGGTCGTCATTAGTACTTACGCTCCATCGGCTCGTAACGGGTGAAGATGACGGGCTTCGTCTCAAGACGGATGCCCGCAACAGATTCCGCCGAGGAGTCGACGGTGACGGAAGTGTCCAGGTAAGCCATGGAGTGCTTCATGAACTTCTCGTCATTGCGGTCCGGGAAGTCCTCGCGGTAGTGGCCACCGCGCGACTCTTCACGGTGCAGCGCACCGACGGTCATGACCTTGGCCATGTCCAGCAGGAAGCCCAGTTCCACTGCTTCGAGGAGATCCAGGTTGAAGCGCTTGCCCTTGTCCTGAACGGTAACGTGCTTGTACCGCTCTTCGAAGGAAGCGATGTCGCGGAGGACCTGCTCCAGCGATTCCTTGGTGCGGAACACCTGCATGTTGGCGTCCATGGTGTCCTGCAGTTCCTTGCGGATCTGTGCCACACGCTCGGTGCCGTTGCCGGTGAGCAGGCCGTCCAGGATGCCGCGGGTCATTGCCTCGGGGTCCTCGGGAAGCTCCACGTAGTCAGCTGTTTTGGAGTACTCCGCAGCGGCGATACCCGCACGCTTGCCGAACACGTTGATGTCCAGGAGCGAGTTGGTGCCCAAACGGTTGGAGCCGTGGACGGAGACGCATGCAACCTCACCCGCTGCGTACAGGCCCGGCACAATCGTGTCGTTGTCCTGCAGCACCTCGGTGGTGATGTTGGTGGGGATGCCACCCATGGCGTAGTGCGCCGTGGGGAACACGGGAACGGGATCGGTGAACGGTTCCACACCAAGGTAGGTGCGGGCGAACTCGGTGATGTCCGGAAGCTTGGCCTCAATGTGCGCAGGCTCAAGGTGGGTCAGGTCCAGGAGGACGTAGTCCTTGTTCGGACCACAGCCACGGCCTTCGCGTACTTCGTTGGCCATTGCGCGTGCCACGATGTCACGGGGTGCGAGGTCCTTGATGGTGGGGGCGTAACGCTCCATGAAGCGCTCACCCTCCGAGTTACGCAGGATGGCACCTTCACCACGTGCACCCTCGGTAAGGAGGATGCCCAGGCCGGCGAGGCCGGTCGGGTGGAACTGGAAGAACTCCATATCTTCCAGGGGGATGCCGCGGCGGAACGCGATGCCCATGCCATCACCGGTGAGGGTGTGTGCGTTGGACGTGGTCTTGAAGACCTTGCCGGCGCCGCCGGAAGCGAACACCACGGACTTGGCCTGGAAGACGTGCAGTTCACCGGAGGCGAGGTCGTAGGAAACCACACCGGCAACACGCTTCTGCTTGTACGGGGTTCCGTCTTCGCGAACTGCGTCTTCTTCGACGATCAGCAGGTCAAGGACGTAGTACTCGTTGTAGAACTCAACGTTGTGCTTGACGCAGTTTTGGTACAGCGTCTGCAGGATCATGTGACCCGTACGGTCCGCTGCATAGCAAGCACGGCGGACGGGTGCCTTGCCGTGGTCACGGGTGTGGCCACCGAAGCGGCGCTGGTCAATCCGGCCCTCGGGCGTGCGGTTGAACGGCAGACCCATCTTTTCCAGGTCCAGCACGGCGTCGATGGCTTCCTTCGCCATGACCTCGGCTGCGTCCTGGTCAACCAGGTAGTCGCCACCCTTGATGGTGTCAAAGGTGTGCCATTCCCAGTTGTCTTCTTCGACGTTGGCCAGTGCTGCGCACATTCCACCCTGGGCTGCACCTGTGTGCGAGCGGGTGGGGTAGAGCTTGGTCAGTACCGCGGTGCGTGCTCGCTGACCGGATTCGATCGCGGCGCGCATGCCGGCGCCACCTGCACCGACAATGACGACGTCGTACTTATGGACCTGCATACCAGATGCTCTCTCTTTCAAAAATTCAGATGGTCGGCGGAGGCTGCTCCGCTACGTCAGGCGAACCGGCTTACTCCAGGGAGCGGCCGGAAGGCGCCGCTACGGGGCCGGGCAGAAACCGCCAGGCAACTGAACGCCGTCGACGACGGGGCACGGGTTGAAGGTGAAGATCACCAGCGTGCCGAGGATGATGATGACCAGGGTGGCCGCGTAGAGGACCATCTTGAGCCAGAAGCGCGTGGAATCCTTCTCGGCGTAGTCGTTGATGATGGTGCGGACGCCGTTGGTGCCGTGCAGCATGGCAAGCCACAGCATGGCAAGGTCCCAGAACTGCCAGAAGGGATCGGCCCACTTGCCGGCAACGAAGCCGAAGTCGATTGCATGGATGCCCTCGCCCACCAGCAGGTTCACGAACAGGTGGCCGAAGATCAGCACCACCAGGACGATGCCGGACAGACGCATGAAGAGCCAGGCGATCATTTCGAAGTTGCCACGGCTGGAGCCGGTGCGGTTGTACTTCGGAGCGATCTTCCCGGAGCCGATTTTTCCGCTGCGTGGGGATTCGATGGTTGTCATGGCTTAGTGGCCTCCCAGCGCGAGGGAAAGGTGGCGGATGGCGAAGCCTGCGAACGTGACAAGCCACAGCGCAAGCACGACCCACAGCAACTGGCGCTGGTACTTCGCGCCCTTCTTCCAGAAGTCGATGGCGATCACGCGCAGGCCGTTGAAGGCGTGGAAAATGATCGCGGCGACCAGGCCCGTTTCACCCAGGGCCATGAGGGGGTTCTTGTATGCGCCAATGACGGCGGTGTAGGCCTCAGGGGACACGCGCACCAATGAGGTGTCCAGCACATGGACCAACAAGAAGAAAAAGATCACTACACCTGTAATGCGGTGTCCAACCCAGGACCACATGCCTTCACGGCCGCGGTACAAGGTGCCAGCTGGTTTTGTCGGCACTGATTAAACCTTCCTGCAACACAGCGGCGCTGGCATGGGATCCACGCGGGGGGAACGCCTGCTGCGAGAGCACTCGTAGCTCACGCCTAAATCTAGGCTTCGCTAACAGCATATTCAATTTAGGACGGGCTTCTCTGCTTGTTAATTCCATGTTTCCTGCCGATATTCAGGCGATTTTCGGCACTGCCTGAGACGAACGCCACACGTGTGTCCTGCTGCGGGGGCTTGCCGCCCGGCACAGGATAAAGTGTTGCGGTGAGTACAGAAGACGCGAAATACCCGGAATCGCCATTGAACCGCTTCCATGCGGTTATTCCGGCGGGCGGTGTGGGGACCCGGCTATGGCCACTCTCGCGTGCCGCTGCGCCCAAGTTCCTCCACGACCTGACCGGTTCCGGCAGCACGTTGTTGAGGGCTACCTATGACCGCCTGGAACCTTTGGCTGGTGAACGGGTCCTTGTTGTTACCGGCGAAGCGCACCGCGCCGCCGTGTGCCGCCAGCTCCCCGAAGTGGGGGATGACGAGTTGGTGTTGGAAAGTGAGCCCAAGGACTCCGGTGCCGCCATCGGGCTCGCCGCAGCCATCCTTTACCGACGCGATCCGGACACCATCATGGGGTCCTTTGCTGCGGACCAGGTCATCAGCCCGGACGATCTCTTCCAGGAGACCGTGCGCGAGGCGATCTTTACTGCGGCCACCGGCAAGATCGTCACCATCGGCATCAAGCCGACCCATCCCTCCACTGGATTCGGGTACATCCGCTCCGGTGCGGCACTGACTGTTGAGGGCGCCCCGAATGCGCTTGCCGTTGCGGAGTTCGTCGAGAAGCCTAGCCAGGAAGTGGCCAACAAGTACGTCGAAGCCGGGGATTACGTCTGGAATGCCGGCATGTTCGTCGCTCCGGTGGCTCTTATGCTCAAGCACCTTGAGGCCAACCAGCCGGAGCTGTTCAAGGGCCTTCAGGAAATCGCCGACGCTTGGGACACGCCGCAGCGCTCGGAAGTGACGTCGCGCGTGTGGCCCACGTTGCCGAAAATCGCCATCGATTACGCCGTGGCTGAGCCCGCAGCGGAAGCTGGAGACGTCGCCGTCGTGCCTGGCACTTTCCGTTGGGACGACGTCGGCGACTTCGCCGCGATCGGGCGCCTCAACAACGCAGGCGACGTCGACGAAGTAACGGTGCTTGGCGAGGGCGCACGCGTCTTCGCGGAGAACGCCAGCGGCGTGGTGGTGTCCGATACCAAGCGCGTCATCGCGTTGATCGGTATCAAGGACGTGGTCATTGTGGACACGCCGGACGCACTTCTGGTCACCACCAAGGAACACGCCCAACTGGTCAAGGGCACTGTTGACGCCCTTAAAGCCAGTGGAGACACGGACGTGCTGTAAAGCAATTGCTTATACCGTGAGCCACCTCTTTGGTTGTCCTGCGTCTGAACGCAGCGTAACCAAGAGGTGGCTTTCGTTCTTCGGGTGCCGCGCATGGCTAGAGTTGTGACGTGCGCAATTACACGACTGAAACCGAGCCCGCTCCCGTTGTGAGTCCTTGGGTTGATGAACTGCTTCCCGGACTCATCGACTTCCGGCGTGACCTCCATGCGCACCCCGAGCTTTCCTTCAAGGAGTTCCGCACCACCGACAAGCTGGTGGAGCGCCTTGAAGCAGCCGGGCTGAAGCCGCGGCGCCTGGAGGAGACCGGACTGACGGTGGACGTGGGCGAGGGCCCCATTGCCACAGCCCTTCGCGGGGATATCGACGCACTGCCGATCATTGAGGAAACCGGCCTGCCGTTCGCGTCGAAGAACCATGGTGTCACCCACGCTTGCGGCCACGACGTCCACACCACTGCCATGCTCGGCATCGCCCTCACGCTGCAACGGATGCACAAGAACAATCCGCTGGGGGGCACGGTCCGGATCATCTTCCAGCCTGCCGAGGAAACCATGCCGGGCGGCGCACTGTCCTGCATTGAGCAGGGAGTGCTTGAAGGCGTGCCGCGTATCCTGGCGCTGCACTGCGATCCCCGGATCAACGTGGGCCAGATCGGTACCCGCATCGGTGCCATTACCTCCGCCTCGGACACCATCAAGATTGAGCTCTCCGGACGCGGCGGACACACGTCGCGTCCGCACCTCACCGAGGACCTCGTCTTCGCGTTGGCGCAAATAGCGGTCAACGTGCCGGCTGTCCTTTCGCGTCGGGTGGATGTCCGCAGCGGCGTATCGGTGGTGTGGGGGCAAATTTCGGCCGGCTCCGCACCGAATGCCATCCCGGGCTCCGGCTACATGGCCGGAACCATGCGTTGCCTGGATCGGGATGCCTGGCATAGCGCGGGGGAGTTGTTGGACGACGTCGTCAGGCAGGTCGCCGCGCCCTACGGCGTGGACGTCCATCTTGAACACACCCGCGGCGTGCCGCCCGTAGTGAACTCCGAGCATGAAACGGCCCTCATCGAAGCCTCTGCCCGCGCGGAACTCGGCGAAAACGCGGTGGTCCTCACTCCGCAATCCATGGGTGGCGAGGACTTCGCCTGGTTCCTGGCCGACCTGCCAGGGGCCATGATGCGCCTGGGCACGCACACCCCCGGTGGCGAAGAGTACGACCTCCACCGTGGCGACTTCATCGTTGACGAGCGCGCACTCGGCTACGCCATCCGTGTCCTGACGGCCGCTGCCCTCCGCACCATCCGCGACCTCGAACAGTAAACCCAACTGAGTCGCATTTAAGCGCGTTTTGAGCTGTCAGAACGCGCTTAAATGCGACTCAGTTGGGTGCGGGGGCCGGGATAGGTTGTGCACAATTGAATTGTGCACTATCGTTTTAGTCATGAGTGATGCACCCCGCCTCCGCCACCAGGTCTGCTTTGCGCTGTACTCGGCATCCAAAGCGGCGACGGCGGTCTACCGTCCTGTGCTGGAGGACCTTGGCCTGACGTACCCGCAGTACCTGGTGATGCTGGTCCTCTGGGAGCAGGAACCGCGCAGCGTCCGCGAACTCGGTGCTGAACTGGGCCTCGACTCGGGCACCTTGTCGCCCCTGCTCAAGCGGCTGGAGGCCATGGGGCTGGTGGAACGCCACCGCTCGGCCGAAGATGAGCGCCGGGTGGACGTGGTCCTCACCGAGGCAGGCGCCGCCTTGAGTGACCGAGCACGGGCCGTACCCCAACGTCTCGCTGACGCCGCCGGCCTATCGCCCGATGAGATCGAGCAGCTACACGCAACGCTCGGCAAGCTCACGGCAGCGCTGAACAGCTCACTCTGACAAACCTCCGGAAAATCCCGGGACATCCATTCCCAAAGAGAACGGAAACACCATGAAGACTCTTTACACCGCCGAGGCACTGGCATCCGGCGAAGGCCGCGACGGCAACGCCCGCACCAACGACGGCAAGCTGGACGTCGCCCTCGCCAGCCCCGTGGAGCTCGGGGGCAACGGCGAAGGAACCAATCCTGAGCAGCTGTTCGCAGCCGGCTACGCCGCGTGCTTCCACTCGGCTTTGCGACTCGTGGGTCGCAAGGAACGCGTTGACCTCAGCGACTCTGCCGTTGCCGCCAAAGTCCACTTCGGTGCGCTGACGGACAGCGAAGGATATGGACTGGCCGCCGAGCTGGAAATCGCGCTGCCTGCCCTGGACCGCGGTACTGCGGAGCAGCTGATGGCCAAGGCGCACCAGATCTGCCCCTACTCCAACGCAACGCGCGGCAATATGGCCGTAGACCTCAAGCTCGTGGAGTTCGCAGCATGAGCGCCCTGGCAACCGAAACCCGCGAAATCCAGCTTGCCTCCCGCCCGGTTGGCCGCCCTGCTCCGGAGAACTTCCGGCTGGCAACAGCGCCGCTACCCGAGCTCGCGGAGGGCCAGCTCCTGGTGAAGAACCAGTTCATGTCCGTGGATCCCTACATGCGCGGCCGTATGAATGACGTCAAGTCGTACTCGGCGCCGTTTCGCCTGGATGCAGCGCTCGACGGCGGTGCGGTAGGTGAGGTCATCGCGTCCCGTTCGGACGCGCACAAGGTGGGTGACGTCGTCGTGCATCAACTTGGCTGGCGCGAGCACGCGGTGGTGGACGCCGCCGCGACTACGCCGGTTCCGTCGGGGTTGGCCCCCACTTCGGCGTTCCTTGGCGCGCTTGGCATGACAGGCCTGACCGCCTATGCCGGGTTGCTGAAGGTCGCTGAGTTCAAAGAGGGCGACGTGGTCTTCGTGTCCGGGGCGGCAGGTGCGGTCGGCTCGATGGTTGGCCAGATCGCCAAGGCCATGGGTGCTTCCAGGGTCATCGGCAGCGCCGGATCGCCGGAGAAGGTTGCCCGCTTGCTGGAGCTCGGCTTCGATGCTGCGTTCAACTACAACGATGCTCCCGTTCTGGACCAACTGAAGGAAGCAGCGGGGGAGCGCGGCATTGACGTCTACTTCGATAACGTCGGTGGCGAGCACCTCGAAGCAGCACTTGCCACGCTCACGGTTGGCGGCCGTGTAGCAATGTGCGGTGCGATTGCCCAGTACAACGCCACGGAGCCCCCGGTGGCGCCGCGGAACCTGGCTGTGGCCATCGGCAAGCAGCTCACCCTGCGCGGATTCCTGGTGGGCGGGCAGCGACAGCACGCCCCCGAGTTCGCGCAGAAGATGGCCGGCTGGCTGGCCGATGGGTCCGTCAGCTACGACGAAACAATCGTGGACGGACTGGAGAATGCACCGCAGGCATTCATGGACCTGTTGGACGGTGCGAACACGGGAAAGATGCTGGTTCGCCTCTAGTTCACGCGTGAAACGCGTGTGACTTGCGCACCCGGCTACTGCTTGGTAACAAAAGGTCAACAATCTGACCTGGAGTGATCATTTGTGGTAGCTGGGTGTGTTGCAGGCCACTAGTGTTGGTTTCATTAATGCGCTTCGGCGCAGCTGCGAGCATCAGTGAAAACAGAATTTCTGCCTCAGGTATAGGAAACGGACACTCATTGACCATCCGTCGTAGCGCCAATCACTTTCTTCCTGGAGGAAAATTGAAGAAACCACTGCGTGCCACCCTGAAGCGCGGTTCAATGGCCGGTGTTGCCACCCTCGGTGCAGCAGCGCTCCTGCTGACCAGCTGCGGCCAGGCTCCCGACGCCGGATCCGGCGGGGCGACCAAGAGTGACTTTACTGGCTGCATCGTGTCGGACTCCGGCGGATTCGACGACCAGTCCTTCAACCAGTCCTCGTTCGAGGGCCTCAAGAAGGCAGAGTCTGATTTGGGCATCACGGTAAAGTCGGCCGAATCCAAAGCCAACAGCGACTTCGAAACCAACCTCAACGGCATGATCTCCGCAGGCTGTAACCTCACTGTCACGGTTGGCTTCCTTTTGGGCGATGCCACTAAGGCCGCCGCAGAGAAGAACACCGACAAGCACTTCGCGATCGTCGACTACACGTACGAGACTCCGATCGCCAACGTCAAGCCGATCGTCTATGACACGGCCCAGGCTGCATACCTTGCAGGCTACGCGGCTGCAGCTACCACCAAGACCAACAAGGTGGGTACCTTCGGCGGCATCAAGATCCCCACGGTTACCATCTTCATGGACGGCTTCTACGACGGCGTACAGGCCTACAACAAGGCCAAGGGCAAGTCAGTACAGGTTGTTGGCTGGGACAAGAACACCCAGGACGGTTCGTTCACGGGCGACTTTGAGAAGCAGGACACCGGCAAGCAGGTCACCATCAACCTGCTGGACCAGGGCGCGGACATCATCATGCCCGTAGCCGGACCGGTTGGTAAGGGTGCAGGTGCTGCTTTGAAGGAAGCCAAGGCTGCCGGCAAGGACGTCAAGCTCATCTGGGTTGACTCCGATGGCTACCTCACCGCTCCCGAGTACAAGGACCTGATGCTGACCTCCGTGGTCAAGCAGATGGGCGAAGCTGTTGAAGCCGTGGTGAAGGACGACACGGAAGGCAAGTTCAACAACGAAGCCTACGTCGGAACGTTGGAGAACGATGGCGTTGCCCTCGCTCCGTTCCACGATCTCGACTCCGCTGTCACCGCTGAAACCAAGTCCGAGCTCGATGCCCTAAAGGCTGACATCGTCTCCGGCAAGCTGGTTGTCGAATCGGCAGCGAGCCCCAAGAAGTAAATCAATTCCTGGACGCGCCGCCAGTACCGAGTCCCGGTACTGGCGGCGCGTTTTTGCCCTGACTACGCTGGGCTTCAAAGCCAATGGCTTTGGAGCAGTACAGCCGTCCCTCGGACTCACAGAACGGTGGGAGTTGTGAAACTCGAATTGAAGGGGATCTCGAAAGCCTTCGGGACCTTCTACGCCAACCAAGACATCGACCTCGTGGTCGAATCCGGCCAGATCCATTGCCTCCTCGGCGAAAATGGTGCCGGCAAATCAACCCTCATGAACGTGCTGTACGGGCTGTACGAGCCAACAGCCGGCCAGATCCTTGTAAATGACCAGCCGGTCAATTTCCGTGGACCGGGTGACGCGATGGCGGCCGGCATCGGCATGGTGCACCAGCACTTCATGCTGGTCCCCGTCTTTACCGTGGCGGAAAACGTTGCCCTCGGCGCGGAACCGACCACGTTCGGCGGTGTGCTCAGCATCGACGAAACCCGGAAGAAAATCCGGGAGATTTCCGATCAATACGGCTTCGACGTCGATCCCGACGCCTTGGTGGAGGACCTCCCCGTGGGCGTGCAACAGCGCGTCGAGATCATCAAGGCGCTGGTGCGTGAAGCGAAAGTCCTCATTTTGGACGAGCCCACCGCGGTTCTGACGCCTCAGGAAACCGATGAACTCCTGGACATCATGCGGCAACTCAAAGCCGGCGGCACGTCCATCGTCTTCATCTCGCACAAGCTGCGCGAAGTGAAGGCTGTCTCGGACGTCATCACCGTCATCCGCCGCGGCAAGGTGGTGGGAGATGCGCCTCCCACTGCGTCAGCCACGGAACTGGCGTCCATGATGGTTGGGCGCCCGGTGAGCCTGAGCTTGAACAAAGCTCCCGCGCAGCCTAAGGAAACCACGTTCGTGGTGGAAAACCTGACAGTGCGCGCGGCGAACGGCACCAATGTGGTGGACGGAATCAGCTTCGACATCGCCCAAGGTGAGATTCTCGCCGTCGCCGGTGTCCAAGGCAATGGCCAAACGGAACTGACCGAAGCCATCTTGGGTGTCCAGGAGCATGTAACCGGCTCCGTGACCCTTGATGGCAAGCAACTGCTGGGCCTCCCCGTCAAGGACGTGCTGCGTTCCGGCGTCGGGTTTGTTCCGGAGGACCGGACGGTAGACGGGCTGGTTGGGCCGTTCTCCGTGGCAGAGAACCTGGTCCTGGACCTTTACGACCAAGCACCGTTCGCCAGTGGCATCAGCATGAAGCCTGCCAAGGTTGCGGAGCACGCGAAGGCCAAGATCGAGGAATTTGATATCCGGACTCCGTCCGCGGCATCGGCTGCCGGAACTTTGTCCGGCGGCAACCAGCAGAAAGTGGTCATGGCCAGGGAACTGTCCCGGCCCTTGCGGTTGTTTATCGCGAGCCAGCCCACACGCGGTGTGGATGTTGGTTCCATCGAGTTCCTGCACAAGCGCATCGTTGCCGAGCGCGACGTCGGAACGCCGGTCATGATCGTTTCCACTGAGCTTGATGAGGTCATTGAGCTCGCCGACCGGATTGCCGTGCTGTACAAAGGCAAGCTCGTGGGCATTGTCCCTGCTGGAACACCCCGCGACACCCTTGGCTTGATGATGGCCGGCGTCGGCCCTGAAGGAGGCTCCGATGACAACTAAAGACGAGTCAGGCAAAGACCAAACACCCGGGGAATCCACCTCTGAAGTGCGGGCGGCAGACGTCGCCCTGGACACCGCCGGAGGGACGCTGGAACCTTCCATAGTGCCCGTTTCCTCCCAAAGTGGGGACCCGGGACACCAGCAAGGCAGCCTCATGCGCCGGATCGTGATGGGCAGCGGCTTTGTCTCCGTCCTGGCGGTCATTGTGGCGCTCTTCCTCGGCGGCTTGCTGATTGCCAGCACGGACGCCCAGGTGGCAAAAACCGCGGGCTACTTGTTCGCACGCCCCACGGACTTCCTGAGTGCGTTGTGGACAGCCATGACCGAGAGCTACGTTGCACTCTTCCAAGGCGCTGTGTTCAATCCACGTGAAGGCTTCAAGCCCTTGCTCGAAACCATGACCGTGGCAACCCCGCTGATCTGTGCCGGCCTTGGCGTTGCACTTGCATTCCGCGCCGGCTTGTTCAACATCGGTGCCCAGGGGCAGATCATCATCAGCGCCACCCTCGCTGCCTACGTAGGGTTTGCCTGGCACCTGCCGTTCGGCCTGCACCTGCTGGTAGTCATCATCATGGGCGTCCTGGGTGGAGCTCTGTGGGGTGCAATTGTGGGTATCCTCAAGGCCCGGACCGGCGCGCATGAAGTCATCGTCACCATCATGCTGAACTATGTGGCATTGTTCCTGCTCGACTTCCTGCTGAACACTGCTGCGTTCCGGCGTCCGGGGGACAACAGCCCCATTTCGCCACGCCTCGATGAATCGGCAACGTATCCCGTCCTCATCCCCGGATCCCGACTCCACGTGGGCTTCCTCGTGGCAATCGCGCTGACCTACGGTGTGTGGTGGCTGCTGAACCGATCTACCATCGGCTTCGAGTTCCGTGCCGTCGGTGCCAACCCCGTCGCAGCGCGGACCGCCGGCGTCAAAGTATCCCGCGCCACCATCCTGGTGATGGCCATGGCCGGCGCCCTCGCCGCGTTCGGTGGTATTGCCCAAGTAGCCGGCACCGAAAAGGTGCTGACAGGCGGCGTCGCTGCCCAGATCGGCTTCGACGCGATCACTGTTGCGCTGTTGGGACGCAGTACACCGTGGGGGACGTTCTTTGCCGGACTGCTGTTCGGAGCTTTCCGTGCAGGCGCAGTACAGATGCAGATCCAGACCGGAACGCCCATCGACATCGTGCTGGTGGTGCAGTCGCTCATTGTGCTCTTCATCGCCGCGCCGCCCCTCATCCGTTCGATCTTCCGGCTTGAGCCCAAGAAGAAGAACAAGAACAAGACACCGAAGGCCGCCCCGAAAGCTGCCCTTGCCAACGCCACCGGAGGTGCCAAGTGAGCGCAACAACCACCGCTCCCAAGTCGGGATCAACGGCCCTGCCGGCGTTCCGGCCTTCCATGAAGGTTCCGCTTACCCTCGGCATCCTGGCGCTCATAGCATTGGTCTTCTTCGGATTCCTTGGCCCGGACCAGACAGCAGAGATGAAGATCAGCGACGCTGGCGACGCCGTTGCGGTCCCTGCCCTGATGATTCCGGGACAGGTGGGCGGAATTGTCCTCGGCATCCTGCTGCTGGCCATGGCCGCCTACTCGATCTACCTCTGGACCCAAGGAGAGCGGTCGCCCAAGTGGCTGCCCATCGCGTTTGCAGTGGTGTTCGTGTTCGCCTTGCTTGTTTGGATCGTGGCAGGCGCCCGCCAGCCCTCCATCTCGCTGGCAGGTCTCGTTGCCGGCTCGGTAACACTTGCTGTCCCACTGGTCTTCGGCTCGCTCTCCGGCGTGCTCTGTGAGCGTGTGGGCGTTGTTAACATCGCCATCGAGGGGCAGCTCCTGGGCGGAGCATTCACTGCCGCCTTGGTGGCCACCATGACGGGCAGCCCTTACATCGGCCTGATTGCAGCCGCTGCGGCGGGTGCTGCTGTGTCCATGGTCCTGGCCGTGTTCAGCATCAAATACCTGGTCAACCAGATCATCGTCGGTGTGGTTTTGAACGTGTTGGTCTCCGGCCTCACAGGCTTCCTGTACGGCACGTTGATGGTGCCCAACAAGGAACAGTTCAATACCCCGGGCCGCTTGGACATCCTGCCGATCCCGCTGCTTTCGGACATCCCCATCATCGGGCCCATCCTGTTCGAGCAGTCCATCGCTGGCTATCTCATGTACATTGCGGTGGCCGTGGTGTGGTTCGGCTTGTTCAAGACCCGCTGGGGCCTCCGCGTCCGGGCCGTGGGTGAACACCCGCAGGCTGCTGACACCTTGGGTATCAACGTCAACGCAACCCGTTTCTGGAACGTCACGTTGGGTGGTGCCATTGCGGGTATCGGTGGTGCCGTCTTCACACTGGTGACCATCGACTCCTTCACCAAGGACATCTCCGGTGGCCGCGGCTTCATTGCCTTGGCTGCCCTGATCTTTGGGCGCTGGAATCCGATCGGCGCGTTCCTGGCCTCGCTGCTGTTCGGCTTCGCCTACAACCTGCAGTCCATCCTGGGCATCATCGGCACCCCGGTACCGAGCCAGTTCATGGCCATGCTGCCGTACCTGGTGACCATCTTCGCCGTCGCCGGCCTGGTAGGTAAGTCGCGGCCACCGGCCGCAAGCGGCATACCGTACGTGAAGGGTTGACGATGCCAGCGGAAGATATCGACTGGCGGGCCTTGGAAGACGCGGCTAAACAGGCAATGCAACAGGCGTACGCGCCCTATTCCAAGTTCCCGGTGGGGGCTGCGGCGCTCACCGAGGACGGCCGGATCGTCAGCGGCTGCAACGTTGAGAACGCCAGCTACGGGCTGACTCTCTGCGCCGAATGTGCCCTGGTCGGCCAGCTCCACATGACAGGCGGCGGCAAAATCGCCGCGTTCTACTGCGTGGATGGGCAAGGCAACATCCTCATGCCGTGCGGGCGTTGCCGCCAGTTGCTTTATGAATTCAGGGCGCCCGGAATGCAGCTCATGACAACGCAGGGAATCAAATCCATGGACCAGGTACTTCCTGACGCCTTTGGTCCCGAACATCTGGAGGAAACCACGTGACCACCACTGAAGCGTTCGACGCCGTCCAGATCATTTCCATCAAGCGGGATAAGGGCACGCTCACTCCCGAGCAGATCGACTGGACCATTGATGCCTACACCCGCGGCGTGATCGCCGAGGAGCAGATGGCGGCGCTGAACATGGCCATCCTGCTGAACGGCATGGACCGCGCCGAGATTTCACGCTGGACATCGGCCATGATCGCCTCCGGCGAGCGGATGGACTTTTCGTCCCTGACAAGGCCCGACGGCGGCCGGAAGGCTACCAGCGACAAGCACTCCACTGGTGGCGTGGGGGATAAGATCACGCTGCCGCTGGCGCCGTTGGTGGCAGTGTTCGGCGTCGCGGTTCCACAGCTTTCGGGCCGCGGCCTCGGCCACACCGGCGGGACGCTGGACAAGCTGGAGGCCATCCCTGGGTGGCGGGCCAACCTGAGCAACGACGAAATCATGGCCCAGCTCCAGGACGTGGGCGCAGTCATCTGTGCTGCAGGTTCAGGGCTCGCACCCGCGGACAAGAAGCTCTATGCCTTGCGTGACGTCACTGGAACGGTGGAAGCCATCCCGCTGATTGCCTCCTCGATCATGAGTAAGAAGATCGCCGAAGGAACAGGCTCCTTGGTGCTGGACGTCAAAGTGGGTTCGGGCGCCTTCATGAAAGACGAAGCACGGGCCCGGGAGCTTGCAGAGACCATGGTGGCTTTGGGCAAGGACGCAGGCGTACACACCGTCGCGCTGATCACGGACATGTCCACACCGTTGGGGTTGACCGCGGGTAACGCCATCGAGGTGGAGGAATCAGTGGAGGTCCTTGCCGGCGGCGGTCCGGAAGACGTCGTCGAACTGACCGTCCGCCTGGCCGAGGAGATGCTGGCCGGTGCCGGCATCCACGATGCCGATCCCGCCGCTGCCCTGAAGGACGGTCGGGCCATGGACGTCTGGAACCGGATGATCGAAGCACAGGGTGGAGATCCCCGGGCCGCGCTGCCGGTGGCAAAGGAGTCCGAGGTCCTCTACGCTCCAGCGGACGGTGTCCTGGTGGAACTTGATGCCCTTTCTGTTGGTGTTGCCGCTTGGCGCCTGGGTGCTGGCCGTGCCCGCAAGGAGGACCAGGTTCAAGCCGGGGCAGGTGTCCGCATGCACGCCAAGCCCGGCGCGTTGGTCCGTGCCGGGGAACCGCTGATGACGCTCCTGACGGACACCCCGGAAAAGTTCGACAGGGCCAAGGAAGCGCTCCAGAGTGCCGTAGTGATTGCTCCTGAAGGGTCACGCCCGGCGCATCAGCTGATCATCGACCGCATCGCCTAGGCTTAAGTGTCCCGGGCTGTTCCTCGAACAGCCCGGGACACTAGCCATCCGGCGCCTGTGGGGGAGCCGGCTATCGTAAGGAAACCGTGCAGGGCATCAACGATTTCATCCTCGCCGCGGCGGAACAGCCGTGGGTGTTGGTCCTGGTGCTGGCCTGCTGCGTGATTGATGGTTTCTTCCCGCCCATCCCCAGCGAATCCGTGGTGGTGGGCCTGAGTGCCGTGTCCGGCAGCAGCGGCTCACCCAACGTGTGGCTGCTGGGCTTGATGGCAGCTATCGGTGCGTTCTCCGGGGATAACATCGCCTACATCATTGGACACCGCATTGGCATCCAACGCTGGCGCTGGATGCGCACCCAGCGGATGCAGGGCGCCTTTCGTTGGGCGGGCAAGGAACTTCGACGCCGGTCAGCCTCGCTCATCATGGTGGCCCGGTTCATCCCCATTGGCAGGGTGGCGGTCAACCTGACGGCCGGCGCAACGCACTTCCACCACCGCAAATTCGTAGCCCTGACCGCCATGTCGGCCGTCCTGTGGGCAACGTATTCGGTGATCCTCGGGTACTTCTTCGGTGTCTGGTTCGAGGACAACCACCTGCTGGGTGCCGTCATAGCGATCGTGGTAGCCGTGATCCTGGGAATCATCATCGATCGCATCATCAGCAAAGTCCGGGGATCAGTGCCGTTGGATGGCAAGAACATTCCTGAGGAAGACGCCCCGACTCCACCCACGGTATGACGATTCATGCCCCGGAAGATCAGCCTGGCGGTTGACGACGACAACCTCATCAAACCGATAGCGTTAAACGTGTGATCCCAAGGCTGGGACGTAGCGAACGACGTCCCGGCCGTGGGACACTAGAGCGACTTCCGTCACATCGTCAAGTCACATTCGTCTAGGAGCTACCCCCGCGTGGAGTTTTTGAATCAAATGCTCGAGCATGCAGCCGGGCAGCCCTGGATATACCCGGTACTTCTGGTCTTCTTTTTCATTGACGGATTCGCCACGATTCTCCCCAGCGAAACAGCCATTGTGGGCCTCTCGGCGCTGTCCCTTCACAGCGGAGAACCCAACCTGTGGATTCTGGGTGCAACTGCGTTGGTAGGTGCCATGGCCGGCGACAACATGGCTTACATGTTGGGCCGCAAGATCGGCCTCACCCGCTGGAAGTGGATGCGGCGACCCAAGGTCCAGAAAATGTTCGCGTGGGCACAGTACGAGTTGGACAAGCGCGGTGCGGTCCTGATCTTCACCGCCCGCTACATTCCGTGGGGTCGGGTAGCGGTGAACTACGTCGCCGGGCAGACCGGATTCCGCCACCGCACCTTCTTCTGGCTGGACGCCTTCGCCTGCATCACATGGGTTGGCTACTCAATCGGCATTGGCTTGCTCGCAGGTCAGTGGGTGCACCACAACCCGCTCCTCGGCGTCGGAATTGCAGTGGCCTTCGCCGTGGTCCTCGGTATCGTGGTGGACCATGCCTTGCGTTGGTGGCACAAGTACCTTGAGAAGAAGGATCAGGCCCGTGAAGCGGCCGCAAGCAATGCAGATCCCGCAGCGGAGCCGAATCTGTCGCAAAAAGCAGTTGCCGGGGCCGACCTCTCCAATCCTTCCGGCTAAGGACCTGCCGAGGGCGGCAGTGGGGACTAGTCTTAGTACGTGACTGAGCCCATTCTTGACGCTGCCCCTGCCCTTGACTTCGATCTGAAGAGCCTTCCCAAGGTTTCCCTCCACGATCATCTGGACGGAGGACTCCGCCCGGCCACCATCATCGAGCTGGCTGAGGCCGCCGGCCACACCCTGCCCTCCACCGATCCGGTGGCGCTGGGTGAATGGTTCCGTGAATCCGCTGACTCCGGTTCGCTGGTCCGCTACCTCGAAACGTTTGACCACACCGTCGCCGTCATGCAGACCAAGGAAGGCCTGTTCCGGGTCGCCAAGGAATTCGTGGAGGACCTGGCCGAGGACGGCGTCGTGTACGGCGAAGTCCGGTGGGCTCCTGAGCAGCACCTGCAGCAGGGCCTGACCCTGGACGAAGTTGTGGAAGCAGTCCAGACCGGGCTGGAAGCCGGCATGGATTCCGCCGAAGAGCGCGGCCAGCAGATTCAGGTCGGGCAGCTCATCACTGCCATGCGCCACGCTGATCGTGGCCAGGAGATCGCCGAGCTGGCCGTCCGCCACCGCGCCAACGGCGCGGTCGGTTTCGACATTGCCGGCGCTGAAGACGGCTTCCTCCCTTCCCGCTTCAAGGACGCGTTCACGTACCTGGCCGAGAACAACTTCCCGGCGACGGTCCACGCCGGCGAGGCTGCCGGCCTGGAGAGCATCCAGTCTGCCCTGGTGGACGGCCGTGCCCTGCGCCTTGGCCATGGCGTGCGGATTGCCGAGGACATCTCGGTGGAGTTTGAGGACAACTCCGACGACGACGGCGAGGACACCATCGGCATGGTGACCATCGGCAGCGTGGCAGCATGGGTTCGCGACCGCGGAATCGCCCTTGAAATCTGCCCTTCCTCCAACCTCCAGACAGGCGCCATTTCCGGCTTTGGCGACGGCATCGAAAGCCACCCGGTGGACATGCTCTTCCAGCTAGGCTTCAACGTCACCATCAACACGGACAACCGCCTCATGAGCGGCGTCACCCTTACCGACGAGTTCGAACTCCTGGTGGAGACCTTCGACTACGACCTCGATGATCTGCTCGAGCTGACGCTCAACGCGGCCGAGGCAGCGTTCCTGCCGCTGGACGAGCGTGAAGCCTTGGTTGAGTACATCAACGATGCCTACGCCAACCTCGGCTAACGATTCCAGCCTCCCGGAGCTGCATGGGCCCACAGCAGCCGGGGTCCCTGGCCGAGCTTGCGAGGTCGGGGAGCTGCTGGGGACAATTGCTGCCTTGCGGGAGCACTGCCCGTGGATGGGCGCCCTGACCCACGAGTCGCTGGTGGAGTACCTGATCGAGGAAGCCTACGAAGTGGTTGATTCGATCGAAGCCGGTGCTGTAGATGAAGAGCTCCGCGGCGAGCTGGGCGATGTGCTGCTTCAGGTAGTGCTTCATGCCCGGCTCGCCGAGGAGCGCGGCAGCTTTGATTTCGGGGACGTGGCGCGCAGCATCAATGCCAAGATGGTCCGGCGAAACCAGCACGTCTTCAAGGCCGACGGTTCCCTGCAGGAGAGTTTCCCGGCCAGCGTCGAGGAAATCATCGTCAAGTGGGACGCCGCCAAACGCGCGGAGAAGCCGGAGCGGAAGGACCCCTTCGAGGGGATTCCACCCCACTTGCCGGCATTGGCAGGAGCGCAGAAGTCCTTCGACCGGGCAGTTCGCGCCGGCATGCCCGTTGACGCCCAAAGCCGACTGGCCGCCGTCGGACTTCCTGTCATCCCGGCCTCGGAAGAGGCGCTGGGGGAGCTGCTGCTCGCCGTCGTCGCGGGCGCCCGGGAGCAAGGACTCGACGCCGAGCGGGCCCTCCGTGCCGCAGTTCGATCGTTTCAGAACAACCAGGCGCAGCCTTCATGACGTGAGCAGTTGGAAGCTGTGCCGTAACGTAAGCCACTCTCGACTACGCTAGTAGCGACGAGGACGTTGAGAATTTCCCTCCACATTCCTGTAATTCGCCCATAAGGAGCACATCCATGGCGCTTATCGATGCCATCCACGCACGCGAGATCCTTGATTCCCGCGGAAACCCGACCGTAGAAGTTGAGGTCCTGCTCTCCGACGGCCAGATCGGCCGCGCAGCAGTTCCCTCCGGTGCCTCCACCGGCGAGCACGAAGCCGTTGAGCTTCGCGACGGCGACAAGGGCCGTTACCTCGGTAAGGGTGTCCAGAAGGCCGTTGATGCCGTCATCGACGAGATCTCCCCGGCCCTGATTGGTTTCGACGCCACTGACCAGCGCAGCATCGACCAGGCCATGATCGACCTGGACGGTACGCCCAACAAGGGCAAGCTCGGCGCCAACGCCATCCTGGGTGTTTCCCTGGCCGTGGCCAACGCAGCTGCTGCTTCTGCTGACCTGCCGCTGTACAAGTACCTGGGCGGCCCGAACGCCCACGTCCTGCCCGTTCCGCTGATGAACATCCTCAACGGTGGCTCGCACGCCGACTCCGATGTTGACATCCAGGAATTCATGATTGCCCCGATCGGCGCCGAGACCTTCTCCGAAGGCCTGCGCTGGGGCGTTGAGGTCTACCACAACCTCAAGGCTGTCCTGCAGGAAAAGGGCCTCTCCACCGGCCTCGGCGACGAGGGTGGCTTCGCCCCCAACCTGCCGTCCAACCGCGCTGCACTGGACCTGATCCAGGAAGCCATCAAGAACGCCGGCTACACCCCGGGCACGGACATCGCACTTGCCTTGGACGTTGCGTCTTCCGAGTTCTACAAGGAAGGTGCTTACCAGTTTGAAGGCAAGGCACTTACTGCAACCGAGATGAGCGCCTACTACGCTGAGCTCGTTGCCGACTACCCGCTGGTTTCCATCGAAGACCCGCTGGACGAAAACGACTGGGAAGGCTGGAAGACCCTCACCGACACCATTGGTGACAAAGTCCAGCTTGTTGGCGACGATCTCTTTGTCACCAACCCGGTCCGCCTGCAGCAGGGCATCGAGACGGCCACGGCCAACTCCCTGCTGGTCAAGGTCAACCAGATCGGTTCCCTGACCGAGACGCTCGACGCCGTTTCCCTGGCTCAGCGCTCCGGTTACACCACCATTACCTCGCACCGCTCCGGCGAAACCGAGGACACCACTATTGCTGACATCGCCGTTGCCACCAACGCGGGCCAGATCAAGACCGGTGCCCCGGCCCGCTCCGAGCGCGTTGCCAAGTACAACCAGCTGCTGCGCATCGAAGAAGAACTCGACGACGCCGCACGCTACGCCGGCCGCAGCGCGTTCCCGCGTTTCAAGGGCTAGCCTTCAGCGAAAACACGTAACCGGTGGCTATGGTGGAAAGACCATGGCCGCCGGTTCTGTTTAACTCCGGTTCTGTTCACCACAGGCCAGGTCAGCAACAGCAAGCGCAGCAACCCGCCAGGCAAGCACCGGGCATTACAGGAGTGTCATGGCCACCCGTCGTCCAAAGGTACCCAGGGCCGACGCCCTTGGTCGCCCGTCAAGTGGTGCCCGTCCGTCTAGTGGTGCCCGTCCGGCCGGCGTATCCGGCGGGGCCGGCAAGGGTTCTGACGGCGCAGGTTCCGAGGGCGCCGACGTCATCAAGGCCGAGTTCGGCGGGCCGCGGGCTTCGTCAAAGACATCGACGGCGGCGGCTGGCGCCAAAGCCCCTGGCAACAGCAAGACGCCCACCAGTACCAAGGCGGGCAAGGAGAGCAAGCCGGCAGGCACTTCCACGAAGGCTGCGGACAAGGGCAAGGAAAAACCATGGCCCGGGGCGAAGGATGACGGTGAGCTGGATCCCGTACCGGCCAAGGCGTTCTCCGGGAGGATGCTTGCACTGGCCGTGGTGATGATTGCCATCACTATCCTGCTGGCCCCCACCGTGAAGATCTTCCTCGAGAAACGCGCCGAAATTTCAGCGCTGGAAGCGGAAATTGCGAGCAGGAAAGCGGAGCAAACCGAGCTGAACAAGCAGCTCTCCCGGTGGCAGGACCCCAACTACGTGAAACAGCAGGCCCGCGACCGCATTAACATGGTTATGCCGGGTGAAACAGGTTACTGGGTGTTTGGGGGAGAAGAAGCCGCCGGCACACCGGGTGGCCGCACCGGCTCCGGATCGTCGGCAAACCCGGAGAATCTGCCCTGGGTGGATGCTCTCTGGGAGTCAATCAGACGATCGGCAACTGACTAGACGCGGTGCCCGCCGCCGTCGTGTCCGCATGGGACGCGACAAAAGGGGCAGGAAGGTTGGCAGCGCAAGTGGAAGAGAACACGGCAGCCGTGCCGCAGGAATCCCGCCAGCCATCAGCACACGATCTTGAGGTACTCAGCCGACAGCTGGGCAGGCCGGTCCGGGATGTCGTGGAAATCCCGGCGAGGTGCGTCTGCGGCAACCCCTTGGTGGCAGCGACAGCTCCCCGGCTCAGCAACGGAACACCGTTTCCCACCACGTTCTACCTGACCCACCCGGTCATCACTTCGGCGGTGTCCCGCCTTGAAGCTGGCGGGCTCATGAACGAGATGAACGAGCGACTGACCGCTGACCAGGAGTTGGCCGGCGCCTACCATGGCGCGCACGATGCCTATCTGCAGGCCCGCAACCAGATTGCTGATCGCTCCGGCACCGGGGCAGTGCCCGAGATCGACGGTATCTCTGCGGGCGGTATGCCCACCCGCGTGAAGTGCCTGCATGTCCTGGTGGGTCATTCGTTGGCTGCCGGCCCGGGCGTCAATCCGCTGGGGGACGAGGCACTGGATGCTATCACTGAATGGTGGACCAAGGACCGCTGCTATTGCGACGGCGCCTGGGACACAGCCGGCGAGGCTCCTTCACGGGATTTGAGCCGCCATGGTCCGCAGGGGCTGCCTGACATCGTGGGGCGTCCCGCGCCGGTGCGGAAGTCCAAGATTGAATCCCTTGACGAGCAGGAAGGCACCGCATGAGCCGCGTGGCTGCCATTGATTGCGGTACCAACTCCATCCGGCTGCTTATCGCTGATGTCTCAGATGGACTACCTGACGCGCAGGGTCCGTTGACCGACGTCGTGCGTGAAATGCGCGTGGTGCGGCTGGGCCAGGGCGTCGATGCCACAGGCGAGCTGGCTCCGGAGGCCTTGGAGCGCACCTTTGCTGCTACGCGGGACTACGCCCGGCTCATCCAGGAACACGGTGCCGAACGAGTCCGTTTTGCCGCTACTTCGGCAACTCGTGATGCCAGTAACCGCCAGGTCTTTGTGGACGGCATCCGGGATCTCCTGGGCGTACGGCCAGAGGTCATTTCCGGTGACGAGGAAGCTGCGTTGTCCTTCGCGGGAGCCAGCAGCGTCCTGCCGGCCACGGGGGAGGACGCCATCCTGGTGGTGGACCTGGGCGGTGGGAGTACCGAATTCGTACTGGGCGACTCCAGCGGCGTTATCGCAGCGCGCTCGGTGGACATTGGCTGCGTGCGGTTGACTGAACGTCACCTTCGCAGCGATCCGCCCACGGCTGCGCAAATCACCGCAGCAGAGGCCGACGTCGATGCCGCACTTGATCTTGCCGCTCAGGCGGTACCGCTCGGCCGCGCCACAGCGGTGGTTGGGGTCGCTGGTTCCATCACCACCATCACCGCGCACGCGTTGGGCCTGAGCGAATATGAGCCGGGCCGAATCCACGGTGCTTCGCTGGATGTCGAAACCATCACCGACGCATGCACCAGCCTGCTGGAAATGACGCGCGAAGAACGTGCTGCCCTTCCCTATATGCACCCGGGACGCGTAGATGTGATCGGAGCGGGAGCTTTGGTTTGGCGCCGCATTCTGGCACGGATGGAAACGGTCAGCAACGGAACCATTCGCGCGGCTGTTTCCAGCGAACACGACATTCTTGACGGCATCGCCCTGAGTATCCGGGACGGCGAATGACGTTGCGGCACCGACGCGTCCTGTCCGCTGCGCTTGCCACCACGTTGGCCGGCGGGGCGCTTGCAGGTGCGCTGTTGTCGGCTCCGGCAGCCAACGCGGATGCATGGCGCGACAAGGAGTACTGGCTCAAAGAATCGGGTGTCACCAACGCCTGGCAGGTGTCCAAGGGTGCCGGCGTCAAGGTCGCGATTATCGATAGCGGTATTGACGGGAGCCACCCTGACCTCAAGGGCGTCGTGGTCGGTGGGACGGATGTCTCCGGCGCCGGGGCTCCGAATGGACAAAAGAGTATTGGCGCCAAGACCGAACACGGCACCCTGGTGGCAACGATGCTCGCCGGGCGCGGCCACACCACGCCCACCCCGTCGCCGTCGCCATCGGCGTCAGGGTCAGCAGCGCCAAAGCCGGCCGCACCTCCACCGCCACCCACCACCCCGCCCGCCGGGGGACCGGATGGGATCACGGGCGTGGCGCCCGAAGCGGAGATTCTCGCCATCTCAACGTGGCTCGGTTCGCCCAACCCGGGCGGCAAGACGGACCAGGAGCAAATACCTGAAGCCGTGCGCTGGGCGGTGGACAACGGTGCCAAGGTCATCAACATTTCCCTCGGCAGTACTTCGCCGGATTGGCCGCAGAGCTGGGACGCAGCGTTCCTGTACGCGGAGCAAAAGGATGTGGTGATCGTTGCCGCCGCGGGAAACCGGGTGGGTGGCAACGTCCAGGTTGGTGCCCCGGCAACTATTCCCGGCGTCCTCACGGTAGCCGGGTTGGATGGCGAGGGACGCGCCAGCGTTGACTCATCGTCCCAGGGCATCAGTATTGGAGTGGCAGCTCCGGCGGAGAAACTGGTGGGCGGCATTCCCGGTGGTTCGTATGCCGAGTGGGCAGGAACGTCCGGAGCGGCACCCATCGTTTCAGGTGTGGCGGCACTGATCCGTTCCAAGTGGCCGGAAATGAGCGCCACCCAGGTCATCAACAGGATCGTCAGCACTGCCAAGGATGCCGGCGCCCCAGGCAAGGACCCCCTCTATGGGTATGGCATCCTCAACGCTGAGGCCGCGCTCAAGAGCGACGTACCCACCACCAGCACCAACCCGCTGGGTTCCATCGCGGACTGGATCCGCGTCCACCGCCGCGGCGTCTTCAGCGAACCCTCACAAGCGCCCGTGGCGAGTCCTACCAGCGCCGCTCCGACGCTTGCCGATCCGACTGTCCCTGTCGCGAAGACGCCGGCCACCGTGGACGAAGCCCTTCCTGCCGCCGTCGTTCTGGGTTTTGGAGCGTTGTTCATTGTTCTCGTTGCAGGTGCAGCGGTCCAGCTGCGAAGGGTCCTACGGGACCCGCCAGTAGCTACTGAGGAGGCCGAAACAGGCGCCCTTTTGAAGGTGGATCCGCCTGCCCGGAAGTAGTTAGTGAAGATTTTCACAAAGTACTGTACTCTGGACTCATGGCAACCACCCCAGAGCTCATTGACCGTCCCCGGGTTCTCGTCGTCGGCGGCGGCTACGTCGGCCTGTACGTAGCACTCAAACTGCAGAAGAAGATCGCGAACGCAGGCGGAATCGTCACCGTCGTTGATCCACTGCCGTACATGACCTACCAGCCCTTCCTCCCGGAAGTAGCCGGTGGCAACATCGAGGCACGCCACGCCGTCGTCTCCCACCGTCAGCACCTCAAGCAGACTGAGCTCATCCAGGGCCGCGTCACCAGCATCGACCACGCCAACCGGACCGCGGTTATCGCCCCGTCCGACGGCGGCGAGAACTTCGAGATCCCGTACTTCGACGTCGTGATCGCAGCCGGCGCCATCACCCGCACGTTCCCCATCAAGGGACTCGCGGACAAGGGCATCGGCCTGAAGACCATCGAGGAAGCCGTTGCACTTCGCAACAAGGTGCTGGAGCGCATCGAATCAGCTTCCACCATGACTGACCCCGCAGAGCGTGCCAAGGCGCTGACCTTCGTTGTGGTGGGTGGCGGCTTTGCCGGCATCGAATGCCTCACCGAAATGGAAGACCTCGCCCGCGCTGCTGTGCGCAACAACCCCCGCATCCGCCAGGAAGAAGTCCGCTTCATCCTGGTTGAAGCCATGGGCCGCATCATGCCCGAGGTCACCGCCTCGCAGGCCGAGTGGGTTGTGGAGCACCTCCGCAGCCGCGGCATCGAAGTACTCCTGAACACTTCCCTTGACAGTGCCGAGGGCAACCTCAAGCTGATCAACCTCCCGGACAAGACTCCCGCCGGTGAAGTTGAAGCAGACACCCTGGTATGGGCTGCCGGCGTGCAGGCCAACCCGATGATCCGCTCCACCGACTTCCCGCTGGAACCGCGAGGCCGCGTTCGCGTCCTGCCTGACCTGCGCATCGCAGGCGATGAAGGCATCGTGGAGAACGCCTGGGCAGCCGGCGACATCGCCGCTGTTCCGGACCTCACGGGCAAGGGCCTGCCGGACGGCACCTGCGTCCCCAACGCCCAGCACGCCCTGCGCCAGGCCAAGAAGCTCGCTAAGAACCTCTGGGCCTCCCGCTGGGACAAGCCGCTGCACGACTACAAGCACAAGAACCTCGGTGCTGTAGCCGGTTTCGGCGAGTGGAAGGGTGTTGCAAACATCAACCTGCTCGGCCGCATCGGCCTCAAGGGCGGCCTCGCCTGGCTGGCCCACCGTGGTTACCACGGCATGGCGATGCCTACGGTGGAACGCAAGTTCCGCGTGATCCTCGGCTGGATTCTGGCCTTCTTCGCCGGCCGCGACACCACGCCGCTGATGGACCTGGACAACCCGCGCGGTGCCTTCGTGGCCGCAGCGACGCCGGCTCCCAAGCCTGCTGCCGCTCCGGCACCGGTGGAAGCCAAGCCGGTTGCCGAGGAAGTCAAGACTCCGGTAACTGCTGACGCCAAGTAGTACACGCTCGACGGCGGCCGTCCCCTTGCGGGGGATGGTCGCCGTCGGCGTTTAACGGCGTCGCCTGGGCGGGCGCGCCAAAGCTGCCCCTAGACTGTTGCCATGTCCGGCGAAACTGATCTGAAGACGCTCCTGGAGTCGCTTCATCCCGTAGCCCGCGATGGCGACTACGTTTACGCTCTTTGGCCGCACGGCCGGCCTTTGGAAGGTGGCATCGAAGCGGCAGTTCGCGAGGCCGAAGGCCTAACGGTGGTCCTTCACCGCGACGAAGCCGATTCTTTGGGACTTAGCTACGATTTCGTGGCCACATGGATCACGCTCCAGGTCCATTCGGCCCTCGAAGCCGTGGGGCTCACTGCTGCTGTCAGTGCTGCGCTGACGCACGCAGGGATCAGTTGCAACGTCCTGGCCGGTTTCCATCACGATCACCTGCTGGTGCCGTCGGAGGACGCCGGCCGGGCCATGGACGTGCTGCGGCTTCTTGCCCGCGGCGTGGTCCTGCGTTCGGAGCGGCCCGAGGACCGGGCCGAGATCCTGGAACTGACTGCACGGGCGTTTTCTGTCTCCCCGGTGACCGGTGAACCCGTTGACGGCACGCCGATTGAAGTGGGGCTCTTGCGCGAGCTTTTTGAGTGCAGCGAGTACGTCCTGGAACTCAGCATCGTGGCGGAAATGGGCGGTGAAATCGTGGGTCACGCCATCAGCACGCGGGCCTGGGTCGGAGAGCTCGAACTGCTGGGTTTGGGTCCCATAGGCGTGCTTCCGCCCTTCCAGCGGCGCGGGGTTGGTTCGGCGTTGATGCGCGAGACGGCGGCTCGTGCCACGGCACTCGGGGAACCCGGAATCGCCTTGCTCGGCAGCCCGCTCTACTATCCGCGTTTCGGCTATGTGCCAGCCACCTCCATGGGCGTTGAACCGCCTGAGGCGATGTGGGGCGAGCACTTCCAGCTTCTACCCCTACCGGAATGGCCCGACGGCGTCCGGGGCACCTTTCGCTACGCCGCGCCATTCAACCGGCTCTAGCTGGGATACCATGGTCCGGGCGCCCCAGTAGCCCAATTGGCAGAGGCAGCGGACTTAAAATCCGCGTGTTGTGGGTTCGAGTCCCACCTGGGGCACAAACGCAAGGTGAGAGCTCTTTCTCGCTTCGTGTGCACGGTTCTCCTCTTCAGGGACTTTTCCCAGCAAGCTCGTAGATTCCCCACAGGCAACGAGTGTTATAGGGATGTGACCTGAATCACTTATGTTCCCGGGGCAATTGCACTAGTTTGAGTCTTAATCAGGAACACCTGAGTAATCGCATCAAAGGCAGTTCGCACCTTTCGATCGAGGAGACAACGAATGTTTGATCTTTCCCCAGCGGCGCCCCGAGCCGCCAAGCTAACCGCGCTTGGCATTGGGGTCGCTCTCTTGGCCACAGCTTGTGGTGGGTCTTCGACACCTACCCAGACTGGGTCTCAATCCGCCGCCGCGGCAGGTATCGCCTGCCCGGCACCGAGCGGCGGGGCGGGAGCCGGCAACAGCCAGGCTGCCACCAACACGGGACCTGTACCTCCCTCGACCACCACCACGGCTACGCCGCTTAAGCTTGGATCGCTCCTGCCGACAACGGGGTCGCTGGCGTTCCTCGGCCCGCCTGAAATTGCCGGTGTCAACCTCGGCGTCAAGGAAGTCAACGACGCTGGCGGCGTTCTTGGCGCTCCCATAGAGGTGACCCACCGCGACTCCGGTGACACCAAGACCGACATCGCCACGCAGTCCACCACAGCCTTGCTGGGCCAGGGTGTGAGCGCAGTAATCGGTGCGGCCTCGTCCGGCGTTTCCAAGACGGTCATCAACCAGATCACCGGCGCTGGCGTCATCCACTTCTCCCCGGCGAACACTTCACCTGACTTCACCACATGGGACGACAAGGGCCTCTACTGGCGCACGGCACCGTCCGACGTCCTGCAGGGCAAGGTCCTCGGCAACTACATGGCTACCTGTGGCGCCCAGACTGTTGGCATGATCGTTCTCAACGACGCCTACGGAACCGGCCTGCAGAAGAACGTCAAGGAAGCCTTCGAGGCAGCCGGCGGCAAGGTTGTTGCAGAAGAACTCTTCAACGAAGGTGATTCGCAGTTCAGCAGCCAAGTGGACAAGGTCCTCGCAGCCAAGCCGGATGCGATCGCATTGATCACCTTCGACCAGGCCAAGAGCATCGTGCCCCTCATGACCGGCAAGGGCGTCAAGCCCACGCAGCTGTTCATGGTTGACGGCAACACCTCGGACTACAGCAAGGACTTCCAGGCAGGCACCATGAAGGGCGCACAGGGAACCATCCCCGGTACGTTCGCCAAGGACGCCTTCAAGCAGAAGCTCCTCGCGATCGATCCCGCCCTGAAGGATTACAGCTACGCAGGAGAGTCCTACGACGCCGTGAACCTGATTGCGCTGGCATCTGAGGCAGCCAAGAGCACCAAGGGCACGGACATCGCGGCCAAGCTCAAGGAAGTCTCTGAAGGCGGCGAGAAGTGCACCGACTTCCCGTCATGCGTCACCCTGCTCCGCGAGGGCAAGGACATCGACTACGACGGCCAGTCCGGTCCGGTAACGTTCTCCGATGCCGGCGACCCCACCGAGGCATACATCGGTATCTACGAATACCAGGACGACAACACCTACAAGCCGGTCCGCGAAGAGTTCGGCAAGCTCTAAGCTGAACGCCAACTAGACCGCAGTTAGCAACGGGTCCCCTTCCTCACAAGGAAGGGGACCCGTTGGGCGTTAACGCTTGCTGGCCCTGTGAGCGGTGTTGTGGGGCCTGGTGTGCGTGCTTAGGGGTGTGTCTGGGGCGCAGAGCGGGCCTCGCAACGAGCGGGGCGTGCGGCATCCACCCACTTTGAATCTGCAGCCCGTCCGACGCGCCGCATTCCTCGGGGTGTCACTATGTGTCGCCGTTCAAAGAAGGTGATAGCCGCACCGACTATGTGGATGGTGGGCTCGTGTTGTGGGGCCTGGTGTGCGTGCTTAGGGGTGTTTTTGGGGCGCAGAGCGGGCCTCGCAACGAGCGGGAGGTCCGGAGCCGTCGTAAGCAAAAGGAGGGCCCGGGGTATTCCGGAGCCCTCCTTTGCCCGTCCTTTGGGTGTGGGGCGATTAAACCTCGTCGGCCAAGGTACCCAGGTAGAGCTGGATGACCTTGGGGTCCTTCATGAGCTCGCGGCCCGTACCTGTGTACGCATCCTTGCCTTGGTCCAGGACATAGCCGCGGTCGCAGATCTGCAGGCAACGGCGGGCGTTCTGTTCCACCATGATCACCGAGACTCCGGCGCGGTTGATCTCATGGACACGGAGGAAGGTCTCGTCCTGTTTGACGGGGGAGAGGCCTGCCGACGGCTCGTCGAGCAGCAGCACAGCCGGGTCCATCATGAGTGCCCTGCCCATGGCCACCATCTGGCGTTCGCCGCCGGACAGGGACCCCGCGCGCTGGGCACGCCGCTTTCCCAACTCCGGGAAGAGGCTGGTGACAAAGTCGAAGCGTTCGGAGAAGTCCTTGGGCCGCTGGAACATGCCCATTTGGAGATTCTCTTCAATGGTCAGTGTGGCGAAGACATTGTTCGTCTGCGGGACGAAGCCCACACCCTGGGTGACCAGCTTGTTGGCCTTCAACCCCGTGAGGTCCTGGCCACGAACCACCACTGTGCCGGAGTGGACCTTCACCAAGCCGAACATGGCCTTCAGGAGTGTGGATTTACCGGCGCCGTTGGGGCCGATAATGCCTATCAACTCACCCTTGCGGGCCTCTATGCTGCAGCCATTGAGGATGTTGACGCCAGGAATGTAGCCGGCCACGAGGTTAGTAACCTTGACCACGGAATCACTGGCCGGCGCTGCAGCCGAGGCGGGCATTGCGCTGGTGCTGCTGCTCATTTCCCGTCCTCCTTCTTGGTTTCTTCGATCTCGGACAGGATGCCGGCGTCTTCAGTTCCCACTACGGACTCTTCGTCAGCTTCGAGTTCTGCCTCGAGCACCTTGATGCCTTCAGCATCGCCAAGGTCCACATCGTGGTGGGCACCAAGGTAGGCGTCGATGACGGCGGGGTTCTTCATGACTTCGCCCGGAGGTCCTTCGGCAACTACCTTGCCTTCGGCCATGACCACAACCCAGTCAGCAATGTGGCGGACCATGTTCATGTCGTGCTCCACGAAGAGCACGGTCATGCCCTCCGCCTTGAGGTTCTTGATGTGGTCCAGCAGAGACTGTGTCAATGCCGGGTTCACACCGGCCATGGGCTCATCCAGCATCACCAGCTTGGGCTTCACCATCAGGGAGCGTGCCATCTCCAGGAGCTTGCGCTGACCACCGGAGAGGGACGCTGCGTAGTCGTCCTTCTTGGTATCCAGCTTGAACTTCTCCAACAGCAAGTCGGCTTGGGCCGTGATTTCCTTTTCGCGACCTCCCCATATGCCTTTGAACAGGGCCCTGGACAGCCGTTCGCCGGGCTGGTCTGCAGCACCAAGGCGCATGTTTTCCATGACGGTCAGCTTGCCCATCACTTTGGTCAGCTGGAACGTGCGGACCATGCCCATACGGGCAACCTTGTACGACGAGACGCCGGCCAGGCTGTTGCCTTCAAACTGCCACTTGCCCGTGTTGGGGGTATCAAAGCCCGTGAGCAGGTTGAACAAGGTGGTCTTGCCAGCTCCGTTGGGCCCGATCAAGGCGGTGATCTTGTGTCGGGGGATCTCCAGGTATTCCACGTCCACTGCGTTAATGCCGCCAAAGGAACGTGTGACATCCTCTGCCACCACAATGGGATCGCGCTTCTTGCAGCCGGGGGTATTCTCCCCGACGGCGATGGGCCGCGAATCGGTCATGTAGTCGATATTTTCGGTGTTGCGTTCGTTGGTCTCACTCATGCGAAAGCAAGCTCCTTCTTATTGCCGAAGACGCCTTGCGGGCGGAAGATCATCAGGAGCATCAGTGCAACGCCTACCAGGATGTAGCGCAGCTGGCCTGCCTGGACGGTGGTCAGCCAGGTGACTGCCCCTGATTCGATGAGGCCGTAGAGCAGGCTCTGGGTCAGTGAGAGTACCACCCAGAAGATCATGGCTCCGATGACGGGCCCCAGGACCGTGGCCATGCCGCCGAGCAGGAGGCAGGTCCACAGGAAGAACGTGAGCTCTGTGCCGTAGTTGGACGGCTGGACGGCGCCGCGGGGGAGGGTGAAGATCATGCCCGCCAAGGCGCCGAGCACGCCACCAATGACCAGCGCCTGCATCTTGTAGGCGTAAACGTTCTTGCCGAGCGAGCGGACAGCGTTCTCGTCTTCGCGGATGCCCTTCAGGACGCGGCCCCAGGGGCTGCGCATCAGGAGCCACACCAAGAGGCAGCAAACGATGACCAGGCCCCATCCGACGACGCGGATAAAGAAGTCGCGGTTGTTCATGCCCATGTAGGACCCTTCAGGGAAGGGGTTCATGGCATAGAAGGTGTTCTCGAACGCTGCCAGGCCGTTGGCGGAGCCTGTGACGCTGGTGAGCTGGTTGGTAGTGACCACGTACCGCACAATTTCGGCGGCGGCGATGGTGACGATAGCCAGGTAGTCGGCACGAAGCCGCAGCGTAGGAATACCCAGGATGAACGCGAAGATCACCGAGCAAAGAATAGAGATGATCAGTGCAAGGAAGAACGGGGCGTCGAAACTCAAGGTAGAGATTGCGAAACCGTAGGCACCCACAGCCATGAAGCCGGCCTGGCCGAAGTTCAGCAGGCCTGAGTAGCCGAAGTGCACCGCGAGGCCCAAAGCGGCAAGTGCGTAGGCCGCCGTCGTCGGGCTGAACAGTTCGCCAAGGGCGCTGGAGAAAATAAATCCGAAGTCCATGGCCCGCTCCTAACCCACACGCTCACGCCGGCCGAGGATACCCTGCGGTCGGAACAGAAGAACAACAATCATGATGAACAGGGCACCGACGTACTTGAGGTCGGCGGGGAGGCCGAACACTGTGGTCAGTTCCACGAAGATGCCGACGACGATTGAGCCGATCAGGGCGCCGAAGACGGTTCCCAAACCACCCAGCGTCACGCCGGCGAAGATGAGCAACAGGATTTGCGAGCCCATGTCGAAGGTGACGCCAGGGCGGTAGTACGCCCACAGGATGCCACCGAGGGAGGCGAGGACGCCGCCGACGATCCACACAATGCGGATAACGGAGTCGACGTCGATGCCGGAGGCGGCTGCCAGCGCGGGATTGTCGGCTACTGCACGGGTTGCCTTGCCGAGACGGGTCTTCAGCAGGACGATGCCGATCAGGGCGATGACCACCGCACTGATGATCAGGGACCACAGGTTGTTCGGGGAGATCGAAACAGGGCCGATCTGGATCTCGGCACTCTGGGCGCCGGGCAGCTGCTGCGTTGCACCGCCGAAGAAGAACTGGATGACGTAGCGGATGGCCAACGCGAGACCGATGCTGACGATCATCATGGGGACCAAGCCTGAGCCACGTTTCCTCAACGGCCGCCAGAGCCCTGCGTCCTGGACGTAGCCGAAGAGACCGCCGCCCACCAGGGCAAGCAGGATGGCCAGCCAGAAGGGGAACCCAAAGGCGTTGAACATAAACACCAGTACTGCGCCCAGCGTCACCATCTCACCGTGGGCGAAGTTGGTCAGGCCGGTGGTTCCGAAGATCAGGGAGAGGCCGACCGAGGCGAGTGCAAGGAGGAGGCCGAAGCTCAGGCCCGCGACGAGGCGGTTGAGGAGGTTTTGGCCGAAGTCCTGTTGCTGGACCACGATGCCCTCGCCGAAGGCAAAGATCACCGACAAGTTGGACGTCTGGCTGAACGTGACATCGCGGGGATTGTCCTGGCCCTCGGCCAGTGCGATGCCCTCCGGCAAGGTGGAGGTGTCCAGCTCAATGGTGTAGGTGCCTTGGACGGGAACGCCGATGGTCCAGGCTCCGTTGGCTCCGGAGGTGGCTTCACCCTCAAACCCGTTGCCCGTGGCTTTGATCTTGACGCCGGGTATGGGAGCCCGGGCATCATCGCGGAGGAACCCGCTGATGTTGTTCTGGAAAGTCGTCGGGGACGGCGAAGGCGAGGGGGTGGTTGCCTGTGCCGAAGGGGCGGCGATCAACAGAGCGGTGATGAGGGCTGCGAACAGCGCCCCCACAACTCTCTGCAGTCCTTTGGACCGTCTCATGGACGGGTCGCGCAGTGTGCTTCTCAAAATGGAAACCTCCACAGTGGGGGTGGTCCCGGCTGCGCCTTTGCAGCCGGTGCGAACGGTCATGGGGCTTGTGAACAGTTCTTGCCTAGCTGCCTCGTTTGTGATCTAAGTCACCCATGTGTGGCCTATGTTACCGTCCGGTGGAGATAATAAATGCCCAGTTCGGGGGTGCGAAGATCGCGATCGGATAACAACTGTGAAGCTATAGGCAACTAGTGATGTAGCAATCCTTAAGTAAACCTTTGTTGTTTAAGGGTGCTACTAAACGTTCCCAGGGCGACAGTCTTCCAATTTCTTGTCACGGTTGAGTTTCGTCTGCGTGAACAAGGGAACTTTCCCTGCCACGCGCGCGTAGTACTTGGTACCGTGAACTATCACTAGCCCTTTTTCAGGAGGACACCCGCAATGGCACTTGGCGGAAACCCAGTCTTCAACGGAAAGAATTTCCGTGGAGCAAAGCAGGCCCCGCCTGTACCGCAGAACCCGTACGGCCAGCAGTTCAACCAGGCACCCGGCCGTGCACCGAGCCAGGTCATGGACGGCCATGCAGCATGGTCTGCCCAGCAGCAGAACATGACCAATGAACAGCTGCAGCAGATGTACAACCAGCCCGCTGCAGGCCCTGCCGACACTGGCCGCATGACCTATGACGACGTCATCATGAAGACTGTCGCCTGCCTCGTGGTTCTCATCCTCGGCGCCGGCGTCACACTCTTCGTGGCGCCCGCTCTCTCCACCATGCTCATGATCGTTGGTGCACTGGGTGGATTCGTCCTGGCGTTGGTGAACACGTTCAAGAAGCAGCCTTCACCGGCACTGATCCTTGCCTACGCCGGCCTTGAGGGCCTGTTCCTCGGTGGCCTTACCCGCATCCTGGACGGCATGTACCCCGGCGTCGGCCTCCAGGCCGTCATCGGTACGCTGGCAGTCTTCGGCGTCACCCTGGTGCTCTTCAAGAGCGGCAAGGTCCGCGCCACCCCCAAGATGGTGCGCTTCTTCATGATCGCCACCATCGGTTACGCGGTTTTCGCCCTGATCAACATGGTGATGATGTGGACCGGCGCTGTGCAGGAGCCCTTCGGCCTCCGCACAAGCTTCGAGATCTTCGGCATCCCGCTGGGTGTCTTCATCGGCATCCTGGCCATCGGCCTGGCAGCGTTCTCGCTGATCATGGACTTCACCAGCATCGAAGAAGGCGTCCGCGCAGGCGCCCCGGAGCGTTACTCCTGGGTTGCGGCGTTCGGCCTGACGGTCACGCTGGTTTGGCTCTACGTCGAAATCATCCGCCTCTTGGCGATCCTGCGAGGCGACGACTAGTTACAACAGCTCCAACGCGAAATGCCCCCGAGTTTCGGGGGCATTTTTGCGTCCCGGCATGTTTGCGTTTCTGACTAGGTCAGTCGTTCGAAAACAACCGCCATCCCTTGACCGCCACCGACGCACAAGGTGGCAAGCCCCAAAGTTCCGTCTCGTTCCTTGAGGCCGTTGAGGAGCGTGCTTGTCATCCGGGCGCCGGTCATGCCGAAGGGATGGCCCAGGGCAATGGCCCCACCATGGACGTTGAGCTTTGCGGGGTCAATACCCAACTCACGGGCGCTCGCCACCACCTGCACAGCGAAAGCTTCGTTGAGCTCCACCAGATCAATGTCATCCATGGTCAGGCCAGCTAACCCGAGGGCCCGTCGCGTGGATTCCACGGGCCCCATGCCCATGAGCTCGGGAGAGAGGGCGCTGACGGCGGTTGAAACCACCCGCGCGAGCGGCTGCAGGCCCAGTTCGCGCGCGCGTGAGTCACTCATGACCACTACCGCCGCGGCGCCGTCGTTGAGCGGGCATGCGTTGCCGGCTGTGACGGTCCCTTCTGAACGGAAAACCGGTTGCAGGGCGGATACAGCTTCGAGGGTCACACCCGCGCGGGGGGAGTCGTCCCGCTCCACGACGGTGCCGTCCTTGCGTGTGTAGGGCGTGATGTCCCGGGCGTAAAACCCTGCGTCGATCGCGGCTTCGGCACGAGTCTGGCTGAGGACGGCCCACTCGTCCTGCTCGGCCCGGCTGATGCCATAGCTGGTGGCAACGTTCTCGGCCGTCTGGCCCATGGAGATGTAGATGTCGGGCAGGCGGCCGCCCAGCCGGGGGTCGGTCCAAGGGATGTTGGACGCCGCGCGGGAGGCCGTACGTTGGGCTGCCGCGTCGAACAGCGGGTTGTGGTTGGAGGAGTCCGTTTCGCCGGCACCCGCCCAGTTCTGGTACCTGGACACACTCTCCACTCCCGCGGAGACAATCGCGTGGGCTTCCCCGGACCTGATGGCGTGGAAGGCCATCCTCAAGGTTTGCAGGCTCGAGGCGCAGAAACGGTTGATAGTGGCCGCTGGCACGCGGTCCAGCCCGGCAAGGACGGCCACCACTCGTGCCATGTTGGATCCGGCCTCGCCACTGGGTTCAGCGCAGCCCAGCAGGATGTCGTCCAATCCTTGGCCGTCCTCCGCTGCGGGATCGAAGCCCGGAACCTTCGCGAGGGCGGCCTGCACCATGGCGGTTGCCAGGTCGTCTGGACGTTCGTCCTTGAGGGAGCCTTTGAAAGCCCTGCCAATAGGGCTCCTTGCAGTAGCTACGATGACAGCCTCAGTCATGGCCCCAGCTTACGCCCGGCATCAGGTGGTACGCCGGGCGCTCGCAGGAGAAACCGGACGCCTCAGGCCAGGCGAAGAGCTCCAGCGGCCGGGGTAACGGTGAAGATGTCAGGGGCAGTGAAGCCCGCCTTCGCGAAGGAACGCACGACGGCGTCGCGTACCTGTTGCTCCTGGCCAACCGGTGCCAGTGCGATGGCGGAACCGCCAAAACCACCACCCGTCATGCGGGCGCCGATAGCGCCGTTGGCCCGGGAAGTATCCACGGCAAGGTCCAGTTCCGGGCAGGAGATCTCAAAATCGTCGCGCATCGAAACGTGGCTGGCATCCAGCAATGCTCCGATGGCGGCAGGGCCCTCGGTGCCCAGGACTTCCACCGTCTGGAGGACCCGATCGTTTTCCGTGACCACATGGCGGACCCGCCGAAGGGTAGTTTCGTCAAGCAGGCCTGATGCTTCCTCCAAACGCTCCACGCCGACGTCGCGCAGTGCCTTGACGCCAAGAATCTCGGCACCTAACTCGCAGGACGCACGGCGGGAGGCGTATCCGCCGTCGGCATGCGAGTGCGACACCTTTGTGTCGATAACCAACAGGACCAGGCCGGAAGCTTCTGCGTCGAACGGGACCAACTCCACATGCTGGTCACGGCAGTCCAGGAACACAGCGTGTCCCTTGGCGCCGCGCAGGGATGCTGACTGGTCCATGATTCCGGTGGGTGCTCCAACGAACACATTCTCGGCGCGCTGGGTTGCGAGGACCAGGTCCTCGGCAGCGAAACCGGCGCCCGTCAATTCGTTAAGGGCAGAGATGACGGCGCACTCAATCGCGTGTGATGAAGAGAGGCCGGCTCCGGACGGAACATCGGAATCAAGGAGGAGGTCAAAGCCGGGCACCTCGATGCCGCGTTCCTTGAGCGCCCAGGCGACGCCGAGCGGGTAGCGGGACCATCCCTCACCGGATCCGGGTTCCGAGTCCGCGAGGTCGGCTTCCACCACGCCGTGCCCGCCAAAGGTGGACAGCATACGCACCCTTGAATCGTCGCGGACCCGCAGTGCCACCTTTGCCGTCTTATCGATGGCGAAGGGGAGCACAAAGCCCTCGTTGTAGTCCGTGTGCTCGCCGATCAGGTTGACGCGTCCCGGTGCCTGCCACACGCCGTCGGCAGCTGCGCCGAACGTTTCCTGGAAGCGGGCTGCGAGGACGCCGGTCTCGGTGGTGGTGGTCATGCTCGTGTGCCTTCCAGGGTCTTGTTCGAAGGTGATGCGGCGACGCTGCGTAGCCGCTCCGCCACCGCCTCGGGGGTGGTGTCGTTGATGAAGGCTCCCATGGCGGCCTCGGAGCCGGCCAGATACTTGAGCTTATCGGCAGCGCGGCGAGGTGAGGTCAGCTGCAGGTGCAACTGGCCCGCAGGGCGAAGAGCCGGGTCCAGCGGGGCCTGGTGCCAGGCCGAGATGTACGGCATGGGGGTGGGGTAGAGGGCGTCGAGCCGCTTCAGCAGGTCCAAGTAGACCTGCGAAAGCTCATCGCGTTCTTCCCCCGTGAGTGCCGCAAGATCGGGGACGCTGCGGTGCGGAACGAGGTGGACTTCCAGGGGCCAGCGGGCCGCGAAAGGTACGTAGGCACTGAAATGCTTGGCTTCCAGGACCATACGGCTGCCGTCCTCGCGTTCAGCGTTGAGGAGTGAGGCCCCGAGCGTTTCCTTCGCGTCGACGTCGTCGTAGTACTTCCGTGCCACCGCACCGAGCTGGGCGGCGCGGGGAGTTACGTAGGGGTAGGCGTAGATCTGGCCGTGAGGGTGGTGCAGGGTGACTCCGATGTCCGCGCCGCGGTTCTCGAAAGGAAAGACCTGCTTGATGCCGGGCAAGGCGCTCAAAGCTTCGGTCCGCTGGGCCCACGCTTCAATGACCGTGCGGGCACGCGTTTCGCCCAGTTCGGCAAAGGAGCCGGTGTGCTGTGGCGTGAAGGCAACCACCTCACAGCGGCCATATGCCGCTCCCTTGACATTGTGGCCGGAGTGCCCCGACGCAGGAATCGGGGGGATGTCGCCCAAGGCCGGGCCGAGGGACGGGAAGCGGTTCTCGAACACCACGACGTCGTAATCCGATGCCGGAATTTCGGAGGGGTTCGCAGCTGTGGTGGGGCAGATGGGGCACTGATCAGCGGGGGGAAGGTGCGTACGCGTCTGGCGGTGGGCAGCCACGGCCACCCAGTCACCCGACAAGGCGTCATAGCGGACCTCACCCGGCTCACCGCGGGTTGGAAGCTCGCGGTGGTCCACCAACGAGTCCGGTGTTCGTTCCGGAGTCCCGGGGTCGTCGAAGTAGATCAGCTCTCGGCTGTCTGCGAGGCGGGTGCTGGTGATGCGGCTCATACGTCCATCATTCCACAAGTAACCAAAAACGCATAGTTTCTAACAAAAGCAAACATTTCTCGGTGGGAACCGTCCTCTAATGCAGTACGGTATTGCCATGTCTGCGTCCCTGTCGCCTGCCGATAACCCCCACCAGTCCGAGTCCCGCCGCTATGCTACGGGGCGTCAGTTCGAGCTCCGCAGGGACGACGCGCTCGCCGTCATCACCGAGCTCGCCGCGGGTTTGCGGCTCTACTCCCGGGGTGGAGTGCAGCTGACTGAAAGCTATGGAGACGGCGAAATTTCGCCCGGAGCCACCGGCATCACCCTGGCGCCGTGGGCCAACCGGGTAGAAGACGGGGTCTGGTACCTGGAAGGAAAAAAGCAACAACTCGATATCACTGAAGCGTCACGCAACAACGCCAGCCACGGCCTGTTGCGCAACACCGGGTACACCCTGGTGGACGAAACCGAGTTTTCCGTGACGCTGGAAGCCACGGTCTTCCCGCAACACGGCTACCCGTTCCTGGTGCGGCATCGGGTGCGTTACGAGCTCGATCAGAGCTTGGATCTCCGGGTCTCGCAGACGCTGATCAACGATTCCCAAGCCACGGCTCCCTTTGTCCTGGGCGCGCACCCCTACCTGCGTGTGGGTGATGTCGCTCCGGAGGACCTGGTTCTGACGGTCCATGCAGGCACCCGGTTGGTGGCGGACGAGCGACTCATCCCACGTAGCACCGCTCCTGTGGACGGCGCGTATGACTTCTCCGGGGGTGCCGTTGTGGGCAGCTTGTTGGTGGATGTTGCACTGACGGATCTGGCGTTCGACGGCGGGACGGCGCGCCACACGCTCACCGCACCGGATGGCCGCAGCGTAAGCCTTGAGCAGGACGAGAGCTGCCAATACGCCCACGTTTTCGTCACGGACACGTTCCCTGGCCGCTCCAAAGCCGTGGCTATCGAACCGATGACCGGCCCGGCCAACGCGTTCAACAGCGGCGACGGCCTTCGCTGGTTGGCCCCTGGCGAGGCGTTCACCATGCGCTGGGGAATCACAGCATCCCTGTAGGCCCTCGCTCCGGGAAATACCTCGGAATGTCTCGGATTGTCTCGGAAGTGAGAGCCGGTTTCCCATACGGCCCGGGCTACGGAATTATGGATTCATGACGCCAACACCGGACGCCAAAACACGTTCTGACCGCCAAATTGCCGAAGACATCCCCTACGGGGTGCGCATTGCTGCAGCCTGGTCCTGGCGGGCAGGCTTGATCCTTCTCATGATCGGTGCCCTCGTCTGGCTGCTGGGCAAGGTCAGCTTCCTCATTATCCCGGTGATGGTTGCCGCGCTGCTGGCCGGTTTGCTGCATCCGGTTGTGGCATGGCTGCGCAGTCGGAAGCTTCCCACCGGGGGAGCAGTCGCCATTACCGTGCTTGGTTTCATTGGCGTGATCGGTGGTGCCTTGGCACTGGTGGGCAGGCAACTTGTTACTGGCTTCGGTGCGCTATGGCACGAAGCACTGGCGGGCATCCAGCAGATCCAAACTTGGCTGGCCGATGGCCCGCTGCACCTGACCGCGGACCAGATTGACCAGTACATTTCCGACGGCGCCGATGCACTCCAGAACAACAGCAGCAGCATCCTCAGTGGTGCACTATCCTTCGGCAGCACCGCCGGACACTTTGCGGCAGGTCTTGTTCTGGCTCTGTTCATCCTCATCTTCTTCCTGCTGGAGGGGCCCAGGATCTGGGCCTTCATGGTTCGTCTCCTGCCCAAGAGCGCGCGGAGGGCCACCGATGGCGCCGGGCGACGAGGCTGGACGTCCATGGTCAGCTATGTGCGGATTCAAATGTTCGTCGCGTTCGTGGATGCTGTGGGCATTGGCGTTGGCGCTGCCATCATTCAGGTTCCGCTGGCTCTTCCCTTGGCTGTCCTGGTATTCATCGGCTCGTTCATCCCGGTGGTCGGTGCCTTGGTTACGGGGGCAATCGCTGTGTTGCTCGCCCTCGTTGCCAACGGGCCCATCAACGCGTTGATCATGCTGGCGATCGTTCTGGTGGTGCAGCAGTTGGAAAGCCACATCCTGCAGCCGCTGGTCATGGGCAAGGCGGTGGCACTGCACCCGGTGGCTGTGATCCTCTCGGTTGCCGCCGGTTCCTACCTGGCAGGCATCCCCGGGGCGCTGTTCGCGGTCCCGCTGCTCGCCGTAGTAAACACGGCAGTTCGCTACATTGCGGGCCGGACGTGGGAACATGATGAAGGATTGGGCGGTGTGGAGCTCCAGCCGGCAGCCGCTTCGGCGGGGCCAGGAGGCGACGCCAACTTCAAGGAGGTCCACCTTCCAAGGCCCGAATCCCGCCTCGGCAAAGGCGTCGCCGGCAAGACCAAGGCTTCGGGGAGCACCTCTGTTGAGGGGCCCCAAGCCGACACCAACAAAGGAGAATAGTCAGTGAATACCCTCGAAACCCTGCCCGTCACGCTGGACGATGTCCTCAAGGCGCAGGAGCTGCTCGAGGGCATTATTACCAAGACTCCGGTGGAGTCGTCCCGTGCGCTGGGCAGCCTCGTGGGCGGCAACGTCTTTTTCAAGTGTGAGAACCTGCAGCGTGCGGGTTCCTTCAAGGTCCGCGGCGCCTACGTGCGGATGGCCCGGCTGACGGATGAGGAAAAGAAGCGCGGTGTGGTGGCGGCCTCGGCCGGCAACCACGCCCAAGGTGTGGCGGTGGCTGCCAAGAGCCTTGGCATCAATGCCCGCATCTACATGCCCCTCGGCGTGGCCCTTCCCAAGTTGGCTGCCACCCGAAGCCACGGTGCCGAAGTCATACTGCACGGCCACAACGTGGATGAAGCGCTGGCGGAAGCGCAGCGTTACGCCAACGAAACAGGCGCGGTTTTCGTTCATCCCTTCGACAACGTGGACGTTGTTGCAGGACAGGGCACCATCGGGCTTGAAATCCTGGACCAGATCCCCAACGTGGACACCATTCTCATGGGAGTTGGCGGCGGCGGGCTGTTGGCCGGTGTGGCTGTCGCGATCAAGGCCAGGGCCAAGGAGCTCGGCCGTGAGATCAGGGTCATTGGCGTGCAGGCAGAAAACGCCGCCGCCTACCCGCCATCTTTGGCTGCCGATGCATTGGTGCCGCTGAAGAAGGTCACCACCATGGCTGACGGCATCGCGGTGGGACGTCCCGGGCAGCTTCCCTTCAGCATCATCCGCGAGCTTGTTGACGACGTCGTGACCGTGAGCGAGGACTCCCTCGCGCGGGCACTGATCTTCCTGCTCGAGCGCGCCAAGATGGTTGTTGAGCCTGCCGGGGCAGTCGGAGTAGCCGCGCTCATGGACGGCAAGATCGAAAACCCGGGGAACACCGCCGTCGTGCTTTCCGGCGGCAACATCGATCCCATGCTGATGCTCAAAGTCATCCAGCGCGGTCTTTCCGCCGCTGGCCGCTTCATGACGGTTCGGATGATGCTGGACGACCGCCCGGGTTCACTGGCCACCATCGCCCGCATCATCGCTGAAAACGATGCCAACGTCACCGGCCTGGACCACACCCGCTTGGGTGGTTCCATCAGCATGGGCGACGTCTCCATCACTATCAACCTGGAAACCAAGGGCCACGAGCACGGCGAGCAGGTTCTCGGCGCGCTCAGGGCCGAGGGCTTCCAGCCAATCGTGGTGCACTGACAGGAGGGGCGCCAATGGTGCTTGGAATGCCTGAGGGCTCAAAGGAAGCGGCTAGAGAGTCGCTCGCTGGTCGGGCGAAGGGCGGGCTGCTCTTCATGGGCGGATTCGTTATTCTGCTCTACATCATCGAGATCCTCAACACCTTGATGCGCCACGGGCTCAATCCAACCTTTGGCTTGCGACCCCGTTCCATGGACGGTGTGCTGGACATCCTGACGTTTCCGTTGCTGCACGCGAACCTGAACCATCTGCTGTCCAACACGCTGCCGTTGATCATCTTCGGTTTCCTGGTGTTCCTGTCCGGAATCCGGGTGTTCATCACAGCGTTGGCCTTCAGCTGGCTCGGATCGGGACTTGCGGTGTGGCTGATTGGCGGGGGAGGGGTGACCGTCGGAGCTTCCGGCCTGGTGTTCGGCTTTTTTGCCTTCCTGTTGGTGCGGGGATTCTTCAACCGCAGCTGGTGGCAGATCCTGCTCTCGGTGGTCCTGTTCATGGCCTACGGCAGCATCCTCTTCGGCGTTCTACCCACGGTGTTGGGCTACATCTCCTGGCAGGCGCACCTCGGCGGGGCCGTAGGGGGCGTCGTAGCGGCGATCCTGCTCCGTCCCAAGGCCAATCTCACCCCCTAACCCAACTAGGTCGCATCTGTGCGCGTTATGAGCGGTCAAAACGCGCTTAACTGCGACCCAGTTGGGTACGCACACGAAAAACGCCGGCCCGCCCCGCGAAGGGGTGGGCCGGCGTCGTGTATTTCAGGCCGTTTTAGCCGCTGCTTAGGCGACGTAGGGCTTGGCGGAAACGATCTCCACCGGGATTTCCTTGCCGTTGGGGGCGACGTAGCTCAGGCTGTCGCCTTCCTTGTGGCCGATGATTGCGGCACCCAAGGGGGACTTTTCGCTGAAGACGTCAAGGTCGGAGTCTCCGGCGATTTCGCGGGAGCCCAGCAGGAACGTCTCTTCGTCGCCGGCGATGCGGGCAACAACCAGCATGCCGGGCTCGACGATTCCGTCGTCGGCGGGGGCTTCGCCCACCTGGGCATCGCGCAGGAGAGCGGTGAGCTGGCGGATGCGGGCCTCGATCTTGCCCTGCTCCTCCTTGGCGGCGTGGTAACCGCCGTTTTCCTTGAGGTCGCCTTCCTGGCGTGCAGCTTCGATCTTCTGGACGATTTCCGCCCGGCCAGCGCCGGAAAGGTGGTCCAGCTCAGCCTGCAAGCGGTCGAAAGCTTCCTGGGTAAGCCAAGCCGCAGTGGCGCTATTGGTGGTAGACACGGATTTCTCCTCTAGATCTGACAATGCAAAAGACCCCGCCGAGTTGGCCACTCGTGAATCTCAGTAACCAACTTAACGGGGTGAAGGTTTCATCCATTGTAGTAAATCCTCTGGACGAACCCAAACCGGTTGAGTCGTGGGTCACATGATGGCTATTTCCCGCTGTCCACGATCCAGCAGTTGTCCACGATTCCGGAGACTGCCGGCGACTCGGTCCTCAGGACAGTCCGCTGCATGGTGGTGCTGCCGCCGTCGGGGTCGTCCTGGGGATCGTTGGGCCCGATTTCCACCACTTTCCAGCCGACCACTGCGAACTTGGAATCCAAGGCTTTGATGGCGCATTTGGCGGTAGCTCCGGGGTATTTCGTGACCTGGTAATCCACCTCAGCCTGGGTGTCGTCCACAGTGCTGTAACCGATGTCCTTGAAAGTGACCGGGGCCTGGGCTGAGCCAGTTGCTACATAGGCGGCGAACCCGATTCCGAGGACCAAGGCGGCGATGACAATGTTCCGCTTGGTTTTGCGGGTCATGGCGCGCTTTTGACCGCCGTAACGATTGGCTAGGCTGGTGCTTGCCGGTACTTGGGTGGCCGATAGGTCCTCTGAAGTCACCCATCCAGTTTAGTGCCGATCCCGGCGCCCCATCACCGCCCACAAAAGCATGATCCATGAAAGAGGAGCCGTCACGTGACAGCGTCCAGCAGTTCCGAGCAGCAGCTGCGTCTGCTCGCCGTCCACGCCCATCCGGATGATGAGTCCAGCAAGGGCGCAGCAACCATGGCGATGTACGCCGCGGCGGGAGTGGACGTCATGGTTGCCACATGCACGGACGGTTCGCGCGGTGACATCCAGAACCCCGCATTGGAGGACGCCCCCCATCCCAAACGTGACATGGCTGGCGCACGGCGCCTTGAGATGGCCAATGCGGCAGCGGTCCTGGGTATCCAGCAGCGCTGGCTCGGTTTTGTGGATTCAGGCCTTCCCGAAGGCGATCCGCTTCCGCCCTTGCCCCCGGGGTGCTTCGCCCTGCAGCCGTTGGAGCGCGCCACGGCGCCCTTGGTCCGGCTGGTCCGCAATTTCAAGCCCCACGTCATTCTTAGCTACGACGAAAACGGTGGCTATCCGCACCCGGACCACATCATGGCCCACAAGGTTGCGGTGGAAGCTTTTGAAGCCGCAGGCGATCCCGAGCGCTATCCCGGCATGGGCGAGCCATGGGCGCCCAGCAAGCTCTACTACGACCGCGCCTTCAGCCCCGAACGATTCCGTGCGCTGCACTTCGCCTTGGAAGAAGCGGGGCTGCAGTCCCCGTATGCCGAGCGGCTTGCGGCATGGCTGGAAGCCGATGCGGAAGGTCACACTGCGCCGGTGGCGGGGCACCAGACCACCACGCAAGTTGATTGTGGTGACTTCTTCGAGGCCAGGGATGACGCCTTGCGGGCCCACCGGACCCAGATCGATCCTCTCGGCTTCTTCTTCGCGGTATCGCCGGACCTGCAAAGGACCGCCTGGCCGTGGGAGGACTACACCCTGATCAAGTCCAGGGTCCCTTCCGAGCTGCCGGAGAAGGACCTCTTCGCGGGGATAAGATAGGAATGCCGGTAGTTTCTATCGCTCGTAGAAATTACCGTGTGGCCGGCCGGTTTCCCGGCTACGCGCTGCCAATCGGCACGCACCAGCTCCCATAGAAGGTTTGAAAGTGCATCACTTGATTCTTGCCCTGACCGTCACTCCGTCGCCCGATCCCACGGGCACACTGCGGCCTGGCCTGTCCGAGGATCAGGTGACGCCCGGTACGTGGGGCTTCGTCCTCACGGCCTTCATCGTGATCCTCACGACCTTCCTGATCGTGGACATGGTTCGCAGGATCCGCCGCGTTCGCTACCGCGCCCAGGTGGAGGAAGCACGCTTGGCGGCAGAAGCGGACGACGCGGACGGCGGAAGCGAAAGCGCTGTCGAAGCAAGTAGCTCCAACGACGAGAATGGCGATGGCGGCCCCCGGACCCGCTGAATCGGGTCAACCCGCTGAATCGGGTCGACCCAACTGGCCCGGGGCAAGTAACGCCCTGGGTTCGGAGCCTTCTGCTTACCTGCGGCAGCACGCGAACAATCCCGTGTTCTGGCGCCCGTTCGGTGATGAGGCTTTTGCCTTTGCTGCCGAGCGTGATGTTCCCGTCTTCCTCTCCATCGGCTACGCGGCATGCCACTGGTGCCACGTCATGGCCCACGAATCCTTCGAAGACCAGGAAACTGCCGATTACCTGAACGCCCATTTTGTCCCGGTGAAGGTTGACCGGGAAGAGCGGCCCGACGTCGACTCCGTGTACATGGCGGCTACGCAGGCAATCAGCGGCGAAGGTGGGTGGCCGATGTCCGTCTTCCTCACCCCGGACGGGCTCGCCTTCCACGCGGGAACGTACTTCCCGCCCATTCCTTTGCCCGGCCGTCCCTCGTTCCGCAATGTCCTGGAGGCAGTCCATGAGGCGTGGCTGGAGCGCCGCGATGCCGTGGAGCAGAATGCCAGGGGCCTGGCAGCGAACATGGCCGATGCACCTTTTGCCGGTGTGGTCAGGCTCGACGGCCCGCCTGAAATGCTGGATGCACGCCTCCTTCCGGAGGCCGTAGCGCTGCTGGCCCGTTCTGAAGACCCCGACGCCGGTGGGTTCGGCACCGCTCCCAAGTTCCCGCCGTCGGCGGTTCTTGAGTTCCTCATCCGGCACGCAGCCGCACCGTCGGATACTGCCCTTGCTGCCCGCGACATGGCAGCCCGGGGTCTTGCCGGCATGGCCCGCTCAGCCTTGCGCGACCAGCTCGACGGCGGATTCGCCCGCTACTCGGTGACGGCGGACTGGTCCGTGCCGCACTTCGAAAAAATGCTGTACGACAATGCGCAGCTGCTGCGCGTCTACGCACACTGGGTCCGGCTTGGCGGCAATGAGGTCTTCCCGGCGGACGAGGCAGCATCCGTGGCCTCGAGGTGTGCCGAGTGGCTGTTGGGTTCCCTCAAGCTGTCCAGCGGCGCGTTGGCCTCATCCTTGGACGCTGACACCGTGGTTGGAGGCGTGCATCATGAAGGCGCAACATATTTGTGGACTCCCGAATCTCTCGTGGACGCCCTTGGCGCGGATGACGCCGAGGCCGTGGCGACCATGATGAACGTCGGTGCGGAGGGAACTGTCTCTGAGCTGGGCTCGCCGCTACATCCTGGCCGGGCGTTGAAGGACGCAGAGAGCAGGCTCTGGGAACGGGTCCGGCCGGTGCTGTTGGCCTCCCGTAATCTTCGGAACCAGCCGGCCAGGGACGACAAAGTGGTGGCCGGGTGGAATGGCCTCGCCATGGCCGCCCTCGCCGAAGCAGGCGCCATCCTGGACCGCCCTGAATTGGTTGCCGCGGCCGAAGCCGTGGCGGAGTACCTCGCGGACGTTCATTGGAACAGCTCGTCACAGGTACTGGTCCGGGTTTCACATGACTCGCGGGCGCGGGGCATTGGCGGTCTGCTTGAGGACTACGCCTTCTGCGCCGATGGCCTCCTGGCGCTTTATGGCGTCACGGGAGCCACGCGCTGGTACCGCTTCGCGGAGGAGCTCATTCTTGCCGCATGTTCACGTTTTGTGGAGAACGGGAAATTGGCCGACTCCGCGGGGGAGTCCGCACAGGTTTTCAACGCCCAGGGCCAGCAAACTGCGCTGGACCCGTTCGACAATGCCACGCCCAGCGGTGCCGCCGGTTTCGCGGGCGCCTTGTTGTCTTTCGCCGCTTACTCCGGTTCCCACGAGCATCGCCTGATGGCCGGCAATATCCTCGGCCTGCTACCACCCCTCGCCACGCGGGCGCCACGTGTTGCGGGTTGGCTGCTGGCCACCGCGCAAGCTGCACTGGCGGGCCCGGTAGAGGCCGCCGTCGCAGGTTCGGACTCGCCGCTGCTACGCGAGTTGCACACTGCGCTGCTGAAGTCTCCCAGCCCCGGCCTGGTTATCGCCGTGAAAATGGACGACGGCGCGTTCCCGGCCGGGGAGGTGGAAGTTCCTCTGCTGCTCAACAGGTCAGGCGCGCCAGACAGATCGGCGCAGGTTTACTTGTGCCGCGACATGGTGTGCGAGAGGCCGCTGAGCGATGTGGCAGCGGTTCAGTCCCGGCTGGCGGCGATGGCGGCAGGCGACTGACACGGCCTTTCCAGCTCGGGCCTAGCTGAGCACTGCCATCATGATGGCAGCAAAATGCGCCGCGAACGCCAGCACTGTGAAGGCGTGGAAGAGTTCGTGGAAGCCGAAGTGCTGGACGCTGAAGTTCGGTTTTTTTATGGCGTAGAACACCGCGCCGGCGATGTACAGCACTCCACCGACGCAGATGAGTATTGCTGCCGGGGCATTGGCGGTGAAGAACTGGGGCAGGTAGAACAACGCTCCGCAGCCCAGTGCTATGTAAACCGGCACGTACAACCAGCGTGGAGCGTGTGTCCACAGAATTCGGAAGAGCACCCCGACTATTGCTCCGGACCAAACTAGCCACAGCAACGTCACGGCCTGTGATCGCTCCAGCAAGGACCACGCCAGGGGGGTGTAACTGCCGGCGATCACCAGCATGATGTTGGTGTGATCCAGTCTTTTGAGCAGCATTCGGACCTTGGGCGACCAGTTTCCGCGGTGATAAACGGCGCTGACGCCAAACAGCAGGAAGCCCGTCAAGGCATAGATGGCGGAGGTGACCTTGCGGTCGGGGGTGGGTGCGACGGTCACCAGGATGATCCCTGCCGCGAGTGCAAAGGGGGCGGCGACGGCGTGGATCCACCCACGCCATAGGGGCTTGGTTTCGAGGAGCTCAGCCATGGGTCAAGAATAACTTACGTTTCGGTAAGTTACCCACTGGTAACAAGTCCTGAAGACGAATTTGACCGTCTTCTGCACCGGCCCGGCAGCTCGGGACGGTAGCCTTGGATGTGCGCCGTCGTCGTACAAGCAAGGAAGTCAGGTGAGAGTCCGGTGGAGCTGCCCGGTTTCCTCTATGGCTTCTACGAGCGCAAACTGCTGCGATCGCTCAAGCAGGACAGAATCCCGCGGCATATCGGCGTGATGGTGGATGGAAACAGGCGCTGGGCGCGCCAGTTCAACGCACCCACCAGCCAAGGGCACCAAGCGGGCGCGGACAAGATCCACGAATTCCTCGGCTGGTGCCAGGAACTCGGCGTCAAAGTCGTAACCCTCTACATGCTCTCCACGGACAACATGAGCCGCTCCGGCGAGGAACTGGACCTGCTCATGGGCATCATCGCGAACACCATGGACAGGCTGGATGAAGACGAGGATGTCTCCGTCCACGCAATGGGCGCACCGGAACTCCTCCCGGACTACCTGGCCGAACGCCTTAACAAACTGACCGCCCGCACCCCGGTCCACGAAAAGATCCACGTGAACGTGGCCGTCGGCTACGGCGGACGCCGCGAAATCGTCGACGCCGTACGGGAACTCCTCCACGATGCCGACGCCAAAGGACGCAAGATGTCCGACGTCGCAGATGAACTTTCGGTGGACGACATCTCCCGGTTCCTCTACACCCGCGGCCAACCCGACCCGGACCTCGTCATTCGCACCTCCGGCGAGCAGCGGCTCTCAGGGTTCCTCATGTGGCAAAGCGCCTACAGCGAGTTCTACTTCTGTGAAGCCCTCTGGCCTGCCTTCCGCAAGGTCGATTTCCTACGTGCGCTCAGGGATTATGCCGGGCGCCAGCGGCGATTCGGGACCTAACCTTGCTGCGGTTCATCAGGAATTAATCAGCTGGCAATGCGACTTGCCGACGCAGGTTGCGGAATTTTCTGTGAGTGGGATTACGTTAATCCCATCAGCAGGCAAAACCGCCCGCTGATCGGGGAGGCCAGTATATGGAGCGGACTATCGCACCAGTTACATGGGAGGCCACGCCCGGCCTTCCGGCCGAGCCGCTTCACCATTAGGCCGGGCGAACTGCCCGGGGCTGGAGTCGATGTGGCTATTTCTGAGCAACTGCCCGCAGTGGTTTCCGACGGGGAAAGTGCAGCTACCTCTCGCACCAAGCGGGTCTCACAAAGAGCGCGGACCGCACCGTCCGCCACAGGCCGCAGCTACGTGATCGATACGTCCGTCCTGCTATCCGATCCACACGCACTGTTGCGCTTCGCTGAACACGAAGTCATCGTCCCCATCGTGGTCATCAGTGAACTGGAAGGAAAACGCCACGATCCCGAACTGGGCTACTTCGCCCGGAAAGCCCTAAGGCTCCTGGACGACCTCAGAATCGAACACGGCGGCTTGGACCACGCCATCCCCATCGGGAAAGACGGCGGCCTCCTCAGGGTGGAAATGAACCACATCTCCACGGAAGTGCTCCCCGCCGGATTCCGCGGAGGCGACAATGACAGCCGCATCCTGGCCGTCGCCAAAAACCTGGCAAACGAAGGCCACAACGTCACCGTCGTCTCCAAAGACCTCCCCATGCGCGTCAAAGCCTCCGCCATGGGTCTTCACGCCGACGAATACCGCAACGAACTCGTCAAAGACTCCGGCTGGACCGGCATGGCCGAAGTGGACGCAACCGAAGAAGAAATCACAACCCTCTACGGCCACGAACCCGCCTTCATTCCGGCCGCTGCGGAACTCCCCGTCAACACGGGACTGGTTCTCCTGTCCAACCGCGGTTCCGCCCTCGGCCGCGTAGGAGCAGACAAACAAGTCAGGCTCGTCAAAGGCGACCGCGACGTCTTCGGACTCCACGGCCGCTCAGCAGAACAACGACTCGCCATCGACCTCCTCATGGACCCCGCCGTCGGGATCGTCTCCATAGGTGGCCGCGCAGGCACAGGCAAATCCGCACTCGCCCTCTGCGCGGGCCTGGAAGCCGTCCTGGAACGCCGGGAACACCGCAAAGTAGTGGTCTTCCGCCCCCTCTACGCAGTGGGCGGCCAGGAGCTCGGCTACCTCCCCGGCTCCGAATCCGAAAAAATGAACCCCTGGGCGCAGGCAGTGTTCGACACCCTCGGGGCGCTCGTCAGCCAGGAAGTCGTGGAAGAAGTCATGGACCGGGGCATGCTCGAAGTCCTGCCACTGACCCACATCCGCGGGCGCTCCCTGCACGACGCCTTCGTGATCGTGGACGAAGCACAGTCACTCGAGAAAAACGTGCTCCTCACCGTCATGAGCCGCATCGGACAAAACTCCAAAATCGTCCTCACCCACGACGTCGCCCAGCGCGACAACCTCCGCGTGGGGCGGCACGACGGGGTGGCCGCCGTAGTGGAGACACTCAAGGGCCATCCGCTGTTCGGGCACATCACGCTGACCCGCTCTGAGCGGTCGCCGATTGCTGCTCTTGTGACTGAGTTGCTCGAAGGGGCTGAGATCTAGGTCATCCTGGGCTGGGCCGTGGTTCGGTTCGCCGGGCCACGGCCCTTCGCCGTCGCTTAGACACACCGCAAAAGGACCCCGAAGGTCGCTGGGCGACCTTCGGGGTCCGATGCGTCGCGATGCGCTCCTTCCCGGGAGACCGCCGCCTCGCTAATGCTTCTAGTGCCGTTAGAGCGTGAGGTAGGTTTTCAGCTCTTCGTGGCCTTGGACTTTTAGGGGCCAGTGGGGGCGGGTGAATGTGGTGGGGGTGAGTCGGACTCTTTGGACTTCCTCCACTTTTTCGCCCCAGCCGTCGCGGAAAGTGCCGTTCAGTTCGTAGCCGAGGCTGGTGGAGACGCCCAGGGACTGCTGGTTCCAGACCGCCGCTTCGGACTCGGCTACTTCCGCGCCCAGATGGTCAAAGGCGAAGCTCACGACGGCGGCACGCATCTCCTTGCCGAAACCCTGGCCCTGCGCGGACTGCTTGAGCCACGAGCCGGTGCTCACTGTTTTCAGGGTTTTGAAGCTCTTGGCGCCGACGTCCTGGACACCAAGGAGTTCGTCGTCATGCCAGACGCCGAGGAGGAGGGTCCAAGAGTCCTTTGTGAAGTTGGCGCGGCAGCGCCAGTACCACTGGGCCATGTTGGGAGCGAGCTCGTCGTCGGGAAGTTCTGTCCACGGCATGCTGAACGGGCTCTTGCCGGGCTCGTGGACACCGGAACGGGCCGCGGCCACGGCGGAAGGGATGTCTTCGTCGAGGACGGGACGGATGGTCAGCCTCGGAGTGGTGAGGGTGAGTCCGAAAGGGGGCCATATTTCTGCCAGCGATGTCATCGCCGTAGCTTAGCCCGGAAGGGGGCCACCCCTCAGGCGGCAGGGCCGATGTCCCACGAGATGTGGCGCCTGACGTCCGTGAGGTTCATCGATTCTGCCAGGAAGAGGTCGTCAAGCATGTACTCGTCCACTGCCAGGATCTTGAGCCAGTGCCCCTTGCCGGCGGTGTCGCCGTCCAGGCTCTGGCTGGCCACGCAAACGCCTGTGCCGATGTCGATCCTGATCAGTGTTCTGCCGGGGTGTGCCAAGGGTTCAGTGGGGTCGGAAGGGACATACGTCCGGCTGGGGGTAACGATGGTTTCCAAGGCAAGGCGGCCCTCATGGTCCACCTCGTGGGGTTGCTCCAGGAAGACCCGGTTGGTGTCCGGGAACTCCAAGGGGACTGGGGCGTTGCCGGCAAGCTCTACGGGGTCGAGGGCGGCGGCCAGGCGACCGTTACCAAAGGAGGGCTCACCGTAGGCGGCCTCAGGGCGCCGGCGGACAAGGCCGGCGTCGTCATAAACCGGTGTCACAAGGTGAGCCGGAAGCAGCCACGAACGGCGCGTGGAACTGATGTAAAGATCGTCCCGGGAGTCGTTGATGCCGGTGGTGCTGTGCAGAAGTTGGCCGTCCGGCGTCTCGAGGCGGAGGGCACCCGGGCGCCTAAGCCAAGCCCGGACCATGGCGGCGCCGGAGCCGGGCCGTTCGAGGTACTCAAAGCGGAGGCTGGTCCACTTCCACGGCGACGAACGGCAAAGATTGCGGAATGTGGAGGACAAGTCAAAACCCGGTCCAGCTGCACTGTAGCGCCCCATATCCACAGTTTACCTACGGGTTCAAGCGGGAATGGCGGCCATCGGGATAGCATCCGAAGGTGATCCGACGACTCTCCGACCTCTGGGATGCCAATCCGCTGGGCTTCTGGCTCGTGATGGCGTCATGCCTGTACTTCGTGGTGATGGCCGTCCGACTCACAGGGATAGATATCCGGAGCCACCTGTTGCCAAACCGGATCGTGTTTCCGTCCTACGCAGTGGCTGGAGTGCTGCTGCTGGCTGCGGCACTGGTGGTGTACTTCGCTGATTCAACCCCGGAGGGCGCACCGGCGGCTGTGGTCTTTGGTGTGCCCGGCCTGGGCGTCATCGCCGGCGGTGCCTTGCTCTGGCTGTTCTACTTCATACTCAGGCTCGTCCATCCACCCGGAATGGGCTTTGGGGACGTCAAGCTGGCCGGGGTGCTGGGCTTGTATCTGGGCTACTTGGGATGGGGCCACATCTTTGCGGGAACGTTCGCTGCCTTCCTCTTGGGAGGGCTGTGGAGCCTGGGCATCCTGGTGGCCCGGCGGGGCACGCTGCGCTCGGCCATCCCGTTCGGCCCCTTCATGCTGGCCGGGGCGACGGCCGCCATGGTGGTCCTGCCCGCGTGAAGCCGCAAACCACTCGTCCCATAGCAACTGCGGCCAAATTGCAACGCTCCCCGTATTCTCGGCGTTTACCGGGCTGGGTCATGCTTAGCCCAGCGAGTGTTCGGACGTGTATGAGGGCGGCAGGAGGTTTGCAGTGCGGCGAATCAGGTTGAGGTTCCTGCTGGGCGCGTCCATTGCCTGCGCAGTATTGCTGACCGGATGCGGGCAGACAGTCAACGAACCTCTTGTATCCACGGGACCCGGCATCCAGCCGGGGATTGGTATTCAGTCGGGGAATACGCAGCAGCCGGGCATTACTCAACCGCCGGATCCCACACGCAGCCCGGAGACCCCCTGTGAAGGTGGTCCGCTGGGCTGTTCCGAGTTCACGTCCGTGCGGGGAACCGACGCCACGGGAGATGTGGCATGGCTCGGAACGGACCCGCTGAGAGTGAGCTCGAGGCATGCCAACGGAGAGTGGACCCTCTTCGTCCACACACCGTGCAATTATCTCCAGGTGGCAGTTTCAGTGCAGGATGATGTCTTTACTCAGCTTTGGATGATGGTCACCGACCACGGCTGCGTGGAGCCAACGGACAACTACCAGGCGTGGACAGAGGAGCTCTTTGAACAGCCTGTTCAGTGGAAGCTCGACGGCGACACCCTCACCTTGAAGAACTCACATGCGACCATCGAATTGAAGGAAAGCTGACACCATGGGTGCACCGGAATTCGTGATCAAACTGCGGGAAAAGATCGGCAACGACCCGCTCTGGCTGCCGGCCGTGCGGGGAGTGGTGTTTGACGACGAAGGCAGGGTCCTTTTAGGCCAGCGTGCCGACAACGGCCACTGGACACTTATCACCGGAATGTTGGAACCGGGGGAGCACCCCGCGCCTGGTTTGATCCGCGAAATCTTGGAGGAAACAGCCGTTGTGGCCGAGACGGAGCGCATCATCGGCGTCGGAGTTGTGGGGCCTGTGACGTTCCCCAACGGCGACGTGTGCGATTTCCTGGACATCACGTTCCGCTGCCGATACGTCTCTGGAGAAGCCCGGGTCAATGACGACGAATCTCTGGCCGTCGGGTGGTTTGCGCTGGATGAGCTTCCGGAGATGAGTGCCGGGAACCTTGAGGCCATCAGGCTTGCCACGGAGCCCGAAGGCCCCGTGGCGTACCAAGTGGAGGACTAGCGTTACCGTCTGGCCGCATCTGCCGTCGGACGATCCTTTTCGATGCCATCCGAGGCAGCCAAGTCCGCTTCCAGTCGCGCAGTCTCCAGTCGCTCGGCCTCAAGCCGGTCCGCCTCTTCGCCACCCACAGCCTCGCCGCGTGCCACCATGCCGGCGGTGTCTGAGAGCGGGATCTGCTTCAGGGTGATGGCAAGGATCAGTGCGATGGCAATGAACGGCACCAAGTACCAGAAGACGGGCGCCAGCGAGTTGGCGTAGGCGTTGACGATCGCATCACGCAACTGTTCAGGCATCTGCGCCAAGGCTTGGGGATCCAGGGTACTGGTGGACTGTGAAGCCTGCTCGGCAGAGGCACCAGCACCTGTGAAGGCGTCGGTGAGTGATTCGGCCAAACGGTTGGTGAAGATCGCGCCAAAGACGGCGACACCCAGCGATGCCCCTACCTCGCGGAAGTAGTTGTTGGTACTGGTCGCCGTACCAATCTGGTCAGCAGGAACGGAGTTCTGCACTACCAGGACAATGACCTGCATGATCAGGCCCAAGCCGGCGCCGAAGATGAAGAGCTGCACGCAGATGACCCAGATGGGGGTTGCCGCTGTGAGCGTGGTCAGCCAGAGCATTGCAGCGATGGTGAGCGCAGCACCCAGGATGGGGTACATCTTGTACTTGCCGGTCTTGGAAATGCGGATACCGGAGTAGATGGACGTGCCCATCAGGCCCACCATCATGGGCAGCATCAGCAGTCCGGACTCAGCGGCCGACGTTCCGGAGGACATCTGCAGGAACGTGGGAACGAAAGCGATGGCGGCGAACATACCCAGGCCCAACGTAAAGCCGATGGCCGTGGCGTTGATGAAGATGGGGTTCTTGAACAGGCTCAGCGGAATGATGGGGTCCTCGGCGCGGCGTTCAACCATCACGAAGGCAAAGGCGGCCAGGACCATGCCGGCCCCAAACGCCCACGTAAGGGGTGAATCCCAGCCCTCGTCCTTCTTGCCGCCAAAGTCCGTGAAGAAGATGAGGCAGGTGGTGGCAGCGGAGAGGAACAGGACACCCAGGATGTCGATCTTCTTCTCTGCCTTCTTATTCGGCAGGGTCAAAGTGAACCAGGCGGTGATGAACGCAGCGATGCCGATGGGGATGTTGATGTAGAAAGCCCATTCCCAGGTGAGGTGGTCAACGAAGAAGCCACCCAGCAGCGGTCCGGCTACAGCGGATAGGCCGAAGATTGCGCCCAACGGGCCCATGTACTTGCCGCGCTCCTTGGCGGGAACGATGTCGGCAATGATCGCCTGCGAGAGGATCATGAGGCCGCCGCCGCCCAGGCCTTGAATGGCGCGGAAGATCACGAAGCCCCAGAAGTCGGTGGCAAACGCGCAACCCACGGATGCGAGGGTAAACAGGGCGATTGCGACGAGGAACAGGTTGCGACGCCCAAGGATGTCACCGAACTTGCCGTAGATGGGCATCACGATGGTGGTGGCAAGGAGGTACGCGGTGGTGATCCAGGCCTGGTGCTCCACGCCGCCCAGCTTGCCCACGATGGTAGGCATTGCGGTGGAAACGATCGTCTGGTCGAGGCTGGACAACAGCATGCCTGCGATCAGCGCCGAGAAGATGATCCAGATGCGTTTCTGGGTCAGCAGCAGCGGTTCGGCTGCTTTGGAGAGTGTACTCATGCGGGGTCCTTCGTGGTCTCAAGGGGGTTGGCGCCCAACTCTTGGTTCGTGGCCAGTGGTTGCGCAAAAAGTTTCCGTGCGGCGTTGAGGTTCTGTTCGAGGATCCCGCGGTAGGGGCGCGAATTATCCTCCGAGAAGAACTGCTGTGCTGTCTTCTTGGAGACAGCCCCGAACACCACCGTTGCCGTCATGACCTCGGGGTGCTCGGGGTCCAGCCCTTCGCGGGCGGCCACCAGCGCGGCGAATTGTCGTTCGCGGGCTTCCCCTTCCAGGGTGAGCCGCGCCAGTAGCTGTGGTTCGGCCGTAATGGCAGCGATGAACTGTTGGACCTCGGTCCGGCTGATGGATGAACGCTCCATCAGGGTCACGGTGAGCACGTGCAGGGCTGCCAAGAGAGTCCCGGAGATGCTGTCCGGTGTGGGGGAAGGGTTCTGGTTGAACGTTTCCAAGGCGTCCTCGGGCAACTCATCCGAAAAGGAACCGATGACGGCGTCTTCCTTGGAGTGGAAGTAATTGAAGAAGGTCCGGCGTGAAATCCCCGCCTCTTCGCAGACTTCTTCAACGGTGAAACCGCTCAGGCCACGTGCAGCGGTCATGGAACGCGCGACGGCGGTGATCGCCGTCCGCGTGGCAGCACGCTTGCGCTCACGGAGGCCACCATCAGTATTTGCACTATTGATCACAAAGTAAAGTTTTGCACTCAAGCACTAAAAGTGCAAAAAATTTCGGGTATGGCTTTGCTCATACTTTCGGGTACGACGACGGCCGGTACCTTTCGTGAGAAAGGTACCGGCCGTCGTCGTGCTTTGAGTATTAGTTCTTGTGAGCGGGGGACGTCATGGTGGTGACATCGAGGGCCTTGTCGAGCTCTGCCTCGGTAACCTTGCCTTCGCCCTCGCCGACGAAGCCAAGCTTCTCGGTGGCCTGGCGGATGGTCAGGCCCTCCTTCACGGCGATCTTGGCGATCTTGGCAGCGTTCTCGTAACCAATGAACTTGTTCAGCGGGGTCACGATGGACGGGGAAGCCTCTGCAAGGAAGCGCGCACGCTCAACGTTGGCGGTGATGCCGTCGATCATCTTGTCGGCCATGACGCGGCTGGTGTTGGCCAGCAGGCGGATGGACTCGAGCAGGTTGGCGGCCATCACGGGGATGCCGACGTTGAGTTCGAAGGCGCCGTTGGTGCCGGACCAGGCGATGGCGGTGTCGTTGCCGATGACCTGGGCGCAGACCATGATGGACGCTTCGCAGATGACCGGGTTGACCTTGCCCGGCATGATCGAGGAGCCCGGCTGAAGGTCCGGAATGGCGATTTCGCCGAGGCCCGTGTTGGGGCCGGAGCCCATCCAACGGAGGTCGTTGTTGATCTTCATGAAGGAGATCGCGATGTTGCGGAGCTGGCTGGAACCCTCGATCAGGCCGTCACGGTTTGCCTGTGCTTCGAAGTGGTCGCGTGCCTCGGTCAGCGGCAGGCCGGTGTCGGCGGCGAGGAGTTCGATGACGCGCTCCGGGAAGCCGGCCGGGGTGTTGATTCCGGTACCAACAGCGGTGCCACCCAAGGGAACTTCGGCAACGCGGGGGAGTGCGGCGTTGATGCGCTCGATGCCGTACCGGACCTGGGCAGCGTAGCCGCCAAATTCCTGGCCGAGCATGACCGGCGTGGCGTCCATGAGGTGGGTACGGCCGGACTTGACGACGTCCTTGAACTCCACGGCCTTGCGATCGAGGGAAGCTGCCAGGTACTCCAGTGCCGGGATCAGGTCGTTGATCAGGGCCGAGGTGGCGGCGACGTGTACGGACGTCGGGAAGACGTCGTTGGAGGACTGCGACGCGTTCACATGGTCGTTCGGGTGGACAACTTTGTCACTCCCCGCGGCCGCGAGGGCGCGCGATGCCAGCTCCGCGATGACCTCGTTGGTGTTCATGTTGGAGGAAGTGCCCGAGCCGGTCTGGAAAACGTCAATCGGGAAGTCGCCGTCGTACTTACCGGTGGCAACCTCATCGGCAGCGGCGGCGATAGCCTCGGCGAGCTCACCATCGAGCACCCCCAGTTCGGCATTCGCCAGTGCAGCTGCCTTCTTCACGCGGGCAAGAGCCTCGATGTGTGTGCGCTCGAGCGTCTTGCCGGAGATCGGGAAGTTCTCCACAGCACGCTGCGTCTGGGCGCGGTACAGGGCGTTCACGGGGACGCGAACTTCGCCCATCGTGTCATGTTCAATACGGAACTCAGTGGTGGAAGTCATGGGGCTAGCTTAGGGCGATTGGACGCTCCACAGAAAACCCGGAGAGGAGTGCTACGTGCTCCGGCGCTGGGGCCGGAGCACGCCTTCCTAGAGCTTGCCGATCCCGGAAACGAGCGCCGCACGGCCTTCGTCGAGCTTGTACGACAGGCCGATCACGGCAACCCGGCCGTCGTCGATGGCGTCGGAAATCACACGTGAGCTGTCAGCCAGGCGGGCAGCAGTCTGCTTGACGTGCTCCACCACCATGTCGTTGACGTCTTCCTGGCTATTGCGCTTGGCGGTCAGGACGGACGGTGTGATGCGCTCGACGAGGTCGCGGATGAAGCCCGGGGGCATCTCGCCTGTTTCTACGGCAGCCTTGGTGGCCTTCACGGCACCGCAGCTGTCATGGCCGAGGATGACGATCAGCGGAACCCGGAGTTCGCTGATGCTGTACTCGAGCGAACCCAGGACCGCATCGTCAATGACCTGGCCGGCAGTGCGCACCACGAAGGCGTCACCGAGTCCCAGGTCAAAGATAATTTCTGCAGCGAGCCGTGAATCCGAGCAGCCGAAGATCACGGCGAAGGGGTTCTGGTTCTCAATGAGAGAAGATCGCCGCGAAGCATCCTGGTTGGGGTGCAGGGATTCGCCGGAAACAAAACGTTCGTTGCCCTCGCGGAGACGGCGCCACGCCAGGGCTGGAGTCAGGTAAGTAGGCACGAGCCTTACTTTACGACGCGGACGGGGCAGTCCGTGAAACTGTTGCGCCGAGTTAGGCGGAGGGCTGCGCGGATGTAGTGGCGGTGGCCGGTGCGCTTGCAGGCGGTGCCTGCTCGGCGGACTTCACGACGGCGGCCGCCAAAGTTGCGAACTCATCCAGGTTTGCGGTGCCGTTCAGAATGATGGTGGTACCGCGGTACTCCAGGACCATGCTGCGCTTTTCCTTGCCTGAGTCGCGCAGCTCCCACTCCTGGCCGCCTGCACTACGCGTGCCAGTGACAGGAAGGTTCTCCGTTTTCTGCAGAACCCACGTGGGGTTTGCCTGGCTGGTCTGGGTGAGCCCGATGAAGTTTTCCTTGGGAGTCAGGAAACCAATCTCCCAGGTAGGAACGCCGCTTCCGCTGCCGGACTCCCAACGGGCGTAGTTGGGCTTGAATGTGTCGCCCGTATCCGGAGTGACAGGTGTGAATCCCGCCACACCCGTGGCGTTGCGGGATATGGACGCGACGTCAACATCCGGCCTGAAACCTTCGCCTTTGGGAGCCGGGTTCATCAAAACGATGGGGAGGAAAGCCAGCACACAGACAAGCAGCGCTATGACCATGCCGATGACCGAAGCGTTGGCCCGCTTGGCAGCTTTCGCCGCGATGACGGGTTTATAGGGGGCATCCGGGGATGCCTGGGCGCTTGTTTGGTTAGCCTCCGCGGCATCCGGCTCATTGCCGGCAGCGGGCTTGTCCTGCGTTTCACTCACCTCTCCATGATCGCTTATCGAGGCAGGGAACACACATCCGGCAACCTCACCGCCGGTATTGCGGGCCGTGGTCATCCAACGACTCCCGGACCACTCGGCGACTATGATCGTTGATAGAGGAACCCCGGGTTGCCTAGTGCAACCATGTCCGGTCCCGTGAATCGTCACTCGAAGAAGAGGTTCAAGTGTCTCCTGCACCAATGACCCAGCAGTATTCCACGATTTCGCCGTCGCTTGCCGTCGGCCTCGACGAACCCGACCGCAACCTTGCGCTTGAACTCGTCCGTGTCACCGAAGCCGCGGCAATTGCCGGTGGCCACTGGGTAGGTTTCGGCGACAAAAACAAGGCAGACGGTGCCGCCGTCGATGCTATGCGTTCGTTCCTTCACACCGTCCACTTCAACGGCGTCGTGGTCATCGGTGAAGGCGAAAAAGATGAAGCCCCCATGCTGTTCAACGGCGAGCAGGTTGGTGACGGCACCGGTCCCGAGTGCGACGTCGCCGTGGACCCCATCGATGGAACACGCCTGACCGCCCTGGGCATCAACAACGCCCTGGCAGTGTTGGCAGTTGCCGAGCGCGGATCCATGTTCGATCCTTCCGCTGTGTTCTACATGGAGAAGCTCGTCACCGGCCCCGAAGCCGCCGACATGGTGGACCTGCGCCTGCCCGTCAAGCAGAACCTGCACCTCATCGCCAAAGCCAAGGGCGTCAAGGTCAACCAGCTCAACGTCATGATCCTGGACCGCGACCGCCACCGCCCCCTCGTGGAAGAAATCCGCGAAGCCGGTGCCCGCACCAAGTTCATCATGGACGGCGACGTCGCCGGCGCCATCGCAGCAGCCCGCTCCGGTACCGGCGTTGACGCCCTGATGGGCATCGGCGGCACCCCGGAAGGCATCGTTGCAGCCTGTGCCATCAAGTCGCTCGGCGGTGTGATCCAGGGTCGCCTGTGGCCGACGTCGGACGAAGAGAAGCAGAAGGCCATCGACGCCGGACACGACCTCGACCGCGTCCTGTCCACCAACGACCTCGTCACCTCGGACAACTGCTACTTCGCAGCAACCGGCATCACCGACGGCGACCTCCTCCACGGTGTGCGCTACCAGAAGGACCGCGTCATGACGCAGTCCATCGTGATGCGCTCCAAGTCCGGGACGGTCCGCTTCGTAGAGGCTGAGCACCACGCATCCAAGTGGGAGACGTACGCGCGCAAGCCGTAACCTCCGCAGCTAACAGAAGGACGGCGAGCAACGCTCGGCGGCTATCTCCTCGTACCTTGTCGATTTGATGCCGCTTTCGCGATACTCGCCGTCCTTCTTTGTGCCCAGACGGCTTCGGTTGCGCGCTCCTGCGCAGCAGTGAGTGAGGTGTGCTCTCATCACCTACTTTGACTTTGGAAGCCTGCGGACACGCCGGGTGTCTGGGTGTGTCGTGATGCAGGCGCCCTCAAAGTGGGTGGTGGAGGTACGGGTTCCTCACCGCGCCGGGCACAATTTCGCTACGCAGATGGAGTGGTGGCGCCTGGACGACGGTGCCCATGGGAATTAGGGTGGCCTCGCCGGTTATGCGCACGGTCCGCCGAGGTGCCGACCGATCAACACGCAAGGGTTCGGCGACGGCGCTTCGGTGGTGCCGACGTCGGGCGCTCCTGCGCAGCAGTGCGCGAGGTGTGCTCTCATCACCTACTTTGACTTTGGAAGCCTGCGGACACGCCGAGTGTCTGGGCGTGTCGTGATGCAGGCGCCCTCAAAGTGGGTGGCGGGAGTACGGGTTCCTCACCGCGCCCTGCACAATTTCGCTACGCAGATGGAGTGGTGGCGCCCGGATCACGGTGCCCATGGGCAATTAGGGTGGCCTCGCCGGTTATGCGCACGGTCCGCCGAGGTGCCGACCGATCAACACGCAAGGGTTCGACGACGGCGCTTCGGTGGTGCCGACGTCGGGCGCTCCTGCGCAGCAGTGAGCGAGCTGCGCCGTCATCACCTACTTTGACTTTGGAAACCGGCGGGCACGCCGGGTGTGTGGGTGTGTCGTAATGCAGGCGCCCTCAAAGTGGGTGGTGGAGGTACGGGTTCCTCACCGCGCCGGGCACAATTTCGCTACGCAGATGGAGTGGTGGCGCCTGGACGACGGTGCCCATGGGAATTAGGGTGGCCTCGCCGGTTATGCGCACGGTCCGCCGAGGTGCCGACCGGTCAACACGCAAGGGTTCGGCGACGGCGCTTCGGTGGTGCCGACGTCGGGCGCTCCTGCGCAGCAGTGCGCGAGGTGTGCTCTCATCACCTACTTTGACTTTGAAAACCGGCGGGCACGCCGGGTGTGTGGGTGTGTCGTAATGCAGGCGCCCTCAAAGTGGGTGGTGGACGTACGGGTTCCTCACCGCGCCTGCACAATTTCGCTACACAAATGGAGTGCTGGCGCCCGGATCAAGGTGCCCATGGGCAATTAGCGTGGCCTCGCCGGTCAACACGCAAGGGTTCGACGACGGCGCTTCGGTGGTGCCGACGTCGGGCGCTCCTGCGCAGCAGTGAGTGAGGTGTGCTCTCATCACCTACTTTGACTTTGGAAGCCTGCGGACACGCCGGGTGTGTGGGTGTGTCGTGATGCAGGCGTCGTCAAAGTGGGTGGTGGGGGTACGGGTTCCTCGTGCTGACTTCGGGAGCTGGCCTAGCGCAGTTTGTCGCGGAGCTTCCTGGCAAGCTGGTAGGCGCCGTAGCGGAGCTTGTTGACCGGGAGGTCCCAGGTGCCCGGGTAGGAGACTTCGCGGCCTCCGAATGACTTTTTGAACGCAGTGAAGCCCGCCCATTTGTGGTCCGGCTGGTCTTCCGGCGCCACACCCCAAAGATCTACGTGTTTGAGGCCCTTCTCCTTGGCGTCAGCCATCAAAGTCACCAGGAGCGGGATGCCTGCGCTGAGCTTGCGGTGGGTGTCATCCAAAGCGGCATGGGCGTACACACGGGTATCAGCGGAGTCATAGGCGAAAGCAGCGGCGATCGGTTCGCCCTCAAGCTCCGCGATGAACAGCGTTCCCGCGCCATTGGGCAGCAGGGAAGCGGCTACTTGCGTGAGGTACTCGTCGCTTTGGGGCTTGAAGCCGTTCCGGGCAGCTGTCAGATGGAGGAAATGCAGAAGCACAGAGATGTCGGCGGGATCCTGGGAAGCGCGGAACGTGACACCCTTCTTGTGGATGTTCCGGTAGAGGTTCCTGTTGGTCGGCTTCATCCCGGCCAGGACGTCTTTGAAGTCGCCGTCAAGATCCACGATCCAGCTGAGCTCAGGCTGCTGGTTAACCGGCGCCGGCGTCATACCGCGGGCGCGAAGGAGAGCATCGGCGTCGGACGCTGTGAATCCGGCGGCAGCGGGCTCCAGCCGCACGAACACAGCACCCTCCGCCTTTGCCAGGGCCACCAAGGCAGCAGTGGCGGCGTCGAAAGCTTCCACGGACTCCGCTACGGGGCCGTAGGGGGCGTAGATGACCTTGCCGGCGGGGTTCTTCTCCTCGATCGCGAGGAAACTCCAGCCGGGCCCGGACTGCTCATGGACACGGCGTCCCAAGGAACGCTGGACAGCCGCCCATGCGGGCGTTTGCAGGAAAAACTCCATGAATCAGTTCCCCAGCCCCGTGGTCACCGCGAAGGCAACACTGGTGTCCGTCGCTCCCTGCACGGGGTGGACGTTCACGGGGGCCTCGATGTCGGGGATGAACGCTGCAGCGCCACGCTGCAGCTTGAGATCACTCTTGGGGGAGTCGAGCAACACCGAACCAGACACCACCACGACGACGGCGGGCCCGGTTTGCGCCAGCGGCACCGGTTCGGCGCCCGGGCCAAGCTCAATCCGCTGCAGCTGGAATTCCTTGAAGGGCGGCCGGTACAGTTCCTGCCCGAACTCGGTTCCGCTGGCCTCGATGCGGGGCACGCCGAGTGCTTCGAAGCGTACAGTCTTCAGCAATTCGGGGACGTCCACGTGCTTTGGCGTGAGTCCGCCACGGAGGACATTGTCAGAGGAGGCCATGACCTCCACGCCCAACCCGTGGAGGTAAGCGTGCACGTTGCCGGCTGGCAGGTAAACCACGTCACCGGGCTGCAGGGAAAGATGGTTCAGCAGAAGGGAAATGAGGACGCCGGGATCTCCGGGGAAGGCTTCATTGATGTCCACCATGGCGGTCAACGCTTCGCGGTGCGGCTCCAGCGGTGCGCCGGCGGACAGGACGGCGACTACCTCGTTGATGGCGTCGGAGACGCCGGTGCCACCCTCGATGAGTCGGCTGAAGGCTGCTTTCAGGGCTGCAGGCTCATCAGGCTGGCCGAGATCTGCGATGACGCCTTTGATGACATCGGGAACGTCCACTGCCGCGGAATCAAGGACGTGGGCCAGGTGCCCAAAGATGTCCCTGGACTCAGCAGGTGAACGGAAACCACACAATGCCTTGAACGGAGTGAGGGCGAAGATCATCTCCGGTTTGTGGTTGTCATCCCGGTAGTTGCGGTCTGCTGCATCGGCGGGGACGCCGGCCGCATTCTCCCGTGCGAATCCTTCCCGGGCCTGGTCAAGGCTGGGGTGCACCTGCAAGGACAGCGGCTGCTCTGCGGCCAGGAGCTTGGTGAGGAACGGCAGCCGTGGGCCGAATTCGGCGAGGCTTTCCGAGCCCAGGCAGCGCAGGGGATCCGACGCGATCAACGCGTCCAAGGGCTGGGTGACACCGTTGGGGTGAACGGCTGTGGAGGGCGAGTCCGGGTGGGCTCCGATCCACATTTCGGCTTCGGGACCACCTGACGCCGGCCGGCCAAGCAAGCCAGCGATCGCCGTCGTCGAACCCCACGCATAGGGTCGCAAAACATTCTCAATCTGGTACACGAAAGAAAGTCCTTATCGTTGCGCTGAACGTGGGGTGGGCGGAAGGCGGCTTACAGCGGTGCGCACTGTCCGTTGGTTGCCACGAGGTCACGGATACCTTGCTCATCGCCTTGGGCCTTGAGGCCGTTCAGCAACTCGATGGTGATCGGGGTGCCGTCGGGCGTGGTGGTCACCGGGGTGAAATCGGCCGAAGGCGACGGCAACTGGCTCAAGGGAACAGAACCCGCAACCGGCCCCGCGGCCATAATGGCTCCGGCCCCGGCTCCATCATAGGAAACGACGGCGTCGCTCGCCTTGGGGGTGTCGGACGAGGCCAGCACTTCCTGGACCTTGGAATGGATCAGGTCAAAGTCCGGCACCGTGGAGAAGGACGCGTCAAAGTCCGGGGGGCCGATGGTGAGGCGCTTGACGGGCTGGTTCTTGGACTTCAACGCTAGGTCCACAAAGCTGCCCAGCTGGTTCGAGGAAATGTTGGAGTCAACCACCTTGGTGCCGGCGTTGGCGATGTCCTCGAACTTGGTGAGGAGCGTGGCAGGGTCCAACTGCTTGAGCATGGCTTGCTGTACGCACTGCTGGCGCGCGATGCGGGCGTAGTCATCCACGAATTCGCGGGACCGACCGTACCAAAGGGCCTGGAAGCCATTCAAGTGTTGGTCGCCGGCAGGAATCCAACCGTCAGGCATGCCGTGAATTCCGTTGGCCTCGTCAGTGACGGGACCACTGATGGGCACCCAGCCGCCGGCTTTGATACGGATGCCGCCCATGGCATCGATGAGTTTGGCGAAACCGTCCATGTCCACCAGGACGTACGCCTGGACGGTGATGCCCAAGGTGCCGGACACGGCTTCGAGCGTGGCCTGCGCTCCGGGATCCGCGACCCCTGGATAGAGGTCCTGGTGGTTATTGGTGACCTCGGTGTTGACGGCGTTGATGAGGCATTCGTCCCCGCAGTTGTAGCCATCGGGGTAGATCCCGCGCATAGGCGAGCCCTCGCTGAATTGGGCGTTCTGAAGGTTTCGGGGGACAGAGATGATGGCACTCTCGCCGGTTTTCGCGTCGACGCTGATGACGGAAAGGCTGTCCGGGCGGCGGCCGGTCCTATCGTCCCCGGCGTCGCCACCCATCATGAGGAAGTTGTACCGTCCGTCCACTGGATCAATGGCGGGACCGGCATTGAAAATGCTGCCGATTGCATTGCGGCTTACGTTCAGGACGTAGGCGAGATAGCCCAGCGATCCGCTGGCGAGGACCGTGGTCACCGCCAGGACGACGGCGATGATGGGGCGCATTCCCGGTGCCAGGAGCGCGGGCCTGATGATCCTCAGGGTATTGAGGAACAAGAAGGCCCACCCCAAAGCCAACGCCACGAGGATCACGATGATGAACAACGAACCCACCGGATGCGTGACGACGCTGAGCAGCATCGTCCGGTTCACCAAGGCAATGAACAATGTGAGCAGGGCTAGGGCCCACACCGTGATGGTGACGCGCAAAGCGATGCGGCCAAGTTTGCGGTCCCCGGCAACAATTTGGGCGCTGCCGGGAACAAAGAGAGTGAGGAGGACCAGCACGAAGGCGCGTTTGGTCCGCACCGGAGCGCTGGCGCCGGACGGATAGCGGACGGGATCAGTCAGGGCGGAACCGGGCTGACTCGGGGTCTTGTGCATGGTCATCAACCGCTGCCTTCCTAGCGGGGGCTCCGGGCGGAGGCATTCGCAGGGGAAAAGACCTCTTCTACTTTGTGGCGCAGGTTTTCGCCCTTCTTTGTGGCAACGTCGTTCAACTCCTGGGCGAAGGTGAGGAGATCCGCGCGGAGCTTCGATGCAAGGTCGTCAGTGCCTGAAGCCAACATGCGAACGGCGAGAAGACCTGCATTGCGGGCACCGGCTATGGACACAGTGGCCACGGGAACGCCGGCAGGCATCTGGACGATGGACAGCAATGAATCCATGCCGTCCAACGTTTTGAGGGGGACGGGGACGCCGATGACGGGAAGGGGCGTGACTGAAGCCAGCATGCCGGGAAGGTGGGCAGCCCCGCCGGCCCCGGCAATGATGACGCGCAGGCCGCGTTCGTGGGCAGTCTGGCCGTAGCGGATCATCTCAGTGGGCATGCGGTGAGCTGACACGACGTCTGCCTCAAAGGGGATGCCGAACTCGGCCAGGGCGTCCGCGGCGGCCTCCATGACCGGCCAATCGGAGTCCGAGCCCATCACGAGCCCAACCAGCGGGGCTGTTGTTTCCGAAGTCATGCGGTCTCCTCAAGGGTGGTCTGCTCCGGCTTGCGGCCGTCACGGATGATGTTAGCCACGGCGGTGGCACGCTGGCGGACCGAGTCGACGTCGGAAACCGAGCTGCCAACCAGGTTCACATGGCCGATCTTGCGACCTGGTCGGACGGACTTGCCGTAGGAGTGCACCTTTGCCGCAGGCTCGAAGGCCAACGCCATGGGGAAGGCCTTAAAGAGATCCTGGTTGTCGCCGCCCAGGAAGTTCTTCATGACCACCACGGGGGCCAGGGCATCCGTTGCGCCCAACGGAAGGTCCAACACGGCCCGCAGGTGCTGCTCGAACTGGCTGGTGATGGAACCGTCCTGCGTCCAGTGGCCGGTGTTGTGCGGACGCATCGCGAGCTCGTTGATAAGGAAGCCTGCTCCGACTCCCGGAGTTTCGAACAGCTCTGCGGCCATGACCCCGGTGACGCCGAGTTCGTTGGCAATGCGCAGGGCAGCCTCTTCAGCGGCAGCAGCCACTTCAACGGAAATGTTCTGGGCGGGTGCGATCACTTCGTCGCAAACTCCATCCACCTGAATGGTGTGGACAACCGGCCATGCACGGGATTCCCCACTTGGGCTGCGTGCCACAAGGGCCGAGAGTTCGCGGCTGAAATCAACCTTGGCTTCTGCCAGCAGGGGACTCATTGCCTGGAACCAGTCGGCAGTTTCCAAGGCATCGTCCGCGGAGTCAACAATCCTGACACCCTTGCCGTCGTAGCCTCCGCGAGGGGTCTTCAGAACCACGGGCCAGCCGATCCTGTCGCCAAAGGCCACCAGATCCTCAACGCTATGGACAGCCGACCACTCAGGGTTCGGCAGGCCCAAACGGTCAATTGCAGCCCGCATCACCAACTTGTCCTGGGCGTTAACCAACGCGTCAGGGCCGGGTTGGACGTTGACGCCTGCGTCCAGGAGGGCTTGCAGGTGTTCCGTGGGGACGTGTTCGTGATCAAACGTGAGCACGTCCAGGCCCTTGGAGAACTCAAGAAGAGCATCCAGGTCCTTGTAGTCGCCAAGAGGCGCAGTGGCCACTGCGGCCACGGCAGAAACGTCCTCACCCTCGGCCAAAACACGGAGTTCGAAGCCCAAGGCGGTAGCGGGCGGAGCCATCATTCGTGCGAGCTGGCCGCCGCCAACAACGCCAATTACTGGAAAAGTCACAAGGTTCAGCCTACCGAACCGCCGGCAGGATCACTGATTCTGCCGTCCTTTGGGATGGTTTTCTGCGGCGTGAGGCGCCAGTATCGGCGTTCTCACAGCCCCTTCAAAGGCAGCACATGGAAATCGGCGCTAAAATGGGTGAGGCCCATCGGCCCACTTTTCAACGGCCATGGAGGGTCATGATCACCACACTTGCAGATCGCATCCGCGGACTTGCCTCACTTTTTTGGCGTGAGGTAGCAAAGTTCGGCGCCGTCGGCGGTGTTGCTTTCGTCATCGATTCGGCGGTCTTCATCTGGCTCTTTTCGGGCCCGATGCACGGCAGCGAAGTGTGGGCCAAGGCCATTGCAACCATTGTTGCAAGTATTTTCTCGTGGGTCGCGAACCGTTTCTGGACGTTCCGGCACCGTAAACAGGCCAACGTGGTTCGTGAAGCGGTGCTGTTTGCCATCATGAACCTTGTCGGGCTCCTGATTGCGTCGGGATGTGTGTGGTTCGCAAAGTACATCCTGGACCTCAACGACAAGCCTTCACTGTTCATCGCCGGCAGCGTCGTGGGCCTCATCCTGGGCACCATCTTCCGTTTCTTCGCCTACCGCTTCTGGGTATTCAACGAAGAACTGGATGCCGAACCCGAGTTCTCGCATGACCACGAGATCATCGAGCTGCACCACAAATCCAAGACCAATTCCGAATCCGGGGCCAACCCGGCGACCGGCGAATTCCCTTCAGTCAAGAACCTCTGACGCCCAAGAACCTTTAGAGGTTAAGAACGGCTGACGCGCTCGTTCTCCAGAAGGTGCTCGGTCACATCGAGGTCGGGGTGCACGAGTACTACGGAGCCGTCCTCTTTCCAAGCCCCCAGAGAAGCTGCCAGGCATGACTCCAGGCCGTCCGCCGCGCGTACCAAGAGCCGAACGCCTGGTTCCTGGGCGGCAGCAAAGCCTTCAATAAGGTCCTCATGGGGGAGTCCTGATGTTCCGCGTACGGCGGGCAGGGTTGCCTCGGGTTCGTTGTGCGCCATGAAGACATCGCCATGGGAACGGACTTCTGCCGCATAATCCACGACGCCGGACGGCAGCTCACCCGGCCAACGCATGGCCAGTGCAGCGAGCGGCACGGCGACCACAGCTTCGAAGCCCGCCCCGGCGCCGTCGTCGGGCTTATCGGTCGCCAGCAGATCCGCCGAGGTGTCGTCAAAGACCACCTCCATTCCCAGTTGCCACGCCGCCAGGGCCCAGACGAAGGATTTCCAATGTGCCGGGAGGTCCAGCCTGATGGACATTCCGGGTTCGGCGTCCAGTTCGTCCTGTAACAGGTTGCTGGTTTTGGCTACCCAGTTATCCAACACACGCCCCGAAAGCTCCACACGCTCGGAGTCGGGGCCATACCAGGTGAGTCGTGGTGACGTTGAATGACCGGATCGCAGGGCGGTCATCAGGTTCGCTGCCGGGATGCTCATGCATCAATCTTGCCACGGTGGCCCCGGAGCGTCCCCGGGCCGTGCGCCGTGATTGTGAAATGCGACACACTGGAATTTCTCAAGTCGTTGGGCTCAGTGGCGAACCGGAGTCCATTTCCGCGGAAATTCAATGAAAGTTCACTTGAAGCGATCCAGTGCTTCCATTTCCGGCAGGGACACGCGGCGGCGCGGCCAAAATGTTGGGCGTGGCGCATCCCACGTTTCTACAGATTCTTGATTATTATCCCGGCGTGGCTTGACTGGCGGGTAGTTACACGCGTGTAATTAGTAATCAACGCCGCTGCACAGATTCCCGGAACGACACAGGGAATCGGAAACACATCCAAGCAGCAGCTGCAAAATCAGGAGGGACGCCATGGGGCAAGCGTTGCGTATCCAGGAAGATGCAGTCGTCGCAGAACATGCGTCGGTGAAATACCGTTCAAGGGAAGTGCCGGGAGATTGGTACGTAGACCCGGCGGACCCGGAAGCGGCAGACCGATATAACCAGAATGTGCAGCAGTCCTTGGAGGATCAGGCAACTGCCCTCCTGGCAGCACATGAGGCGTTGGTGGGTGACCTGCCCGCTGGACCGGATGAAGATCTGGACGACCCTCCCATGGAGCTGCGTCGTCCGCTTGAAACTCCGGGGCAGCCCGTGTGGATCGGCTTGCCGCAAGGGGACTTCGATGACGAGGGCGAACTTGGCTGGCAGACGGACGCGCTGTGTGCACAGACCGACCCTGAAGCTTTCTTCCCCGAAAAGGGCGGATCAACGAGGGACGCCAAGAAGGTCTGCGGTGCGTGCAACGTCCGCTCGCAGTGCTTGGAATACGCTCTCGCGAATGATGAGCGGTTCGGAATTTGGGGCGGACTCTCCGAGCGGGAGCGTCGTCGGCTAAGGAAGCGAGCGGTCTAATTCTCAAGGAAGTGCATGTTACCGCCGTCGTGGTTTCCCACGACGGCGGCAACTATCTGCCCAGGACATTGGCGGCATTGTCGGACCAGACGCGTTCGGCCGATGCCGCCATTGGCATTGATACAGGTTCCACCGACACATCGCTGGACTTGCTCCGCGAGGCCCTCGGCCAGAACAGCGTCACCTCTTTCCAGCATGCGAGGTCCGGTTTCGGAGCGGCTGTTCGCGCTGGCCTGCAAGAGCTCGCCCCCGCCGACGGTGACACGCAGGGTGATTCCGTGCATTGGATCTGGCTTTTGCACGACGACGCCGCGCCCGCGCCTGATGCGCTGGCAGAGCTGCTCCATGCGGTTGAACGCGCCCCCTCGGTAACTGTGGCCGGCTGTAAGCAGCTTGGCTGGGACAATAAGCGGCACCTGGTCGATGTTGGACTCTCAACCAGCCGCTGGGCTGAACGCCTCACCTTGATCGACGCCGACGAAGTGGACCAAGGGCAATACGATGCCCGCACGGACACCTTCGCGGTGAACTCCGCAGGTATGTTGATCCGCCGCGACGTCTGGGAACTGCTGGAAGGATTTGACCCGGCCTTGCCTGGCAGCGGCGATGACGTGGACTTCTGCTGGCGTAACTGGCTTGCGGGCAATCGCGTAGTCGTAGTCCCCAGTGCCCGCATGTTCCATGTGGAGCACCGCCCGAATGGCCTGGGCACATCCTCCGCGGCACGTAAAGCCCAGATCCATCTGCGGCTCAAACATGCTTCCTGGTGGAAAGTGCCGTTCCAAGCCGTGGGCGCCTTGTTCGGCGCCATCATTCGACTCATGCTGAGCATCCTGGTTAAGGAACCGGGATATGGATTCTCCCAATTCACCGCCACCATCGCTGCCCTTGTCCGGCCGGTGGCCATAGCCCGGGGCCGCCGCGTTGCGGCCAGGACACGCCGGGTACACAGGTCCGTGGTCCGGGGACTTCAGACACCCACGCGGGAGGTGCGTGCCAACAGGCGCTCCTTATTGGAAGCAATCCGGCCCGCAGAAGAGACTCCCGCTGTCTCTGACCTTCTGGCCCCTGAACCCAGCGGGGATGCGGCGGATGACTTCGCCGCACTGGCCACCAGCGAACGTGGCTGGGTGGGCACAGGTGCCGTTGCAGCTGCATTGATAGCTCTTGCCGCAGCACTTGTGGGACTGCTGGGGCTGCTCCGTTCAGGCACCGTTGCCGGTGGTGGGCTCCTCCCTCTTTCGGCGTCACCAGGCGACATCTGGGCGAATGCGTCCACTTGGTGGATCTCATTGGGTGCAGGCCTGCCCGGACACGGCGATCCATTTGGCTATGTCCTGTGGCTGCTTTCCCTCTTCGGGGGCGGGGATGGCAACGCCGCAATGGTGTGGCTGCTGATCCTTGCCATGCCGTTATCCGCATTGGGCGCATGGTTCTCGGCGGGGGCGCTAACTACCAAGCGTCGCTTCCGGGTTGCGGCGGCCCTCGCCTGGTCCGGTGCTCCCGCACTTCTGATCTCCATCAACGAGGGTCGTCTCGGCGCCTTGGTGGCGCACGTCATGATGCCGCTGCTTCTCCTCGCGCTGTTGCGTGCCTCGGGATCGGCAGTCGCCCAAGGGGCCGCTTCGGCGGGGACCCAACTCAGCCGCCGTCCGGCCCTGATAGTCGGTAAGCCCGGCATCAACGGAACACCGTCATGGACTGCTGCAGCCGCCGCAGGTCTTGCCATGGCCGTTGTCACGGCCTCTGCCCCGTCATTGTTGGGGCCTATCGCCGTTGCAGTGATACTGGCTGCAGTAGTCCTCGGGCATCGGGGCAAGACGCTGTGGTGGTCGCTCCTGCCAACTCTCGCTTTGTTCCTTCCGTATGCGATATCCGTTTTGGACAGGCCGCGCTCGTTGCTTGCCGACCCTGGTTTGCCGCTGACGTTTGAGGCTGCTCCGTTGTGGCAACAGCTACTTGGCCAGCCGCTGGCCTTCGACATCGACGGCGGCTTGACCGGTTTGGCGGTCTTCGGTCCTGGCGCTGTGCCCTGGGCCCTGTTGCTCGCTCTGCTGGTCATCGCACCAGTCCTGATCCTGGCTGTTGCCGCCTTGTTCGTACCCGGTAAACGCGCTGCGCTGGCCCGGGTGTTTTGGCTGGTCGCTTTGGCTACGCTTTCGAGCGCTTGGCTGGTGGGCCACGTAGCTACCGGGGTCAATAACAATGTGATTGTTGGACCGTTCACCGGCCCGGCCGTATCGGCGGCGGGAATGTTGCTTCTGGGTGCTGCCGTTCTCGGTGCTGAGAAGCTCTTCACGGCACCGCGAAAGACGCCCAAGGCTTCCCGGCGCCACTTCCCGCTGCGGCGCGTAGCCTCGGCCGCGACCATGACGCTTCTGGTTTCCGGCCCTCTTGCCGGCATGGCTGCCTGGACTGCTCAGAATGTCCTGCAGCCTACGCCGACTGCCGTCACCATTGCGGCACCCGACACTGCCGAAAAGACGTCGTCCCTTGGCGCCGGCCGACAAATATGGCCGGTGGATACGGGCACGTTGCCTGCCACCGCCGTCGACCGTGGCCAGGGACCGGAGCGAACCCGAACGTTGGTCATCACCAGCGGTGAGCAGGGCGCCTTCTCCTCGTCCCTGATGCGGGGAGCAGGAACCACGTTGGACAGTTTGTCCACCATTGCCTCTGCACGGACCATCATTGGCGCGCCCGGACGCGAAGAAATCGCGGCCGATGACGCTGCCACCACGTCCCTCCGCCGGTCCGTGGCCACCATCGTGGCGGGAACCGGCGTGGATCCCCGTGCCGACCTGGAACAACTTGGGGCCGGATTCGTGGTCCTCAAGGCAGCAGACAACGCCGCCCAGTTGACGGCCAGCCGGATCGATGCCGTCCCAGGGCTCGTGGCTGTTGGCCAGACCGACGCCGGGTGGCTGTGGCGGGTGACGCCCCGGAGCCAGCCCGCGGCTACTGCCGCGGACACGGCACACCGGGTACGCATCGTGGACTCCGAAGGCGCTCTGCTACGTGCGCTGCCATCCGAAGAAGTGGATGTCGATGCCACTGTTGAATCAGGCAATGAGGGCCGAAAGGTGGTCCTCGCCGAACGGTCCGATCCCGGCTGGAGCGCCTGGTTGGATGGCCGCCAACTGCAGGCCACCACATCCGGCTGGTCACAGGCGTTCGAGTTGCCTGCCAGCGGCGGCGACCTTGAAATCCGCTACACCAACCCTTGGGCCTTGTGGATCGGGATCCTGCAGGCTGTGGTGATTGGATTGACGGTCCTTTTGGCCGTTCCAATGCCCGCACGCCGCAGCCGAACCGGCATGTCGAGGGATGAAGTCTCCCTCCGTAAGGAGTACAGCAGTGTCTGAGGACCAGAAGAACGAGTCCGGCGAAAGCTCTGGAACCTCGGAAGCCCCGAAGTCCCGTGCCGGGAACAACGGAGAAACAAACAGGTCGGGTAAAGGCCCGCGGAGTTCGAGTTCCCGCGACTCCGGTTCCCGCGGCACGAAGTCCCGCAGCTCCAACAGGGGAGTGGTCACTGGCGTCCTGTCAGCAGTGGTCATCCTTGCGGCTGGCGGCGGTGCCGTGGCCGCGACGTCGATGGTCCCGGAACCTTCCGGGGGTACCACCATGGATATCCGCCAGGCCGACGTTCCCGCGGGCCGTTCCATGGGTGTCTGTCCGGAACCTGCGAGGCTTGTGAGCGGAACCGTGGTGGGCACGGATGCTGACTTCAGCCCCGTGTCCACCACTGCCACCAGCGCCTTGAACGCCGTGGTGCTGAGCAACCCGGCCGGTACGGTGCCCGAAAGCGATGTGACATCGCTGGGTGGTGAGATGGTGGAGTTGATCGCCAAGGCTCCTACCAGCACGCCCACACCCACGGTTGGTCCGCCCGTGCTCGCGGCCGGAGTGGCGAACATCAGCCCGGTGGCGTCTCCCACCGTTGTGGGTGCCGAGGCCCTTGGAAACGAACAAGCGTCCTTGGCGGCCAATCTTAGCTACTCAGCGACGGACGGCGACCTTCGCGGCCTTGCGTCTACCCAATGCCAGCCGCCGGGCAACGACGCGTGGCTCCTGGGTGCCAACACGGCCGTGGGCCGAACGGCCGTCCTGAACGTGAGCAACGCCTCCGAGACCCCGGCCACAGTAAGCCTTGACCTCTACGGATCCGAGGGACAGATCCAAGCTCCCGGGGCCCGTGGTCTCCTGGTGGCTCCCGGAACCACCCGCTCGGTGAACCTGGCTGGGCTCGCCCCGGGCGAATCGCAGCTAGCCGTGCACGTGCGCAGCACAGGCGGTCCGGTAGCCTCCACTATCCAGCAGAGCGTGTTGCGTGGAATCGCCCCAGGCGGTGTGGAGTACCTCTCGCCGGGTGCGGCGCCGTCCAACCTGCAGGTGATGTCCGGCGTCGACATCCAGGACCCGGCGGCCATCAAGGCGCTGGCCGGTAAGTCAGGTTTTGCGGACGCCGCACCGGCACTCCAGATCGCAGTGCCCGGATCCACCGACGCCGTTGTGCAAGTAAGCCTTTACGGCGCCAACGGTGAACGAAAGATTCCCAATGGGGGAGTGGTGACGGTCAAGGGTGGGACAGTATCAACACTTAACCTTGAGGGCGTCCCGGCCGGCAGCTACACCGTCAGAGCCAGCTCGGATGTCTCGTTCCTGGCATCGGCGAGGGTTACTCGCGGTTCCAAGGCCGAGGAAGCAACCGACTTCGCGTGGTCGCCGTCGTCGGCCCGTCTTGGCAGCCAGCACCTGGTGGCCGTACCACGGGAAGGCCAGCGGTCTTTGAGCTTCGGTGTTCCCGAGGGGCGTGGCACAGTCAGTTACGCTCCGGTGACCGCTGATGGAAAAGTCGGCAAGGCCATTGACGTGGACATGTCGGGCGGGACGACGTCGGTGATCGGGTTACCGGACAAGTCCGGTAGTTCGGCTGTGGTGGGCTACGTGGTTTCGGCCGCGGGTGACCCGGTGTACGGTGCGCTGGTACTTGGAAAGCAAGGACGGACAGACGTTTCCGTCGTAGCAATTCAGGACGCAGCGGCCGGCCTTGAGAAGGTTCCGGTCTCAGTCGGCTACTAGCTAAGTTATTGGTAGCGGCGCCGGTAGACCGGGTCCAAGGTCTCCGGGGGCACGCCGAGCATCTCGGCGGTGTACTCCACTACGACGTCGTGGACAAGGTCCTGCAGTTCTTCGCGAGTGGCAGCGCCCTGCTCAACTACCCGGCGGTACACCGTAATCATGGGTGCCTCGCCGCGGCCACCAGGGGTGTAGGAGCCCATGGGGGCAGTGTTTCCTGTGGCAACCAGCTGCTCAAGGTTGGGTGGAATTTCATCGACTGCAAAGAGAACACCGTCGAGCTGTTTGCCCCACATGTCCTGGAGCCGCTCGGCAGAGTCCAGCACCATGTCATCAAAGCGTTCCGAGCGCGTGCGGAAGCCGGGGAGATTGGGGAGCATCAGCTCTCCACGCAGTCCCCGTCCGTGCCGGTTTCGCCGGCGTCGCCGGAAGCCCCGCGCTTCCGAACCGGCGTGTTCCTGGGCCTGATCGCCATCGGCGTCAGTCCACCGGATGTTGAACCCGGGAACATGTGGCTGTGACTGCATATATCGACTTTAGTCCTGAGGAACCGCCAGCGCGACATCAAGCCCCGCAGCGCGCCGCAGCGGCGGCTACTCGCTTGGAGTTCGCGGGGCACGGGCGGGCAATGCGCAATGAATGCGCCCAATGGCGCTAATCTGGGATGTTGTGGGTGCCATTCGTCAGTGTTCCAGATCAGCCTGCCGCCAGTCCGCGGTGGCCACTTTGACGTACGTGTACGCAGAGTCAACCGCAGTTTTGGGTCCCCTGGCCACGTACGCAGAACCGCATGCGTACGATCTTTGCTCGCAGCACGCTGAGTCACTCACGGTTCCGCGTGGCTGGGAAGTCCTTCGCCTTGCCATGCCCACAACGCCACAAGAGCCGGGCCCGGATGACTTGCTGGCACTTGCCAACGCGGTCAGGGAGGCGGCTTCGGCCACCACCGAAACTCCAGCCCGGCACAGCCACCCTCAGATGGAGCCGCCCGCCGGCACCGAAGGAACGCGTCGAGGGCACTTGCGCATCCTCCGCGAGCCGTCTTAGCCGGACCGTGCCCGTTTCAGCTGCCGGGCTTCGGCTACCGGACGCAATTCGTCGTCGGGATCAAAACAGGATCTCCCTGCGCGGTAGTCTGGAATCTGCAGATATATCCGCCAGCGGCGCCATGCCGGCGCCACCCAGGGAGCATCATTCATGCCAAAGGTCAGTCCTGAACTGTTGTCCATCCTGCGCTGCCCCGTGACGGGTTCACCGCTGGTCCAGGAGGGCGATGAGTTGGTTTCCACCGATGCCGCTGCGGACGGCGAAAAGCTCCGCTACACCATCGAGGACGGCATCCCGCTGCTCCTGCCACCCGAACTGCTGGCCGCAGCCAATGCGGCAACCTCAGGCCAGCACGATTCCAAGGCCTGACGCGCTTCCTTCCATCAAATCCGCACGGTACCCCTAAGGACTTCCATGACTTTTGACTTCAAAGTGGCTGACATCACTCTTGCGGAGGCCGGCCGTCACCAAATCCGTCTCGCCGAGCACGAAATGCCGGGCCTCATGTCGCTTCGCGCGGAGTTCGGTGCAGAGCAGCCCCTCAAGGGTGCAAGGATTGCCGGTTCCCTGCACATGACGGTCCAAACCGCAGTACTCATCGAAACCCTCACTGCCTTGGGCGCGGAAGTTCGCTGGGCTTCCTGCAACATCTTCTCCACCCAGGACGAAGCCGCTGCCGCCGTCGTCGTCGGCAAGGGTACCCCGGAAAACCCGCAGGGTGTTCCGGTTTTCGCCTGGAAGGGCGAAACCCTTGAGGAGTACTGGTGGACTGCGGAGCAGATCCTCACCTGGCCGGGCGCCGACACCAACCCGGAGTTGGGTCCCAATATGATTCTCGACGACGGCGGCGACGCCACACTGCTGCTTCACAAGGGCGTCGAATTCGAAGCCGCAGGAGCCGTGCCGACCGCCACTGAGGACGATCCGGAGGAATACGTCCTCATCCTGGACCTCCTGCGCAGGACCCTTGCCGCTGATCCGCAGAAGTGGACCCGCCTGGCCGCCCGCATCGAAGGCGTCACCGAGGAAACCACCACAGGCGTGCACCGTCTGTACCAGCTCGCGGAGCAGGGCAAGCTGCTGTTCCCGGCCATCAACGTCAACGACTCCGTGACCAAGAGCAAGTTCGACAACAAGTACGGCATCCGCCACTCGTTGCCGGACGGTATCAACAGGGCCACGGATGTCCTGATGGGCGGCAAAGTGGCGGTTGTATGCGGCTATGGCGACGTCGGCAAGGGCGCCGCTGAGGCGCTGCGCGGCCAGGGCTCGCGCGTCATCGTCACTGAAATTGATCCCATCTGCGCTCTTCAGGCCGCTATGGACGGCTACCAGGTTGCCAGACTGGAGACGGTGCTCGCCCAGGGCGACATCTTCATCACCACCACAGGCAACAAGGACGTCATCATGGCCGAGCACATGCTGGGCATGAAGAACAAAGCGATCGTTGGCAACATCGGCCACTTCGACAACGAAATCGACATCGCCGGGCTTGCCAGGATTCCGGGCGTCAAGAAGGTTGAGATCAAGCCGCAGGTCCACGAGTGGGTCTTCGAGTCCGGGACGGATTCCGAACGGTCCATCATTGTGCTGTCCGAGGGCAGGCTGCTCAACCTGGGCAACGCCACAGGACACCCGTCGTTCGTGATGAGCAACTCGTTCGCCAACCAGACCATTGCGCAGATCGAACTCTGGACCAAGAAGGACCAGCCCGCCGGTGAGCGCGAGTACCGGAACCAGGTTTACGTCCTTCCCAAGATCCTTGATGAGAAGGTTGCACGCCTCCACTTGGATGCTTTGGGCGTGGAGCTGACGGAGCTGAGCAAGGACCAGGCGGATTACCTGGACCTGGATGTTGCGGGTCCGTACAAGCCTGAGCACTACCGCTACTAAGCTGCACTATCCGCCCCCGGCGGTACCCAAATCGATGGCGAAAGGCCGGACACGCAACCAGCGTGGCCGGCCTTTCCGGTAGAATTGGGTGTTCGGTAATGCTTGTGGGGGACAGGATGACAGGAACCATGACGGAAGTCGCCAAACGTAAAAAGGGCAAGATCCTTGCCATCATTGGAGTCTGCGCAGCCATTGTCGTGGGTGGAATTGGCGTGGTCGCGGTGCCGGGCCTGCTGGCAGGTTCTCCGCAGGATGCGGCCGTAGCGCCGTCACCGACTCCCACGGTGGAAGCCAAACCCGTTGAGCTGGGCATCACCCCGCTGGATGGCGCCGTGGAGTGGAACCCTGTTGTGGGTCCCCAGATCAAAGCAGTCAACGGGAAGCTGAAGGACATAGTGTTGGCGCCGGTGGGCGGTGGTGCGCCTGTGCAAGGCACCACCAGCCCTGACGGCAGCACGTGGACAACTCTGGAAGTCCTGAAGTTCAAAACCCAATACAGCTACTCCTTCACCGTTGTGGATACGGCGGGGAAAGAGACTAAGAAGTCCCAAACTTTCACCACGGTTTCCGCCGCCTACGAGGCCGACGCTTCCATCTACCCCCGCCACGGCACCACGGCCGGCTCCGGTCAGCCCATTGAAATCAACTTCAGTGAGCCCGTTGTAGACAAGGTGGCAATGGAGAAGCGGGTGGCCATCACCGTTTCCTCCGGCCAGCCCGTTGCCTGGCACTGGTATTCGGACAAGAAGGTCCGGATCCGTCCCGAGGCTTTCTGGGCCTCCGGCACCACCGTCACCGTGGATATGAAGCTATTGGGCGTGGATTTCGGGAACAACATGATCGGCAACGCCGACGTGGTCTCAACGTTCACCACCGGCCCCCAGCGGGTGGCCGTGGTTGACGACAAAACCAAGACCATGAACGTGTATTCCGACGGCCAGTTGGTTCACACTGCACCTGTGTCCCTCGGCGGGGAAGATTGGCTTTCTCCCACCGGGTACGCGGTGATCATGGAACAGGAACGCCACTCGAACTTCAACGCCGGAACAATTGGCCTGAAGCCCGGCGACAAAGGCTACTACCCGCCCCTCGTAGTGGAATATGCCAACCGGCTCACGTGGTCTGGTGTGTACGTTCACCAGGCCCTTGAAGCCGCATGGAGCTCCATCGGGGTGGCTAACGTCTCGCATGGCTGTGTGGGCCTGCTGCCGGCGGATGCCGAGTGGTTCTTCAACAACATGAAGACCGGTGACGTTGTCCAGATCCTGAACACCGGCGCACCGGCAGTGGAACCGCTGGAAGGCTTTGGCGACTGGAACATTCCGTGGGCTAGCTACGCCCAGCGGTAGTCCTGCTGTTAAGATCCTTGTAGTGATTATTTCCTGCGCACTTTGACCCATTGCTCCAGCGCTGACACGACGTCGGCCCTGCTATTTGTGCTGCCCTCCAAGATGATTCCGGGTGTCCCTCAGGGGAACCCGCTCATGGGTTCCCCGGCTCCTTCCACCGGACCCTTTCTTATCACTTGGAGCACGCATGACCATTTCACCTACGCTCAGCCCCGACTGCGGCAATTGCTTCGCACTTTGCTGCACCGCGCTCGGATTTACCCGATCAGCTGACTTCGCCATCGACAAACCTGCCGCTTCGCCGTGCCCGAATATGGCGGACGACTTTTCCTGCACCATCCACCAACGCTTACGGCCGAGAGGCTTCCGCGGTTGCACGGTATTTGATTGTTTCGGCGCCGGGCAAGTAGTGTCCCAACACACCTTCGCCGGCACCAGTTGGACGCAGGACCCTGCGTCCAAGTCCTCGATGTTCGCCGTGTTCAAGGCGGTCAGGCAACTCCACGAGATGCTCTGGTACCTGGACGAAGCCCGGCAACGGACGTTTGATCCAGACCTCGCATTCACGGCGGAGCACCTCTCCGAGCGCATAGCGGACGCCGCACATGGGGATGCGTCCACGGTCCTGGCCACCGACGTCGAAACTCTCCATGGAGAAGTCCGCGCTCTCCTGATGGAGGTTAGCGAAGAACTACGCGCCTCCTACGGGGCCGAGGACAAGCCAAGGCTCGACGCCGGCCGCCAACCGGGTGCCGACGCGAGGCTGGGCGGCGCTGATCTGATGGGAGCCAACCTTGGGAACCAAAGCCTGTGCGGATGGGACCTCCGCGGTGCATACCTGATCGGAGCCAATCTACGGAAGTCCGACCTCACAGCCGTGGACCTCCTGGGAGCAGATCTTCGCGGAGCACAACTCCACGGAGCCGACCTCTCCAGCGCGCTCTACCTCACCCAACCGCAGATCAACGCCGCCGAAGGCGACCCCTCCACCCTCCTACCCCCACGACTCACAAGACCGGATCACTGGTGACTGCAGCGGAATCGGGACTAGCCGGTCGGCCGGCGTCCGGCAGCGTGCGTCTAAGCGAGGAACGAGCGAGCACGCCGAGGACGGCGGCCGCCCGGCGATGGCTGGTAACAGCCGCACCAGAGTTACGAATCGTGAGTGAACGGCAGCTTCCTGAGTCGTTCCCCTACGGTCGCGTTCCGCTGCTCCGCTTGGCGGAGTCGTGTGAGTTCGCGGTTGCGCCGTTCCCCGAGGACTGCGCCTATGTAGTCTTCGGGGATGGTGCCGGCGGGCGGGGGTGGGGCGACGTACCTTGCGAGTTCCGATGCGAGCGAGGCGGCCATGTTGACGCGTGAGGCCGGTGCCATGAGGTAGGCCTGCTGCACGAAGGTTCCTGCCCGGCGAGCGGTGGCATCCGGCACCCTGCCGATATCTGCCATCGCAACCCATGCTTGCAGGTGGTGGGGTGCTACGGGCATGATGCGGGGAGTTGAGGGTACTCGTTGCCGGAGGGAGTAGGTGCCTGCAACGATGTCGCCGAGGCGCTTGGATTTTTCGTTGAACAGTGCCACGCCAATTGCGAGGCCGCCGAAGGTCAGGTAGATCTCCAGGAAGCCGAGGAGGCCGCGGATGAGGGCGTGCCGGAAACGGATGGAGCCGCCGTCGTCGCGCACTATGCGGAGCCCTGTTGCGAGCTTTCCCAGGGACCGCCCTCGTGTCAGGGTTTCCACGGTGACGGGGACGATGACCACCGAGAAGACGACGCTGCTGAGGACCATTGCCTGTATGGCGGCGTCGTCGAGATCCCGGGAGGCGCTGGTGATCAGGATGATCAGGAGTATTGCGAGGGCGATTTGGGAGATCACGTCAATGATGAGCCCCAGTGCTCGCGCGGCGAAGGAAGCCGGGCGAAGCTCGAGGACCACGGCCTCGCCTGTGATGATTGAACTCATGCCTGCCCCCATGTTTCGCCAACGCTTCGGGCCACACGACTGCCCTCATCAACGAGTCTAGCGGCGGGCTGACCTGCCAGTGGATTCAGGCGCTAGGGTGGTGGCGTGGACATAGATGCCTTCTCGGCCGTACATGGGGACAAATGGTCGCGGCTTCATTTCCTGGCACATAAGCGAAGGCTTACGGGTGCCGAGGCCGATGAGCTTCTTCGCCTGTATCAAACGGTGTCCGGGCACCTGTCGCTGATCCGGTCTGTGGCGCCGGAGACGGGGTTGTCCGCATCCTTGTCTGCAGCGTTGGCCCAGGCCCGGACGAGGTTCACGGGGGCCCGCTCCAATTTCATGGAGGACCTGGCGCGGTTCTTTGTTATTTCCCTCCCTGCGGCCTTCTACCGGATCCGGTGGTTGACCATGTGGTGCGGGCTTGCTTTTCTCCTGGTGGCGGGTGCCTATGCTTTGTGGATTGGCACCTCTCCGGAGGCCCTGAGGGCCGTAGCATCCAGTGATGCCAAGGTGCAGCAGTATGTGGAGGAAGACTTCATCGACTACTACTCCGAGAATCCTGCGGCTTCCTTCGCCGGGTTGGTGTGGACGAACAACGCCTGGATTTCGGCTCAAGCTGTGGCTTTTGGCATTACCGGATTCTGGGTGCCATTCATCTTGTTCATGAACGCGCAGGGGCTGGGAATCGCGGCCGGTCTCTTCCTGGCCACCGGGAAGATGGACATTTTCTTCAGCTACATCCTTCCGCACGGCCTCATGGAACTCACAGCCGTCTTCATCGCCTGCGCGGCGGGGCTCAAGATTTTCTGGGCCATGGTGCGGCCCGGCCCACGGACAAGGCTGCAGGCTGTGGCCGATGAAGGCCGTTCGTTGATCACCATTGCCTTGGGGCTGGTGCTCGTCCTGCTGGTTTCGGGCATTGTTGAGGGCTTTGTGACACCGAGCCCGCTTCCCGTCTGGGCCAAGATCACCATTGGTGCGCTGGTTCTGGCCGGGTACTGGGCATACACCTTGGTGCTGGGTGGGAAGGCAGTCCGTGCAGGTGTCACAGGAGACATGGATGACAACGACGCCGGTTATCGCAGCATTGCTGCGTAGAGCTTACAGTTGCGTTTCAATCTGGTCGCGGCCGGGGTGGCACCGCGTGTCTCTGTAATGCCGGGCGGTAGGCTCGAATGCAGACAAGAGAGCCGGCAGCAAGCAATCGCCGGTGGATGCCTACGGAAGTGAACCCGCTGTGAGCGACAAGAGCCCAAAACCACAAGAACCGGACACGGAAGTCCACGAGGACCCCAACGAACCGGCCTTCGACTGGATGAAGCCGAAGACGTCCAGTGGTGCTTCTCCGGCCACTCCTGCAGCCAGCACCGCAGCCACACCCAAGACCGGTGCCACACCGTCGGACAACAAGCCGTCGGCCGCCACCGCTTCCACTCCCACGACGCCTGCCACCGGCCAGCCCGGGAGCCGCGCGGACCGGAAAGCGGCAGAAGCGGCCGACGTCGAGGTTGAGCCGCCGCTGTTCGCCGACACCTTGGCAGGCGCTTCCACCACCAAGCAGCCGTCGCACTATTCGGAACCCCTGCCGACGTCGGCTCTTCAGATCCGTCCGCCGGAAGACGAAGTGGCGCGACGAAACGCCGAACGCGAGCAGGCAGCAAAGGTGAAGCCGGTAGGCCCGCGGATCTTCCAGGTGCTTTTGGCGGTCTTCTACCCGGTGATCCTCCTGGTGCTTGCTGTTCGGGCAGTCACCAGCCCGCTGTTCCTGTGGGTGGAGTACAACCGCCCGGGTTTCCCCGGCGACGGCTACGGTTTCAGCACTGACGACCGTATGACGTACGGCTCATACGCCGTTGATTACCTCAGCAACTGGGCCGGCCCGCGCTACCTGGGGGGCTTGGTCAACCTGGACGGCGACAAGCTCTTCACCGACAGCGAAGTTTCGCATATGGCAGACGTGAAGCTGGTCATCCTGTCCGCCTTCGGCGCCGGGCTTTTGCTCATCGTCCTCAGCATCATCGCCATCCTGTATCTGCGTAAGCGAAGCACAGGCGGGATCCGCCGCGGTCTCTTTGCGGGCTCAATCGTCACGCTGGTCATCATCATTGGCCTCGCAGTATTGGCGGTCCTGGGCTGGCAGCAGTTCTTTACCGAGTTCCACCGCATCTTCTTTGCCAATGGAACGTGGACTTTCTCGCTGGAAGACACCCTTATCCGGCTCTTCCCCGGGCAGTTCTGGATTGACGCGGGCATTGTCATCGGGGCCCTGGTGTTCCTCGCAGCGACGGTGACGTTCATCCTCACGTGGCCTACCAAGCGGCGTCGCGGCCTTGCGACGGCACAAGCGGACGAGGATCGCGAGGAATCTGACGAGGCAACTCCCACAAACGACGATGCCGACAGCCTTCGCAAGGAACCGACGAGCGCTGCGCGCTAGCAGGCTACTTCCTGTACAGCTTTTCCACAGCCGCGGAGAAGTCGTTAAGCACCGCGGCCCGCTTCAGTTTGAGCGAGGGCGTCAGGTGCCCTGACTCGACGCTGAGATCCGCCGTGATGAATGCGAATTTCTTGATGGACTCAGCAGCTGAGACGAGTTTGTTGGCCTCGTCCACTGCCGTCTGAACGGCCGCTTTTACGCGGTCATCGGCAGCGGCTTCATCGGGGGTCATGGCCCCCACCTTGTTCTCGGCGCACCAGTCCGAAAGCCCTTCGGGGTCCAATCCGACGAGTGCCGCCACGAAGGGCCGGCCGTCGCCGACTACTACTGCCTGACCCACCAAGGGGTGTTCGCGCAGCTTCTCCTCCAAAGGAGCCGGTGCCACGTTCTTTCCAGCGGCGGTGACCAGGAGGTCCTTCTTTCGGCCGGTGATGGTCAGGAAGCCGTCGGCGTCGAGCTCTCCGAGGTCGCCGGTCCGGAAGAAGCCCTCAACGAAGGCAGCCTGCGTGGCCTTGTCGTTGTTGTGGTAGCCCTTGAAGACTCCAATGCCCTTGACCAGCACTTCGCCGTCCTGCGCCACCCTGACGGTGGTTCCAGGAAGAGGAATGCCCACCGTACCTATGCGGGACATGCTGGGAGTGTTGACGGTGCAGGGTGCCGTGGTCTCTGTCAGCCCGTAGCCCTCAAGAACAGGAACTCCCGCGCCGTGGAAGAAGTGGTTGTCCCGGAGGCTAAGGGGACTGGCTCCGGAAACCGTGTAGCCGACGTCGCCGCCGAAAACGTCCCGCACCTTGGGATAAAGGACCTTGTTGAAAGTGGAGCGCTTCAGGCCCAGAAGCCAACCCGGACCCGGTCCTTCGCCACGGTTGGCGAGGTCCACCGCCGTCGAATATTGCACCGCGGTGGTCGAAGCTGCCGAGAAGAGCGCGGACTTACCGCTCATGGCGGCTTTGTGGCTGGCACCAGCGTAAACCTTCTCGAAGATGCGGGGCACAGCGAGCAGGAAAGTGGGCTTGAAAGATCCGAGATCCGCCATGAGTCCGCTGGCGCCGGCACTGTGTCCCAGCGTGATGCCCGCCGTGAGGCAAACAACCTGGACAGCCCTGGCGAGGACGTGCGCCAAGGGCAGGAACATCAGCGTCCGTGCGCCTTGCTGCATGAGCAGCTCGGGGAGGAAAGGGATGACGTTACGCGCCACGAGGACAAAGTTGCCATGGGTGATTTCGCATCCCTTGGGCTTGCCCGTGGTTCCGGAGGTGTAAACGATGGATGCGACGCTCGCCAGGTTTGCCGCGCTGCGCTGGCGCTCCAGTTCGGCGTCCATGATGCCGATTCCGACGGCGGAGACGCTGGTCAGGTTGGGTGCGTCGCCGTCGTGCTCCATTCGGATGATGGTCACTGGGTCCTCGCCCAAGGCCGGCGACTGTTCCACCAAGGCACGGACGAGGCTCTCCTTGGCAGTGTCCTCCACAAAGATGCGCCGGGCGCCGGAATCCGTGAGGATCCACTCGATCTGGCTCGCCGAAGACGTCTCATAAATGGGGACAGTGACTCCGCCGGCCATCCAGATGGCGAAGTCCACCAGCGTCCACTCAAAGCTTGAGCGGGAAAGCACGGCTACCGGATCGCCGGGGTTGAGCCCGCCCGCGATCAGGCCTTTGGCCAAGGCAGTGACGTCGGCAAGGAACCTGGCTGCCGAAACGTTAAGCCAACCGTTCGCGGTTTTATGCGCGTACAGGTTACCGAACGGATCCTTGTGGCAGCGTTCCAGGAGGAGGTCCGTCACGTTGGTGTTCGGGTCCGCCTCGACCAGAAGCTCCGTGCTTGCTTCCCTCACTGCTTGCCTCCTCCTAAATCCACGATGGCATCCACATTCTCATCCGCCACTCCTGGTAGCTGATGACCTCCGCCGTGAGCACGGGATAGAAGAATGCCGTTGCCAGCACGGCCAGCACCAGGACGAGCGCCACTATGTAAAGGCCCGATCGTCGCCGCCAGACGGGGTCGCCGCTGCGTCCCAAGACCAACCCCAGCACATACGTCAAGCCCAGAACCAGGAACGGCTCGAAGGACACCGCGTAGAAGATGAACATGGTGCGTTCCGGGTACATGAACCACGGAAGGTATCCGGCGGCCACTCCGGCAAGGATGGCACCTGCACGCCAGTCCCGGCGGCCTGCCCACCAGAACAACAGGATGACCAAGGCGATGGTTCCACCCCACCACACCACTGGATTCCCCACTGGCAGGATGGCCGAGGAACACGTTTCAACAACACAGCCCGGGGTGCCCTGCTTTGGGGTCTGGTAGAAGAACGAGGTGGGACGGCCCATGATGAGCCACGTCCAGGGGCTGGACTCATACGGATGGTCGGAGCTGAGGCCTTGATGGAATTTGTAGGCTTCCAGGTGGTAGTGCGCCAGGGACCGTACGGAGTTGGGCAGCCAATCCCAGCCGGGGGCCGGGTTGGTGGCAGCCCATTGCCGGTAGTAGGCGTCCTTCGAGAGGAACCAGCCCGTCCAACTGACCACATAGGTGACGGCGGCAATCGGGATGATGGTCAGGAAGGCGGGGAGGCCGTCCTTGATGATGCCGGCGCTGAACCAGCTCCGGATGCCTGCGATGCGCCGGGCGCTCAGGTCCCACAGCACGGTCATCAGACCGAAGGCGGCTACGAAGAACAGCGCCGACCATTTGGTCCCCACCGCCAAGCCGAGGCAGAGGCCTGCCACCAGTCGCCACCACCGCATGCCCAGCCAGGGGCCGGCAACCAATTGGGTGGGTGTGGGGCGGGCTCCCGGCGAAGCAGCCGCTTGGGCGGCGAGCCGGGAAGCCAGACGACGGCGGCCGTCGTCGCGGTCCATCAACAAGGCACCGAAAGCGGCCAGGATCCAGAGCGCCAGGAAGACGTCAAGCAGCGACGTACGGGAGAGCACCAGATGGTGGCCATCAATGGCCAGCAGGAGCCCGGCGACGGCACCCAGGGTGTGCGAGCGGAACAGCTTCAGTGCGATAAGTGAAACGAGGAAGACCGTCAGCGTGCCTGCCAGGGCCGCACTGAACCGCCAGCCGAAGGGGTTGTCCCCGCCGAACAGCCACATGCCGAAGGCAATCATCCATTTGCCCACCGGCGGGTGGACCACATACTCCGGAGTGTTGAGGAGGATGTCCGGGTTGCCGGCATTGAAGGAATCGTTGGCGTTGGCCGGCCAACTGCGTTCGTAGCCGCTCACCACATAGGAGTAAGCGTCCTTGACGTAGTATGTTTCGTCGAAAACCAGGCTGTGCGGGGCATCAAGCCGGAAGAAGCGGAGGACGCCGCCCAGGATCGCCGTGATGGTGGGGATCAGCCAAAACCACAAGCGCAACGAGGCCGGGTAGTCGCGCCAGCTTTGGACACCACCGATCAGGCGTTCCTTCAACGCCTGGGCAGTGTAGGCCTCGGTCGGTCGGACGATCCAACGGTGACCTTCCAGCCCACGGCCGGGAAAAGTTCCGCCGGGGATGTCGGTCGGCGCCGACGCCTGCCGGGGCGCTGACCCGACGGCGCGTTTCGGTGCATCCTGCTGACTGCTGCCTAACTCCACAGTTGTGTCTTCGGGTTCAGGGGTCGCCGGGGACGCCGCCGGGGATCCGGAAGCGGTAGCAGGAACGGGCGACTGGTTCACCCGCCCATGCTACCTTTCCATCCTTGCTGTATCCCTGAACCCCGCGGCTGCATCCTTGAAGCGCGTGCGGCATTAGGCTTGGCAGGTGGACGAACAGCGCAGCACCCCGGATGAGACTCCCTTTAACGACGACCTGGATGAGTCAGCTTCTGCTGCCGATTCCGGTGCAACTCCCGGCGTCGGCAGGATCGTGCTTGCCGCTACGCCCATCGGCAACGTGGGTGACGCCTCCGCGCGCTTGATTGAACTCCTTGGCACCTCGGACATTGTGGCCGCAGAGGACACCCGGCGTTTGCACCGGTTGGTAACGGCACTGGGCGTCGAGGTCACGGGACGCGTCATCAGCTACCACGAGCACAATGAAGTGGCCAAGACTGGTGAACTCCTGGACCACGTGCGCGCCGGCAAGACCATCCTGATGGTCAGCGACGCCGGAATGCCCGCGGTTTCCGACCCGGGTTTCCGTCTGGTGGAGGGCGCAGTTGCCGCCGGACTGACCGTCACAGCCGTTCCCGGCCCTTCTGCCGTACTGACGGCCTTGGCGCTATCCGGCTTGCCCACCGACCGCTTCTGCTTTGAAGGCTTTCTTCCCCGGAAGTCGGGGGATCGGAACTCACGTCTGGCCGACCTCGCAAACGAACGCCGCACCATGGTCTTCTTTGAGGCCCCGCACAGGCTTGAGGTCATGTTGCGCGCACTGCACGAGCGCTTCGGGGCCGATCGCCGGGTTGCTGTGTGCCGCGAACTGACCAAAACGTATGAGGAAGTCATCCGTGGCACCTTGCGGGAACTGCTGGAGTGGGCGGAGAACAACGAGGTCCGCGGCGAAATCGCAGTGGTGGTGGGCGGTGCACCTGAGCAGGAACCGGGCAAGCCCGAGGATCACGTCGCCGCGGTGAACGAACTCATTTCCCAGGGCATCCGCTTGAAGGAAGCTGTGGCCGCAGTGGCCGACGATGCCCGGGTCAGCAAGCGGGAGCTCTATTCGGCAGTCCTCGCAGCGCGCTGACGTCCGCTGTGCAGCTGCACAAAATAGCGACCATGCGGCAGTGCGTGAAGGCGTAGACACTGCTTCTCGCGGGGCAGTACCGTGGCAGTAATTCAAGCCACTTCCGGCAACGAACCCCAGTGGTGCAATTCTCCAAAGCACCCAAGACGAAGGAGTCGCCATGACTGTCACGGTTGAACGCGAAAGCGAACTGCTGGCTTCCGTCCCTACCGGCCTGCTGATCAACGGTCAGTGGCGCCCGGCCGGATCCGGAAAGACCTTTGATGTTGAGGACCCGGCCACGGGCAAGGTCCTGCTCAGCATCTCCGACGCCGGTGCTGAAGACGGCGCTGCCGCCCTCGACGCCGCTGCTGCCGCCCAAGCCGATTGGGCCCGCACCGCACCGCGCGAACGCGGCGAAATCCTGCGCCGCGCCTTTGAACTGGTCACCGAGCGTGCCGAAGACTTCGCACTGCTGATGACCCTCGAAATGGGCAAGCCCCTTGCCGAAGCCCGTGGTGAAGTCACCTACGGTGCCGAGTTCCTGCGCTGGTTCTCCGAAGAAGCAGTCCGCGTGTCCGGCCGTTACTCAGCAGCACCTGATGGCAAGAACCGCCTCCTCGTGCAGAAGAAGCCCGTGGGCCCCTGCCTGCTGATCACCCCGTGGAACTTCCCGCTGGCCATGGCCACCCGCAAAGTAGCCCCCGCCGTCGCCGCCGGCTGCACCATGGTGCTCAAGCCGGCCAACCTGACCCCGCTCACCAGCCTGCTCTTCGCCCAGGTCATGCAGGAAGCCGGCCTCCCCGCCGGTGTCCTCAACGTCATCCAGACCTCCACCGCCGGCGCCGTCACGGGCCCGCTGATCAAGGATGACCGCCTCCGCAAGATCTCCTTCACCGGCTCCACCCCGGTGGGCCAGGCACTGATCCGTGAAGCAGCGGACAAGGTCCTGCGCACCTCCATGGAACTCGGTGGCAACGCACCGTTCGTGGTCTTCGAAGACGCCGACCTGGACAAGGCCGTTGAAGGCGCCATTGCCGCCAAGATGCGCAACATGGGCGAGGCCTGCACCGCAGCGAACCGCTTCATTGTGCACGAGTCCATCGCCGATTCCTTCGCCGAGAAGTTCGCCGCCAAAATCGGTTCCCTGACCACCGCCCGCGGTACCGAGCCCGAATCCAAGGTTGGCCCGCTCATCGACGGCAAGGCCCGCGACGGCGTCCACGCCCTCGTTTCCGAAGCCGTAGCAGGAGGCGCCACAGCTGTCACCGGTGGTGCCGCCGTGGACGGTCCCGGCTACTTCTACCAGCCCACCGTGCTGAAGAACGTTGCAGCTGACGCCCGCATCCTGCAGGAAGAAATCTTCGGACCGGTCGCGCCGATCATCACCTTCTCCACCGAAGACGACGCCGTTCGCTTGGCCAACAACACCGAATACGGCCTGGTTGCCTACGTCTTCACCAAGGACCTCAACCGGGGCTTGCGCATCAGCGAACGCATCGAGACCGGCATGCTCGGCCTCAACGCAGGTGTCATCTCCAACGCTGCGGCACCGTTCGGTGGCGTCAAGCAGTCCGGCCTGGGCCGCGAAGGCGGTTCCGAAGGCATCGAAGAGTACCTCTACACCCAGTACGTAGGTATCGCGGACCCTTACGCCGACTAATACTGCTCTTTCCACCAAGGAGCCCGGTCCGCCGCTCTCGCAACAAGAACGGTTGACACACGCAGGGGCCCGGCCCCGGAACCACAAGTTCCGGGGCCGGGCCCCTCGCTGTCTGTACCTGAAGACTGTTTGTACCTGCACCTAGCGGCGCTGGGGGAGCAGGCCCGCGAGCCTGTGCCACCACCGGCCAACCGCCCGGCCCATGGCTTTGCCGAGCCTTCCCACAGCCCGGAACGGTGCGCCGAGCGCGTGGACCCAGCGTTGCATCATCGACGGCGGCACCCAGTCGGCGCGGAAGCGCACCAACCAGCGGGCATTGTTTCGCAACGCCTCACGGACGACGGCGATGCGGCCCGCCGCTGCCGGTGCCGGGGCCGCCGTGCGACCGTAGCGTTGCCGTTCGAAGTCCGAGGTGAGCGAAGCCACTGCTGCGTGGGCGGCGTCGTCGAGTCCTCCTGTGTCACCAAGTGCGGTGCTGGACCGCAGCCGGGCGGAAAAATTCCTGGGCGTCTCGCTGGGCGTCGATGGCACGCCGTAATCCGTAGCGAGGTCCTGCAGTTCCGCCCAGGCAAGTTCCGGGGCAGGATCCTTGACACCGGGGATTCCGTCTTCATCCGGAGGTTTTTGATTCAGCCGGCGTTGCCTCAGGACCGTCCTGCTCAGCCTCGGCGACCAGAGGAAACCGACGAGCAGCAACACCCCGGCTGCGGCGGCGCCGATCGCTGGGAGCGGGTTCGTGGCGCCCGAACCCGTAGCAGGGGTCTCTACCCCTGGAATCGGGACGGGCGCTGCTGCCGGCGGTGCGGGGGTTGTGAGGACTTCTTTCTCGTCGGCGTTGGTGCTGAGATTACTGGGAACTGAGGATTCCGCGGCGTAGTCGGGGACGAAGCCCCGCGACGGCGTGGGCTCAAAGGGAACCCAGCCAAGCCCCTCAAAATACAGTTCGGGCCATGCGTGAGCATCCCGGGCGTCCACCTCGTACTCGGGGAAGGAACCCTGACCGACCAAGGCCACGGACTCGCCCGTGAGCCGGCCCGGCGCGTAGCCCACGGCGATGCGGCTCGGAATCCCTTCGGCCCGCGCCATGACGGCCATAGCCGAGGAGAAGTGAACACAATAACCGCTCTTGACGGCAAGGAAATCCGACAGGACCGAGAGGCCGTTACCGTCATAGCCGTTTTGCACGGGAGCTTGTAAGGAGTACGTGAACTCGCCGGAACGCAGGTACTTCTGGAGGGCCAGCGCTTTGGCGTAGTTGCTGCCCGCGGATGCCGTGACGGTATCGGCTGTTTGCCGCACGATGTCCGGAAGGTTGCCCGGGATCCTGAGGAAGTCATCTGAAATGCCCTGCGGGACGGAAGTGGCTTGGGACAGGGACTCTGATGTGATCCTGGGGGCTGCGGAGAAGACAACGTACCGTTGGGCGCGGGTGGTGGTCTCCGTGCTCATGATGCTCAAAGTAGCCGGATCCCAGGTCCAGCGTCCGTTGAGGCCGTTCACCGAAGCCGGAGCAAATGGGGCAGGGAGGTAAGGGCTGGTGAACAGGCCCGCGTTAATGGACGTCACGGCATTGACCACTTCGCCCTGGACGGCGTACCCCGTCTCGATCCTGTCAGCACCTACGCGGCGCTCGCCTGCACGATCATCCGGGGCCCAGGTTTCGCCGTCGAAGTGGTCAACAGTGACCGACCTCAAATACAGGGGTGCGCCGGCGCTCGTGGCATACGTGATGCGGCCCGAACCGGTAGGACTCCTGAGGCTGTTGCCCAGGGTGATCATGGGATTGAGCCCATTGGAGGTGCCCCACGGGCTGAGCCGTGAGCCCTGCGGAAAAGTGCCGGTCTCGAAACCGGGGATGGCCAAGGGGACGGTCATGGTCAATGCCAGCGCCAGGCCACCGGTGACAACTGAGCGCTTGAACTGGCCGGCACCGCGCCCCGAGCCCGACTGGAGCCTGGCATCAGGGGCGAACCAGTGGCTGCACCCCAGGATGAGCAGGTAACCCACGGCCGCGCCGATGAATCCGGCTACTCCCACGCTCTGCGGTTTGATAGTGGCAGGCACCACCATGACCGCCAGCAGGCCAATGCCGCTGGCCGCAGGCATGGAAAGTGGAACGGCCAGGGCATCGATGAGGATCACCAGGAGCCCAAGGCAGGCACACATGACGAAAACGATCCCGGCGTTAGGTGCCACCGGCGCGCTTTCGGACACCACTGTTTCGGCGGCCCGCTTAATGTGTCGTCCGACGGCGGTAAAGGTTTCGGTGGTGGGGATGAACCCCGCCAGGCTCTCCTGGCGGCAGAAGATGAAGCTGAGCGCAGCCGCCAGGGTGGCAAAGGAGCCCAAGGTCGCGATCAGCGGCTGGGCCCGGAGTGCCCGGAGGACAGCAAGCGTCAGCGCGACCACTACCACCGTGGTGATCAGCGGCATGAACCAGGCCCAGCCCCTGAGGACACCGTTCAAGGACAACGCCGCCCCTAGGACAGCCACCGCCACTGATCCTGCCATGGCCCATGGATAGGGCCCTGGACCCGGGACCTGCGGTCGGGGCGGCTTGCCGGACGAAGCCGTGCTGGCTGTTCCACCCGGTTGGGTCGGAGCGCTGGGGGAGCCCTGGTGGGATGTAGCGGTCATCGTGGCACCGCCGCTCCACGCCGGACATCCATGGCCGCATCTGCGGCAGCTACGATGCCGCCGGCATCAAAGGCTGACCAGGCAGCCGTCAGCTGGGTTTTCGATGTCACAGCGGCTGCCCTCCAACCAGCAACGCGCAAGATCTCAAGTATTTCCTCGTTGTTCCGTGAGGCATCGGTGATCACCAAGGCAAAGGCGTTGGCACCATAGCCGGCCGCCGGGGCAAGTGTCCTTGCCTCCGCAGGCGTCAGGTTGCCCACCAAGGCAAGCAGCGGACCGCGCAACCGGTGCGCTGAGAGTTTGTCCATCAGGCGATCGTTGAAAGGAGAATCGGCATTCTCCGTGCCCGCCGAGCCGGGGGAGCCCTCCTTGTGTTCGGAGATTTGCTCGGTCCTGTGGTGCTCCAGCCTGGTGTGCCTCGGGCCGCTTAGCTCCACTGCCGCAAGACTTTCTGCGATGGCCTGAAGTCCGCCCACGCCCGCGAACTCCTCCGCCTCCGTGTCCGGCGCCGACCGCGAACGATGGAACGCCGGGCTGCCGAATGCATCAAGGAGTCGTAACGAATAATTCCGTTCTGCCAAATGCGCGCTAATGGACATCGCCGCGGTGACCATCCACTCGAAGTTCGTACTGGTGACAAGGTCAGAGTTCTCGTCATGGCTCCCGAAGACAGAACCGGTTCCGGCGGCAAAGGCGGTGAATCTCTGGTCCAGGATGAGGGTGGCCTCCGGGGTGGTCACCGACTCCTCTTGACGCACCATGAGCTGGCCATGGCGGGCAGTCGCCGCCCAGTGAACGCGGCGCATGGGATCACCGTGCCTGTACTCACGGGTCATGATGTCGTCATCGCTGGGATTGGCCCGGATACGGGTCGCCGTCACGCCATCATTGCCACGCGCGCCGGCGAGGCCCGTGACGGGAAGTTCGACGGCGGCAGGAGTCACGGTGAGGATGTCGCCGTCGTCAATTGCATGCCGCCGCAGCGATAAGCCGAAAGGGTCACTGAACTCTGCGGTGACCGGACCAATCCGGAACTGTCCCCGCTTGCCCGAGCGCAAGTGATATTCGTAGCGGCTGGTGCCTCCGGATGCTGATCGGGCAGGAAAGCGGAAAGCGGGTGGCTCACCGAAGCGGGGAGGCAGTTGCTCCTCCATGATCACGTGCCCTGTGGAATATGACGACCGTGCAACAGCGAGGCGAACGGTTGTGGTGCCGGACGTCTCCACCGTGGACGGATTGAACTCCCGGTACACCTGGAACTTGGGTTTGAGCACCCGGACGCCGGCGAGCGCCACCAAGGGAAGGAGAATCAACAGGACAGCCAGAGTCAGGAGATCACGCCTGCCCATGACATACGCGCACCCCATGGAAAGGGCCCCGGCGGCCAGAAGCCCCCAGCCGCGGTTGGTGAATAAGTGTTTGGGAAGCCGATCCATGAGCGCCATACCGGCATCTCTCCTAAACGCTGTGCCTGTCCCTGCGCCACGCGCCGGGCGGTTCCTGAGCCACGGGCAAGGAAGCGAAGATGCCCCGGAGAATGCTCTGCGGCGTGTCGCCCGAACTCGCAGCCTTGCGGTCCAGGATGATCCTGTGGGCGAGCACTGATTCGGCCACGTCCACCACGTCATCCGGAAGGACAAAATCGCGGCCATCCAGGGCCGCCGTGGCCTTGGCCGCACGGAGCAGTTGCAGCAAGGATCGCGGGCTGGCACCAAGACGGAGCCGGGCACTGTCACGGGTTGCCCGTCCAATGGCCACCGTGTATTCCTTGATGGCAGTGGAGACATAAACCTGCTGGACGGTGGCGATCATGGCAGCCACGTCGGCCGCCGTGACCACGGGAGTCACCTTAATCAGGGGTGAGGACGCCTGATGTGTCTCCAACATCTCGATCTCGGCCTCCCTGTCCGGGTAGCCCATGGAAATCCTGGCCATAAAGCGGTCACGCTGTGCTTCGGGCAGCGGGTACGTGCCTTCCATCTCGATGGGGTTCTGCGTGGCCACCACCATGAAAGGCAATCCCAGCTGATACGAATGGCCGTCCACAGTCACCTGGTGCTCTTCCATGCATTCAAGCAAGGCGGATTGGGTTTTGGCCGAAGCGCGGTTGATTTCGTCGCCGATCACGATGTTCGCGAACACGGCACCGGGCCGGAACTCGAACTGCCGGGACGACTGGTTGTAGATGGACACTCCTGTGACGTCGGAAGGGAGCAGGTCCGGGGTGAATTGAATGCGGGACACAGTGCAGTCCACAGTGCGGGCCAGCGTCTTTGCGAGCAGGGTCTTGCCGACCCCCGGCACATCCTCCAGCAGAAGATGGCCCTGGGCCAGCAGCACAGTAAGGGCGAGCTTGGCGGCGTCGGCTTTTCCATCGATGACCTTATTGATGGAACCAAGGATGCGCTCGCTGGCATCGTGGAACCGTTCGGCGTCCATGACGTGCGGCCTGTGCCCATTGAGCCCAGCGCCGTCACGGGGCAGGGGACTGTAAGCCTCGCCCTGAACAGGAGAAGGTTCAACGGTGACTTGTCGCTTGGACTCCATGAATTGCCCTTCAGCCGTGGCCCCCGCAGCAGCTGTCTTCGCTGAGCGCTGCTGGTGTTGGCCGCTTGTCCGTTCCAGACTACCCAGACATTGGCCTGCGCTAACATAGTGCCCCGGAATTTATGTGGCAAACGGAATTTATGGCTCGCTCCTCCCGGGCGCCCGGGGAGGACCACGGTCCGAATAAGGTGGAAGCATGTGCAATTCCCTCGCTCCCGCACCTTACCGGGCGCCTTCCGACGCAGCAGACGAAAAAGACTCACGCCGGGAGTACCCCCCAGCGCCCGAACCCCTGCCTGTACCTGTGATGGACAATCACACGCATCTGGACTTCAGGCACGGCTTGATTGAGGTCTCGGTCCGGGACGCGATGGACTCCGCGGAAGCCGTTGGTGTGCAGGGCGCCATCCAAGTGGGCTGCGACCTCGAATCCTCCAGGTTCACAGTGCAGGCGGTGGAAGCTGACCCCCGGCTACTCGGTGCCGTAGCGATCCACCCCAACGACGCCCCCGAATACGCGGCCCGCGGTGAACTGGAATCAGCGCTCGCCGAGATCGAGGCGCTGGCCGGTCATCCGCGGATCCGGGCCATCGGCGAGACCGGGTTGGACTTCTTCCGAACCCACGGTGAGGGGCTGGCCCATCAGCGGTACTCCTTCCGGCGACACATTGACATCGCCAAGAGGCTCGGGCTGACACTGCAGATTCACGACCGCGACGCCCACGACGACGTAGTGCAGGTCCTGCGGGAGGAAGGCGCTCCGGATCGCGTGGTGTTTCACTGTTTCTCCGGAGATGAGGAACTAGCCCGGATCTGTAACGGGAACGGCTGGTACATGTCCTTCGCCGGCACCATGACGTTCAAGAACGCCGGGAATCTCCGCGCTGCCCTGGCCATTGCCGAGCCTGGCAGGATTCTGGTGGAAACCGACTCTCCGTTCCTCACTCCGCATCCCCACCGTGGGCGGCCGAATGCGAGCTACATGGTTCCCTACACAGTCCGGTCCATGGCTGACGTGACAGGAGATGACTTGGCCGAACTTTGTTCGCGGTTGGCCGAAAACACTCTGAATGCCTACGGTTCATGGGCCTAAGCCACCTTTTTTGACAACGAGACGGGCCCCGGGCCTGGATACCCGGTATGCACGATTCTTGGTTCGTTTATAACGGATCGGTTACTGTGTTAAACAAGTAGCCGGGGTCGGGGAAGGCCTTCGGACAACTGCACCGGTTGATTCCGGAGCAATCAGTTGAATGTTTTTTGGCGGCGCAGATGCCGGCAGCAAGTGTAGGACCAGGCTTATTGCCTGGCCCTCCGTTTTTGCGGTCGGCATTACTTTTGCGCTTTTCCCCGTGCCCGGATGGTCTGAGAGTAATGGGCGATCGTGATCAAGTTCTTCACAACGGATGGCAAGTTCAGTTTCCTCAAGGTAGGTACCCAGCTGCTGGTGGTTGCAGCGCTGGTGGTTGGTGTCGTCGCCTTCGTCGGCAACAACAAGACCGTCACCCTCAACGTGGACGGCAAAGTGAGCTCCATCCAGACCTTCGGCGGCACTGTTGACCAAGTGGTCAAAGCAGCCAAGGTCGAGTTGAAGGACGCAGACCGCGTTTCCCCTGCTCTTGACGCGCGGGTCGAAAACGGATCCGTAGTGAACGTCAACCTGGCCAAGGCCGTGTCCATTGAACTGGATGGCGCCCGGAAGACCGTGAACACCACTGCCCCTGACGTTGCAGGCCTGGTGAGCGAACTCGGTGTAGCAAGCTCCTCCGAAATTTCCCAGCCCAAAGAAGCGTCCTTGGAAGTCACCGGCTCCTTCGTGTCCATCTCCACTCCCAAGACCATCAGCGTGGTAGCTGACGGCAAGGACACCAGCACCACCACGACGGCGGACGACGTCGCCACCGTGCTCAAGGACACCGGAATCACCCTCGGTGCCAACGATCGCATCTCCCAGCCGGGCAATGCGCCCATCGTCCAGGACATGGTGATTAAGGTCTCCCGGGTGGACACCAGCAAGACCGCCGAAGCCACCGAAGAAGTACCGTTCGAAAGCGTGAAGAGTGACAGTGCTGAACTCTTCAAAGGCGAAGAGAAAGTGACCCAGGAAGGCGTGGCAGGGTCCCTGGTCAAGACGTTCAAGCTGGTCCTCGTGGACGGCCGCGAAGCGTCCCGCACTCTGGTCTCCAGCAACGTAGCCACCGAGCCGGTGACCGAAAAGATCAGCGTCGGCACCAAGGCCCGCCCCGTTCCCACCCCTGCCCCGCAGGCAGCAGCCGCAACTGCAGCACCCGCAGCCAGCGGCCCCACCGGCGCGCCGAACGAAGCCATGTGGGACAGGATCGCCCAGTGTGAATCGGGCGGAAACTGGTCAATCAACACCGGCAACGGCTACTACGGTGGCCTGCAGTTCTCCAGCCCCACCTGGCTTGCCAACGGTGGTGGAGCCTACGCTCCCAACGCCAGCCTTGCCACCAAGGCTCAGCAGATTGACATCGCCAACCGCCTCTACGCCAAGAACGGCCTCAGCGACTGGGGCTGCGCCCACGCAGCCTGACCCCGCACAGGCGATACGATACCTAGGTGACTGAACCGAATTCCGAACCCGCCGCCGTCGCGCCCTTGATGGGCGCCACAGATATCCGACGGCTCGCCGAGGAGATCGGTGTACGCCCCACGAAAACCCTGGGGCAGAACTTTGTGATCGACGGCAACACCATCCGCAGGATTGTGGCCGCAGCAAATATTGGCGACGATGAAACCGTGCTGGAGGTAGGCCCTGGGCTTGGCTCCTTGACACTCGGTTTGCTGGACGCGGCCAAGGCCGTGGTCGCCGTCGAAATCGACCCCGTGTTGGCGGAAAAGCTGCCGGCGACTGTGCGCGCTTGGCGGCCCGGTGCGGAGGACAACTTCCACCTGGTGTTGTCGGACGCCATGAAGGTCACCGAACTGCCTTTGCCACCCACCGCATTGGTGGCCAACCTGCCCTACAACGTGGCCGTTCCGGTGGTGCTTCACCTGCTGCAACATTTCCCCAGCCTCCAGCATGGCCTGGTCATGGTTCAGGATGAGGTTGCGGATCGCCTGGCCGCCACGCCGGGTTCCAAGATCTACGGTGTCCCGTCGGTCAAGGCGGCCTGGTATGGGCATATGCGCAAGGCCGGCGTCATCGGGATGAACGTCTTCTGGCCTGCGCCGAAGATCCATTCAGGCCTGGTCGCCTTCACCCGGCATAACCCGCCGGAAACGCATGCCACGCGTGAACAGGTATTCGCCGTCATTGATGCTGCCTTCGCGCAGCGGCGGAAAACGCTGCGCGCGGCACTCGCCGGTTGGGCCGGGAGCGCCTCCGAAGCGGAGCGGTGCCTCGTGGCCGCCGGAGTTGACCCCACGGCGCGCGGCGAGGTCCTGGACATCCATGCCTACGTCAAGATCGCCGAAGCCCGCCACCCCGTGGACGCATGAACCCGGGTAACCGCAAGCCAAGCAGCCTCCCGTTCGTGGGGGATCGCTTTCATGCCCGCACGGTTCGCGTCAAAGCCCCGGGCAAGATCAACGTCTCCCTGAGCGTAGGACCGTTGCGGCCCGACGGATACCATTCGGTGGCCAGCGTATACCTCGCCGTCTCCCTCTACGAGGAAGTGGCGGCCACAAGTACTGAGGCTGAAGGAATCACTGTCAGCATCAGCCCGGACAGCACACTGGACCTGGACGGCGTGGACATCCCCTTGGACGAACGCAATCTCGCCTACAAGGCTGCGGCCATCATGGCTGAAATGTCCGAGAAACCAACCGGCGTGCACTTGGAAATCACCAAGCGTGTCCCCGTGGCTGGTGGAATGGGCGGTGGCTCTGCAGACGCCGCCGCCACGCTGCTGGCCTGCGATGCGCTCTGGAACAGCGGCCTCTCACGAGAGGAACTGGCACACCTTGCAGCCGAGTTGGGCGCAGACGTGCCGTTCTCGCTCCTGGGAGGCACCGCCGTCGGGCTTGGCGTGGGAGATAAACTCTCGCCCGCGCTGGCCAAGGCGCAAATGGATTGGGTGCTGGTTTTTGCCGATTACGGGCTGTCCACCCCTGACGTGTTCCGAACCCTGGACGGGCTTCGGGACTCAGAAGGCGTGGAGATTCCCGAGCCCGTTGACGTGGACCCCACCATCCTGCAAGCCCTGCGGAACGGCGACCCCGAAACCCTCAGCCGCGTGCTGATCAACGACCTCCAACGGGCCTCCATTACGCTCGCACCCCAGCTTCACGACACCATCGGACTGGGTGAAGCGCGCGGTGCCCTTGCCGGCATGGTGTCCGGCTCGGGACCCACCATCGCCCTGCTTGCCAGGGATTCTGTCTCAGCTAAGGTCCTTGCTGAAGAGCTGGGCCACCGCGGACACACTGCCTTGGCGGTCCACGGCCCGGTGCCCGGCGCCCGGATCATCTCCGATACCCTCCTTTAGTACCTCCGCATTCCAGCAGTAGAAAGTAGTACCCATTGGCCCACCTGCTTGGCGGCGAAAACCTCACCGTTTCGTTCGCGACCCGCACTGTCCTCGACGGCGTCACCCTCGGTTTGGAGGATGGCGACCGCATCGGCATGGTGGGCCGCAACGGTGACGGTAAATCGACACTCATGCGCCTGCTCGCCTTGCGTTCGACGCCCGACTCGGGCCGTGTCACCAAGCGCGGAGACGTCAACGTCGGCTACCTGGACCAAGGCGACGTGCTCGACGGCGACCTGACAGTAGGCGCTGCGATCGTCGGTGACCGCGCGGATCACGAATGGGCGGCCAACGCCAAGATCCGCGAAGTCATGGGCGGACTGGTGGGCGACGTCGACTGGCACGCCAACGTCCATGCTCTATCCGGCGGCCAGAAACGCCGTGTTGCGCTGGCCAAACTCCTCATCGAAGACCACGACGTCATCATGCTTGACGAACCCACCAACCACCTCGACGTCGAAGGCGTGGCGTGGCTGGCCCGGCACCTCAAGACACGTTGGCGCGCCAACCAGGGCGCCTTCCTGGTGGTCACCCACGACCGCTGGTTCCTCGACGAAGTCTGCAACTACACCTGGGAAGTCCACGACGCCATGGTGGACATGTTCGACGGCGGGTACGCAGCCTACGTTTTGGCGCGCGCCGAGCGCGACCGTATGGCCGCCGTCGTCGAAGGTAAACGCCAGCAGCTCGTCAAAAAGGAACTGGCGTGGCTTCGGCGTGGTGCACCTGCCCGAACCGCGAAGCCCAAGTTCCGCATCGAAGCTGCCAACGACCTCATCGCCGATGTACCCGATCCCCGCGACTCCGTGGCCCTCAGCAAAATGGCCACCGCACGCTTGGGCAAGGATGTGCTGGACCTCGAGAACGTCACCCTTGACTTCCTCGACGGCGAGGACGGACAGAAGCTCTTCGACAACATCACCCTCCGGCTTGCGCCGGGCGAACGTCTTGGACTCGTGGGCGTCAACGGGGCAGGCAAGTCCACGCTCCTGAGGCTGCTGAACGGTGAAATCCAGCCGAGCTCGGGCAAGGTCAAGCGTGGCAAGACTGTGGTCACTGCCGTGCTGACCCAGGACGTCAAAGAGCTCGATGAAGTATCGGACCTGCGCGTCATTGAGGTCATCGAACGCGAAAAGCGGTCCTTCAGTGTGGGCGGCAAGGAATTTACCGCCGGACAGCTCGTGGAACAGCTCGGGTTCACCAAGGAAAAGCAGTGGACACCCGTCAGCGACCTCTCCGGCGGTGAGCGTCGTCGACTTCAGCTCCTGCGCCTGCTGGTAGGGGAGCCCAACGTCCTGATGCTCGACGAACCCACCAACGACCTCGACACCGACACCCTTGCCGCCGTCGAGGACGTCCTGGACGGCTGGCCCGGCACCCTGGTTGTGGTGAGCCACGACCGCTACCTCCTGGAACGCGTCACAGACAACCAAATGGCACTCCTGGGCGACGGCAAACTTCGTGGCCTGCCCGGCGGTGTGGACCAGTACCTCGAATTGCGCGAAGCTGCACTGGCCTCGGGCGCAGTTGGCGGCGGCTCAGGTGCTCCCACTTCCGCAAGTGGCGGCTCTTCGGGCGCTGCCGCTCCATCCGGTGCCAGCGAAGCCGAAAAACGCGAAGCCCGCAAGGACCTCAACAGGATCGACCGCCAACTCGGCAAGATCTCCCAGCAGGAAGAAAAGCTCCACACCCAGATGGCAGCCAAGTCCGAATCCGGTGAATTCGATGCCCTGGGGGAGCTCAACGCAAAGCTCCAGGAATTGCTCGAGGAGAAAGAAGGCCTGGAACTGGAATGGCTCGAGGCCGCCGAAATCCTGGGCGAGTAGGGGTGGGCCGGTGCCGGCCGGCCGCAAACATCCTCAGCGTGCTGCTACTTCGTCGCTTTACGTCGCGGGCGGCGGCCAGAGCTGTCTCGCCGTCGCCTAGCTACGTCCCAGCGGCACGCATCCTCCGCGTGCTGCTCCTTCGTCGCTTTGACGCACGCTTCCGGATGCCTGCCGCTGCGCCGACGGCCGATTACCAACCCTCTATCACATCCCTCGGGTTTGCGGCGGACCCTCTCTCACATCCCAAGGGTTTCGGGTCGATCGTCTCTCACGTCCCTAGGGTTTGGGGTGGATGGTCTCTCGCGTCCCTAGGGTCTATGCGCTTGTTCGTAGCCTATGAGCCAGTGCAGGCCGTGGCGGTCCACTACCTGGCCGTCTGATGCGCCCCATGGTTTCGGCGCAAGTGGGTCCACGATTCGGCCCCCGTCGGCGAGCTTGTTGAACCATTCGTGAAGGACTGCTGGTTCGGCTGCTCCCAGCAGTGAGAGCATGACTCCTTCTGTGCGGATGCTCTTTTCGCCGTTTGAAGTGTCAGATCCGCCCAATGAAACCACCCCGCGGAGGACTCCGTGGGCGATCGCATCAGAAGGGCCGTCGGTGCGATTGAATTCCTCGAAGGTGTACAGGGAAAGCTCCCCGCCGAAGATCTCCGCGTAGAAACCAAGCGCGTCACGAGCCGTTCCCGGGAAACTCACATAGATCTGCGGTGCGGTCATGAGCACATCCTACAAAGTACCAAGCAGGTGGGAATGAGAGAGGGTTGCCCGGAAGGCGCCGGGAGGTGAGAGAGGGGCGGGCTCAAGCAGACGGGAGGTGAGAGAAGGTGGGGCTCAAGGGCGTGTGATGTGAGAGAGCGTACCTTTTAGCGGCGCCGGCGGCCTTCGGGAAGGAGCGCATCGCGGCGCATCGGTGGCCTGAGGTCGCCCCCGACCGGAGGGTCACCTATGCGTTGTGTCTAAGCGACGGCGAAGGGCGGCGGTGCTGCGCAGGTGACCAAAGGAGGGGCTCTACGCTTCGGAGCGGAGCTCAGGCTCCTTTTGGAGGCCCGTCAGGCCGTTCCACGCCAGGTTCACCAGGTGAGCGGCGACAGCCCGTTTGTCGGGAGTGCGGCTGTCCAGCCACCACTGGCCTGTCATGGCCACCATTCCCACGAGCATCTGCGCATACATGGCTCCGTCCGCGGCGCTGAATCCGCGCCGCGCGAATTCGTCGGAGAGCAGGTGTTCCACCCGGGCCGTCACGTGGGTGAGCAGCGTGGAGAAGGCGCCCTCGGGCTGCGAAGGCGGGGCGTCGCGCACGAGGATCCGAAAGCCGTCGGTGCGGTCTTCGATGTAGCCAAGAAGTGCCAACGCAGCACGTTCAACCAGTACGCGGGGCTTTGCTTCGGTGCTGAGGGCCTCGGTGATGGAAGCCAGAAGGATCCGGAATTCGGTGTCCACCACTTGGCGGTACAGGCCTTCCTTGGAGCCGAAATGTTCGTAGATCACGGGCTTGGAAACTCCGGCGGCGGCAGCGATTTCCTCGATGGTAGTGCCATCCAGTCCTCGGGCGGCGAAGAGGGCACGACCGATGCCGACGAGTTGTGATTTCCGCTGCTGTCCGGTCATCCGTACACGCACTGCCGGGCCGCTGGTGACATGCTCTGCGGGCTCGGAGGCGGCCGCCGGCCGGGGGAGTTCAGTGCGGTTGCTCACGTGTCCATCATGCCCTAAGTGACTGCTGGAACGGGCGCAGGGCGGGTCCTCCGGTAGCGGAAGTGTGAATCCCGGAGCGGCCTCGGGGTGGTCAAGTCGCGAAGCATGCATTGGTCATGGCAAACTAGATTCTTGTGTGTGCATCCCGGTGATCCGGGAAACCCTCCGGGCCGCAAGATCCGGGGGATGAATCATGCACGGTCCGCTCTGGTGTAATGGCAGCACCCCGGCCTTTGGAGCCGTGGAGTATAGGTTCGAATCCTATGGGCGGAACGGTCGGAAAATGCTCTCCTTCTCTGTACCTGTAGCGGCTCTCACGGTGCCTGGGTCCATTGCTGGATGGCAGCATTCCGAAGCCGGGTTACCCGGGACATACCGAGCAAGGAGAGCCAGTACGTGAGCCCCGAAACCACCGGTCCCGCAGCGGTGATCGTTTTGGCCGCAGGTGCCGGAACGCGCATGAAGTCGCGGACTCCCAAGATCCTCCACGAAATCGGCGGTCGCTCCATGGTGGGCCACGCTCTCCTCGCCGCACGTGCCATCAACCCGTTGAAGCTGGCCCTGGTTGTCCGCCACGAGCGTGACCGCGTAGCAGAGCACGTTACCGGGCTGGATCCGGAAGCACTCATTGTTGACCAGGACGACGTTCCCGGCACTGGCCGCGCAGTGGAAGTGGCACTCAACGCTCTGGATGCCGACGCCGAACTTTCCGGCACCGTGGTGGTCACTTACGGCGACGTCCCGCTGCTGACCGGTCAACTGCTCGGTGAACTTGTGGCAACGCACGAGGCTGAGGGCAACGCCGTCACGGTCCTCACCGCGGTGCTGGCCGACGCGACCGGCTACGGCCGGATCCTGCGCGCCGAAGATGGCACCGTCACCGGTATTCGTGAGCACAAGGATGCCAGCGAGACCGAGCGCACCATCCGCGAGGTCAACTCCGGTATCTACGCTTTCGACGCCGCCGTTTTGCGCACCGCACTGGCGAAGGTCACCACGGACAATGCCCAGGGCGAGATGTACCTGACCGACGTCCTCGGGTTGGCCCGTGACGCAGGTGGCCGGGTAGCCGCCGTCGTGACTGAGGACCGCTGGCAGGTTGAAGGTGCCAATGACCGCATCCAGTTGTCCGCGCTTGGTGCAGAGCACAACCGCCGCATCATCGAGTCCTGGATGCGTGCCGGCGTGACCGTGGTGGATCCCGCCACCACCTGGATCGATTCCACCGTCACGCTTGATGAAGACGTCCGGTTGCTGCCCAACACCCAACTTCACGGTTCAACAACGGTGGCGCGCGACGCCGTCGTTGGTCCTGACACAACCTTGACGGACGTCAGCGTTGGCGAAGGCGCAAAGGTGATCCGTACGCACGGTTCGGGTTCCACCATCGGCGCCAAGGCGAGCGTTGGGCCGTTCACATACCTCCGCCCCGGCACGGTCCTGGGCGAGACCGGCAAGATCGGCGCGTTCTACGAAACCAAGAACGTGACAATCGGCCGCGGTTCCAAACTGTCCCACCTGGGCTACGCCGGTGATGCTGAGATCGGCGAAGACACCAACATCGGTTGCGGCAACATCACGGCCAACTACGACGGCGAGAAGAAGCACCGCACGGTGATCGGCTCGGGCGTCCGCACAGGTTCAAACACGGTCTTCGTAGCACCTGTGACAGTTGGCGACGGCGCTTACAGTGGCGCCGGTGCGGTCATCCGTAAGGATGTTCCCGCGGGAGCCCTCGCGCTCAGCCTGGCCGCACAGCGGAACGCCGAAGGCTGGGTAGCGGCCAACCGGCCGGGCACCGCCTCCGCGAAGCTGGCCGAAGCCGCGCAGGAGCCGGCGTCCGCATCCACATCTTCACAATCCCCGGCAACCATAGAAGAAGGCAAACAGGCATGAGCGAAATTACCGCACACGGCGAGAAGAAACTGATTCTCGCCGCCGGAAGGGCGCATCCGGAGCTGGCGCAGGAAATCGCGAAGGAGCTGGAGACCGAGCTCCTGCCCATCGACGCCTACGACTTCGCCAACGGGGAAATCTACGTCCGTTCGGCCGAGAGCGTGCGAGGCACTGATGCCTTCGTCATCCAGGCCCACCCGGCTCCGCTGAACAACTGGCTCATGGAGCAGTTGATCATGATTGACTCGCTCAAGCGCGCCTCTGCCAAGAGGATCACGGTTGTTTCCCCGTTCTACCCGTACTCCCGCCAGGACAAGAAGGGCCGCGGTCGCGAGCCCATCTCCGCCCGACTGGTTGCCGACCTTTACAAGACCGCCGGCGCGGACCGCATCATGTCCGTTGACCTGCACACCTCGCAGATCCAGGGCTTCTTCGACGGTCCTGTGGACCACCTGATGGCAATCCCGCTGCTGGCCGACTACATCCGCACCAAGGTGGAAGCGGACAACATCACGGTTGTTTCGCCTGACACAGGCCGCGTCCGGGTAGCCGAGCAGTGGGCTGAGCGCCTGGGCGGTGCCCCGCTCGCGTTCGTTCACAAGAGCCGCGACCTCACCGTCCCCAACCAGGCAGTCTCCAAGACTGTTGTTGGCCAGGTTGAAGGCCGCACCTGCGTCCTCATCGACGACATGATCGACACTGGCGGAACCATTTCCGGCGCCGTCCAGGTCCTGAAGAACGCCGGCGCCAAGGACGTCATCATTGCCTGCACGCACGCGGTCTTCTCAGATCCCGCCGCGCAGCGCCTCGCTGATTCCGGTGCCCGCGAAGTTGTGGTCACCAACACGCTGCCCATCCCGGCAGAGAAGCGCTTCCCGTCGCTGACGGTGTTGTCGATCGCACCGTTGATTGCCCGCGCCATTCGTGAAGTGTTCGACGACGGTTCGGTCACCAGCCTGTTCGACGGCAAAGCATAGCGCCGGACTGCTGAATTTGAGCGGGCCATTCGCCGCCTTCGGGCGTGCGGGTGGCCCGTTTTCATTGCCCGTTTTCAGAAAGGGCGCGAACCGCTGCTAAACTCTTGGGGATACCTTGGCGAGGGAGAGCACATCCGGTCCGCATTTGTGGACCAGGGTTGCGGGTCTCCGTTATCGACTGGGTCTGCATCTCCTTCAACACAGGCGGAACGGCTGCTCGGCGGCCGATCTCAGCCGGGCGTAGAAGGTCTCCAGACCTCCGCCCTTGCTGATAGACCAGCCCGGACTTCCCGGGTGCCACAGTAATCAAGGAGTACACATGTCTGAGCAGAAGCTCACCGCAGAACTGCGCACCGAATTCGGCAAGGGTTTTGCCCGCCGTGCACGCATGGCCGGCCAGATCCCGGCTGTCATCTACGGTCACGGCGCAGAGCCCATCCACATCAACCTGCCGGGCCGCGCCACCACGCTGGCAGTTCGCGTTTCCAACGCCCTGCTTGCAATCGACGTCGACGGCGAGCAGCACCTTACGCTCGTCAAGGACATCCAGCGCGATCCCGTTAAGCAGATCATCGAGCACGTTGACCTCCAGACCGTGAAGGCCGGCGAGAAGGTTACCGTCGACATCGCCATCCACGTTTCCGGTGAAGTTGCTCCGGGTGCTGTCGCCAGCCTCGAAGCCACCACGGTTTCCCTCGAAGCTGAAGCAACCCACGTTCCCACCGCCGTCGAGGTCAACATCGACGGCCTCAAGGCCGGCGAGAGCATCCACGCTTCCGACCTGGTCCTTCCGAAGGGTTCCATCCTGCTCACCGAAGGCGACACCCTGGTGGTCCGCATCGCTGAAGCCGCTGGTGCTGAAGAAGAAGAGAGCACGGAAGCTGCCGCTGAGTAGTCTTCTGACTGCTTGAGGCTTACGCCGTTGAGTGGCCGGGCACCCTTGGGGTCCCGGCCACTTCTTCTTTGCCACCCACCATCCCTGCTGATCAACCGAACCCTCCCTAGGATGAGACCATGACTGACACCTGGCTGATTGTCGGCCTCGGCAACCCCGGCAGCGAGTACAGCAACAACCGGCACAATGTTGGCCAGATGGTGCTGGACGAACTGGCTTCCCGCATGGGTGGGAAGTTCAAGGTCCACAAGGCTCGCGCCCAGGTGGTGGAGGGCCGGCTGGGTATTGGAGGTCCACGCGTGGTGCTGGCGAAGCCCATGACATACATGAACGTCTCAGGCGGACCCGTATCAGGGCTGTGCAACTTCTTCGACATCGCACCGGACCATGTCATAGCCGTCCACGACGAGATCGACATCCCTTTTAACACAGTCAAGCTAAAAATAGGCGGCGGAGAGGGCGGGCACAACGGTCTGCGGGACATCTCCAAAGCACTTGCCACCAAGGACTACCTGCGTGTCCGTGTAGGGGTGGGCCGACCGCCGGGCCGCATGGAGACGGCCGACTACGTCCTCCGGGATTTCGCCACCGCGGAGAAGAAGGAACTGCCGTTCCTCGTGGACGAAGCGGCTGACGCAGTGGAGCTGGTCATGGACCAGGGCCTGCTCGCCGCGCAACAGAAGCACCACCCTGCCAAAGCTTGAGCAAATCTTGAGGAAAGCCTGAGGAAAGCCTGACGGTCCCGAGGACCTTAAGGCCTACAAACTGTGGGCCCCCGGCGGTAGTGTGCATCTTACGCAAGTAAGCGGTGGGGGACTGTCGCGGATGTGTAGCTAAGGATGCGGATGTCGGCGGAGTTGCTAAACAGGAGCGGGGGAGGCGCAGCGAGAGCTGCGGCTCCCGATCTTGTGGGCGGCCCAACAGACCGCCAAACATGGTCACTGTTGGCCCGGAGCCACGATTTGTCCAAGGCGGGCAAACACCTCGAATCGCCCGACTCCTACGGAGTGGTCCTAACAGGGGAACGGGGAATCGGTAAGTCAGGCCTGGCAAGGGCAGTAGTGTCCTCTCTTGGTCCCAAAGTCCACAGCCTCCAGCTGCGCAACACAGTAGCAAGCGGCCAAACCCCCTATGGATGCCTTGGTTTCCTGCTGGCCCGGTTGCCTTCGGGTGCCGTGGGCTCGCCCACGGGCATCCTGCATGCGGTCACGAACCTGATCAGGACAGAAGCCGCGGGCCGCGAAACTGTCTTCATCGTGGACAACGCCGGCGGCATGGATCCCATGAGCACAGGCGTTCTGTTGAACCTCATGGCTACCGGCACGGCGAAGGTCATCGCCACCGTCCAACGCGCCAGCGACCTTCCAGCTGATTTCCATCGCCTGGTCCTTGAAGGAACGCTGGGTGAGGTGCATCTGAATACCCTCAGCGAGGAACAGACCAAGCAGGTCCTGGGTTCGGTCCTGGGGCACTATGTCTCTTCAACATTGGTAGGTTCACTGCACTCCGCCGTGGGTGGTAACCCCATGCTCCTGCATGCGCTTCTCGAGGAGCAACGGCATACTGGCAACCTGGTTCTCAACGACTCCGTCTGGACTCTCCGTGACCGAATCAAACTTGAGGGCGCCACGGTTGTGGAGGACTTTGTCCGCTCAAGACTGGCGCGCGAAGCGCAAGCCAGCAGGACCGTCGTCGAAATCCTGGCTTGTGCGCAGCGCGCAACACTGTTGGATCTGGCCGACATCTTCGGCACCGAAGTTCTGGTGGAGATGGAAGAGTCAGCCCTGCTGACCATTGAAAAGGACGGCGACCACTGGGTTTCGCTCCGGGACCCGTACGTGGGCGAGGTAGTGCGCGGCTGGTTGAGTACCCGCCGCATGCGTGAGCTGCGGTTGATGCTGCACGGTCCCAAAGAGCCTGAACTCCAAGCTTTGGCGCCGCAGGACCTCCTCAGCTATGCGGCGTGGATGCATGCCTCCGAGGACGAGCCCGCGCCCTCACCCGCGCATGCACTTGCGGCCGGGCGGGCCGCGCTGGATGACTATGACCCCAACTTCGCCATTCAGTGCACGCTGTCACTGGACCCGAAGGACAGCGAATGGGTGCCCGGGCAGAGGCTCAAAGCTGCGGCCTACCTCTTGCTGGACCTGCCGTTGCACGCAGCCCAGGCATTGGATGAGGTGTCGGACTCCCACATCGAGGCTTTGGAGCCATTGGAGTTCGCTGAAGTCATCGCAGCAAAATGCCAGGCGATGACGTGGATCGACGGTCGGTCAGCAATGGTGCCGGGGGTTATCGCCGCCGGTGTGGAGACGCTCGAAGCCAAGGCCGGGGATTACCCGGCACAGGCAATGACGGCGGCGCGCAACCGACTCCGGCTCTGCGGCTACGAGTACCAAACCTACATGGGTGAGTACGCCGCCATGATTGACGCCTTGGAGGAGGAACAGGCCAAAGATCCCTCGGAGGACCGCGAACATTGGCTCAAGTCATCCTTCTTCCTGATCGAGGCCCGCTGCATGCTTGGCAGGGAGTTGGAGGCACAACAGCTTGCGCGAACCGTTTCACGGCACTTGGGGGACACGGACCGCCCCGCACAGCTGGAGGAATCTTTCGCGAGGCACGCGTTCCTGGTCCTGCTGTTGTCCGGCCAATGGCGGAAGTGCATCGAACTCATGCGCCGCACACCCTCAGGGTCCTCACGCCTTCAATACCGGGGTGCGCTCACTGAACTGGGCGTTGGGCTTGCGTTCGCTTATGCGGGCAAGCCTGCCAGCGCAATCGAACCCCTGCGCTCGGCCGTTGCGCAATTGGAGCTCCGGCCCAGCATGAACATGAACAAGGTTGCCTATGCAGCCACCGCTTTTGCCTACGCTCAACTGGGCAATTCCGTGGAGGCAGGCCGGTACCTGGACCTCTACAGAACCTGCAGGGGAGTGGGGACGTATTTCTCCGAATCCGTCGCTGAGTTCTGTGCGGAGCTGGCCGGGCGGTGGATGGGTGACCCTGATGTGAAGCAGCGGCTCCTGGCCCGGGTGCGTACAGACATCGAGCAGCAGCGCTTCACCACGGCCGGCATCTACCTTTTTGGCGCCACCGTGGAAGGGACAGACGAGGAATACCGGTTGCTGGAGGATATTGCCGGCCGCCGCCAAGGGCCCTTGGCCAAGATTTCCGGCGATCTTGCGCGTGGCGCCCTGACCAAGAGCTCCCGCTCATTGCTGGCGGCCGCTGATGCTGCAGCATCCCTTGACCTGTTGGTGGTGGAAGCCCGGTGCGTGGCCATGGCACTTGATTACGCCAGGGACGCCGGGGAAACAACAGCGGCCCGAACGGCGCAGCTGAGGCTTGAACGGCTGGAACATTCGGTCCCGGCATTGCCGATCCAGCCACGCAGCGACGCGCCGGTGTTAACCGAACGGGAACGCCAGATTGCTAAACTCGCGGGAAAGGGTGTCAGCAACCGTGAAATCGCGATGGATATTGGGGTGTCTGTGCGAACTGTAGAAGGTCATCTGTACCAGGTGTTCACCAAGCTCGGCGTATCGTCTCGGGGCGAGCTCAATGGACTGCTGTGAGGCTAGCGGCGAAACTTCCGTAGACACGGTGTGGGTTGCCCATGCAGGCTGAGCACCTTGTAGGGCGGGACGCCGAACTGGAACTGGCCATGGAGATTCTGCGTCAGGAAGGCGCCGGGGCCGTGCTCCTGGTTGCGGATCCCGGCATCGGAAAGACCGCCCTGGCAGCGGAAATCGCAGCGCGCCTGGCTGGGGAAATGGTGGTGATGCGGGTTCATGGGAGTCCCGCCTTGTCCGCCGTGCCCTATGGCGTCCTTGCCCCGTACTTACTGGACCTTCCGGTTGAGCAAGCGACGTCGCCTGTGGCGATCCTGCGTGAGTTCTGGTCCCAATTCGAGAAACGGCGTGGCGGCGAAGGAGCGCGCCTGCTGTTGATCGTGGACGACGCACACGACCTCGATGAAGGCAGTACGCAGATTCTCGCCGAGCTGGTCACTGCGGGCTGGGCGCGGCTCGTAGCCACCAGCAGGCCCAGGCCGGGTTTGCCCGCGGCCCTGCTTCAACTCTGGTACGACGGACTGGCAGAACGGCTGGAGCTCCACCCGCTGGACAAGCAAACGGTCACTGAGCTGGCAGAAAAGACGCTCGGCGGGATCGTCATGTCCAGCGCGGTTGAGGTCCTGCACTCAGCGTCCGAAGGCAACCCATTGCTGCTTCACTGCCTCCTTGAGGATTCAAAGTCTGAGGGAAACCTGGTACGCCGGAACGGAGTCTGGCTCCTGACCCAGGCACTCTCCGGCAGCGGGGAAAGCCTGGCCGAGGTAGTCCGCAACAGGGTACTCCGGACCAGCGAAGCTGAACGGGAGGCGATGTACATCATCGCCCTGTCCGAGCCCGTCCCTGCCGCTGTGCTGGATACGCAGGTGGGCAGGGACACTGTACGGGCGTTGATGGACAGCCGGCTTGTACTCTCCGCCAATGGAGCCGGCGGGCCCCTCAAAATGTGGCACCCCATGTACAGTGAGGCGCTGCGCAAGATCGTTTCGCCTGCCCGCAGCCTCCAAATCCGCCAGCGCATGGAGCAGCAATTGCCCACGGAACCGTCCACAGCGGAGGGACTGCTCCGGATGGTGAGCTGGGCCCTGGACTGTGGCGCCGACGTCGATGATGAACGGCTGCTGCAGGCAGCATTCCTGGCCGCCAAGCTGCTTCAGAATCCCTTGGCGCTAGCTGCAGCGGGCAAAGTTCGGTCGGAGGCGCTGCGTCCGCGGGCGAGCGCGGTCATGGCCATGGTTCACTACAACGACGGCGACTACCGCAGTGCCGTCGGGTTGTTGGAGGAAGGCTCCGGGTTCCTGGACACTGATCCGTCGCGACCTTTGGGCGCAGGCCTTCTGTGGGCTGCCGCGCGCATTGCCGCGGGCGATCCGTCAGCTGACATCGTGGCTGATGCGCGGACCGCTGCCAAAGTCCTGATTGGTGACCGGGAGATCTCGGACCCTGTTGTCCGGCAAGTCGAAAGGCACGTGCGGGCGCTGGAATTGGCAGTGCTCGCCAATGACGGCCGCTACGAGGAACTCCGTGAGGGCCTGGACGGGTTCGCGGAAGCGCTCGGGGATGATGGGCCTGACCTTGCCATGAACCGGATTTTCCTGCTGGCGATGCAGTGTGAGCTCCTGACTGTGGAGGGGCAACCCGGGCAGGCTTTGGAGGCTGGCCGCGAGGCCTTGCTGCTGTTGGAAAACGATAATGACCTCCTGTACTTCAGCGACTTTGTTCTGCTGCGATATACCCTGGCCGCCTTGGAATCCGGAGATTGGGTAGCGGCCGCTACAGGCCTTGACCGCTACGCCGCCGGTTCGGCCATGGGACTCATCTATTTCGGTGGAGGCATCGAAGCGCTCAAAGGCATGTCACTGTTGCGCCAGGGCCGCCTGGAACAGGCAACGGAGCTGCTGACGCCCGCCGTCGAAGCGCTGCGGGTCAGGGACCCCCTGCAGTTGCGAGGCCTTGGAAACGCCTTGGCGTTCTATGCCGCAGCCAAGTCCGGCAACACACTGCTTGCCCGGCGCCTGGAAAGCGAGCAGCGAGCGGCAGCCGGCGCAGGCGCCTTTGTGGAAGCACTCGCGGAACTGTTCAGGCTTGCAGGCCAGGAACTTCTCGGTAAAGGCACAGGCCTGCAGAAATTGAGCCGACTTCCGGAATCCGGGTATCTGCACCGGTTGCCCGGCATTTTGCTGCAGAACCTGGTCCTTAGGGCCGAGGTCGGGGACGTGCAGGCCATGGAGTCCATCCAGGAAACGGCGTCGCCGATGGGCGGGGGCTGGGCAGCGGGCTGGCAGTCCATGGCGGCGGCACAGTTGCGCGGTGACGGCCAAGGGTTCGTGACTGCGGGCAATCTCTTGGCTGCTTCCGGAATGCCCGGGCCCGCCGCGGTGGCCTTCGACAGGGCTGCTGTGACCTTCGACGCTGAAGGCAAACGGCCCGAGGCGCGGCAAGCAGCTGTAATGCGCGATGTCAGCGAGGCCAGCCTGGGCGATGCCCTGGTTCATGACCCGCACACCGAGGCGGACCGGTCCGTGCCATTGACCCGACGTGAGCAGGACATCGTGGCATTGGCCGTCTCAGGACTGACTGATCGCCAGATCGCCGAGAAGCTCATGGTGTCGGTCCGGACCGTGGAAGGTCATTTGTACCGGAGCTACGCCAAACTGGGCATCCGGCGGCGTGAAGATCTGGGTGCGGCCGTCCGTCACTGACGCGCGCTGCTGAGTACCCGTTTCAGGGCCTCCCGGCCCACCTACCCCCGGAATCGCGCGGGATTTACCAAATCAATGGAGTAATGCGCGGGTATTCCGTGTCGAAACCAAGTAGTGCCCTATCCGGGGACTGAGTACAACAGAGTATGACGGCGCCAAATGCTGCCTACTTTTCGAGTACCAACTACTGATGTACGCGATGTTGCGCCCCGGCAATATTGATCTTGGAAGAACGGTTCAGCCCCAAGCATCACCGGGATTCCGAAAGTCGCATCACCCGCATCGGAGGTCTCTTGAGCCGATGCTCCGGCCGCCGAAAGGTGGTCCGGCCCTGTACGAAGCCGGCGGCGACAGAGTCTTCTGAGACCGAGACTCTCCCCCCAGCCGCCGCCGGCTTCTAGGCCAGGGACCCCGCGAACCGCGGACCCCCAACCCCCTCCCGCATCATGGGACTGCTGCTATTGGAGTGTGCATGTTGCCGGACCCCTGGCTGGACGAAGACACCGTCACAGCAGGGCTGAGGCCATCAACACTCCCGGACAGGGCGCAGCTGCTCAACCTCATTCTTTCCGCCGTTCCATCGGCTTCCACCAGTGGGATCGTGGTGGTGGGAGAACGGGGTTCGGGAAAGAGCCACCTTTTGCTCTCCCTCAAAGAGAGGCTCCCCAAAACCGTGGATGTCCGCACCTTCACCGGAAAGCCTGAACTTAGGGCACTCCACTTCGGCGCATTGGGAGCCGTTTCCGCAGGCGAAGCGGAGGAGGCTGCAGCTCCGGGCCTCCACGTGCTGCGGGCCCTCACCAATACTCTGGGACCAGCCGACTACTTGTACACACCCCCGCTTGGACGACGCCGGAACAAGCGGCACGCTCAACCGGCGCGGCCGCAGCTGGTCCTGTTGGTGGACGACATCCACTACATCGATCCAGCCTCGCTGGCGGTCCTGTTGCAACTCATTCCGGGATTCGGCGCAACGTTGGTGGCTACGGCGGAAAGCCGCTACCCCCTCCCGCAGGACCTCTACCAGCTCTGGGAAGAGGGCTTCCTGGAGCAGTACTTCCTGCCGCCCTTTAGCTTCAAAGAGGCTCACGCTCTGTGCGAGACAGTCTTGGGCGGACACGTCCAGCGACGAGCAAGCAGCCTCCTCGCTGCCATGAGCGGCTTCAACGTTGGATTGCTCTGCCTCGCGGTGGATGACGCCCGCCGCTCCGGTTTCCTGGTGCAGATGGACGGTTTCTGGACCATCGATGTCCGGGCGCACTGCGACTGGCCCAGCGTGGTTGAGCATGTCCGGGCGGAGAACGTTTCCCGCCCGCCGGAAGAACGCCAGGCGCTGGAACTCATCGCGCTGGCTGAGCCCGTGGCGTTGGAGGTAGTGGAGCGCCATTTCGGGCAGAAAGCCATGGAGCATCTCTTCACGAACCATGACATCAGGTTGTTGCCGGGCCGGCCCCTGCTGGTCCGCACGAGTTCCTGGCTGCGCGGGGAAGGAACCCGTTTGTCCGTGCCGCAGTCCAGGAGCCTGGCACTCCGGCTGGGTGTGGAGGAACCGGCACTGACTGTGGAGACGGCCCCCGCCATGCTGCGATGGATGACATGGACCCTCGACTGCGGACTGAGCCTCTCCGACGAGCTTCTCTTGGCCGCCGCTCCCGCCGCTGACAGGCCGTCCACGGCCGAACTCGCCCGGAGGTTTGCTTCAGCAGTGAGGGGCGCGGATCACGCAGACGAGGCCCGACTGCTCAGCACGCGGGCGCTGATCGCCGAGGGCCAGCTGGCGGAAGCAGCTCCGGAACTTCGGCGCTTGGTGGCCGCGGGTGGGTCCCTTGGAGTGAAGGTCGACGCCGCACACAGACTCATGGCCCTCGGATTACTGGGTGCCGCGCCTGGTGCCGGGCCTCTCGAAGCGGAGCCTGCTGGGTTGGAGCCTGTGGGGCAGGCGCCTGGCAGCCAGGGCTCCGGGGAACCCGCTGACCCTGCCGCCCTGATCGTGTGGAATGTGCAGGAAGCGGAGCGCCTGCTGCTTTCCGGTGCGGCGCCGGAAGCGCTGCAGGACTCCTCTGCTGCGATGGGAGCCATCAGTGCTGACCCGGCGATGGAGATGTTCCTGCCGGGGACGATGCTTCGGCATGTCGTGAGTCTCCGGTACAACCTGGCCTGGGGACTGGTGGACCCGCTTTTGGACTGTCCCGCCGAGTACGCCATGCCTCTGCACCTTTCGGCATGCCTGGACGTCGCCCGCGGTTACGTCCAGCTCAGCCAGGGGCTTCCGCGCGCAGCCCGCGTCACCTTGGAACCCGTCCTCGCTGAACTGCACGACGCCGGCCTGCCGCCGGTACTCGCCCTGGCGGCGGCCATGCTTGCCTACTGCGAGGCGTGGTGCGGGAACTCACTCCAGGCCATGGCGCGGGTCAAGCAGGGCAAGGCCGCGCAGGAAGCCGCTCGGAACACTGCGAGCCCTGATGGCCTCTTGCTACAGCTCAGCACCGTGTATATCGCGGCAGCGCAGGACCAAGCCTCCGGCACAGCAACTCATCTGTTGGCCTTGGCGGAAAGGTTGCACTCACAGGGGAGCACTTTGATGGAGGCTGAGGTGCTCTCGCTCCTGACACTTAACGCGGACAGTACCGCCGTCGACGATCTAGAGATCCTGCGCCGCCTGGGCGCTCTGGCCGCCACCCTCCACGGCGCGGGCGGTGCGGCGCTCGGGAGGTTCGCATCGGCCTTGACGGACAACGACCCCAAGGCACTGGAGTCGGCTGGGCGGAATTTGTCTGCAGACCGGCAGTTTGCCCACGCAGCACTTTGCTATTCGCGGGCGGCCAGCGGTTACGAGGCCAGGACGCGCGCTGCCGCGAGTCGTCGGGCCTCGGTGCTCGTCGAACGGCTCCGGAGTGCCTTCGACAGCGGTATGGTCCCACCACTGGGATGGGTGCCGGGGCGGGCCGGCAGCTGACGTGCTGTACGGCACACCGCCGGGTAGGGGCCAGCGTGGGATAATGAGGAGTCCCTGAAGGATTTCCAAGGAGCGCCCCTTGACTGCCGTATCAACTCCCGCCTCACTGCAGCGGTCCATGCATGCCATGGACAACGCGGAGGTGTTGCGGATCCGGAACGATTTCCCGGTGCTGGATCAGCTGGTCAACGGCAAACCCTTGATCTACCTCGATTCCGGCGCTACGTCGCAGAACCCGCTCAGCGTCATCGAGGCCGAGCAGGAGTACTACGAGCAACGCAACGCCGCCGTTCACCGCGGTGCACACCATCTTGCGGTGGAAGCCACCGAGGTTTTTGAGGACGCACGCCAGACCGTGGCGGACTTTATTGGCGCGCAGTACGAGGAAACCGTTTGGACCTCCAATGCCACGGAGGGCCTGAACCTCATCAGCTACGCGCTATCCAACGCCGCCCTGTGGGCTGCCCAGGGACGCGGTGGTTCCGGTCTGAAAGACCTGGCGATCGGTCCGGGCGACGAGATCGTCGTCACCGAAATGGAGCACCACGCCAACCTCATCCCCTGGCAGGAACTGGCCTTCCGGACGGGTGCCACACTGAAATACATCCCCGTCACGGACGACGGGATGCTCCGGCTCGATGCAGCGGGCGAAATTGTGGGGGAGCGGACCAAGCTCCTGGCCTTCACCCACGCATCGAACGTCCTGGGCACCATCAACCCGGTACCCGAACTGGTAGCCATGGCCCGACGTGTGGGTGCTTTGGTGGTCCTGGACGCTTGCCAGTCCGTTCCTCACATGGCCGTTGACGTCAAGGAACTGGACGTTGATTTTGCCGTTTTCTCCGGCCACAAAATGTTGGCCCCCACCGGCGTGGGCGTGCTGTACGGGAAGCAGGAGCTCCTGGATGTCCTGCCGCCTTTCCTCACGGGCGGTTCCATGATTACCACGGTCACCATGGAACGGGCAGAGTACTTGCCGGCGCCACAGCGGTTCGAGGCCGGAACGCAACGGATCTCCCAGGCTGTTGCGCTCGCAACTGCCGTGAACTATCTCACCGAGACGGGTATTGATCGCATCCACGCTTGGGAAGCGGAACTTGGCCAGCGTCTGGTGAAGGGGCTGGAGAGCATCGACGGCATTCGCGTGGTGGGTCCGGCGTCCGGCTCTGAACGAATCGGACTGGCAGCCTTCGACGTCGCCGGGGTCCACGCCCACGACGTCGGACAGTTCCTTGATGACCGCGGCATCGCCGTTCGCGTGGGCCACCACTGCGCCCAGCCGCTGCACCGCCGGCTCGGACTCACGGCAACCACCCGTGCGAGCACGTACCTCTACAACACCACGGACGACGTCGATGCTTTCCTCGACGCCGTTTCGGGTGTCCGGGCTTACTTCCAAGCCTGACACGCGGCACGGGCCTTCGGCCGCACAGCCGTCACCCAACGATTTCCCCTAGAAGAGGCAACAAGCATCATGAGTCTTGACCAGCTGTACCAGCAGATCATCCTGGACCATTCCAAGCAGCGGCACGGCAGCGGCCTGGCGGGAACGGATGCCCCGGACGGTACATCCACCGGTCAGTCGCACCAGCTGAACCCCGTGTGCGGTGATGAGGTGACCTTGCGGCTTGCAGTTTCCGATGGAACCGTCCAGCAGATCAGCTGGGACGGCGCGGGCTGTTCCATCTCCATGGCCTCGGCCTCGGTGCTCAGCGAACTGGGTGAGGGGATGTCCGTGGACGAACTGCACTCCGTTATTGATAACTTCCGCGAGGTTCTGCGTTCACGTGGGAAGGTCCAGGCGGACCCTGAGATTCTGGGCGATGCAGCTGCGTTCGAAGGGGTGGCCCGCTATGCCGCCCGCGTGAAATGCGCCATGATTTCCTGGGTTGCCGCCGAGGACGCGCTCAACCAAGCCACCGCGTAACAGCAGTACCTCCGCGTTAGGCGCGCGCAAAGACGTCAGGGACGCCGTCGCCGTCGTCATCCCGTTCTTCATCTGCCTGGACCTGGCGGTAGCGCCGGTTGCGGGCCTTGAGCACGACGGCGGCCAGCAGCGCCGAGATCAGGGAACCTGCCAGGATGGCTACCTTGGCGTGATCGTTATGGGCAGAGCCGGCGCCGAAGCTCAACTCGCCGATCAGCAACGAGACAGTGAATCCGATGCCGGCCAGCAGTGCCAGCCCGAAGAGGTCGATCCAGGCGATGCTGGAATCCAGGCTTGCACGGGTGGTTTTGGTGACCAGGAACGTGGTGCCGAAGACACCCACGGCCTTGCCTATCACCAGCGCGGCCACGATGCCCAAGGCCACCGGATCCCGGAGGGCGGCCCCCATGCCGTCCAACCCTCCCAAGGCCACGCCTGCGGAGAAGAACGCGAAGACAGGCACGGCGAAGCCTGCGGAGAACGGGCGTAGTTTGTGTTCGAGGTGCTCGGCCAGGCCCTCGGCCGGTTCTCCCTTTTTGCCGCTGGCCAGGACCGGAACGGCGAAGCCCAACAGCACTCCGGCCACGGTGGCGTGAATGCCGGAGGCATGGACAAAGCCCCACGTTGCCAGGGCGAGCGGCAGCAGGAGATACCAGCTACGGATCCGTTTCTGGACGAGGAACGTGAACAGCGCCAGCGGGACCAGCGCGGCCAAAAGCATGAGGGGCTGGAGCCCGGTGGAGTAGAAGAAGGCGATGATGCCGATAGCGATGAGGTCATCCACCACTGCCAGGGTCAGCAGGAATGTCCGGAGCGCGGCGGGCAAATGTGTGTTAATGACGGCCAGCACTGCGAGGGCGAAGGCGATGTCCGTGGCAGTGGGGATCGCCCAGCCTTTGAGGGTTTCTCCGGCTGTTCCGAGGTTGAAGAGAACGTAGATCAGGGCTGGAACCACCACGCCGCCAACGGCAGCGGCTACCGGGACAACTGCCCGGGCAGGTTTGCGGAGTTCCCCGGCGACGAATTCACGCTTGAGTTCGAGGCCCGCGAGGAAGAAGAACACCGCCAGCAAGCCATCCGAGGCCCAATGGCCCAAGCTCAGGTCAAGATGCCAGGGTTCGTAGCCGATCTTGACGTCGCGGAGTGCGAAATAGCCGTCTGCTGCAGGGGAGTTCGCCCAAATGAGGGCAACCACGGTGGCTGCCAGGAGGAGGGCGCCGCCAACTGTCTCCGTGCGGAGGATCGAGAGGATCCTGCGGTACTCGGGGTAGCTGGAGCGTGCGAAAACTTTGCCGGTCTGGCTCGATGCACCGGGCTCGGGTGCCGCGGGCTGGTTCGATGGCTGGGGCACAGGGGCTCCTCAAAAGTGGGCGGGCATTTGCGGGTACTGCAAAAGAACCGCCGACCAGACTTCCCGGCACACCACTATCCATCCTACCCAACTGAGTCGCAGTAGAGCGCGTTTTGAGCTCTCATAACGCGCACTGCTGCGACTCAGTTGGGTGAAACTTAGGCGACCAGGCCCGCGATTCCGATGGCCGCCGTCGCGAGTCCGAGCACCATGGAGATGGTGACCAGCACAACGTGGACCGTGAGGAACTTGGTGGCCTTCCCGGCGGCGTCGCGGGCTCGCGGATCCTTCATGACGCGCCTAAGGAACTGCGGCCACACCACCAAGGACCAGACACCGGCAACGATCAGGACGACCGCCAGGATTGCGGGGATCTCCACGCTAGTGGCTTTCGAGCCAGGCCTGCGCCTGCTGCGACTGAATGCCCAAGGCCTTGCCCACCATGGGCTCGGCAGCATCAGCGATCTTGCCACCGAGGAACGGAACCGAGGAGGTCACGTTGCCTTCGAGCTCGATCCGGGTGCTGCCGCCCTCGGCCACCAGGCGCTGGACCGCGGTGACATCAAGCGGAGCGCCGGAGATCTTCAGGGCAATCGTGCTGGACCGTGAACCGTCGGCAGCCGGGGCATCCCACTTCTCGGTCTGGGTCACCTTGAGGGTTTCGCCAACGAACTTGCGGGCGATATCCGGCAGGCGCGTGGTGGGCAGCGTGCGAACCGTGGTGGTGGTGAAAGCGCCGGCAGTGTCGCCGTCAACGGTGAACGATTCCAAGGAGCCGCCCACGTATTCGCTGGTGTGACGCAGGAAATCTTCGTTGACGAAGACGGCAGCTACGCGGTCAACGCTGTGGGGCAGGGTGGTGGATGCACTCAGGGCCATGGGTCCTCCGTGGATGGTTGTGGTGAAGCTTTTTAGCTCCCAACATCCTACGGGGTCTGGGTGGACACGCTTGAACCGGCCTCCTGGAGGGTAGTGGCCGCGGCAGAAATGTTGCGGGCCATTGAGGGAAAAATGAACCCGTGGAAGGGGTACACGCCAAGCCAGTAGAGCCTTCCAGCCAGGCCGCGCGGGAAGAAGATGGCGCGTTGCTTATAGAGGCTGCCGTCACCATCGGGCTCCACTGCCAACTCCAGCCAGGCGCCGCCGGGAGCCCGCATCTCCGCGCGCAATCGCAGCAGGTGCCCGCGGTCAATGGCCTCCACCCGCCACCAGTCCACCACTTCACCTGTGTTCAGGGTCTTCGGGTGCCGGCGACCCCTCAAGAGCCCTGCACCACCCTGCAACTTGTCCAGCCAACCCCGCACCCGCCAAGCCAGTGGAAGGGAGTACCAGCCGTTCTTGCCGCCGATGCCCTCAATGATGGTCCATACGTGCTCCGGCTTGGCCTCGCTGTGGAAGGTCCGTTCGTCAAGGAATACCTTGTAGCCGGCCCAGTCGGGGTCGCTTGGCAGGGGGTCGGCGTCAATGCCCGCGTTCGCCCACGTCGTCTCAACCTGTCCGTCCCGTTCCTTGCCCAGCGCCAAGGCGACGGCGCGCCGGTAAGGAGTCAGACCGCCGTCGGGCTGTGGAATGTAATCGTCGACGTCGTGCTCCCGCGACACCGCGTCGTGTTGCAGCGACTGCACCAAGGGCAGGGACATGGACAACGGAATGGGAGTCACCAGGGCTACCCACAAGCCCGCAAGCTTGGGAGCCGGCACCGGAAGCGCGACCACCAGCCGCCGGGGGAGCCCACGCTCCACGGCGTACTCGTTCATCATGTCCTTGTACTTCAGGACGTCCCTGGAACCGACATCGAAGGAACGGTTCAGCTTTTCCGGGAGTGCGGCGGCGGCCACAAGGTAGTGGAGGACGTCACGGACGGCGATGGCCTCCACACGGTTATTAACCCAGCTTGGCGCAGGCATGACAGGCAGGGTCTCAGCAAGGTGGCGGATCATCTCGAAAGACGCCGAACCCGAACCGATCACCACACCGGCCTGGAACACGATGGAGTCAACCGCAGACTCGAGGAACACCCGGCCCACGGTCTCGCGGGAGCGCATATGGATGGAAAGTTCCGCGTTTTCGGGGTGCAGGCCGCCGAGGTAGACGATCCTGTCCACGCCCGCATCCGTGGCTGCACGCGCCACGAGCCTGGCCATCGATTCTTCCTTGGCTTCAAATCCGCTGCCGGAAGCCATGGAGTGGACCAGATAGTAGAGGACGTCCACGCCGGTCAGGGCGGTCGCCAGGCGGCCGGCATCGGACAGGCTGTCCTGGATGATCTCAACCTGATCGTGCCAGGGAACATCGGCAATCTTCTGTGGTGTGCGGACCAGCACCTTGACCCTGTGACCGGCCTCGAGGAGCCGGGGGACCAACCGCCCGCCGATGTAGCCCGTGGCACCGGTGACCAGCACCGTCTTGGTGTCCTGCGGGGTATTGGAATGCGTAGCTTCCGAAGGCTGCAAAGGAACTCCTGTGGCTGGGGGTAGAGGTAGGCTGGAATGACCCGGCATTCATCTGAATTTCCGGGCATTTGTGTTGCCTGCCCTTGGACCCACCCTAGGAGTTTCTGCCATGAGCCTCAACGGTCTGCGCCGCGCACTGGCGGAGGACAAGACTTTTGCGCGCGTTCGTACGGAGGCACAGCGGTCCTTCAGCGACCGGAACGCCGACTACCAGATCAGCGCTCCCACTGGCATGCGTGCCGTATTGCTCGCCGAAATGGCCGATGCGCTGACTGATGCTGCTGCCGATGGCGCGGGCGCTCCCGTGGTCCTCGCCGTCACCGCCACCGGCCGTGAAGCCGAGGACCTCACCGCGGCGCTCGCCTCCTACCTCCCCGCGGAGTCCGTGGCCACTTTCCCCAGCTGGGAGACCCTCCCGCATGAGCGGCTTTCGCCCCGATCCGACACTGTGGGCCGCCGACTCTCCGTCCTGCGCCGCCTGACACACCCTGAAAGCTCGACGGCGGCCCCCTTGCGCGTGGTGGTGGCCCCGGTCCGCGCCGTGGTCCAGCCTATTGTGGCCGGCTTGGGCGACCTGGTTCCGGTGACGCTACAGGTAGGGCAGGAGCGTTCGTTCACGGAAGTTGTCAGGGCCCTGTCCGACGCCGCGTATGCCCGCGTTGATATGGTGACCCACCGTGGTGAGTTCGCGGTCCGCGGCGGCATCCTTGACGTCTTCCCGCCCACCGAAGACCATCCCATCCGCGTGGAATTCTTCGGTGACGAAGTGGACCAGATGCGCTGGTTTGCCGTGGCCGACCAGCGCTCGCTGTCCGCACCCGGAATCCACCACCCCACAGAACTGCATGCCCCGCCGTGCCGGGAAATCCTGATCACCGCTTCCGTGATGTCCCGGGCGGCCAAGCTCAAAGCCGACATGCCTGCCGCGGCTGACATGCTGGAGAAGATCGCGGGCGGCATCGCTGTTGAAGGCATGGAATCACTGGCCCCTGTGCTGGTAGATGCCATGGTCCCGTTCGTGGACCAGCTCCCGGCCGGCTCGCTTTCGGTGGTCATCGAACCGGAGAAAGTGCGCACCCGCGCGCACGACCTCGCAGCGACCAACGAGGAGTTCCTGGAAGCTGCTTGGTCAACGGCGTCCGACGGCGGTGCGGCGCCCCTTGACCTTTCGTCCCAGGCATCCGCCGACCTGCATGCCGCCAGTTTCCGTTCGCTCACCGACACCCGCTCGGCCGCCTTGGAACATGGCGTGTCCTGGTGGTCTATCACCTCACTCGCCTCCGATGAAGACCTGGTCCTGGACATCGATGTCCTCAACATGCGCGCCCGCGAACCTCGTGGCTACCAGGGTGATGTGGCCGAGATGCTGGAGTTCATTGGCTCCCGCGTCCGCGAGCAGTGGCGTGTGGTGGTGGTGACCGACGGTCCCGGTCCCGCCCAGCGCCTGGCCGAACTGTTCCATGACGCAGACATTCCTTGTTCCCGCGTGGAGTCCCTGGATAAGGAGCCCCAGCCGGGCATCATCGAGGTGACCACTGCCGCCGTCGGACGTGGTTTTGTCCTGGACGGACTGAAACTTGGCTTGCTGACTGAAGCCGATTTGCTGGGCCGTGCCACAGCGAGCTCCACCAAGGACATGCGGCGCATGCCGTCCAAGCGACGCAATGCAGTGGACCCGTTGCAGCTGCATGCGGGCGACTTCGTGGTGCACGAACAACACGGTATCGGCCGGTTCGTGGAGCTGATCCAGCGCAAGGTAACCGGAACGTCGTCGTCCGATGCCGGGCTGCGCGAGTATTTGGTGTTGGAGTACGCGCCGTCCAAGCGTGGCGCGCCGGGGGACCGGCTCTTCGTACCAACCGACCAACTGGACCAGGTGACGCGCTACGTGGGCGGAGACGCGCCGGCGCTGAGCAAGATGGGCGGCGCGGACTGGGCCAGCACCAAGTCCAAGGCACGCAGGGCCGTCAAGGAGATCGCCGGTGAGCTGATCCGGTTGTATTCCGCCCGCATGGCCTCCCGGGGCCACGCTTTTGCGCCCGACACCCCGTGGCAGCGTGAGCTGGAGGAAGCGTTCCCCTATGTGGAGACGCCGGACCAGTTGACCACCATCAACGAGGTCAAAGCCGACATGGAGCGGGAGATCCCCATGGACCGGCTGGTCTCGGGCGACGTGGGCTACGGCAAAACCGAAATCGCCGTCCGCGCTGCCTTCAAAGCCGTCCAGGACGGCAAACAGGTGGCGGTTCTGGTGCCCACCACGCTCCTTGCGCAACAGCACTACGAAACGTTCACCGAGCGCTTCTCCGGCTTCCCCCTGCGAGTGAAGCCGCTGTCCCGGTTCCAAAGCGGCAAGGAAGCCAAGGAGACGGCTGAAGGCGTTAAGAGCGGCGCCGTGGACGTGGTGATCGGTACGCACCGGCTGCTGTCCAAGGACTTCGAGTTCAAAGACCTGGGCCTGGTGATCGTTGACGAGGAGCAGCGCTTCGGCGTGGAGCACAAGGAAGCGCTTAAAAAGATGCGCACCAACGTCGATGTGCTGGCCATGAGTGCCACGCCGATTCCGCGAACCTTGGAAATGTCACTGACGGGCATCCGCGAAACGTCCACCTTGGCTACGCCCCCGGAGGAACGCCACCCTGTGCTGACTTACGTGGGCCCGTACACGAACAAGCAGACGTCGGCCGCGATCCGTCGCGAACTCATGCGCGAGGGACAGGTGTTCTTCGTTCACAACCGCGTCTCGTCCATCGAACGCATCGCTGCGCAGATCCGCGAGCTGGTCCCCGAAGCCCGGGTTGAAGTAGCTCACGGGCAAATGTCGGAGAGCCGGCTGGAGAAGATCATCGTGGACTTCTGGGAGAAGCGTTTCGACGTCCTTGTCTGCACCACCATCATTGAAACCGGCCTGGATATCTCCAATGCAAACACGTTGATTGTGGACGGGGCCGACAAATACGGTCTCTCGCAGCTCCACCAGCTCCGCGGCCGTGTTGGCCGTGGCCGGGAACGTGCCTACGCCTACTTCCTGTACCCCTCGGAGAAACCCTTGGGCGAAGTAGCATTGGAGCGCCTCAAAGCCGTGGCGGCCCACAACGAGCTGGGTGCCGGTATGCAGCTGGCCATGAAGGACCTGGAGATCCGTGGCGCCGGCAACCTGCTGGGCGGTGAGCAGTCCGGCCACATCCAAGGTGTTGGGTTCGACTTGTACATCCGGCTCGTGGGCGAGGCTGTTGCCGAGTACCGTGGCGAGGCAGAGGAGAAGGCAACCGAGATGAAGATCGAGCTGCCAGTCAACGCCCACCTGCCCCACGACTACGTGCCCGGCGAAAGGCTGCGCCTGGAAGCGTACCGGAAGCTGGCTTCCGCCATCACGTACGAGGCCATCGATGAAGTCCTGGCCGAACTCGTGGACCGTTACGGCGAACCACCGCTGCCCGCCCAAAACCTCATCGCCGTGGCCCGGTTCCGGGTGGGTGCCCGCGAAGCAGGCCTGTCCGACGTCGCACTCCAGGGCAACTTCATCCGCTTCTCGCCGGCGCAACTGCCCGAGTCCAAAACCATGCGCCTGAACCGCATGTATCCGGGTTCGCAGGTGAAGCCAGCCTTGGATGCGGTGCTGATTCCCAAGCCCAAGACGGCCAGGATCGGCGGACGCGATCTTCAGGACGCAGAGATCCTGCAATGGGCCAATAACGTCATTGAAGCGATTTTCGCTGAAGTACCTGTAAAGGCTGGCTAACTGCATGATGGGAGGACATCACGCCGCGTCGGGAGCCGCGGCGTGGATTGCTATTGCCTCGACAGGCCCGTACGCCCTGGGTTGGTACCCGTTGGACTCCACCGGGATCCTGATCGGCGCCATGGCGACGGCGGGAACTGCTTTGGTGGTCGACTGGGACCACCGCCACAGCACCATCGCGAATTCGCTGCCGCCGCTGTCCAATGTGATTGCCGTGGGGATCGAAAAAGCCAGCGGAGGGCACCGCCAAGGGACGCACTCGCTGTTGGGGGCTTCCGCGTTTGTGGTGCTCGCAGCCATGGCGGCCCAGTTCCAAATGGTGACGCCGGTAGGCAAGCTCTCCATAGGAGCCGGGCTGCTGTGCATGTTCATGATCAACTTGGCGGCCAAGGCGTTGAACCTGTTTCCAAAGTCCGGCTGGATTACCAATTGGCTGTTCGCTTTGGTGATGGCCGGCCTGGTGACGTGGTTTGCGCCGGATCAATGGGGTTGGCTGCCGCTGTCCATGCTCACCGGGGTGGTGGTGCACATCGTGGGGGACATGATCACTGTCGGCGGGGTGCCGCTTCTCTGGCCCATCGTCATCAAACCCCCGAAGTTCCTGCGAAAATCCATGATCCGGGGAATCTGGCGTCCCAATGGCGCTTTCTCCATCCCGTTGCTGGGGCGGGCCGGTTCCCGACGTGAATGGCTGGTCCTCATCCCTGTCAGCGGTTACGCCATGGTGGGCATGGGGGCCGCCGCATGGACGTTGGCACAACAGCATTGGCCCGGCGTTCTGGCGGCCTTGGGCGGCGTCGTGCAACTTCCCTGATGGGAGTCCAGGTCAGCAGTTCGTGCCGTTGTTGGCCACAATGTTTCCGGGTGCGTCCTCGAGCATGATGGTGCCGGCCTGACAGGTTACGTTATTCGTCACAACGATGTTGCCCAGGTCGCCGTGGAAATTGAGCCACGGGCCTTGAAGATTGGAAAATTCGTTGTTTATGACCGCTACGTCGTGAACCGCCGCGGTGCCGCCGTCGTAGTATCCGATCTTGACGCCATCGGGAGAACCCCGGAAGCGGTTGCCATCCACGCTGATGTTGTAGATCTCATGCTCGCCAACGGCCAGCTGCAATCCCGAACCGTGGGATCCGCCCCGCACGTCATTGTTTCGGTAGGACACGTCATGAACTGACGCGCCGAGGGTTTGGGCCACGAGGCCGTCGTCTCCGTCAGCTCCCTGGCGCTGGTCAACGGTGTTGCCCTCCACCACCCCTCCATGGGAGTCGGTGATGTGAATGCCGTCCAACTGATCGTATCGGCCGCTGCTGGTCACCAGTGTGTTGTTATCACGGACGCAGAAATTGCTGCTGGCCACCACTGCGATGGAGTACGTGTAGGGATTCCGGGTGGAGACACCCTCCACCAAGGCGTTGCTGGAGTGGCGGACGTCCACTAAATACTCATGCAGGCGTCCTGGAAGGTTCCCATCCAGCTCCGCACCGTTTTGGTCCGCCGTGAGCTGTGAGACGGTGACGTTTTGTGCGCCGTTGGTGGTGATCATGGGGTGGCCGCCGAATGGCCCCTCGAATTCAAGGAAGTCCGGACCTGCTTTCAGCACGGTGGTTGGCCCGACTCCCCTGAGGGATACATTGCTCTTCATAACCAAAGGACGTTCCAAGGTGAAGACGCCCTCGGGCAACTGCACGATCGCTCCGCCACTCTTGGACACGGAATCTATGGCATGTTGCAGGGATTTGGAGGTGTCCTCGGGGTCGAGGTATCCCTCCACCACCCATTCCTTGACGCTGGTTGCCTTGCTTCCCAACGCATCGCAGGAGGCTGCTTCCACGCGTTGGGGTGCATCCGGCTTGCTGAGGGCACCCGCTGAAGCACAGCCAGTGAGAAACAGCGTGGTCGCCAAGGAAACGGCCAACATAAAGGAATGGCCCAGGCGGGAGCCCGGGCCATTCAATGTCATCAGCGGGGTCTAGCTTTCGCCGGCAGAATCAGAGCGACCAAAAATGGTCTGCGGGATCCAAAACGCCAGCGCGAACAGGCCGAGGCAGACGGCCATCGGCCACGGGTTATCGAGCGTGAGGAAGGAAAGCGAGTAGATGGCACCCAGGAAGAGCACGATCATGACAAGGAACAGCACAATGCTGGTGCCCAGGCTGTTCTCTTTTTCAATGGGGGCGCTTGTGGCGTTCTTGGACATTCATTCCTCCTCGCCCCGCAGGGCTCAAAAATCTCTGACGGCAGCGGAAGCCTTAGTAGGCGGATGAACCCTGTTCACCCTTGACAATGGCAATTCCGGAGCTCGCTCCGATACGTGTTGCACCAGCAGCAATCATAGCCTGTGCATCGGCCAGGGAGCGCACTCCACCCGAGGCCTTCACGCCCACCTCCGGCCCCACGGTCTTGCGCATCAACGCAACGTCCTCGACGGTGGCACCGCCGCCATTGAATCCGGTGGACGTCTTGACGAAGTCCGCCCCGGCTTCCACGGCCGCTTCGCAGGCAATGACCTTCTGCTCATCGGTCAGCATGGAGGTCTCGATGATCACCTTCAGGATGGCCTCCCCGGCGTGGACTGCCTCGGACACGGCCCTGATGTCGTCCACCAGCGCGCCCTTGTCGTTGGCGCGGGCGGAGGCCATGTTGATCACCATGTCGATTTCATCCGCGCCGTCCAGTACGGCTCCGCGGGCCTCGAAAGCCTTGACGTCGCTGGGGGTGGCACCCAGGGGGAAGCCGATGACCGAGCACGTGAGCACGCCCGAACCTTTGAGGGCCTTGGTGACGGTCTTGACCCAAACCGGGTTCACGCACACCGACTTGAACTTGTACTCGACTGCCTCGGCGCACACCTTGAGGACGTCGGCCTGACTGGCCTCAGGCTTCAACAGTGTGTGGTCAATGTAGGAGGCAATATTTGCTTGCGCGACGGCTTCGTTGCTCATGGGATCCTTCCGTGCAGGGCGTGGCCGGCCCGGTGGCCGCAGGGTTGTCACTGCCCGTCAAAGGACCATCTTGCCACATGCGCCGGAGGTCACTGGGGCCGCCGCCAAAGGGGCGTCAGGCCGCGATCAACGCCTTCTGATCGTCTTTGCCCGCACTCAAGAGCAGGCCTGAGGCGCACAGCATCGCAGAGGACTCGGCGGACAGAAGCAGGCCCAGCCGTAGTCCGTCGCAGGACGCGGCATCGCCAATCGCCCAGATGCCTGGTACGGACGTGGCGAGGTCGCGACTTACCGAGATGCCGCCGTCGGGAGCGGTTGTGAGCCCGGCGCTTTCGGCGAGGTCGTTGCGGGCAGTGCGTTCCTCGGCCAGTACCACCAGGTCGCCTTTCATGCTGCTGCCGTCTTCGAAGAGGATGCCGGTGGCCGGCAGCATGGAACCCTGCGCACCCGTGCCGGTGCTGGCGGAAGGCACGACGGCGGTGGGGCGGAGGGTTGTGCGGACGGGGCGGACCCCGCGTGCACGCAGCACAGCCTCGGCCTGGCCCGCCGCCGGTCCGTTCCCAACGAGGATTCCCAAGGGGCGGCGGCCCACCAGGCGGGTGACGTCCTTGACCGCTTCGCCGATGTTCGCGGCGTCGTCGATGGTGGAGTAACTCAGGCCGGATTCGGCGCCTGGCACCGGCGGAAGGGCCGGGGCCGAGCCGGTGGCGATGACCAACTGGTCGTAGGAGAACTCCATGCCATCCACGGTGGTGACAATCCTTGCATCGGCGTCAATGAAGCTGGCTGCCTGCCCGAAGCGGACCGAGACCTGGGGGAGTTCGGCGAGTTCCAACAGGACGTCCGGGCACTCGTCGCGGTTACTGAGCACAGTGATGGTTCCGTGGAAAGCGCGCTGCCGGGACTCGGACGCTCCGGCTAGTCGCCGCACCAGAGCCTGGGCCGCGGGACCTGCCCCTGCAATGACGATGTGGAGGGAAGGTGCGGACGGGATGGCGGACATGTTTGGCCCTTTCGCTCATGTGACCTGCTGTTGATCATCAGCGTAGGGGGCCGGTTTTTCGCGGGTGTTTCGCCGCTGTTGCCATCTTTGGCCGATCCGTAGCGTGCTGTTTACCGGCCGGTAATAACGTGGATCACATTGCGCGCGCGGACCGTTCTGCCCCGACCGCCGTGGTGGCATGATGGGCGCATGAGCCAAGTCACATGCGATCTGACTGTTTCGCTGGATGGATTTGTTGCTGGCCCCAACCAGCGCCTGGAGGAGCCCTTGGGCGACGGGGGAGAGCTCCTGCACAGATGGATGTTCGAAGAGCCGGAGACGAACGCGCCGGAGATCGCAGGGATTCTCGCGGCTGGTGCGTTCATCATGGGGCGCAACATGTTTGCGGGGCCCGGACCGGCGGCGTGGGACACGGAATGGCGGGGCTGGTGGGGCGAGGAACCGCCATATCATGCACCCGTTTTCGTGCTCACCCACCATGGCCGTGAGCCGTTGGAGATGGAAGGCGGGACAACGTTCAACTTCGTCACCGATGGCATCGAATCGGCATTGGCGCAGGCCCGCGAAGCTGCCGGGGACAAAGATGTAGCCATTGCCGGCGGAGCGCAGACCGCCCGCCAGTATCTTTCGGCCGGGCTCATGGACGAGCTGCGGCTCCACATTTCACCCATGGTCCTGGGTGGTGGTGAGCGATTGCTCGACGGCGTGGGAAACCTGGAACTTGAACAGGCAGAGGTACGCGGGACTGGCCTGGTGACGCATGTGCGGTATCGGGTAATTCGCTAGTGGGTACGGTGCACCTCCACTGAAGCCCGTGTACTGCTCCGCAAGGATAGCAACGCCATAGAGCAGTTTTTTCGAGGCTCGTGAAACCTTTTGGCCGTTCCCGAGGCGGCGAAGTCCCGCATGCACAGGGCGCGACAACGAATGAAGAGAGCATTGAATGGGATTGCCCAGCCCGCACCCGCCTTGGAAGGACTTTCAGAAGCCCTGCGGACGCCTTGGCTTGGCAGGAGGCGCGCGGTAATAGAGCTGTGGCGATTCCTGTCTACGACGTGAACGGGAAGGAGGCATTGGGGAATTTGTCATCGGCGGTGGTGACGGGCATATGGTCGAGGTGCCGAACGAGGCCGCTCGTTGAGGAGTGGACACAATGTCTGTCACCCGCTGTACACTGAACTATCGAACATATATTCGAATAAAGGTGTGTTGTGGGCGTGATAGTCGGCCCCCGCGTGATAGATGCGGGCTTTTCCCTTATGTCAGTGCTGCTGGCGCCTATCCCCGTGGCTGCGGGCTATCCGTCGCCCGCCCAGGACTATTTTGATGGTCGAATCGATCTCAACGAGCACCTGATCAAGGATGTCACCAGCACTTTCGTAGTGAGGGTGACTGGCGAGTCAATGGAGGGCGCCGGCATAAGCGACGGTGACGAGTTGATCGTCAACCGCGCGCTGGAGCCCAAGGACGGGTCCGTCGTCGTGGCTGTCCTCGATGGCGAGCTGACCATCAAAAGGCTACGGGTCACGTCCTCGGGCGTAGTCCTGCAGGCCGATAATCCCAAGTATCCGGACATTCGCGTCCCTGCAATGTCGGAGTTGACCATTTGGGGTGTCGCCACCACGTGCCTGCATCACATTTAGTGCGCGCTTTTCCGTTAAATGGCAAGCCGTCTCGGTCTGACGCTGGCGTCATTGCTCCTCAAGCAGCTTGCCGAACACCCTATGCGGCTTGGATTTCAATGGCTTAGTCCCAAGTTTTCCCGGTTAATGCCCCCGGCAGGCATGGGGAACCCGACGCTGAAAGGGCGTGTGTGATTTGCTGCGACAGCTCAGCTAACAGCCGGTGAACGGCGTTCGAGCAGGAGTGTGTCCCGCCATTGGCCGGCGGCGGGGCCGTATGTCATGCGGGCGATGCGGCTCCTGCTGCCGATGATCCGGAAGCCGGCGGCTTCGTGGACCCGGAGGCTGGAGTGATTTTCCGGGAAGATGTTGGATTGGATGGTCCACACTCCACCTTGTTCAGTGGAGTTGATGAGGGCCTGAAGGAGGGCTTTGCCGAGTCCGAGGCCGCGGGCTTCGGCCGCAACGTAGACGGAGTGCTCGACCACGCCCGCGTATACAGGCCGGGACGAGACGGCGGAGACGGCGGCCCATCCCAGAACGCCTTGCACGGCGGTTTCGGCGACGAGCCTGTGCGCCGGCAACCTGGAGGTGTTGAAGGACTCCCAATCGGGGGCCTTCTCTTCAAAGGTCGCGTGCCCGGTCTCGATACCTTCCTGGAAGATGCGCTGCACAGCGGGCCAATCGGTTGGCGTCATGGTCCGAACTCCAAACCCGTGGTTCATAGGGCTGCGAGGGTTCCGGCGACGTCGTCCAAGGCTCCGGGGACCAGCGAGTAGTACGCCCAGGTGCCGCGCTTCTCGCGATGCAGTAGACCAGCCTCGACCAGGATTTTCAGATGGTGGGAGACAGTGGGCTGACCGAGATCCAGCGGTTCGGTGAGGTCGCAGACACAGGACTCCCCGCCGTCGGCGGCCTTGACGATGGAGAGCAGCCGCAGCCGGTTGGGGTCTGCCAGCGCTTTGAACACCACGGCCCGGCGCTGAGCTTCCTCAGCGCCAAGGGTTGGGGCGGCCGGCGGGCAGCATGTGGTCTGCGTGTCCGGTTCAAGCAGGGGCAGCGAGGTCATCTACCTATTATGCCGCAACATTGACGATCATCAATGTTTGGCCATCGTCGCGAGCAGACCTATTTCCTGGCTGCTTCGGCGGAGTGAGGGATGACGACGTCATCGGCGGCCCGGCCGGCATGCGGGAAGAGCAGGAGCAGAAGTCCCATGCCGACGGCGGCGCCGAGGAGCTGGACGGCGATGAACGGTGGGACGGAACCCGGTGCAATGCCGGCGAAGGTGTCGCTGAAGATACGGCCGATGGTCACGGCCGGGTTCGCGAACGACGTCGAAGATGTGAACCAGTACGCGGCACCGATATAAGCACCTACGGCGGGGGCGGCCAAGGCGCCGCGTTTGGTGGCTGCGAGGGAGAAGATCAGCAGGACCAGGCCGGCGGTCGCGACCACCTCGGCCAGCAGGTGACCCGCTGTCGCCCGCTCCTTGGTCGAGATAGAGGTGCCGACTTCGAACATCGCGTTGGCGAGGACACTGCCGCCGATGGCGCCGGCGATTTGGGCAAGGACGTAGAGGCCGAGGTCCGGCAAGGACAGGCCGGATCCGCTGCGCCGCCCAAGGAACCAGTCGGCCAGGGACACCACGGGGTTGAAGTGGGCGCCGCTGACCGGCCCGAACACCAGGATCAATACCGTCAGCCCAAGCACCGTCGCCGTGCTGTTTTGTAGCAACTGCAGGCCCACATCATTGGGTGAGAGTTGGGCTGCAGCGATCCCCGAGCCGACGACGACGGCAACGAGCAAAGCGGTGCCGAGGAATTCAGCGATGGCACGGCGCCACAGGGGCGGCTGGAGTGAAGTCATGCCAACAGCTTGACGCAAAGAATTAACTCAGTCAAAATTGAATCAATGAATATTGAAGCAGCTGACACATTCCAGGCACGGGTAGCTAGGCACGCGGCCCTTGCCGATCCGGCGCGCCTGCGCATCGTGGACCTGCTAACCCTGGGCGACTTCTCGCCCTCGGAGCTGCAGGCCGAACTGGGCATGCCGGCCAACCTGCTCTCCCACCACCTGCGCACACTGGAGGACGCCGGCCTGGCAACCCGGCAGCGCTCCGAAGCCGACAAGCGCCGCAGTTACCTCCGCCTCGCCACCGGCGCCCTGGATGGACTCGCCCCCGGGGCTGCGCATGCGGCAACCCGCGTCCTGTTCGTGTGCACCCGCAACAGTGCACGCTCGCAGTTGGCCACCGCCCTCTGGCGACAGGTAAGCGACATCCCCGCAGCATCGGCCGGAACCCATCCCGCAAACCGTATCGCCCGCGGAGCCATCGAGACCGCCCGACGCCACGGGCTGGACCTGCCGGACATTGCCCCGCGCACCCTGGAAGAGGTTGCAGGCGAGGCGGACCTGGTCGTGACCGTCTGCGACAACGCCCACGAAGAACTGACCGGGCTGGGCGGAATCCACTGGTCCGTGCCGGACCCCCTTCGCCTGGACACGGCCGCCGCCTTCGACCAGGCCTTCGACGACATCACCCACCGCATCCACGACCTCGCACCCCGCATCACCGCCGCCTAACCACCTGGCAACAGTTGCAATATTGACATTCATCAATCTACCGTCCGATACTCTCTATATCGATCATCATCAATGTCTCCTACGGAGAGCTTCCTTCTCGGGCGCACCGCTTCAAACCCACCACCCGTTCACACAACGATTCCAGGAGAGAAACCCGTGAGCACCGAAACCACCAAGAAGCCCTCCGTACTGTTCGTCTGCGTTCACAACGCCGGGCGTTCCCAGATGGCCGCCGCGTTCCTGACCACCCTGGGCAAGGGGGAGATCGAAGTCCGCTCCGCCGGCTCCCAGCCTGCCGACAAGGTCAACCCGGCCGCCGTCGAGGCCATGGCTGAACTCGGCATCGACATGTCCGCTGAAATCCCGAAGGTCCTCACCACCGAGGCCGTGAAGGAATCCGACGTCGTCATCACCATGGGCTGCGGCGACGAATGCCCCTACTTCCCCGGCAAGCGCTACGAAGATTGGGTCCTGGAAGACCCCGCCGGCCAAGGCGTCGAGGCTGTCCGCCCGATCCGCGACGAAATCAAGACCCGCATCGAGGGCCTGATCGCCTCCCTCGTCCCGGCCGCTAAGTAACCCACATTTTCGATTACCAGGAGAGACTCACATGAGCACCGACGTCCAGACCGAACAGCTGATCATTATTGGCTCCGGCCCCGCCGGATACACGGCGGCGATCTACGCTGCCCGGGCAGGCCTGAACCCGCTGGTCCTCGCCGGGTCGGTCACCGCCGGCGGGGCGCTGATGAACACCACCGAAGTGGAGAACTTCCCCGGCTTCCCCGGCGGGATCCAAGGCCCGGAGCTCATGGACGGGCTCCAGGAACAGGCCGAAAGGTTCGGCGCACGGATCGTGTTCGACGACGTCACCGAAGTTGACCTGAAAGGTCACCTCAAGCGCGTGGTCACCGGCGCCGGCCAGACGCACGAGGCACTGGCGGTCATCCTGGCCACAGGCTCGGCCTACAAGGAACTCGGCCTGCCGGAAGAGAAGAAACTCAGCGGCCACGGAGTGTCCTGGTGCGCCACCTGCGACGGATTCTTCTTCCGCGAACAGGACATCATCGTCGTCGGCGGCGGGGACTCCGCCATGGAGGAAGCGACCTTCCTGACACGCTTCGCCAAGACCGTCACCGTCGTGGTCCGCAAAGACGAACTCCGTGCCTCACGGATCATGGCCCAGCGCGCCAAAGACAACCCCAAGATCAACTTCGCCTGGAACTCCGCCATCACCAAGATCCACGGCGACAGCAAAGTCACCGGCGTGACCCTCACGGACACCCGCACCGGTGAAATCCGCGAACAGGACGCCACGGGCATCTTCGTGGCCATCGGCCACCTTCCCCGCACCGAGCTGGTCGCGGGGCAGGTTGATCTGGACGACGAGGGCTACATCAAGGTCGACTCACCCACCACGGTCACCAACCTCTCCGGCGTTTTCGCCTGCGGTGATGCCGTGGACCACCGATACCGCCAGGCCATCACCGCAGCCGGAACCGGCTGCGCCGCCGCGCTGGACGCCGAACGGTTCCTCGCCGCTCTGGCGGATGCCGACAGCATCGCCACGGCCCTGGTTGAAGAACCAACCCACGCCTAACCACGCGAAACGGGAAGGGGGTGAACTGGATGGACACCGGATGCTGCACCGACACGGGCTGCTGCGACGAGGACGATCTGGACTGCTGCTGAACAGCGCCGCCCCGGCCTGCCGGCCCCACAAGGACCGGCAGGCACCCCGACCGAGCCGCCGATACCAACGTATGAACAAGAGGACAGCATGGATTCAGTGAAGAACCTTCCCATCGCAGTGATCGGCGCAGGCCCGGTAGGACTCGCCACAGCGGCGCACCTGCTCGAACGCGGATTCGAACCGGTCATCTTCGAAGCCGGCCCCACTGCCGGCGCCGCCATCGAACAATGGCGCCACATCCGGCTGTTCTCTCCTTGGCGGTTCAACCTCGACGACGCAGCGGTCCGCCTGCTCGAACCCACTGGCTGGGAATCACCCCGCCCCACCGCATTGCCCTACGGCGGCGAACTCATCGACAACTACCTCACCCCGCTTGCAGCAACACCCCAGATCGCTTCCCTGCTCCAGACCGGTGCCCGTGTCATTGCCGTCACCCGGCAGGGCATGGACAAAACCCACGTCCGGGACCGCGACACTACTCCTTTCGTCGTCCGCGTCGAGCACGACGGCGGAGAAACACGGGACCACACCGTGGCCGCCGTCATCGACGCCTCCGGCACCTGGGCCACCCGCAACCCGCTCGGCACCTCAGGCCTGCCCGCCATCGGCGAGACCACAGCCACTGACCGGATTTCCTCGCCCCTGCCCGACGTTGCTGGCCGCAACCGCGCCTCCTTCGCCGGTCGCCGCGCCCTCGTCGTCGGGGCCGGTCACTCGGCCGCGAACACCCTGATCAATCTCGCCGACCTGGCCAAGGACGAGCCCGATACCCGCATCCTCTGGGCCGTCCGCGGCGCTTCGGCTGAGAAGGTCTACGGCGGAGGGGACGCTGACGGGCTGCCTGCGCGCGGCCAGCTCGGCTCCCGCCTCCGTCGCCTGGTCGAAGCCGGAACCATCGAACTGCACACCGGATTCGGCATCGCTGCCCTGAAAAACCTCGACTCGCACGTGAGCGTCGAAGCCGTGGATGGACGCACCATTGACGCCGACGTCATCGTCCCCTGCACAGGCTTCCGCCCGGACCTGGAGATCCTGCGTGAAGTGCGCCTGGACCTGGACCCCGCTGTTGAAGCCCCTACCGAGCTCGGGCCGCTGATCGACCCTGAATTCCACTCCTGCGGCACGGTCCCGGCGCATGGTGCGAAGGTTCTGGCCCACCCCGAAAAGGACTTCTACATCGTCGGAATGAAGTCCTACGGCCGGGCACCGACCTTCCTGCTCGCCACCGGCTACGAGCAAGTCCGCTCCGTCGCCGCAGCCCTCGCCGGTGACCAGCAGGCTGCTGACACCGTCCGCCTTGAACTGCCCGAAACCGGGGTCTGCTCCACGGACGCCGGCACCAGCTGCGACGTCCCGGCTGCAGTCACAACGCAGGAGCCCGAGGCCCAGGGCGGTTGCTGTGCCGCACCCGAACCGGCATTCGTCGGCTTCCCGACCGGGCTCGCACATGGCCGCTCCGGCACCAGCAACCAATAGCCAGTCACCAAACCAACATTGGAGCACTGTCATGACCGACCACCAGGAAACCACGCTCGGCCTGCAGGACAACACCGAAGTACTCCATCGCATCAGTGACCGGCTCGCCGGACGTTACGCAGGGATCTTCGCCGCAGAAACCGTCGAACGCTACGTCTTCGAGTCCTACACGGCCTTGGCCCGCACAGCGAAAGTCAGCGCCTACCTGCCCGCGACAACCGAGCACTTCGCCAACGACAGGCTCCACGCCCTGGCCAAGTCCAAAGGCTCCCTGGCCTCCGAAGTCCCGGAAGTGTTGTTCGTCTGCGTGCAGAACGCCGGCCGCTCCCAAATGGCCGCGGCCCTGCTCACCGTCGAAGCCAAAGGCAAAATCCGTGTCCGCTCCGCCGGGTCCCTACCCGCATCAGAACTCGACGCCAACGTCGTGACAGTAATGAACGAGATGGGCTTGGATCTGGGCAAGGAATACCCCAAGCCGCTCACCGACGACGTCGTCCGCGCCTCCGATGTGGTCATCACCATGGGCTGCGGCGACTCCTGCCCGATCTACCCCGGCAAGCGTTACGAAGACTGGGAGCTCACCGACCCGGCCGAGCAGCCCCTCGACACCGTCCGTGAAATCCGCGATGAAATCCACGACCGCGTTAAAAACCTGGTCGCCTCCCTCACGAAAGAAGCCGCACTCTAATGACCTCCGAACACCCCGCAGTCCTGTTCATCTGCAGCAAGAACGGCGGCAAATCCCAGCTCGCCGCAGGCCTCATGCGCGACCTGGCCGGGGATGACGTTACGGTCTACTCAGCCGGCACCAAACCCGGTGCGGCGTTGAACGCCCAGTCCGTGGAATCCCTGGCCGAACTGGGCATCGACGTCACCGGCGAGTATCCAAAACCGGTTACCGATGAAGTCCTCAACACCGTGGACGCCGTCATCGTCCTCGGAACCGAAGCCAAACTCGACCCACCGGCCGGCAAACGCTTCGAAATCTGGGATACCGATGAACCCTCCGAACGCGGCATCGAAGGCATGGAACGCATGCGCCTGGTCCGCGACGACATCAAAACCCGGGTCCAGGCTCTCTTCACCGAACTCGTAGGCAACTAGACCTCCGCAGGAATCGAGGTGCCCGGTTCGCCGAGCCGACGGGCGAGACTCCGACTTCACCGGTAACACCCGGCTGACGACTCCGGACAGGCAAGCAAGACTTTGATCTGATAGCCCATTCGAATTATCTTTAAGTGCATATACGTGCACATATGCACTTAATGGGTGAGGCGGGCTTTTCGATGTTGTCAGTGTTGCGGGAACGAACCTATCGGAGGCTGTTTTCGGCGCAGGTCGTGGCCTTGATCGGGACGGGCCTGTTGACGGTGGCGTTGGGGTTGTTGGCGTTTGATCTGGCCGGCAGCAACGCCGGTGCGGTGATGGGAACAGCACTGACGATCAAGATGCTGGCCTATGTGGGCTTCGCTCCGGTTATCAACGCTTTGGTCGCGCGGCTGCCGACGAAGCCGGTGCTGATCGCCGCGGACCTGGTCAGGGCTGCCATGGCCTTGTGCCTGCCGTTCATCACGGAAGCCTGGCAGATCTACGTGGTGATCTTCCTGCTGCAGTCCGCCTCGGCGACATTTACTCCGGCCTTCCAGTCCCTCATCCCCACGGTGCTCACAAACGAACGGGACTACACCCACGCACTGTCCCTGTCCCGACTGGCCTATGACATGGAAGCCCTGGTCAGCCCCGCAGCCGCGGGGCTGTTGCTGACTCTGGTCAGCTATAACAATCTGTTCCTGGGCACCGTGTTCGGATTCCTGTTCTCGGCCGGGATGGTCGCCGCCACCGCGCTGCCTAAGACCTCCGCAGACACCGGGGCTGCGGGATCACTCTGGCACCGCACCACCCTGGGTGCCCGGATCTTCTGGGGAAACCGCCGCCTGCGGTCCCTGCTCGCCTTGAACCTGGTGGTCGCCGCCCCCACGGCGCTGGTGCTCGTCAACTCGGTGGTCTACGTCCGCGACGTCCTCCACCGGCCAGAGACCGATCTTGCCCTGGCTCTGGCATGTTTCGGAGTCGGGTCCATGATCGTGGCCATCACGGCCCCCCGCGTGTTGGAGCGATACGGGGACCGGGCTGTGATGCTCACCGGCGCTGCTTTCATCCCGGTGGCCCTGGCAGGGGCAACGGCAGTGACGTTCGTTGCTACACCGGGGGTGGGCTGGTGGTGGCTGCTGGGGCTGTGGTTCCTGCTCGGCGCCAGCAACTCCACCATCCTCACCCCGTCCTCGCGGTTGTTGCGGGACGCCTCCACCGAGGCAACCAGGCCGTATGTCTTCACCGCTCAGTTCTCCCTCTCGCACGCCTGCTACATCCTCGCCTACCCGTTGGCTGGGTGGCTCGGGGCCGCGGCTGGTTTGGGCTGGGCTGCAGGGGCGCTGACAGTTCTTGCGATACTAGGAAGTACAGGAGCATTCCTGTCCTGGCCCCGGCACGCCATCACGGACGCAGGGGAACCCGTCACGAAGGAGCCACGCGTTGAGCAGCCAACCAAGCAGCCCGTACCCCGACGCTTCTGAAGAGCCTTCGCTGTTCCACCCGGTCACCCCCGGGCCGGAACTGCTTGAAAGCGCCGCCGGCACCCTGCGCATGCTGGCCGAGCCGACCCGATTGCACCTTCTCTGGCAACTCGCCCAAGGCCCGAAGTCCGTCACCGAACTCGTCGACGAAGCACTCGTTCCCCGCACTGTGGTCAGCCAGCATCTCGCCAAACTCCGGCTCAGCGGACTAGTCGATACCCGCAAAGACGGGCGGCACGTCATCTACTCCCTGCACGATGGCCACCTCGTCCGGCTCATCCAGGAGACCATCAACCACGCAGACCACCAGGTAACCGGCGAACCCACCCACGACTAACCCTCACACCCACACCGGGTCGGCATCCAAACAACCCAGACCGGCTCCGACAACACCGGCATATCGGAGCCACCTTGCCCCCTGGACCGGTTTCTAAAGCCCGAATAGCGCCAAAATGAATAACGCTAGTTACCGATATGACGGTTTCCAACTGGCGGGGCTGTCGAGTTTCGCACCACGAGCTGCGGTGTGAGGCGCCTGTCTGCGGCGGGCCCATCGGGATTGCTGAGGCGTTCCAGAGCAACGGTTCCCGCAATCTGCCCGAGTTCAACAGCGTGGAGGTCAACGGATGTGAGGTCGATGCCGTGAAGTCCGGAGGTCCTCGAGTTGTCGTATCCCACAAGGGAAAGCTCGGACGGCAACGAAAGGCCCTGTGCGTACGCAGCCTCGCGGGCGCCAAGGGCGAGCGGGTCGTTGTGGGTGAATATTGCCGTTGGCCGGTCAGTCATAGCGAGCAATTTTGCGGCCGCCCGCTGTCCGGCGTCCTGCGTAAAGTCATCGGCCTCGAGCAATAGTGGCTTCAGCCCGGCGTCGCGCATGGTTTGTGCGTAACTCTGCCTGCGGACCGTATGGCCGTCGTAGACGGGGCCCGCCAGGTGGGCGATTCTCGTGTGGCCCAGTCTGATGAGGTGTTCGGTGGCTGCGCGGGCGCCGGCGGCATCGTCTGAATAGACGCTGTCCACGCCATCCACGGGACGCGTCACGCTGACCAGTGGAACGATCTTGGCCAATTCATGGACCCGTTCGTCGGAATCCAGCAGGGTGGCGGCAATGATTATCCCCACTCGCGCCTCAATCAGTGATTCCAGCGCGCCGTGGTCCTCGCCGTCAACAGACCGGGAGACACTCAGGATGAGCCTGTTGCCGTCCTGGGGCAGTGCCATGCGGACGCCGCTGAGGATGTCAGCGTAGACCTCGTTGCGGATGTCCAGGAGATGGAGCCCGACGGCGGACCGATGCTTTCGTGCGAGATCGGCAGCTACTGCGTTGGGTCGGTAGCCCAGACGCTTTGCGGCATCGAAGATCGCCTGTTTGGTTTCCTCGCTGACGCCCGGCGCACCGCGGAAGGCAAAAGACACGAGGGTTCGGGAGACGCCGACTTCCCTGGCGACGTCGCTTTGGGTGGCCGAACGATGGCGGTTGTCGATAACCATGCCCTCATCCTCCCATGGCGGAAAGTCACGAACCCAGACATTTGTTAGTTTGACCTTACATTTAAGCCTTTCGCGCGTTAGTCTGTATCCAGAGCGGGTGAATATGACCCGCACCACACTGACAAAGGAGTCTTGATGTCTGCCACGCAAACGCAGCGGGGAGCCGCCGATGGCGCCTCACTCCCTCCGCTGACTAATGGTCCGCACAGAAAGCGCCTCGGCCTCGTTGCCTTGGTAGCCACCTTCGGCGGTCTTCTCTTCGGCTACGACACCGGAGTTATCAACGGCGCACTGAGGCCTATGACCGTGGACCTCGCATTGACGCCGCTGACAGAAGGAATCGTCACCAGCTCCCTTTTGTTCGGAGCGGCTGCCGGAGCGGTTGGCGGTGGGCGCTTGTCGGATGGTTGGGGTCGCCGCAAAACGATCATCCTGTTGGCCGTCCTGTTCCTTGCCGGGACCATTGCCTGCGTCTTCGCGCCGAGCTTCGAAGTAATGGTGCTGGGGCGGGTCATCCTCGGCCTGGCTGTCGGTGGCGCCTCTACCGTGGTCCCGGTATTCCTTGCCGAGCTGGCGCCGTATGAAATCCGTGGCTCCCTTGCGGGACGGAACGAACTCATGATCGTCATTGGGCAGCTCGCGGCTTTCGTAGTCAACGCCATTATCGGCAATGTCTGGGGTGAATTCGGGGGAGTCTGGCGCATCATGCTTGCGGTCGCAGCCCTGCCCGCCATAGCTCTGTTCTTCGGTATGCTGCGCATGCCTGAGTCGCCGCGTTGGCTCATTTCCAAGGGGCGGTCGCAAGAAGCGCTGGAAGTGCTGAAGACCATCCGATCCGTGGAGCGAGCCGAGGCTGAAATGGCCGATGTGAAGCACTTGGCTGACGAGGAACGGGCTTCAAAAGCAACCTCTTGGGGAGCACTCAAGGACAAATGGATCCTGCGCATTGTGCTGGTAGGTATCGGCTTGGGCGTGGCTCAGCAGCTAACCGGCATCAACTCGATCATGTATTACGGGCAGTCCGTGCTGGTTGAAGCCGGCTTCGACTCAAGTGGAGCCCTCATTGCCAACATTGCCCCCGGTGTCATTGCGGTGGTCGGTGGCGTCATTGCCTTGACGCTCATGCAACGGATTAATCGACGCACCACCCTGCTCCTTGGATTCACGCTGACCACTGTTTGCCACTTCCTCATCGGAATCGCCTCGATCGTCCTGCCCGTCGGCAATGCCGCACGCCCCTTCGTTATCTTGTTCCTGGTGGTGGCGTTTGTAGGATCCATGCAGACATTCCTCAACATCGCCGTGTGGGTGATGCTGTCCGAGATCTTCCCGCTGCATGTTCGCGGCTTCGCGATCGGCCTGTCGGTATTCTGCCTCTGGATCGCCAATGCCCTCCTCGGCCTCTTCTTCCCCACGTTGGTGGCGGGCGTGGGGATTACGGGAACGTTCTTCCTCTTTGGGATTGTTGGAATCCTGGCCCTCGTCTTCATCTACACGCAGGTTCCCGAAACCCGCGGACGCACCTTGGAAGCACTCGAAGAAGATGTGACCACCGGTGCGATCTACCTGGTGCACAAGAAGGAGCCGGCAGCAACCTCTTAGAACTCCGCACCGTTGGCATCCCGCCCGCCGGACTCCCGTAGTCCGGCGGGCGGGATGTCTTCTTGTCAGAGGCTGGAGGTACAGTGAAGGTATTCGAATATACGTTCGAATGTATGGCGTGTCGCGCGCACGAATGCGGGCACACGTGCTAGTGCGAGCCAAGGAGCGGAATGTCCAAGCCAGCGCTCATGCACCGCATGCAGGAGATCGCCCACGTGGATATCAACTGCTTCTATGCGTCGGCAGAACGTGCCTTCAATCCTGCGTTGGAGGGCAAGCCGCTGATCGTCCTGTCCAACAACGACGGCTGCGCCGTGACCAGGTCGCCGGAGGCCAAAAGACTGGGAATCGGACTCGGCGAGCCTTGGTTCAAGCTCGCTCCACGCGCCAAGGAATGGGGACTCATTGCACTCTCAAGCAACTATGAACTGTATGGAGACATCAGCTCTCGGGTGATGGAGCTCCTGGCCCGGTACTCAGCATGGCAGGAGGTGTACTCCATTGATGAAGCGTTCCTCGGAGTCAAAGGGCAACCCGACGATCTGCTGGAGCTAGGGCGCACCATCAAAGCTGCCTGCCAACGACACGTGGGGGTTCCCGTTTGCGTAGGAATCGCGCGCACCAAGACGCTTGCCAAGCTGGCCAACAAGTGGGCAAAGCACAACCCGGCCTTCAATGGCGTGTGCCGTTGGGACTCCATCCCGGAGCCCCAACGCGAAGCACTCATGGCACGGCTCTCCGTGATCGAAATCTGGGGCGTCGCCACCAGGCTCACGAAACGCCTGAACGCGATGGGGATCTTCTCCATCCTGGACCTGGTCCGTGCCGACCCCGTGGCATTGCGGGACAAGTTCTCCATCGTCATGATGCGGACTGTGCTGGAACTGCAAGGCACCCCCTGCATTCCCATGGAGGAGGAACGGATCGGACGGGATCAACTGATCTTCTCCCGGTCCTTCTCCACACCAATAACCTCAGCAGCCGAGCTGCGGCAGGTACTGAGTGTCTATGGCCAGATGGCCAGTGCCAGGCTGGCCAAGCATGACCTGCAAGCCAAGCTGCTGACTGCCTTTGCCGCAACATCGGTCTACAACCCCCACGACAAATCGTTCCCCACTGTCAATGTCAAGCTGCCAATGCCCACCTCGGATCCGGTGTTGCTGACCAAGGCCGCGCACGCGCTGGTTCCAAAAATCCAGGAAGGCGTGAGGTACGCCAAAGCTGGAATCATGGTCACGGACCTCCGACCCAGCGGCAACCAAAAACCGCTGGAAATCTTCGAGAACCGGCATGAAGAACGGGGCATAGGCCCCTTGCTCGAGCAGGTCAGCAAGCGCTATGGCCGTGGCTCCATCGGTTTGGGCCATGCGGGCATCAAAGGCGGCCCGGACTGGTCCATGAAACGCGACATGCTCAGCCCCCGCTACACCACCAACTGGGACGAGCTTCCCCTGGTGAAGGCGGCCTAGCGTGTCAGCGAGCGGGATTGGCCATCGGATCAGCTGATCACTTGTAGGACTCGAACACGATCGAGTCGAAGACAGTGCGCGCCTCTCTCATCAGCTCCGGATTGATCGATTCGTCGATATGGCCCACCGCGATGACAACCCGCTTACCGTTCAGGTCGACCACCCGGTAGGTCTCGTGTTCATTCTGAGTCGAGTACCAGTGTGTGCAGTGGTACATCATTTCTGAGTGGATGCAGAACTTGCCGCTGTCGCAGGCCGTGACGTCCACGTCGCCCTCGACGGAGTGGTCGAACTCGAAGCCGGAGTAATCGCCCACCATGACCTTGACAGGAGGAGTGCTTGCCGTTGACGACTGCGCCGCCATAGCCCTAGTGAAGGCCCAGTCCGCAGGACCGACATCGGCAAGGGCACCCCTCCAGTTGCATGCATCCATCGACACATAGAACGCGGACCCAAGAGTCAGGTAGACGGCCCATTCAGCCGGGTGATCCGGGTCATCCTTTCCCAGGCTATTGCCGTCGAGAGCAGACCAGCCGCCTGGGACGGTGATCTGGAAAGGCTCCTTGTAGCCGTCGACGGGGACTAGATATGTGCCGGCGTCGATATCGCCACTCTTCGGCAACGGCGGGACCGTGCGAGGGTCGCGACTCTCCGGCAGCGGTGGGTCCGTGCGAGCCTCCGTAATCGGAGAACTGGCAGACGGCAGGGATGCGTCGTAAGACTCATACTCGCACCCACCGAGGCATCCAATCAGTGCGATAGTCACCAAGGGCAAGAGATGGCGCGACCGCCGAGCGGCCTTTTCGGGGGTTGTCATGGAACTCATTGATCCACCAGGCCGCTACAAGGTGCTGTGAGGCCCCGCAGCCGGGTGGCCCCGCGGGCGGTCCAAGATGGAATGCCGTCGCCTCAAGTCTCCTACGACAGAGAACCCGTGACAATGAAGAGTTCGACGGAGAAAAGTTCGACTCGCCTGATCCCGAGGTGTCCCGAGCGACGTTCTACAGGCGGTCAGGAGTGCTTGGGGACCAGCAGGGCGACATTTAGCTCCGCAAAAGACCGCCGTTTATCGCCAACATTCACAGCTAAGCCCGCAGCCGGTAGCCGCGCTTTACTACGGTTTCCACAAGTTTGCCATCAGGAAGGGAAGACCTGAGCCTGCTGACCGTCATGTCCAAAGCGTGTACGGAACCGCGCAGGTCCAGCAGGTCGGAGAGAGCTTCCCTGGACAGGACAGCCCCACCCGCGCCGAGCAGCGCCCGCAGCAGCAGGAGGGGAGCCGGTGCAAGGTCCACCACCTCACCGTTGATCCGCAGGCAGCGTCCACGGAGCTCGATGGTGGCGCTCTTGGTTTCCAAGCGCCGCACGTGGTTCAGCGAAAGATGTTCGGTGACCAGCCTGATGAGAGCACCCATGCGGTAACGATCAGGGATCAACGGGGTGAGGCCGGCGTCGACCAGCGGTTGAGCGGTGACCGGACCGACGGCCGCAACAGTTACCGGGCCCTTGAGAGCTTCGATGAGCTGGCGGTACAGGCCCATTTCGTGTGCGGTGCTCCACATGGCGTCCACTGCCGGGGCGCTGGTGAACGTCAGGACATCGAGGTTTCCGCTGACCACGGCTTCGATCAGGCGTGGCAGTTTGTCTTCGCCGTCGGGCTTCACCCAGCGGTACGGAGTCACCGTCAAGACAGTAGCTCCGGACATACGCAGCCGTTCCAGCTGGCGGACGTCCGTGTAGCCGTGCAACTGGACGGCCACGGTCTTGCCGCGCACGCCTTCGGCCAGGAGCATGTCCACCAGTGTGGCGGTGGTTTCGTCACTGCTGATTCCGACGTCGGCAAGGCCGGCCGCCCGAACGGCACCGCGGGCTTTGGGGCCACGGACGAACATGCGGCAGGCGGACAGCGTGTCCAGCAGTTGCTCGCCGATGCCAAAGGAATCAGCGGCCTCACACCAGCGGCGCATGCCGTAGGCGGTGGTGGCGATGCAGATGTCCGGCTTGGCCTCGATGATGGTGCGGGTGTCCTCGATGAGGACCATGTCCTCCTGCACCGGGGCGATCTTCAGGGCGGGTGCGTGCAAAACGCTCGCACCGCGGCGCTCCAGTGCCTCAATGAGGTCGCGGGAGCGGCGGTGCGAGGTGACGCCAATGCGGAATCCGTCCAACGGCGCTTCTACGGCTTCGGCAACTTCCGGCGCGGCAGTAGCGTCCTGGACTTCGATGGCACGTGCAACAGTCATGTGTTCTTACCTTCAGGCTTCAAGGAGCGAAGCCGCGAGTCGGCTCAGTTCAGCGGATGCTTCGGCATGATTCCGGTTGGCTTCAGCAACCCGGACCACCTCGCCGATGACCAACACGGCCGGGTTGCTGCAGCCGGTGGCTGCCGTTTCGATGGTACCGAGGTCAGCGATGGTGGTGCGCTGTCCCGGCCGGTACCCACGTTCCACCACGGCCATTGGCATGTCCGAATTCATCCCCGCTCGGCGGAGCCCGGCCGCCAGCTGGGGCAGGGTGCCGATGCCCATGAGGACCACGATAGTCCCGCCCAGTCCGGCAAGGTGGGTGTGTTCCTTCTCCGTCAACGGGGCATGGCCGGATACCACGGTGAACATGTGGCTGACCTCGCGGTGCGTCACCGGGATTCCGGCTGCAGCGGGAACGGAAATAGCACTGGTGACACCGGAGATGACCCTCACCGGGACGCCGGCAGCAACACACGCAGCCACTTCTTCGCCGCCGCGGCCAAACACGTACGGATCGCCGCCCTTGAGCCTGACCACATTCTTGCCCAGAAGTGCAGCCTCCACCATCAGCTTCTCGATGTCCCTCTGAGTCACCTTGTGAAGCCCGGGCTGCTTTCCAACGTCCACGAGCTCCGCAGAGGTCAGATCAGCCAGTTCCTGATAGGGCGCAAGCCGATCGTAAAACACCACATCGGCATCGCGCAGGGCGTCCACAGCACCCACCGTGAGCAGATCCAGGGCTCCCGGGCCTCCACCCACCAGGGTCACGTGGCCCTCGGCGCCGGGTGCAGGCTCGAAGGCTACGGGAATCCCGGCGTCGCGGCAGCGTTCCACCAGCGGCAGCCAGCCGGACCCGCCGTCGTCCACTACCGCCACCAGGAACGGGCGCTCGGGAAGTTGGCCGTCGCCCGGCACACCTTCCGGGGCGCTCAGCCGGTACACGTTGGCACCGGCGCTCTGGTAGCGGCGGACCGCCTGGCGGGCAGACTTTTCAGATCCCGTGACAAGGACGTCACGGCCGGTGAGATCAATGGTGAGCTGCATGGTGAACCCCTAGTTTTCTACGCCGACGGTTTCGCTGCGGACCGGGATAGTGGAAGCGATGAGCACGCCGCCCTTTTCCTCGTTGGTGGCCGGACGGATCTGGCCGCGCTCCGGAACAAAGGAAATGGATTCGTCCTTCTGGTTGGGAGCGTTGACGAACGAACGGAAACGGCGGAGGCGCTCCGGGTCCTTCAGGGTCTCGGCCCACTCGTCCTCATAGGTGTCGATGTGCTTGGCCATGGCGGCTTCAAGCTCGTCGGCAATGCCCAAGGAGTCGTTGACCACTACTTCCTCGACGTGCTTGATTCCGCCGTCGAGCTCTTCCTGCCAGCGCGCGGTGCGCTGGAGGCGGTCAGCGGTGCGGATGTAGTACATGAGGTAACGGTCGATGTACTTCAGGAGGGTTTCGTCGTCCAGGTCCTTGGCCAGCAGCTGGGCGTGCGCCGGGGTGGCGCCACCGTTACCGCCTACATACAGGTTCCAACCGTCGGCCGTGGCGATCACGCCAACATCCTTGCCACGGGCTTCGGCACATTCACGGGCACAACCGGAGACACCCATTTTCAGCTTGTGGGGGCTGCGGAGGCCGCGGTAGCGCAGCTCCAAGGCGATGGCCATTGCCACCGAGTCCTGCACACCGAAGCGGCACCATGTAGAACCAACGCAGGACTTCACGGTACGAAGGCTCTTGCCGTAGGCCTGTCCGGATTCGAAGCCGGCGTCCACCAGTTCCTTCCAGATGTCCGGCAGCTGCTCCAGGCGGGCACCGAACATATCGATGCGCTGTCCACCCGTGATCTTCGTGTACAGGTTGTACTTCTCAGCTACGGCCGCGATGACGCCGAGACCCTTCGGCGTGATCTCGCCACCCGCGATGCGGGGGACCACCGAATAGGTGCCGTCCTTCTGCATGTTCGCCAAGGCGCGGTCGTTGGTGTCCTGCAGCGCACCACGTCCGGCATCCAGAACATAGGCGGAGTGCTGGCTGGCCAGGATGGAGGCAATGGTCGGCTTGCAGATATCGCAGCCCGCTCCGGTGCCGTACTTGGCCATGATGTCTTCGAAGGACGTGAGCTCAAGGACGCGGATGGCATCGAAGAGTTCCTGCCGGGAAAGGCTGATGTGCTCACACAGTGCCTTTGAGACCTCAATGCCGGACTTCTTCAGTTCGCCTTCAAGGAGCTTCTTGAGCATGGGAACGCACGAACCACACTGGGTGCCGGCCCTGGTGCAGCCCTTCAGCTCGCCGAGCTCCTGCACCGGGGAGTTGCCCTCGCAGGCTCCGCAGCCGTTGATGGTGTCACGGATACTTCCGGCGGCCACGTTGTTGCAGGAGCAGAGGATGGCATCGTCCGGAAGTTCGGTTTCAGGGGCCTCGCCACCTCCGGCAGCGCTCAGGTAGGCACCCGGTTCGGCGGACAGTTCGCGGCCCAGAAGCGGGCGGAGGCTCATGTACGGGGAAGCATCGCCCACGAAGATGCCGCCCAGGAGGGTCTTGGCATCATCTGTAGTGACAATTTTCTGGTAAACGCCACGCGCGGGGTCGGCGTAGACGATCTCCAGGGAGTGCTCGGTGCGGGCAAACGCGTCGCCGAAGCTGGCAACGTCAACGCCGGACAACTTGAGCTTGGTGGCAGTGTCAAAGCCCGGGAAGGTTGCTTCTCCACCGTGCAGGCGGTCAGCAACGATCTCGGCCATGGTGTTGGCAGGAGCCACGAGGCCCAGGCACATGCCCTCGAAGTTGGCCACCTCGCCGATGGCCCAGATGCCGTCCACTTCCGTGGCACAGAAATCATTGATGACAACGCCGCCGCGCTGGCCCAGGCTAAACAGCTGCTCTTCGCCTTCTGCCGCGCGGAAGAGGTCGTCCCGGGGCTTCACGCCGATAGCCACGATTACGAGGTCCGCGTCGATGGTCCGGCCGTCAGCCATCAGGACACCGGTGACGTTGCCGTCGTCGTCCGTGACTACCTCGGAGGGGAAGACGCCACCGTGGACTTCGAAGCCCTTGGCCTCAATCAGGCGGCCGAGGGCCTGGCCGGCACCCTCATCCAGCTGGGTGTTCATCAGCCACGGTGCGCCGTTGATGACGATCGGTGTGGCGCCCAGCTGTTCGGTGCCGGCAGCGGACTCAAGTCCAAGCAAGCCACCACCGATGGTGACCGCGTTGACTTTGCGGCCGAGCTTTTCGCGCAGCTCGGCGATGGCCTTGTTAATGGCCCAGACGTCCTCGAGGGTGCGGTAAACATGGGTGTGCTCGGAACCGGGGATGGGGAGCCGGGCCGCATCGGAACCCGAAGCCACCACCAGGTGGTCGTATTCGTACTTGTTGCCGGCGGCGGTGAGGACGCTCTTGGCAACGGAGTCGATCTTCACGGCGCGCTCGCCGGTGACCAAAGTCAGGGCTTCGTGGTCCCACATGGATGCATCGCCCAAGGTGAGGTCCACGCCGGTTTCCGTGAGCGCCTTGCTCAGCGCAACGCGGTCGTACGGGAGGTGTGCCTCTTCGGTCAGCACCGTAACCTGCCAACCTTCAAGTCCGCGATTGAACATGGCGTCGGCGAAACGGTGGGCAGCGGGGCCGCCGCCGACGACGACGATGCGGCGCGGGTTCTCTGTACTTGAAGTGTGTCCGGTCACTGGTGGGCCTTTCGCAGATGTTGCAGACGGATCTCCGCAACTTGTGGTTCCAGCCTAGGGACGGGCAGTTTCGCTTCAGTTTCCCTTTTGTTTCGTGATCTTAACTTCTGCATCACGAACGCATTTCGTGAGGTGTGAGGTCTCTTTTACGCGTTCGACACAAACGCGGACAACCGATGAAACACCCGGGTCCTAGCTTGGAGTAGTGGCCGCAAGTGTGGCCCGGTCCGGGGGAGTGACGGCGGAAAAGCCAACACCCGGACACAGTGAGAGGGGCTGAAATGACCGTAATTCTGGACCGTGCCGAGGACCTGACCACAACCGCCACATGGCACCGTGTTTGCCCGGTGGACGAACTCGAACTGGCTTGGGGCGAGGCTGCGTTGATCGCCGGCCGTCAGGTTGCGCTGTTCCGCACAGCGCCCACCGAGGTCTTCGCTGTGGCACAGCAGGACCCGGCGACGCTCGCCAACGTTATGGCCCGCGGGATCATTGGATCCCGCGGAAGCCGGCCGACCATCGCGTCGCCGCTGCACAAAGAGGTCTACGACCTTGAAACCGGTGAATGCTTCACCAACCCGGAACTCAAGCTCGACGCGTTCGCCACCCGTTTGGTGGACGGCTTCATCGAGGTTGAACTCTAGGAGTCCTATAAGCCCAAGGCTTCGCGGACGTCCCTGAGAACATCATCCAGGGATGTCCGCGCTGCCTGGCGTGCTGCGGGAAGTTCCGCCGCAGTTTCCACGGCCTGGATGACTTCCAGGTAGCACTTGAGCTTGGGCTCGGTGCCACTGGGACGGATGATGACACGACTTTGGTCCCGGGTCAGGTACAGCAGGCCGTCCGTGGGAGGCAGGGCTTCGCTTCCTTCCGCAAGATCGGTTGAAACCTCGACGGCGGAGCCTCCGAACGCTTCGGGCGGGTTGACCCGCAGGCGGTTCATCATGGCATCGAGCAGTCCCAAATCGGCCACCCGGATACTGAGTTGGTCGCTCGCATGCAGTCCGTGCACCAGATACAGGTCATCGAGGGTGTCGAAGATCGTCTTGCCCTCGGCCTTGGCAGTTGCGGCGAGTTCGGCGATCAGCACAGCCGCTGAAATGCCGTCCTTGTCGCGCACCAGGTCAGGCGCCACACAGTATCCCAGTGCTTCCTCGTACCCATAGGTGAGGCCGGGAACCCGTGAAATCCATTTGAAGCCGGTGAGTGTTTCCTCGTGGGCGTAGCCCGCTGCGGCAGCGATGCGTGAGAGCAGCCGGGAGGACACGATCGAGTTGGCGAACACTCCGGTCTGCGGCTCGTCCCCGGCACCGGCAGCCATTCGCGCTACTACGTGCGCACCAAGCAGCGCCCCCACTTCGTCACCGCGAAGCATCCGCCAGCTTCCCGTGGCGGGATCCAACGCGGCAACCGCGGCCCGATCGGCGTCGGGGTCGTTGGCCAAAACGATGTCCGCATCCGAGTCCGCAGCAGCGGCAAGGGCCAGGTCCAGCGCCCCGGGCTCTTCCGGATTAGGGAAAGCGACGGTGGGGAAGTCCGGATCCGGCTCGGCCTGTTCGGCCACGAGCGTGACATCGGCGAAACCGGCGGCGTTCAGGACGGAGACGGCCGTTTCACCGCCGACACCGTGCATGGGCGTCAGGACGATCTTGAGGTCCCGTGCCGGGAAGTGTTCCCTATCCACCAGTCCCGCCATCGCAGCTTCATATTCTGCGGCTACGGACGTGGGCAGCACTGTCCAGCCGTTTTCTGCGAGTTCAATGGAATCCAGCGCCCCCACGCCCTCGATCTTCGCGGCGATCTCAGCGTCGTACGGCGCCACGATCTGAGACCCGCGCCCGCTCTCAGATACTGCATGGCGTCCCAGGTAGACCTTGTAACCGTTGTCCTGCGGCGGGTTGTGGCTCGCTGTGACCATGACACCGCCGTCGCAATCCAGTGACCTGACCGCGTAGGCAAGCAACGGCGTCGGAAGCGCTGCCGGCATCAGGAAGGTTTCAATGCCCGCTGCCGTAAAGATTGCAGCGGTTTCCTGGGCGAAGATGTCCGAGTTGTACCGGGCATCGAAGCCGACGACGGCGCGCGGCCGGGTTCCCGGCGCAGCTGCGGCTACCGATTCGGTGAGGAAGGCCGCCAGGCCTGCAGCTGCACGGCGGACAACAACGCGGTTCATTCGGTTGGGGCCGGGGCCGAGCGCTGCGCGGAGGCCGGCAGTGCCGAATTGCAGGGTGCCGTTGAAGCTGTCGCCCAGTTCCTGGGCTGCTCCCGCATCACCGCCGCTGGCAAGCCCGGCCAACTCAACGAGAGCAGCCGACGTCGCCGGGTCCGGGTCTTGGGAAGCCCATTGGCGGGCGTCGGTGAGCAGCTGGTCAAATGCGGCATCGCTGGATGTCATAGGGACAAAACTATCCTCAATGGGCGCTTCCCGGGCAACGAGGAGTTGGATCTCGTCCTCAAGAGTGGTTGTAAAGGGTGAGATCCCGCCCTAGCGGGCCTTTAAAGACCGCGTGTCGTGACGGTGAAGTCCGTGTCGCCTTCCATGCTGAATGCCGAGGCCCCTGTGTTGTCCCAGTGCGGGAAGAACGTATCCGAAATCACCGCAGTTCCACCCGCCGCGAAGACTTCCACCGAGGACGAATCGAGGAGGATCGTGAGATGGACCTTGCCGCCTGGGGACGGCAGGGCTACTTCATGGAATGGGCTGAACTTTCCGGAGAAGTTGCTGGTTCCGGCCTGTGACCGGTCCACCCTGACACTGCCTGTTTCCTTGTTATAGGAGATCCGCAGTCCGGTCTCGGAAGCGGAGGATGAGTGGCGGAGGAGAACACCGGCTTCACGCGCCGACTTCAGGTCCATGTCCAGTTCGATCAGCTGGGCGCGTCCCCTGAACTCCTGGCCAAGGTCCTGGGGCGAGGAGCCAACGGTGAGGTTTTTGCTCTTCACTTCACCGGAGCGGTCCAGCGTTTCCCGCGCCGCGCCGGCTATGGCAGACCGGAGCTCAAGCCGTTTCGCCCCCCGAACCAAGGTCAGTTCGCGGGGAATAGCCATGGAGCCGCGCCACGGGGTGGTGGGCACATCCTGGGCGTAGTCCCAGTTGCCCATCCATCCCAGGAGAACGGGTTTGTCCCCGGGCGCGCCGGAGATGGAGTTGGCGGCATAGTAGTCTGCGCCGTGGTCCAGCCATTGGGATTCGGTGAGCGGGGCGCCGGGGGCTGCCGCGTTTTCCGCCGTAAAGCGCCTTCCATCGAATTCGCCCACGAAGTACTGCATACCCGAGCCGCCCGCAATGCCGCCGGGGTTGATGCTCAGCAGCATGACCCACTTCTTTGCCGTGGAGTCCTCCACGTCCATGTGGAGGAGTTCCGGCACCTCCCACAGGCCTCCTTGGGCGCCGACACCGGAGAAATCACTCAGGTATTCCCAACGGAGGAGGTCTGTGGACTTGAACAGCTTGACTACCTGGGCGTCGGCAACCACGGTGGTCATCACCCAGTATCGGCCGGGTTCGTACCAGGTGATTTTTGGGTCGCGGAAGTTGTTGTTGGTGGGTGCAAGATTCAGGACCGGGTTGCCTTGATACTTCTGCCACGTGGTCCCGTTGTCCAGGCTGAACGCGACGGATTGTGCCTGGGAGCCTTGAGGTAGAGCGCCGTTCTTGCCATAGGCGCTGGTGTAGAGGGCCACCATGGGTGGGGTTTCCGCCGAGCCAAGACCTGAGGCATTGTTCTTATCCATCACGACGCAGCCGGAGAAGATTTCCTCTTCGGGGCTCGCCTCCATGGCCACGGGCTGCTGCTCCCAATGCACCAGATCCTTGCTGGTGGAGTGCCCCCAGGACATGTTGCCCCACGAGTTGCCCTGCGGGTTGTACTGGTAAAAGGCGTGGTAAGTGCCGTCGTGGTAGACGAGGCCATTGGGATCGTTGAGCCAGTTCTTCTCAGCGGTGAGGTGCGCAACGGGCCGCCACGGATCTGAAGGGGTAGGTGCCGGACCCGCCGGGGTGGGAACCGGCGTCGGGCTTTCCGCTTGCGTGCAGGATGCGGCGGAGAAGGCGACCACGACGGCGGCACTTGCGGCCAGCATTTGGCGGCGGGACAGGTGGGGGCTGGGAAATGTCATGGGGAAGATCCTGGGGTTGGGGGTAGCAGGGGTGCCGGTCCTCGTGGGTCCGGCACCCCTGCCGTGGCCTGTCGGCCGGGGTGTTACTGCTTACTTATAGAGGCCCTCGCCGCCAACGCGAACGTTGGTGGGAAGGTAACCGAACGGGCCGAGGCCGTTCTGGCCGAAGCTGCGGTCAACCTGCGTCACGCCGTCCTTGAAGTTCATCTTCACGGTGGGGGACAGGGAACCGCCGCGGACGCCGTCCACGTTGTCGATGAAGGACTGGACCAGGCCGCCCGGCTGCACGTAGTGCGAGTAGGCCTGGAACTGACGGCCGTTCTGCCGCGGGTCCGGACCCTCCGGCGCGTTGGCCGGCATGTTCAGGTCCGTGGGGGAGCCCAGGGCCAGGCCGCTGTTGTTGACCGGCTGGTAGTCGGAGCGGACACCGTTGCCGACGAAGCCGTACACGCCGTCAGGGCCGCGCATTCCATCCGCGTACGTGAACTGGTGGCTGATGGTGAACAGGTAGTACTTGTTCTTGCCGTTCTCGTTCTGGATGAAGATCTGCGGACGTTCGGTCTGGTCGTTGACGCAGTTGGCCGAGAGGATCGGCGGCAGGAAGCTCCACTTGGTGAGGTCCTTGTTGTCCGCCACGGCGAGGCCAACGTTGGCAGTCTGGTACCAGGCGCCGGTGCTGTTGACCTGTGCCAAAGTCTCGGCGTTGGGGTCGCCCGGCTGGTAGCCGAGGTCTTCCTGCTTGCACTTGTAGGAGCCGCGGGTGCCGCCGGTGTTGCCTTCGAAGACCATGAAGGTTTTGCCCGGGTGGGCGGGATCCGCGAAGGTGTACGGGTCACGGAACGCGAAGCCGGGGTTCTGGGCTTTGTTCTGGTACATCTTTCCGTCCGGCTCCAGCAGTTTGGTGTGCTGGAAGCCGTCGAAGGTCACCCCGTCCTTGTTGGCGTGGATGTTACCCAATGCCTTGGCGATCGCAGCGTCCGGAGCGATTCCGCCGCCGCCTGCATTCCGCTCGGCGACGTCGTAGAACGTGGTGGCCGTGTAGAAGACGTTGATCTTGTTGCCCTGCATGAGGCGCGTGGAGCCGGACCACTCCGTGTTGCCGATGGACGTGTTGTCCAGGAACAGGTGTCCGCCGTAGTTCCATTTGTCCTTGGCGGGATCAGCGTTGGTCTTGCGGAAGAAGTAGCCGATCCTTGCGTTCCAGTGGCGCTGGTCGAAGCCGTAGCCCGCGTGCCTGTCAGCAACCAGGGAGAAGATGACATCCCAGCCCTTGTAGCTGATCTGGTTGGCGTTTTCGTCTGTCAGCGACCAGGTGTCCCAAACCCAGACGTCGTCGTTCATGGCCGGGAAGTCCTTGGGGATTTCCGGCATGGTGACGTTCGGGCTCATGGAGTTCTCGCCCGGGGCAACGTTGGGGTTGCTCTGGGCCATGATCTGCTTGGCGTCGGCTCGCGTCCACTTGGACGTGAAGTCTGCTGCCGGATCGTACGCCTGCTGGGTGTGCGTGGTTGGCAGCGGGAAGCCGGGCGTGGGCGCCGGCATGGTGCTCGACGGCGGGTCGGCCGGCAGGTTGGCTTGCGCAGCCGGCGTCACCAGCAGGATGCTGCCGGCCACGCCGGCCGCAGCTGCGAGGGCTACTGCCTGGCGCAGCCGGCGGCGCTGCCGTGGAGGGGTTGAGTGCGTGTTCATGCTTGCTCTTCTCGCGGAGTGTTGGACTTCGTGGAGTGGGGCGCATGCCCTGACCCCCTGTTGGGGGTTCTCTACTCAGGCGTCCACCGATCCGCTGTAGGCGTCATCGAGGGACGCCATCGTTTCGAGGTGCGGGGGAGCTTTGTAGCTATCCGCCGCGGTGGCTCCGGCACGTCGACTTACCGGGGCACTCTCCACGCTAGACACGTGTTAGGTCTGAGGGCAAAGGGCATTTCGCGGGCTTTTTCGGTTACTCGTCAGTACTTGCGCAAGCGCTTACATTGGCAACGTGCGCGCGTGACACATCCCGGCAGCTTCAATCAAATGTTTCGCAACAAATCAGATTTATCCTGAGAATTTACTGTGCGTTTACTTCTCCTCCGGAATTGTTAGCGCAAACCCTTAAATAGCGATGCGGGGCCACCTTTGGTGGTGACCCCGCATTCTGCAGACGTTTCGCCCTAGAGCTTGGCGATGATCTCCGCCAGAAGCTTCGAGATCCGCTTTCCCGCCGCGTGACCGGCTTCGAGGACTTCCGCGTGGCTCAAAGGAACAGGGCTGATGCCGGCTGCAAGGTTGGTGACAAGGGAGATGCCAAAAACTTCCATCCCTGCGTGGCGGCCGGCGATTGCTTCCAGCGCGGTGGACATGCCCACCAAGTCTGCGCCGATCCGTTTGGCGTACTGGACCTCTGCCGGCGTCTCGTAGTGCGGGCCCGTGAACTGTGCGTACACCCCTTCCTGCAGGGAGGAATCAACTTCACGAGCCAGGTCGCGGATCCGTGAGGAATAGAGGTCCGTAAGGTCGACGAACGTTGCGCCCTCAAGCGGTGAGGTTGCGGTGAGGTTGATGTGGTCGCTTATCAGCACCGGAGTTCCGGGGGTCCAATCTTCATTGAGCCCCCCACAACCGTTGGTGAGCACCAGCGTCTTGCATCCGGCTGCTGCGGCCGTGCGTACGCCATGGACTACGGACCGCACGCCGCGGCCTTCGTAGTAATGCGTCCGGGCGCCCAGGACCAGGGCTCGTTTGCCCTCCTTGGTGAGGACGGACCGGATGGTGCCAACATGGCCCACCACCGCTGGTTTGTGGAAACCGGGAACCTCGGAGGCGTTCAGTGTGGCGGTGGTTTCACCAATCAGGTCGGCGGCCTCCGCCCATCCGGATCCGAGCACCAGGGCTACGTCATGGGACTCGACGCCGGTCTCCGCGGCGATGAAGTCCGCGGCGGCCTTCGCGGCCTCAAAGGGGTCAGTGTTCATCAGCTCAGTGTTACTCACTGGTACAAGCTACCTTGCGGCTACAGGACTTTGGTAGGGATCGGAGCGGAGTGAGGTTGGGCTGGGTGGCAACCGGCGTGGCAATGAGCGAGAATTGAGCATTGTGACCACCCAAGTTGACTTCAGTGCCCCCCGTATCGCGATCCTTGGAGGTGGTCCCGGCGGATATGAAGCTGCCATGGTTGCCGCCTCGCTCGGCGCGCACGTCACCATCGTCGAACGGGCAGGCCTCGGCGGCTCCGCGGTGCTGACCGACGTCGTGCCTTCCAAAACCCTTATTGCCACCGCCGACCTCATGACGCGCGTCGGTGAGGCGGACGAACTCGGAGTGAAGTTCGACGGCGACGGCACGGCCTCCAAGCCTCGTGCCGACCTCAAACACATCAACGATCGCGTCTTGACCTTGGCTCATGGCCAGTCTGACGACATCCGTGCAGGCCTCGAGCGCCTGGGCGTGGAGATCGTCATCGGCTCCGGCAAGCTGCTGGACAACAACACCATCGAGGTCCTCACCCTCGAAGGAACACGCACCATCGACGCCGACGCGATCCTGCTGGCTGTTGGTGCTCACCCGCGTGAACTTCCCACCGCCAAGCCCGACGGCGAACGCATCCTCAACTGGGCCCAGATCTACAACCTGGACGAGCTTCCCGAAGAACTCATTGTTGTGGGTTCGGGCGTTACTGGCGCCGAGTTCGCATCCGCCTACAACGGTTTGGGCTCCAAGGTCACCCTGATCTCCAGCCGTGACCAGGTTCTGCCCGGCGAGGACACAGATGCCGCCAAGCTGCTGGAAGGCGTTTTCGAACGCCGTGGCGTACGCGTCCTGTCGAAGTCCCGCGCCAACGCAGTGGAGCGAACCGACGACGGCGTGAAGGTCACCCTGGGTGATGGATCGGTGGTGACAGGTTCGCACTGCCTGGTGTGTGTTGGCTCCATCCCCAACACCGCGGGCATCGGCCTTGAAGAAGCAGGCGTCACCCTGACCGAGTCCGGGCACATCAAGGTGGACGGCGTTTCCCGCACCACTGCCCCCAACATTTACGCCGCCGGCGACTGCACCGGCGTCTTCGCGCTCGCATCCGTTGCAGCCATGCAGGGCCGCATTGCGATTGCCCACTTCATGGGTGATGCCGTCAAGCCGCTGAAGCTCAACCAGGTGGCGTCCAACATCTTCACGTCACCTGAAATCGCCTCCGTGGGCGTCTCAGAGGCCGACCTCGCGTCCGGCAAGTACCAGGGCGACGTGGTGATGTTGTCCCTGCTCAGCAATGCCCGCGCCAAGATGCGGAACACCAAGGACGGCTTCGTCAAGATCATCGCGCGCAAGGGATCCGGCACCGTGATCGGTGGCGTGGTGGTTGGGCCCAACGCTTCGGAGCTCATTTTCCCGATCTCCGTCGCGGTGACCCAGAAGCTTCACGTTGATGACGTAGCCAGCGCTTTCACGGTGTACCCGTCGCTGACCGGCTCCATCTCGGAGGCTGCGCGGCGCTTGCACGTGCACATGTAGCTCCACGCTGACCAGCGTGGCGCCCGTTTCGATGGCCCCCCGCGGATCGTGCCGTGCGCACGGCATGATCCGCAGGGAACCCCCGAATCGGAGCAAGGACTAAGCGGCTTCAGGCGGCAGCCGCTTGGAAGTGTTTTTCGATGATCCCCTTGATGTCCTCATGGCACCCTCCGCAGCCTGTTCCGGCGCGGGTGGCCTTGGCTACCTCGCCCACGGTGCTGCAGCCTTCCACCACGGAGTCCTCGATGCTGGCCGCACTCACCCCGGCGCAGCGGCACACGGTCCGTTGGGGATCGTTGCTCGTGGCGCCGGCATCCAGCTGGTCAGGTCCATCCAGGCGGAGCAGCAAGGAGCGGTCCGCGGGCAGCTCCGAGGAACGCTCGAAGAGCACCACCAGCTCGGCAGCAGTCCGGGGCATACCTACGGCCACCAAGCCTTCCAGCACTCCTCCGCGGGTGGTCATCTTTACGTAGCGGCCGTGTTCGGGATCGGCCCACTGGGAGATTTGCCGGCGGGCACGCCCGGACGCGGCACCTGCTTCCAGCAACTCCTCGTCCCATGGATCGGCCTGGTTGTCGCCCGCCACGGCCAGGTTGATGCCGCGTGCCTTCAGGACAACCACCCCGGGCTTCTCCATGGGCAGCGCTTCCAAGGCATCTGCGGCGGCCTGGCCATCCCGGGCCAGGACCACGAGGTACTCGGCCAACCACTCAGCCTGCCGCCAGCCCGGACCCACCAGGCCGGAGGGCCCAGCGGCTGTCCGGCAATCAACGCAGGCAGCATCGGGGCAGCGCACTTCAGCGCAGTCGCCGATCGCGAACATGTGGGGCTCGTGATAGGTCCGGAGGTGGTGGTCCACGAGGATCCCTGTCGCAACAGGCAAGCCACAGCCTTCCGCCAGTTCGATGCGGGGGCGCACACCACATGACAGAACCAGCAGGTCGCCGTCGATCGCCGAGCCGTCATCCAGCAGCAAAGCCGAGAAGCTGCCGCCCGGTCCTGCCGTCTCCACACCAGTAGAACGTGCATTCCCTGCCATCCGGACACCGCCGGCTCGCAGACTGTTGATGAGCACGGATCCACTGCCGCGGTCAATGCTCCTGCCGAGGGGGAAGGGGCCATTGTGAACCACAGTTGCTTGGGCGCCTTCTTCCGAGGCAGCCAAGGCGGTTTCCAGGCCAAGCACGCCGCCACCCAGCACCACCACACGCTTTCCGTCGGCCACCGCCGCCCGAAGTACCGCAGCATCCTGTAGGTCACGCAATGCCGTGACGCCGGCCGGAAGCACCGGCCTGGAAGGATCCGGGTTGAGCCCTGTGAGGTTTGGAATGACGGGACGGGACCCGGTGGCGAACACCAGTCGGTCATAGTGCTCAGTGCTGTCATCGGACAGAACTATGTTTTGACGGGCACGGTCGATCCTTTTGACCTTGACGCCCAACCGCACTTCCACGCCGTCGGCTTCCAGCTCGGACGCATCAGCCATCGCGAGAGCCTCGGCTGTGGTGCGGCCGACGCCCAGCTCGGCCACCATCACGCGGTTGTACGCTGCCTCGGTTTCCTGGCCCACCACCAGCAGCTGCACCAGTCCCGAGCGGACGGCGGGGAGCAGTTCGTCCACGAGACGGGCAGCTACGGGCCCGAATCCAACAACAACAATGCGCTCGCTCATGATGCCTCCTTGACGTGCAGTGGCAGCCGGATTCCAGCTGGAACCCGTTCCTGGGTGGAGACTGCCTTCCGGACCCATACCCGGCTGGTCTTGAACTCCGGCATGCCGGAAATGGGATCTGTGGTCGCCTCGGTGAGGCGGTTGGCGTTTTCCTGGCCGGGGAAGTGGAACGGCAGGAAGACAGTGTCAGGGCGGACCGAGTTGCTGAGCTCGGCACGGCAGAGCACTTCACCGCGCTCATTTGTCACGGTGGTGTAGTCGCCGTCGGCAATGCCGCGTGAAGCCGCCGTTCCCGGGTGAATGAGGAGCCGGGCCTGGGGCTGCGACGCCAGGAGCTCGCTCACGCGTCGGGTCTGCGCACCGGATTGGTAGTGCTCCAGAAGCCTGCCGGTTGCCAGGGCCAGTGAATCATCCGCGAACGAACGAACAGCCCGCTTGGACGGCGTCACCGGAACCATGACGGCCCGGCCATCGGCATGGGCAAACCCGTCGGCGAAGAGTCGCGGCGTCCCGGCGCTGCCCACGGGGTAGGGCCAGTAGGCAGCTTCACCACGGTCCAGCATGGCGTAATCGATGCCCGAGTAGTCGGCAAGGCCGCCGGCGGAAGCCAAGCGAAGCTCTTCGAAAACGGTCTCGGGATCGTCACTGAAGGTTGAAGGGGCGTCCAGCAGTTCCGCCAGCCGCGCCATGAGCCACAACTCGCTGCGAACGCCCGGAGGAGGAGTCAGCGCTCGGCGGCGCCGGATCACGCGACCCTCAAGGTTGGTCAGCGTGCCCTCTTCCTCGGCCCACTGGGTCACAGGCAGAACCAGGTCCGCTTCAGCTGCGGTCTCGGACATGAAGAAGTCGCAAACCACCAGGAAGTCCAGGCTGCGGAGGCCTTGGATCACTGCGTTGGTATCGGGCGCCGACACCACCACATTGGCCCCGTGCACGAAAAGGCACCGGACGCCGTCGGGCTTTCCGAGGGACTTGAGAAGTTCGACGGCGGGGAGGCCGGGGCCGGGGATCAGCGACTCGTCGATGCCCCACACACCGGCGACGTGCGCGCGGGCGGCGGGATCGGTGATCTTGCGGTAGCCCGGAAGCTGGTCGGCCTTCTGCCCGTGTTCGCGGCCGCCCTGGCCATTGCCTTGGCCGGTGAGCGTGCCGTAGCCGCTGCGGGCCGAGCCGGGCAGGCCCAGGAGGAGGCTCAGGTTGATCGCCGCAGTGGCGGTGTCCGTCCCGTCCACATGCTGTTCCACTCCGCGGCCGCTGAGGATATAGCTGCCGCCAGCGCAGGCTCCTTGCGCCAAGCGGCGGGCGGTCTCGCGGATCAAGGTGGCGGGGACGCCGGTGATGGACTGCACGCGCTCGGGCCAGAACGCGGACAAGCTGCGCACCACCGCGGCGTAGCCGCTGGTGTTGGCCGCGATGTACTCAGCATCGGCCAGTCCTTCGTGGACCACCACGTGGCTAATGCCCAAAAGGAGAGCCAGATCGGTGCCGGGCGTCGGTTGCAAGTGGAGCCCGCCGCCGTCGGACGTGAACGCCGCAGTAGCCGAGCGGCGGGGGTCCACCACAATCAGCCCACCGGCGTCGCGTGCGCCCTGCAGGTGCTGGACGAACGGAGGCATGGTCTCGGCAACGTTGGAACCGAGCATGAGGATCACGGACGCGGTGTCCAGGTCCGTAACAGGGAAGGGAAGGCCGCGGTCCACGCCGAACGCCCGGTTGCCCGCAGCTGCGGCCGAAGACATGCAGAAGCGGCCGTTGTAGTCGATCCGTGAGGTGCGCAAGGCCAGGCGGGCGAACTTGCCCAACAGATACGCCTTCTCGTTGGTGAGGCCGCCGCCGCCGAATACGCCCACGGCGTCATTCCCGTACTGCTGCTGGGTGTCCTTGACGGCAGCGGTGATGATCATGAGTGCTTGGTCCCACGAGATGGGCTGATGCACGCCGTCGGAACCTTTGAGCATCGGTTCGGTGACGCGGCCGTTGTGACGCAATAACGACGCCGATGTCCAGCCTTTGCGGCACAGCCCGCCCCGGTTGGTGGGGAAGTCGCGCCCGGATACTTCCAAGGGCGGGGCGGGTGCTGCCTCCGGCGCGGGCACTGCCCCGGCTGCAGGTGCAGCCGGGGTCAGCGTCATGGCGCACTGGAGCGCGCAGTACGGGCAGTGGGTATCGGCGCCGTTGGGCATCTAGATGTGTCCGATCGTGTTGCGCTTCCGGGCGGGGCGGATGTAGCAGACCCAGCAGACGGTGAGCATGAGGACATAGGCTCCAACGAATCCGTAGAACGCCGGGGTGTAGGAGCCGCTGGCCGTGTTGGAAGCGTTGAGCACCTGTGGAATTACGAACCCGCCGTAGGCGCCGATCGCGGAGATCAGGCCCAGTGAGGAAGAAGCGAGTCGTGCGGTGGTGGCGCTCGGGGCGCCCGCACGGGCTGCCCGGCTGGATGTTGCGAAGATGACCGGGATCATGCGGTACGTTGCACCGTTTCCGAAGCCGCTGGCCAGGAAGAGCAGCAGGAACAAGGTGAGGAAGAGCCAGAAGTTCTTCAGGGGCAGCGTCCAGATCATGGTCAGCGTGATGACAGCCATGGAAGCGAACGATGCGATGGTCATCCGGGCACCGCCCATGCGGTCTGCCATGCGTCCGCCGTAGGGGCGGGCCAATGAACCGACCAGCGGGCCCAGGAAGGCCAGCGAGAGTGCCACCGCGCCGACGTGGATGGAGGAGAAGTCCGGGAAGTAGTCCTTGATCAGCTTGGGGAAGACGCCCGCGAAGCCGATGAAAGAGCCGAACGTACCGATGTAGAGGAACGCCATGATCCACAGGTGCGGTTCCTTGAGGGCAGCCAGGGAACCAGCCACATCACCCTTGGCGCTGGTGAGGTTGTTCATGTATTTGTAGGCGCCGAAGGCGGCGATGATGATCAGCGGGATCCAGATGATCCCTGCCATCGGCAGGTTGACGGTCCCGGCAGCCAGCAGCGTGATGGCGATAGGGACAACAAGCTGTGCGACGGCGGCACCGAGGTTACCGCCGGCAGCGTTCAGGCCCAGTGCCCAACCCTTTTCACGGGCAGGGTAGAAGAAGGTGATGTTGGCCATCGAGCTGGCAAAGTTGCCGCCACCGAATCCGGCGAGGCCGGCCATAAGGAGCATGACGCCAAAAGGTGTTTCCGGATTGGATACGCAGATGGCGAGGCCTGTGGTGGGGATCAGCAGGAGCAGCGCCGAGACGATGGTCCAGTTCCGGCCACCGAACTTGGGAACCATGAACGTGTAGGGGATGCGGAGCGTGGCGCCTACGAGGCTGGGGATGGAGATGAGCCAGAAGATCTGGTTGGTATCGAACTGGAAGCCGGCTGCGGGGAGCTGGACCACCACAATGGACCACAGCTGCCAGACGACGAATCCGAGGAATTCGGCGAAGATCGACCAGTAGAGATTGCGTTTGGCGATGGACCGGCCTTCGGCTTCCCACTGGCCCTTGTCCTCGGCATCCCAGTTGGCAATCCAGCGGCCGGGGCGGTGTTCAAGGGCGGGGGCGGCGGTGGCAGTGGACTGGACGGGGGCCAGTTCATCTGCGGAGCGGTCAACAGTCACGGAGTGCCTCCTTGGTGGGGGACGTTGTTATTCCAAGGTAGGTTTCGCGCATTTCGCGGACGGGCGCCGTTTGTAAACGTGCTGTGACATTTCCCTATCGGCGGGGTCACCGGCGCGTGAGGCGATGGTGAGGTAATGTGGCGCGGACCACAAGATGAGATTTTTCCGTTCGTCCGCATGTTGGACTTTGTTGTCCATTCAATGGACAGCGGGAACTATTATTGAACTCTCGAATAATCCTTCGCCGGGTGGCCTCCTGGAGAATCGGCCGGCGTGAAAGAAAGCTGCAAATACATGTCTTCCACTGCACCATCCAAGGAAGGCGAGTCCACTAAGCCAGTGAACTCGCGGGGCAAGGTGATCTTCGCGAGCCTGATCGGCACGACGATCGAGTTCTACGACTTCTACGCCTATGCCACCGCGTCGGTACTCGTCTTCCCGAAGCTCTTCTTCCCGGACGCCACTGACATCAACGCGCTGCTCAGTGCGTTCGCCATCTTCGGTGTTGCCTTCTTCGCACGTCCCGTCGGCGCCGTGGTCTTCGGCCACTTTGGTGACAAGATCGGCCGAAAGGGCACCCTGGTTGCATCCCTGCTGACCATGGGTATTGCAACGTTCCTCATCGGCCTCCTGCCCACGGCCTCCATGGCGGGATGGGCCATCCTGGCGCCGATCATGCTGGTCATCCTGCGCTTCTTCCAAGGCCTGGCCCTGGGTGGAGAATGGTCCGGCGCAGCATTGCTCGCCACGGAGAACGCGCCCGAGGGAAAGCGGGCCATCTACGGAACGTTCCCGCAGTTGGGCGCACCCATCGGCTTCATCATCGCCAACGTCATCTTCATTTGGATGAACGTGTCCCTAAGTGCCGAAGAATTCCTCGCCTGGGGCTGGAGGGTTCCGTTCCTGCTCAGCGCGGTCCTGGTCATCGTGGGCCTCTACGTCCGTTTGAAGCTGGTGGAGAGCGTGTCCTTCACCAAGGTGATTCAGCAGGAAAAGGTGCAGAAGCTGCCCCTCGCGGCTACCCTCAAGAGCCACTGGCGCCCCGTGGTGGCCGGTACGTTCATCATGTTCGCCACCTACGTGCTCTTCTACATCATGACCACGTTCACGCTGTCCTACGGCACCAAGCCCACGCTGGCCGGCGCCCAGGCAGCAGCGGAGAAGGCCGGTACGCCCATGACCCCGGAGCAGGTCGCAGCATTCGTCCCCGGCCTGGGAATCACCAGGTCCGACTTCCTCTGGATGCTGATCATCGGCGTCGTCTTCTTCGGTATCTTCACGATGGTCTCCGGGCCGCTCGCCGAGAAGTGGGGCCGACGCAAGTTCCTGCTGGGCGTCACCGCCGGCATCTTCGTCTTCGGTGCGCTCTGGTTCACCATGTTTGGCCCCGGCCAGGCAGCGGCCATGGTTGGCCTCATTGTGGGGTTCACCCTCATGGGCCTGACCTTCGGCCCCATGGCGGCCATTCTTCCCGAGCTGTTCCCGGCCAACGTCCGTTACACGGGTTCAGCAGTGGCGTATAACCTGTCCTCCATGATCGGAGCGGCACCGGCCTCCTTCGTAGCCATTGCCCTCTGGTCTGTAGCCGACGGCAGCACCTGGCTGGTGGGCGCCTACATGGCAGCCGCCGCTGTGGTCACCTTCGTCGCGCTGTGGCTCACGCGTGAAACCAAGGACACGGACTACGAGAACAACGTTGCCTAAGTAGCCAAATAACGACGTCGGCCCCGCACCAAACGGTGCGGGGCCGACGTCGTTAAGAGGTTCTTGGCGTTAGTCCTCGATGGTGGCGATGACTGCACCTGCGGCGACTGTCTCGCCTGCGGTGGCAGCGAGGCCGCGCACGGTACCGGCCTTGTGGGCGGTCAGTGGCTGTTCCATCTTCATGGCTTCGAGAACCACGATCAGGTCGCCCTCAGCCACAACGTCGCCTTCAGAAGCTGCCACCTTGACGATGGTGCCCTGCATGGGGGACGTCAGCGCGTCGCCGCCCGCAGCCGCAGCCGTCGCGCCAGCTGAACGGGAGCGCTTCTTGGACTTGCCGGACTTGGTGCCCGAACCGCCGGAAACCGCGGCGATGCTACCGCCCAGGCCGGACGGCAGGACGACCTCAAGCCGCTTGCCACCGACCTCGACGACGACGCGCTGGCGCTCACCGGCGTCGGACGCTTCAGCGCCCGCGCCGTTGGCAGACCATGCCGGGATGCTGTTGACGAACTCGGTCTCGATCCAGCGGGTGTGAACCTTGAAGGGTCCTTCCGTCGGAGCAAAGTCGGGATCGGTGACTACTGCGAGGTCGAAGGGGATGACAGTAGGAATGCCCTCAACCACCATCTCCTCCAACGCCCGGCGTGAACGCTGGAGGGCTTGCTCGCGGGTGGCGCCCGTGATGATCAGCTTGGAGAGCATGGAGTCGAAGTTGCCGCTGATGACGTCGCCCTGCTCAATGCCGGAATCGATCCGGACGCCGGGGCCTGTCGGGTTCTTCAGCGTGGTGATGGTGCCGGGGGCGGGCATGAAGTTGCGGCCCGGGTCCTCGCCGGTGATGCGGAACTCGAAGGAGTGGCCACGGACTTCGGGGTCGTCGTAGCCCAAGGCTTCACCGCGGGCGATGCGGAACTGCTCACGGACGAGGTCGATTCCCGTGACTTCTTCGGACACGCAGTGCTCCACCTGGAGGCGGGTGTTCACCTCGAGGAAGGAAATGGTGCCGTCCTGGCCCACCAGGAACTCGCAGGTGCCGGCGCCGAGGTAGTTGGCTTCCTTTAGGATTGCTTTGGAAGACTCGTACAGGCGCTTGTTCTGCTCTTCGCTGAGGTACGGAGCCGGGGCTTCCTCAACGAGCTTCTGGTTGCGGCGCTGCAGGGAGCAGTCGCGGGTGGAAACCACCACAACGTTGCCGAAGGCATCGGCCAGGCACTGGGTTTCGACGTGGCGCGGAGCATCGAGGAAACGCTCAATGAAGCATTCGCCGCGACCGAAAGCGGCCACTGCTTCACGGACGGCTGATTCGTAGAGCTCGGGAATCTCGTCCATGGTGCGGGCGACCTTGATGCCGCGTCCACCGCCGCCGAAGGCAGCCTTAATCGCGATGGGAAGGCCGAATTCCTCGGCGAACTTCAGGATTTCGTCGGCGGACTCCACAGGGTCGGCCGTGCCGGGGACGAGGGGTGCGCCTACTTTTTCGGCGATGTGGCGGGCCTGGACCTTGTCGCCCAGGGCCGAGATGGCCTCGGGGGAGGGGCCGATCCACGTGATGCCGGCGTCGATGACCTTGGCCGCAAACTCGGCGTTCTCGGCCAGAAAGCCATAGCCGGGGTGGATACCGTCGGCACCTGACTGCTTGGCGACGTCGATGATCTTGTCCATCACCAGGTACGACTCGGCTGCGGTGTTGCCGCCCAAAGCGTAGGCTTCGTCGGCGAGGCGGACATGGAGGGCGTCACGGTCGGGGTCGGCGTAAACGGCTACGGAGGCGATGCCTTCGTCCCGGGCGGCTCGGATGATGCGGACCGCGATTTCGCCGCGGTTGGCAATCAAGACCTTGGTGAGAGGGCTGGAAATGGGCTGCGCCGGGTTAGCTGACAAGTTGTTGACTCCTTCTGTCCTTGAGGAGCCTAGCGCGATTGTGAGGGTTCCGCCCATATTGATGGGGGATTCCGTGTGTGATGCGATGTTCCTTTGTAGGTTTGCTACAAACTACTTCTATTGGTTATCCGTGTCCCACAGCTCCGTGATGCCCACGTTCGCATGGACCAGCAGGTCCCGAAGGGTGGAGATGGAAAGCCCGACGACGGCGTGCGGGTCGCCGTCGACCTTGCGGATGAAGGCCCCGCCCAAGCCATCGATGGTGAAGGAACCGGCACAGTGAAGGGGTTCTCCGGTGGCGATGTAGGCATCGATGTCGTTCGTGCTCATCCGGGCGAAGTGGACCTCAGCGCTCGATACCGCGCCAACGGTGGCGCCCGTGCCTTCGGGAGTTTCATCTGCGCCTGCTTCTTCGTCCGCGTCAGCGGCGGTGTCCCGGCAGTCAACCAGCCAGTGGCCCGTGTGGAGCACTCCCTGCGAGCCGCTCATCCGCAGCATTCGTTCCCGCGCGACCTCCGCGGTGTAGGGCTTGCCGTGGGACTCGCCGTCGAACTCGAACACCGAATCGCAACCGATCACTAAGGCACCCTCGGCTTCGGGCAGGGCGGCAACGGCCTCGGCCTTGGCGCGGGCCAGCAAAAGCGCGGTGTCGTGGGCGTCAGTCACGCCGTACTTTGCCTGCACCGCATCCTCGTCGACGTCCGAGACCAGGACGTGATGCCGGATCCCTGCTTCCGTGAGGAGCTTGGTGCGGGCGGGGGACTGGGAGGCAAGGATCAATCGGGTCACGGTCCCAGCCTAATACGGCCCTCGATCACGTCCCGCGTGCTTCCCCCTGACGCTCGATCACATCCCGCGTGCTTAAACCGAACGCTCTCTCACTTGCGTCACGCAAGTGGGAGAGCGTTCGAGAATATTGGCTGTTACGTGAGAGAGGGCTAGTGGACGAGTTCCTCGGCAGAGGCCTTCCGGCGATCACTGCGGTCCAGCTTGGCGCCTTCCACATCCACATCCGGAAGGATCCGTTCCAGCCACTTGGGCAGCCACCAGGCCTTCTCGCCCAGGAGGTACATCACGGCGGGAACAATCGTCATGCGGACCACGAAGGCATCAATCAGCACACCGAATGCCATCGCGAAGCCGAGTGGTCGGACCATGGTGAGGTGGCTGAAGATGAAGCCGGAGAACACACTGACCATGATGATCGCGGCCGCGGTGACCACTGCTGCGGCGTGACTGAACCCGGAGCGGACAGCGTGCTTTGCGGACTCACCGTGCATGAAGGACTCCCTCATGCCGGAGGTGATGAACACCTGGTAGTCCATCGCCAGGCCGAACAGCACACCGATCAGGATGATGGGCAGGAAGCTCAGAACAGCGCCGGGATTGGCGACGTCGAAGATGCCTCCCAGCCAGCCCCACTGATACACGGCAACCACGGCACCGAAGGCAGCGGCCAGCGAGAGCAGGAATCCACCGGTGGCCAGTAGGGGCACCACGATGGAACGGAACACCAGCAACAACAGGAGCAGTGACAGCCCGACGACGATCGCCAAGTACGGCGGCAACGCCGCGCCGAGCTTGTTGGAGACGTCAATGTTGCCTGCGGTTTGGCCGGTCAGGCCGATGGTCACGTCCAGATCGTCCTGAATTGCTGAGCCCTTGGCGCGGAGATCGGACACGACCTGAACGGTGCCGGCGCTGGCGGGACCCTCCTTCGGAATGACCTGGAAGACGGCGGTGCGGCGGTCGTCGCTCAATGCGACCGGCACGGCGGCAATGACGTTTTCTACGCTGCGGAGCTGGTCCGCGACGTCGAACTGCTTGTTCCTGGCATCGTTTTCGCTGAGGCCTTCGGGGAATTCGCCAACGACGACGATCGGTCCCGTTACGCCTTCGCCGAAGCTGCTGCGCGTGAGGTCGTAGGCCTTGAAGGCTTGCGAATCCACTGGCTCGGAGCCGCCGTCGGGAAGTGCCAGCCGCAGCTGCGATGCCGGCAACGCCAAGGCACCCAGCAGGGCGACGCTTGCCACGAGGGCAACCCACGGGTGACGCGTGACCATACCGCCCCAGCCACCGCTGCTGCGCTTCTCTTCGCGTTCCCTGTCCGCAGCTTCGTGGCCGGGCTCGGCGTTGTGCTTCGCAGCCTTGGCCCAGGCGCGCTTGGAAATGAGTCGGCGGCCAATCAGGGCCAGGACGGCGGGCGTCAGGGTCAAAGCTACGACGACGGCCACGCCGACTGTTGCTGCGGCCGCAACACCCATGACTGCGAGGAACGGCAACCCGGGAACCACCAGGGCGGCGAGGGCGATGATGACCGTGAGGCCGGCGAAAAGCACGGCGTTACCGGAGGTACCGGTGGCCAGGGCCGCAGATTCCTCTGCGTCCATACCGGACAGGAGCTGCGTGCGGTGGCGGTTGACGATGAAGAGGGAGTAGTCGATGCCAACAGCGAGTCCGAGCATCAGGGCAAGCATGGGCGAGATGGAGCTCATGTCGATCACGCTGGTGAGCGCGAACGTTCCCCCGACACCTACTGCGACGCCGATCAGCGCCATCAAAAGAGGCAGGCCAGCCGCGATAAGCGTGCCGAGCATCAGGATCAGGACAAGGGCAGCGACTGCGACTCCCACGATTTCGGCAATGCCGAAGATCTCAGAGACGTCCTCGGTAATTTCCTTGCTGGCGTAGGCAGTAACACCGGCGGAAGAGACTCCGTGGACGATCTCCTGGACTTCCTCGCGGACGGCGGGGTCAACGGCGTTGATCGAGGTCTTGAACTGGACCTGCGCGATTGCAGCTCTGTTGTCACTGGAGACAAAACGCATACCCTCGGAGGCCTCAAGCTGTCGCTTGCCGAGGGCCAGCGTGGTGGCGCCGTCTGCCGCTTCCTTGATTCCGGCGTCGAGCTTTTCCTTGCCTGCGGCGAGTTCGGCGCGCTGCGTAGCCAGCTGCGCTTCAATCTGTGCAGGACTGAGGCCGGCCGCGGCCAGTTGCTGCTCCGCCCCAGCGAGCTGAGCTTCGCCTGCAGTCAGCTGGGAGCGAGCGGCGTCCAACTGGGTTTGTCCCTCGGCGGCCTTAGCTTCACCGGCGGCAAGGTCCGCGGCGGCCTTGTCCAATTGCTCCTGCGTTGTGAAGGGGTTTACGGTGCCCTGCACGTCCGGCATGGCTTCCAGCTTGATGAGCGCAGCGGCGACCGCGTCCTTCTTGGCTTGGTCGAAGCCTGCGTCTCCGGCGTCGAAAACTACGCTGGCCGAGCCGCCTGACGAATCGGGCAGGGCATCCTTCAGCTTGTCCGCCATCTGCTGGGTTTCGGTGCCCGGGATGGTGAAGTTGTTGGACATGGTGCCGTGGAACGCTGCGGCCGAGCCGCCCACTGCCACCATGACGGCCAGCCAAATGGAGATGACCAGCCAGCGGCGGCGATACGAAAATTTGCCGAGACGGTAGAGGAACGAGGCCATGTCAGAACCGATCTTTGGTGGTTGAAACGGAAGTTGAGGCTGCTGAGGCGCGTAGGGAAGCGTCCGACGGCGGCGCGAAGCCGGTGCCGAGAAGGCCCATCGCATCGATGAGGTGCTGGCGGAGGACGGCGAGGGATTTGGGGGAAAGGTCCGGTCCGTGTTCGGCGAACCAGACGGTCATTGCCGCTTTGCCGCAGGAGATGACGGAGCCTGCGAGGGCATGGAGGTAGAGCTCGCTGATGCCGGCGCCGAGCCGGCCGCGGGCAGCGTCAATGATCTGCTCGGTGCAGTGCTCCCAGGCTTCGAGCTCGGAGCGGGCCAGCTGACGGTTGTCCTGCGTCAGGCTGAACAATTCGGCCATGGGAGCCACGGACATGGGATCGGCCAGCGCCATGAGGGCGGCCTGCGCGGATTCGAGGATGGACTCATCTGCGGGACGCAGCCGGAACTGCTCCAGCGCGTGGTCCATAAAGCCGTCGGCAACGGAGGCCAGGGCAGCTTCGAGGCTTGGGAAGTAGTTGAAAAAGGTTCGCCGTGAGACACCCGCGCTGGCCGCGATGTCTTCTACGGTGAAATTTCCGGGCCCGTTGCTGCGCAAAAGGTCCAGGGCTGCGGAGGCGATGGAGCTGCGGGTGGCCGCCTTGTTGAGTTGGCGCCGTGAAGGGGTAGCGGGCTCAGCAGTGGTGGACGACTCCGCAGTGGCTTCCTGGCTACTGGTATGGGTCACATACTTACACTAAGTGCAAGTTTGCACTCTGCGCAATTTGGCGGTCCTTGGGGCACGCGAAAAGTCCCGCCCTGGTTCGTCCAGCCCACCGTTGAACGGGGTGGCGGACGAACCAGAGCGGGACTCGGACGCGTGGGGCTAGAACTGTGTTGGGGGCGCCGGGGGAGCGGGCGGAGTCGGCTGACCCTGCTGGGATGACTGTTGGGCTGCGGTTTTGGTCAGGTAGATGGACTGGCCCGTTGCTCCGGGCTCACCCTCACCCAGCGGCAGCACGTACACGGCGGTTCCGTAGGCACACACTTCGGTCCAGTTAGTGCCCATTTCCGAGGTGTCGAAGCGCATGGCCACGATGGCGTTGGCTCCACGCTGCTGCGCTTCGTTGACCATGCGTGCCATGACTTCCTGGCGGCTTTCGTAGAGGGCTTTGGTCATTTCGGGCAGCTCGCCTCCGCCAAGGGAGCGGAAGCCGGCAAGCATTTGCGACCCGATATCGCGTGAACGGACAGTGAGGCCCATGACTTCGCCGAAGACGGCATCGATGCGGTGGCCTGGGATTTCGTTGGAGGTGACGATCAACATGGTCCGAGCCTATCCAGACTCGACCCCTTAAACGGGGAAATCCCCCGGGGGAGAACTCCCCGGGGGATTTGTGCCCTTGCGAAGCGGCTGAGTCTTAGGCCTTTGAATCGGCCAGTTCGCGCTCGTTGACTTCTGCCGCTGCCTTGTCGGCTGCGAACTCATCCGCGAACGCTGCACCGTTGCGGGGTGCGTTGTACAGCGACTCATCCAGGATGCCCTGGCGCTTGGCCACGATGGCCGGGACCAGTGCCTGGCCCGCGACGTTGACGGCCGTGCGGCCCATGTCCAGGATCGGGTCGATCGCCAGCAGCAGGCCGACGCCGGCAAGCGGGAGTCCCAGCGTGGACAGGGTCAGCGTGAGCATGACGACGGCGCCGGTGGTGCCTGCCGTAGCGGCGGAACCGAGAACGGAGACCAGAACGATCAGCAGATACTGGCTGAAGTCCAGGTTGATGCCGAAGAACTGTGCCACGAAAATCGCAGCGATGGCCGGGTAAATCGCTGCGCAGCCGTCCATCTTGGTAGTGGCGCCCAGCGGCACAGCGAAGGAAGCATAGCCGGAGGGGACGCCCAGGTTCCGCTCGGTGACGCGCTGCGTGAGCGGAAGCGTGCCGATCGAGGAACGGGAGACGAACGCCAGCTGGACCGCCGGCCAAACACCGGAGAAGTACTGCTTGACGGACAGGCCGTGGACGCGGACCAAAATGGGGTAGAGGACGAAGAGCACCAGTGCCAGGCCAATGTAGATAGCGGCAGTGAACTTGCCCAATGAGCCGATGGTGTCCCAGCCGTAGATGGCCACAGCGTTACCGATCAGGCCGATGGTGCCCAGCGGGGCGATGCGGATGATCCACCACAGGACCTTCTGGATGACTGCCAGCGCGGATGCGTTGAAGGTCAGGAAGGCCTCGGCCTGCTTGCCCACTTTGAGGGCGGCAACGCCGATTGCGATTGCGATCACCAGGATCTGGAGCACGTTGAAGTTCACTGCGGTGCTGACAGTGGTGGCGGCGTTGGCGCTCTCGGTGACGGTGGAGCTGGCGCCGAGTCCGAGGAAGTTCTTGGGGAACAGGCCGATCAGGAACGCCCACCAGTCACCGGTCTTGCCGGCGTACTTGGCTTCTTCGGTGATGCCGGTTGCTGCACCAGGCTGCAGAAGTACACCCAGGCCGATGCCGATCAGTACCGATACCAGCGAGGTAATGGCAAACCACAGCAGAGTGTTCCACGCCAGCCGCGCGGCGTTGGAGACCTGGCGCAGGTTCGCAATGGAGCTCACCACGGCGGTGAAAATCAAAGGAACGACGGCGGTCTGCAGCAACGATACGTAGCTGGAGCCAATCGTCTGGAGAGTAGCGCCAAGGCCGTTGGGTGCAGTCTTGGTGCTGCCCGTGTACTTGGCGATGAGGCCAAGGACGAGACCGATGATGAGGGCTGCGATGATCTGGACGCCGAAGGAACCGGCCCACTTGGGGAGCCGGAAGCCGGTCTTGCCAGCTGCTGGGGAAGTGTTGGTTGAGGTGCTCACCGGAACACGTTAGGTGCATCGCAAATAACATAGCGAACGGACGTTGAGAAATGTTACGGGGCCGTTCAATCTGTTTGCCCCGCGACGCCCCTGCTTTCGGCGTAGAGCCGGAGTTTTGTGAAGTTATTCCCGCATGACGTGTGGCGATGATCTCTGGCCAAGGTGCTGACCCCCGCACCCGTTTGCGCCGATCGCACCCGTAACCACTGGTGCGAAATGGGGAAACGGGTGCGATCCCGGCGCCGAAGGGGTGCGCACAGGAAAACTAGCCCAGCAACGCCCGGCGCAGCACGTCCAAGCCAACCGAACCGATGTTCAACGCCTTGCTGTGGAAGGACTTGAGATCGAAGCCTTCGCGGGATTCAAGCTCTGTACGGATTTGCTCCCACAAACGCTGGCCCACCTTGTAGGACGGGGCCTGGCCTGGCCATCCAAGGTAGCGGGTGAATTCGAACTGGAGCTGGCCTTCGCTGATGTCGAGGTTGGCTTTGAGGAAGTCGAAGCCCTTCTCGGGAGTCCACGTTCCCGTGCCCCAGCGTTCGGGGACGGGCAGTTCCAAGTGGACGCCGATGTCGAACACCACGCGGGCAGCACGCATGCGCTGGCCGTCGAGCATGCCCATGTGGTCGCCCGGGTCCTTGAGGTAGCCCAGTTCAAGCATGAGCTGCTCGGCGTAGAGTGCCCAGCCTTCTCCGTGGCCGGACACCCAGCAGGCATTGCGGCGCCAGTTGTTGAGGAGTTCGCGGCGATACGTGGCCGTAGCTACCTGGAGGTGGTGCCCGGGAACGCCTTCGTGGAACACTGTGGTGGTTTCGGACCAGGTGGTGAAAGTGTCTTCGCCTGCCGGTACGGACCACCACATGCGGCCGGGCCGGGAGAAGTCGTCGGAAGGGCCGGTGTAGTAGATGCCGCCTTCATCGGTGGGGGCGATCATGCATTCGAGGGTTTTCATGACGTCGGGGATGTCGAAGTGGACATCGGCGAGCTCAGAGACTGCACGGTCGGAGAGTTCCTGCATCCAGGCCTTGAGGGCGTCCGTGCCCTTGATCTGGCGGGCGGGATCGTTATTGAGAATGCTCTTGGCTTCTTCAATGGAGGCGCCCGGCTTAATCTGGCCGGCAACCTTTTCCTGCTCGCTGATGAGCCGCTCGAGCTCCTGGACACCCCAGGCGTACGTTTCTTCCAGGTCGACTTCGGCGCCAATAAACGAACGGGACGCCAGGGCATACCGTTCACGGCCCACGGCGTCCTTCTCCGGGGCTACGGGGAGGAGCTCGTCCCGAAGGAAGTCGCCCAAGGCACTGTACGCAGAACGCGCGGCCGCAGTCCCGGCGTCGAGCTTTGACTGAACGTCCGCAGGCAGCGGCTGATCACCAACGGCGGCCGTTGACGCCATCTTGGCGAAGAAACCATCCTCTGCCGCGTACCTGCCGGTCTGCTCAATGACGATCCGCACTTGGCGGGCGGCGGATATTTTTCCGGCGGCAGCAGCCGAGCGAAGTGATGCAATATAGCCCTCAATCGCACCAGGAACGTTCGCAGCACGGCCGGCGATGTGTTCCCACTGTTCCACCGTGTCCGTGGGCATGAGGTCGAAGATGGCGCGAATGTCCTGGGCGGGGGAGGCGATGTTGTTGAGGTCGGCCTCATCCCAGCCGGACTCGTGGATCTCCAGGTCCAAGCCGAGCCGCTCGCGCATCGCGTCCAGGGTGACGGCGTCCACATCATCGGACGGTTCAAGGCCTGCCAGGGCATCCAAGGCCAATCTTGTGGCCTCCGCATGCGCCTCAGCCCCGGCAGGCGAGTAGTCCTGGTATTCCGTTTCGTGTCCCGGCAAGCCCAGCGTGGTGGCGAAGCTGGGATTGAGTTCGATCAGCTTTTCTGTATACGCGTCAGCCACGGCATCGATGGCGGACTTAGGGCGTACGGGAGTGTTTGCAGTAGTCACCCACAGAGCCTAGCCGCGACAACGCTTACGTGAAAGGGTTGTTGAACTTTCTACAGAGGAGGGAATTAACCCCGGCTGCGCTTCCAAGCACCTGGACCCGGTGTGGAGTCCAGGCGGAGTTGTTGGCGACGCACCCAGTGCCGGACGTTCGGCTTGGACGAGGCCTCTTCCTGCCGGACTCCCAGCGAAACCACGACGGCGGCAAGCGCCGCGAGCTCTTCGGTCGTCGGTTCGCCCTTGACCACCGAGAACATCGGTTCGGCAGGCGATGCGGCGGCTGCTCCGTCAGGCGCCAAATCGGCGCGATGCTTGGGCGCCATCACAGCGGGATGTTTCCGTGCTTCTTGGTGGGCAGGCTCGCGCGCTTGTCGCGGAGGGCCCGGAGTCCGCGGATGATCTGCAGGCGGGTATCCGAGGGAGCGATGACTGCGTCAACATAGCCCAGCTGCGCCGCCTGGTACGGGTTGAGCAGCTCTTCCTCGTAGCCCTGGATGATTTCGGCGCGCTTGGCTTCGACGTCGCCACCGGCCTCGGCTACGGCAGCGAGATCGCGGCGGTAAAGGATGTTCACTGCCCCCTGGGCACCCATGACGCCGATCTGGGCCGTAGGCCAAGCGAGGTTCAGGTCAGCGCCCAACTTCTTGGAGCCCATCACGATGTACGCGCCACCGTAGGCCTTGCGGGTGATGACGGTGAGCTTGGGAACGGTTGCTTCAGCGTAGGCGTAGAGGAGCTTGGCGCCGCGGCGGATGATGCCTTGGAACTCCTGGTCCTTGCCGGGCAGGAAGCCGGGGACGTCAACCAGCGTGATGATGGGGATGTTGAAGGCGTCGCAGTGACGGACGAAGCGGGCAGCCTTTTCCGAGGCAGAGATGTCCAGCGTTCCCGCGAACTGCATGGGCTGGTTGGCCACGATGCCCACGGTGTGGCCCTCAACGCGGCCGTAGCCGATCATCACGTTGGGAGCGTAGAGCGACTGCATTTCCAGGAAGTGGGCGTCGTCCACAATCTGCTCAATGACCTTGCGCATGTCGTACGGCTGGTTGGCGGAGTCGGGGATCAGGCCGTCCAGCGCGTGGTCGTCGTCGTTCAGTTCCAGTTCCTGGTCGTGCTCCACCACCGGGGCCTCGGACAGGTTGTTGGAGGGCAGGAAGTCCAGGAGTTCTCGGACGAATTCGATCGCGTCGGCTTCGTCGGAAGCCAGGTAGGTGGAGGTGCCGGTGGTGGCATTGTGCTGCCGCGCGCCACCGAGGGTTTCCATGTCCACGTCCTCACCGGTGACTGTCTTGATGACGTCAGGTCCGGTGATGAACATGTGGGATGTCTTGTCCACCATGACCACGTAATCAGTCAGCGCGGGGGAGTAGGCAGCGCCGCCGGCGCACGGGCCCATGATGAGGGAGATCTGGGGGACCACGCCGGAAGCGTGCACGTTGTTGCGGAAGATGTCCGCGAACATCGCCAGCGAAGCAACGCCTTCCTGGATGCGTGCGCCGCCGCCGTCGTTGATCCCGACAACCGGGCAACCGTTCCGGAGGGCGAATTCCTGGACCTTGACGATCTTCTCACCGTTGACTTGGCTCAGCGAGCCGCCGTAGACGCTGAAGTCCTGGCTGTAGATGGCGATGAGGCGGCCATCCACGGTTCCGTATCCGGAGACCACGCCGTCGCCGAGCGGCTTCTTCTTTTCCATGCCGAAAGCGGTGGAGCGGTGGACTGCGAGGGCGTCGAACTCGACGAACGATCCGGGATCGACGAGGAGGTCGATGCGTTCGCGGGCGGTATTCTTGCCGCGCGCGTGCTGCTTTTCGATTGCTTCCGGGCCGGAAGGCTGTTCTGCACGGGCCTGGCGGTCGCGGAAGTCGGCAATCTTTCCCGCTGTCGTTGTCAGATCGTGGCTCATCAAGTGTCTCCGGCTCTGTAGCTGATATTCGCTGGCGCAATCCCCGGCACGGACAAGTAGCTGACTTAAGTAGCTTCCGTACAAAGAACAGGCCCCGCAGGCCAGTCTAGTGACGCCTCTGCCGCGAACCGCTGTAGAAACCCTACAATTTTCCGTGCCCTCGCCAAAGCCAACACTATGTTACCCGCCAGTAACATAGTTGGGTTAGAGTGTCCCCATGACTTCAAGCAACGGCGCTTCCTCCGCCTCAACAGAGGGTCACACGCAACGCACCAGCCCCTATGTTGCCTCCGCTTCGCTCAAGGGCAAGACCATCCTTGTGTCCGGCGGCAGCCGTGGCATCGGCCTGGCCATCGCCACCCGTGCGGCCCGCGACGGCGCCAACATCGTGCTCATGGCCAAGACCGGCGACCCCCACCCCAAACTCGAGGGGACCGTCTTTACCGCCGCGGAACAGTTGGTCGAAGCGGGCGGCCAGGCGCTGCCGCTCGTCGGGGACGTCCGCAATGATGACGACGTCGCCGCAGCAGTCGCCGCCGCCGTCGAGCGTTTCGGGGGCATCGACGTCGTGGTTAACAACGCCTCGGCGATCGACCTTTCCCGCACCGACGCCGTGGACATGAAGCGCTACGACCTCATGCAGGACATCAACGTCCGCGGCACGTTCCTGTTGTCCAAGCTGGCCCTGCCCACCTTGCGCGAATCCAGCCACGGCCACATCCTCACCTTGTCTCCTCCCCTTAACCTGGACCCGAAATGGGCCGGTATGCACTTGGCCTACACCATGGCCAAGTACGGGATGAGCCTCACCACGCTGGGACTCGCCGAAGAGCTGAAGAACGACGGCGTCTCGGTCAATTCGCTCTGGCCATGCACCTTGATTGACACGGCTGCGATCCGGAACATGCCCGGTGGGCAGCAGATCGTGCAGGCGGCCCGCGGACCGGAGATCATGGCCGATGCCGCGCACGCCGTGCTGACGGGTTCGGGTGCTACCGGGAATTTCTATACAGACGAAGAGGTGCTGCGCGCTGCCGGCGTTTCGGACTTCACTCCGTACAGTCTCGGCGCGCCCGAAGATCGCTTGGTGCCGGACATCTTCCTTTAGGGAGATTCATAGCCGTTTTTCAGCGCAGCCATCATCCGGGGACGTCGCAACTGGATAGGATTCAGCTATGGATGCCGAACAGCCAGAGAGCAGCGAACCCCAGGTCTTGTCCGGAGAGGTCACGTCCGGGCACTCGCGTTCCTCTGTGGATCGTAGGGCGTTGGACCGTGATGCTCTGCTCCAGTCGGACTTCTTGTCGGCTACCGGCATCTCCCAGCTGAAGATTGTCGATTCCACGGGATCCACCAACCAGGACCTCGTAAGGGCTGTGACGGTGGAACCGAAAAAGTGGGCCGACCTTTCCGTGTTGACCGCCGAACACCAGACGGCGGCGCGCGGCCGGCTGGACCGCCACTGGGAATCACCCGAGCGGTCGGCGGTGTCCGTCTCCATGGTGCTGCGCCCCGTAACGGCAGAAGGAATGCCGGTCCCGACGCAGAGCTATTCCTGGCTGTCGCTCCTTGCTGCGGTGGCCCTGCGTGAGGCCCTGCAGGAAACCGCCGGAATCACCGCGGAGATCAAATGGCCCAATGACGTGCTGGTCAACGGGCGGAAGGTGGCTGGCATCCTGGCCCAGATGACTCCGCTGGGCGATGGCTCCGTTCCGGCCGTCATCTTGGGTGTTGGCCTCAACGTGTCCTTGGCCGAGGAGGAACTTCCGGTTCCCACAGCGACCTCGCTTGCCCTCGAAGGGGCCACGACGACGGACCGCACCGCGCTGCTGAAAAGCTACCTTTCCCGCTTTGCCAGGTTGTACCGCAGTTTCTGCAACTCCGAGGGAGATCCTGCGGCCGGTTTGGTAGGCGGCCCGTCCCTACACAAGCGCGTCGAGTCGGCCATGGTGACGTTGGGCCGGGAAGTGCGCGCTCACTTGCCTGGGGACCACGAACTCGTGGGCCACGCCTCGCGCCTGGACGAGCATGGCTCGTTGTTGGTGGTTGACCACGGCGGCAGGGAGCACGTAGTGACAGCCGGAGATGTGGTGCACTTGCGCGCCACAGAAAGCGGTTATGCGTAAAGAGTTACTTCCGGGGGAGCAGGTCATCACGATTACGCGCCAACAGGGCCGTTCGCTCTTCTTTCCGGTGCTGGCCTTCATCGTGGTACCCGCCCTGACGGGTTTTGCCTGTGCCTGGATCGTCAGGGAAAACCCCCAGCGCCTGGTGCCGTTCATCACTGCCGAATGGACGCCTTGGCTGGTGGGGACCGTTGTTGTGCTCGCGGGGTGGTTCCTCGCCGCGTACAGCCTCAAGCGTGTGTTGCGGTGGCGGTCGATCAAGTACGTCCTGACGAGCAGGCGTGTACTTGCCAAGAACGGAATGTTTCGGCGCAGTGATTGGCAGGTATCGCTGATGGCCGTCCGCAACGTTGGTGTCCAGCAAAGCATGCTCCAACGGGCATTGCACTCAGGGAATATATCCTTGGATACCGGGCACTCCGGAATAGCCGTCCTGGCCGATGTCCCCGAAGTGGGGAAGTTCCGGGGATTCATTCTTGACGCGATGGACGAACTCCCGCAAGGTGAGGTTTTTGAGGGTGAAGTACTGAGGGATTTTGAAGAATTGCCATGGGAGTTGAGAGAAGGTGGAAGAGATGAGCGTTGAGGATCAGCAGTCCGGCGAGGACCTGGACCAGGAGTTCGACGCCGTACCGGAACCTTCCGTCGACGAGGAGACTGAGGTCGGGCCTGCTCCGGCGTCGGTGCAAACAGGTCCGCCCACTGGCGTGATGTCCGCGGAGCGCCTGGCTATTAAAGCGCTTGAGGCGAAGCTCCTTGGCGGAGAACGAAAGCTCCGGCGTCGTGAAGTTGCGGCCGGTGCAGGCGTGTCCATCCTGTCGGCACGCAAAATCTGGCGCGCGCTGGGATTCCCTAACTTTGGGGACGAGGACGTGGCGTTTACTGAACGCGACCAAGCTGCCTTATCCAGCATCCTGGACTTGGTGCGTGCAGGGCTCCTGACGGAGGAAGCCGCGATCTCAGTTACCCGTTCCATCGGCCAAATGACGGACCGCATGGTGGTGTGGCAAATCGAAGCCTTGGTGGAGGACATGGTTTCCGAACAGGGAATCCCTGATGCCGTAGCCCGAAAACAGTTGGTCGGGCAGCTGCCTGCCCTGGTGGATTCCCTCGAAGAGATCCTGGTGTACTCCTACCGCCGCCAGCTCAACGCCGGCGTTCAGCGGCTTGCCGTTCGGGCGGAGGCGGGGCTGCAGGCCAGCGAGGAGGGTCGGGAGGGTGACGAAGACGATTCGCCGTTGCCCTTGGCCCGTGCCGTGGGATTCGCTGACCTTGTCTCTTACACCAGCCTGTCGCGCCGCATGAACGAGAAAACGCTCGCCCAGTTGGTGCAGCGTTTTGAGAATAAATGCGCCGAGATCATTTCCGTGGGTGGCGGACGACTGGTCAAGACCGTGGGCGACGAAGTCCTCTACATCGCTGAAACCCCCGCTGCTGGAGCGGAGATTTCCTTGGCACTGGCACAGGCCTTCACTGAGGATGAGATCCTGCCGCAATGCCGTGTATCCATGGTGTGGGGCCGCATCCTTTCCAGGCTTGGCGATATCTACGGGCCCACCGTTAATCTGGCTGCACGGCTGACTACGCTGGCGCAGCCCGGGACGGTTCTCGTGGACGCCATGACTGCGGCCGCCCTTGGACAGGATGACCGCTTCGTCCTGGTTCCCCAGAAGTCGGAGAACGTCCGTGGCTTCGGTGAGATCCATCCCGTGATGCTCGCACGCGGACGCGGCAAGGGTTTGGTGCTGGACTAGGCAGCCTGCTGACAGCCCGTCTGGGCCGCACGCTCTCTCACGTCCCTCGGGCTTCAGCCGTTCGCTCTCTCACTTTCTTGACGAAAGTGAGATAGCGATCGGGCTTAAGGGCTGTTATATGAGAGAGCGTTGGAAATATCTGCGGTTGCTGAGAACTGCGTCACGACTTAGCAAAACGATGGATTAACCCGGTAGTCTTAGCGTTGTTTGTGTCGTGGATGGCCGTGCGGTTTCGGTGTCGGCTGCCTCGGGCTGCCTAATTTGTGGGGGAATGTGGATGGCTCTGCCTGACGGGTCCGGGAACCGCCGTGCCAAGAACCGCCGTCGGAAGGTCATAGCGGCAACCGCTTTTTCCCTTGCTGCCGCAGTCCTGGTGACCGGCGCGATCCTCTACCCGGGGTTCAAGACCACTGAGGTGGACCTCAATGATGGCGGCGTCTGGGTGGTCAGCAAGTCCAAGAATGCCGCCGGCCGGCTCAACTACCCTTCCAAGTCCCTGGACGGTGCAGTGACACCGGCAAGCAAGGATTTCGACATCCTCCAGCAGGCCGGCGACATCTTCATTGATGACCCTGAAGGTGCCACCATCAACCCGGTCAGCGCCGCAAATATGCGACTGGGCGGAGACCAGAAACTGCCCGGCTCCGCAGATGTAAGTTTCGGCCACAAAGTGCTGGCAGTTACCGACCCCTCAAAAGGCAAGGTCTGGGCACTGTCGCCCGGATCAGTGGGCGGCTTCAGCGACGAGTCAGAGCCACTGTTCGAGCAATCGCCCGGAATTGTTTCGGTGGTGGGCGCAGACGACACCATTCACACTGTGGATCCGGAGTCCGGCAGCGTGACCGCAACCAAAGTGGACGCCAACGGCAGGTCAGTGGATTCGCAGGTCCGCAAGGATGATGCCCTCAAGGGCGCCGGAGACCTGCAGCTCACCGCCGTGGGTGACAAGGCCGTTGTGCTCAATGAAGTTACCGGAAACATCGTTCTCCCGGGTGGCGCAACTGTTCACCTGGATGACGCCCGGGACGCGAAGCTCCAACAAAGCGGACCCGCCGCGGATTTCGTGGCCATCGCCACCACCAAGGCCCTTCTGCTTCAGCCGTTGGATGGGGGTACAGCCAAAACCGTCCGGCCCAACGGCGAAGGCGTTCCCGCGGCGCCCGTCCAGCTGGGCACCTGCACTTACGGAGCATGGTCCGGTGCCAACAAGTACATTCGCGAATGCAGCAACGAGGCTGACAACCGCCGCGCCGACGTTCCCAAGGCGAGTGCGTCGCCGTCGTACGTTTTCCGCGTAAACCGCGACCTTGTGGTTCTGAACGACGTCAATTCCGGCAACGTCTGGATGGTCAACCAGAACATGCAGTTGGTCAACAACTGGGACGACGTTATCCCGCCCCAGCAGACATCGGACGACGCCGACAAGGACTCCGCGGATGAAGTCCAGCAGACGGTCCTGCCGGACCGCAGCAAACCCAACACCCCGCCTGTGGCCAAGCCGGACGCCTTTGGCGTGCGCGCCGGGAAGACGACCCTCCTGCCGGTTTTGGACAACGACGCCGATACCGACGGCGATGTCCTGACGGTCTCCGCTGACCAAGCCGTGAAGTCCGGCGCGTTGGCGCCTGTCTACGGCGGGACGGGTTTCCAGATCTCCGTCCCTGCGGAGCAATCCGGGGCCGAGACTTTCAAGTACTCCGTGGACGATGGCCGTGGCGGAACCGGCGCAGCGAACGTTGACCTCCGGATCGTGCCGTCCGGTGAGAACAACGCACCCCAGCAGAAGCCCAACAGGAACAACGCCTTGGTGGTGCAATCCGGGAAGATCGCCAACCAGTACATCCTCAGTGACTGGATAGATCCCGACGGCGATGACATCTTCGCGGTTGCTGCCAGCAGCAGCGATCCCGCCGACCAAGTACGCATCCGGCCGGACGGGTTACTGACGTTCCAGGACTCCGGGGCAGGGCCGGGCAAGAAGACCATTTCCGTGACGGTTTCGGATGGCGCACTGAGCACTGAGGGGCGCATCAGTGTGGACGTTCGTGCCCCTGGTGCCCTGCCGCCCATCGCCAACGCCGATCACGTGGTGGCGGTGGCAGGCCAGGACACGGTGATCGCCCCACTCAAAAACGATACTGATCCACAAGGCGGCACTCTGAGGCTGGCCCAGGCCCAGCCGGACGAACAAGCCACGGCTGTCATCGGTCCGGACCAGCAGACGTTTACCTTTAACTCCACGACTGTCGGCCCTCACTACGTCACCTATATGGTCACCAACGGCCCCGCGAGTGCGCAGCAGCTTGTGCGCGTGGATGTAGTGTCCGGAAATAACGACGGCGCTCCCGTTGCGGTCCGCGACATCGCGCTTCTGCCCAGCGGCGGCAGCACTGTGGTGGACGTGCTGGGCAATGATTCGGATCCGGCCGGCGGCGTGCTGGTTGTCCAGTCGGTCACTGCGGAGGACGGCCTGCCGGTCACGGTAGCGGTTCTGGACCATTCAGTGGTCAAGGTCACCGACATCCATGCGACCGGACAATTGTCCTTGAAGTACACGATTTCGAACGGCAAAGCGTCGGCCACGGGAGACATCTCGGTGCAGGTGGTGCCGGCACCGAGCAAGCTGCAGGCCCCACAGGCCAAGCCCGACGAAGTATCGGTACGCGTCGGCGACGTTGTGACCATCCCGGTCTTGGAGAACGATTCGGACCCCAACGGCGGAGAGCTCACCCTTGATCCCGCACTGGCGCAACAGCCCGACGCCGCGGACGGCAGGACTTTCATCGCTGGCAATTCCCTGCGCTTCATCGCAGGCGAGGTTCCCAAGACCGTCTATGCCATTTACAAGGTCAGCAACGCGTCGGGCCAGACCGATTCGCAGCAAGTCACTATCCGTATCCGCGCCAGGGACGACGCCACGAACACCCGCCCCGAGCCGCGAAACCTGACCGCACGTGTGGTGGCGGGCATGACCGTCAAGATCCCCGTACCGTTGGACGGCATCGATGCCGACGGCGACTCGGTGCAGCTCATTGGCGTCGACAAAGCGCCCGCACTTGGCACAGCCGTGGTGCGGGATGGATACATGGAGTTCACTGCTGCCGCCAATTCTGCCGGGACTGACACGTTCAGCTATCGCGTTCGGGACCGAATCGGAGCCGAAAACACCGGCACCGTGATTGTGGGCATCGCACCGGCAGAAGCGAACAATCAGAAGCCGATTGCCGTGGACGATGCAATTGACGTCCGGCCAGGTCGTCGGATTGCAGTAGATGCGTTGAAAAACGACTCGGATCCCGACGGCGATCCCCTTGGCCTGGTGAATTCCTTCGAAGCCAATCCGGAACTGCAGGTTGAGGCTGCCACCGGCAAGATCCTGTTGACGGCGCCCGGCGTTGCCGGAAACGAGAGCATCAGCTACCGGATCCAGGACGACAAAAAGGCTGAAGCAAGCGCTGTTGTCAGGGTTCAAACAAGCCCGACGGCGGCCCTCCACGTTCCGATTGCGGTAGACGATCGCATCACCCTGGCTGAGACGCTGGGCAAGACCGCCGTGGACGTCCCGGTACTGAAAAATGACTCTGATCCGGACGGCGTTGCGGAAGACCTGACCATCACGTTGCCGGATGCGACCCCGAACGCCAGGGTAGGGACCGCCGGCAACGTTGTGGTGACTCTTACTCCCCAGGACCAGCTGATTCCGTACACCGTGACGGACATGGATGGGCAGTCAGCAACAGCAGTGATGTGGGTCCCCGGACAAGGCCTGCAGTATCCAACGCTTGCCAAGACCGAGCCCGTTGAGGTCATGTCCGGCAAGGAAATTACGCTTTCGCTCGAGGAATACGTCCGCGTGCGGGACGGGCGCCAACCCCGGCTTACGGTGGCGGACAAGATCCGTGTACAGGGAGCCGATCCCAACAACGTTATTTCGGGCGACGGAAATGCTCTGCGGTATGCGGCACAGACGGACTACGTTGGCCCGGGGTCCATCACCTTCGAGGTGACTGACGGATCGGGCCCGGACGACTCGGAGGGGCTGAAGTCCACGTTGACCATCATCACCAAGGTGATCCCGGACCCCAACGCGAACCACATCCCCACTTTCAGCGGCGCTTCGATCGAGGCACCCAAGGGGGAAACCACGGACTTGGAACTGGCAAACCTCGCGAAGGATGTGGACGAGCGGGATCAGGGAAACCTCAAGTTTGAGCTCGACGGACAGCAACCCGCGGGCTTCCAAACCAAGGTGGAGGGAACCGTCCTCAAAGTCACCCCCGACCTTTCTGCTAATCCGGGCGTGGTGGGCACCTTCCCGCTAAAGGTCACGGACGGCCGCTCTGACGCTGTTCGTGCCACGGTGACGGCCACGGTTGTCTCGTCCAACAGGCCGCGTCCTGCAGCCAACGACGACGCTGTTGAGAAAGCCAACGCCGGACGCTCCGAGACCGTTAACGTGTTGGCTAACGACTTCAACCCCTTCAACGATTCACCGCTGACCATCGAGAGCGCCGCCGTGGAAACAGGCTCTGCGGCTGGTCAACCGACGGTCTCGGGCGATTCGGTCACAGTTACTCCTGCTGACAGCTTCAAAGGCGTCATGGTGGTGCGGTACACCGTGCTGGACAAGACCAAGGACCCATCCAGGCAGGCCGTGGGGCGTGTCCGGATCACAGTCCGGGACAAGCCCGACGCTCCGTCGGCGCCCGTAGCAACCGACGTCCGCAGCCGCACCGCGGTGCTCAAGTGGGCACCGCCGTCGGACAATGGCGCAGCCATCACCAAGTACACGGTGAAGGCGGCCGGCTTTGAGCAGGTGTGTCCCACCACTACCTGCACGCTCTCGGGACTGACCAACAACGTGAAGTACGTGTTCACGGTATTCGCCACCAATGAGGTGGGGGACTCGCCAGCATCGATCGCGTCCAATGAGATCCGCCCGGATGAGAAACCGTCGCCGCCGGACGCCCCCACGGTCAAAGCCGGGGACAAGAACATGGCTATTACGTGGACCCCTGCGAAGACCGAGGGCTCTCCTGTGAAGCATTACAACCTGGAGATCTCGCCGCCTCCGGCCAACGGCATAGCCGTCAAGAACGAGGTCACCGGCCTGAGCTACACATGGCCCGGGCTCAGCAATGGCGTGAAGTACAAGGTTCGTGCCCAGGCCGTCAACGAGCTCGGTCCGTCGGATTGGGGCATGTACTCCCTTGAGGACAACCCCGCTGGCCTTCCGGCGGCCCCGGCTGCCCCCACCACCGCTGTGGTGGAGTCCGTGGGAACAAGTAACCAGATCCGCGCGGATTGGGCCGAACCCGATATCAATGGTGATCCCATCAAGACGTACTACGTCACCATGAGCGGTGGAAACGGCGTGCCCCAGACCCAAACAATCCCGGGAAACGTCCGGTCAGCCACCTTTACCGCCCAGAACGCCGAAGCCGGCTACACGTTCACAGTGCAAGCTGAGAACAAGGCCGGGAAGGGTGGCGTCAGTGCCGCCTCAGCCCCTCGCCGTGCCACAGGCAAGCTCGGCACCGTTAACAACGTCACAGCGACACCGGCAAATACCGGGGGAGCGGGCCGGGCAGTCACCATCAACTTTGCGGTCCTTGACGACAAGCAACGAAACGGATCCACGCAGAGTGAGGTCAGCTACCGCTACCTGGCGAGTACCGGCCAGTCCGGTCCCATCACGCCCGGGCAAACGGTGGGTGGTTTCGCCAATGGGCAGGCTACCTCCATCACGGTCACGGCCGTTTCCTCCGTGGCGCCAAGTTCCAATGCCAGCGCACCGGCAACAACCACACCGTATGGTTCGCCCGGAACGCCGTCCGCTTCCGGTGCCAATGGTGGCCAGAACCAGACCACACTGACGCTGAACTGGTCCTCCCCGTCCACGGGCAGCAACGACGTAGCCGTGACCAAGATCAGGATCACCGGCGGTGGAACGGATACCGGGTGGATCAACGAATCCGCGTCGGGCAGCCGGGTAGTCAACACCGGTGGCTACAACCAGACCCGCACCATTGAGGTCCAGACGTTCAACTCCATAGGCCAAGGCGGAGGCGTGGCTACCGCAAGTGCTCAGAGCGGGCCGCAGAAGACCTCCTGGGATGCGACCTTGCCATCCGGCAGCTTCCGTACGTGCACGGACACCGCGCCATCCGGTCAGACGTCCTGGGACCCCAACACTCCGGGGCACCGCTGCGATGGCGTGGTCTATGGAGCCCCATGGCAGTACGAGTCCAATGGCACATTCACGGTTAACTGTTACATCAACCGCAGCACCCCGTACTTGAACTATGCGGCGTGGTACCGCCTGACCAGCGGCGCTAATGCTGGCCGTTTCATCGCCCAAGGCAACACCACCTTGGGAGACCCCGGACCCCATCAGATTCCGCAATGCTGACTCAATCGGTGCCGGGGCACCGGGCAGTTGTCCCCATCGCGCCCCGGGCCAGGGAGACAGTACGCTGTCAAAGCCAATGGATAGCCCGGTCTCGGGTTTCCTTGGCCGGCCGTGGGGCGCGTGGGATAGTCTTAGGGACTGAAATTTCCGCCGCCGCATGGGGGTACTGCGAAATGTACGGCCGCCGGCATCTGCCGGTTGGCTTGGAAGCCACTGGGGGGCGGCTGAACACAAAGGGAATTCTGGGGCTGTGACAACTTTCTTCGGCAAGCTGGGGCTGAAAAAGCGTCAAAACACGAAATTCATAGCGGGAACTGCCGCTACCGCGGCGGGCGCTTTGCTGATCACCGGGGCGATTCTGTACCCGGGGTTCAAGACCACCGAGGTGGACTTGAATGACGGCGGCGTGTGGGTCGTGAGCAAAACCAAGAACGCTGTGGGCCGGTTGAACTATCCGTCCCGCGTGCTGGATGGTGCCGTCACCCCCGCTACCACTACCTTTGATGTGCTGCAGCATGATGGCAACGTCTTCGTGGACGACGAATCCGGCTCAACCATCAACCAGGTATCGGCAGCAAACCTGAAGCTGGGTGGCGATAAGCAGTTGCCGTCGTCGTCGCAAGTCAGCTATGGCTCCACCGTTCTCTCTGTGACCGACCCGGCCCGGGGGAAAGTGTGGGCACTGTCTCCCTCCACCGTCAACGGCTTCGACGAAGAAGGAACTGAACCCGTACTGACAGGTTCCCCGGGCATGGTCTCCGCCGTGGGATCCGACAACCGGATCTACACAGCGGACCCGGGTAAGGGCGAAATCATAGTCACCACGGTGGACCCCAACGGGGAACGCACTGACTCACAGGTCAGCAAGGTGGACGAGCTCAAGGGCGCCGGCGACCTTCAACTGGCCGTGGTGGGCGATAAGCCCGTGGTCCTTGACGCCGCTTCCGGCAACCTCTTCCTGCCTGGCGGCCGCAAGCTGCAACTTCAGGATGCCCGCGAAGCCAAGCTCCAGCAGAGCAGTGAAGACAGCAGCTACGTCGCCATTGCCACACGAAAGGCCCTGCTGAAGCAGCCCTTGGACGGGTCCACAGCCGCAACCGTGAATGCTGACGGTGAAGGCGTCCCCGCAGCTCCGGTTCAGGTCAGCAAGTGTGTCCACTCAGCGTGGTCCGGCGCCAACAAGTACGTCCGCGACTGCGACAACGACGCCGACGACAAGAAAAACGACGTTCCCAAAGCCAGTGCCTCCCCAAGCTATGTTTTCCGCTTGAACAGGGACCTGGTTGTCCTCAACGACGTGAACTCGGGCAGCGTGTGGCTGGTCAACCAGAACATGCAGCTGGTGAACAACTGGGACGACGTTGTCCCGCCCAAAAACCAGTCTGACGACCAGGACCAGGAGTCCGCGGACAACAACACCATCAACGTCCTCCCGGACCGCACCAAGCCCAACCGTCCGCCCGAGACCAAACCGGACGAGTTCGGTGTCCGACCGGGCCGGACTTCCATCCTGAGCGTGCTGGACAACGATTCAGATCCCGACGGCGATGTCCTCACCGCGTCGGTAGGCGCCAACGGCCCCAAGATGGGTGCCCTGGAAAACATCTACGGAGGATCCGCCTTCCAGATCAAGGTCCCGGCAGATGCGAAACCGGGCACTGAAGTCTTCGACTACAACGCCGCCGATGGCCGCGACCTGTCCGCCGGCGGCAAGGTCACACTTCGGGTAGTGGCTCCGGAAGAGAACAAACCCCCGTCCTTCAAGCGAGGCGAGCCCACCACCATGCTGGTGGAACAGGGCAAGTCCGTCAGCCAGAACATCCTGACCGACTGGATGGACCCCGACGGCGATGACCTAGTCCTGCTGGATGCAAAGTCTGACAACGACCAGGACCAGGTGAAGGTACGCCGCGACGGTCTCCTGACGTACCAGGATTCCGGCGCAGCACCGGGCAAGAAGAACGTCACCATCACAGTGTGGGACGGCCGGGCCACCACCACCGGCCGCATCGTGGTCAACGTGCAGCCGCCGGGTGCCCTCGCGCCCGTGGTCAACGCTGACCACGTCACCGCAGTGGTGGGCCAGGACCTGGTCATCGCGCCGTTGAAGAACGATGTGGACCCCAACGGCGGCGCCCTACGTGTTGCTCATGTTGAGGCCGCGGGCCCCGCTGAGCTCGGCCCCGTAACCGACGGCGGCACGTTCACGTTCCGGAGCACCACCCCTGGCCCGATCTACTTGACCTACATCGCCAGCAATGGCCCCCAGAGCAGCCAAGGGCTGATCCGTGTGGACGTCGAGTCCGGCAAGGATGCCGGAGCTCCCGTCGCAGTCCACGACGTCGCACTGCTCCCGGTGGGTGGCAGCGTGCTGGTTGATCCGCTGGCCAACGACTCCGATCCTTCGGGCGGCGTGTTGGTTCTCCAATCCGTCACCGTCCCCGACAGCTCCTCGGCATCCGTGAGCGTGATCGACCACAGCGTCCTTCGCGTTACCGACGTTCTCGGAGCCAAGGAACCGTTCGTCTTCAGCTACACGATGTCGAACGGCCGCGCGTCTGCCACCGGCACAGTGGGCGTCGTCCCGGTGCCGGCTCCCGCCGTCGTCGAGGCTCCCCAGCCAAAACCCGACGAAGTCAACGTCCGCGTGAACGACGTCGTGACCATTCCGGTCCTGGACAACGACACCCACCCGCAGGGTGAGGAACTGTCCGTGGATCCGGTGCTGGCGCAGAGCATCCCGGAAGAGGACGGCAAAGCGTTCATCTCCGAGAAGACCCTGCGTTTTATTGCCGGACCCACGCCCAAAACCGTGCGGGCCATTTACAACGCGGTGGATCCGCAAGGGCAGAAGAGCGCCGCGGCAGTCACCATCCACGTCCTTCCGCTGGAGGGTACCCAGAATTCGCGTCCGCAGCCGCAAAACCTGACGGCACGCGTTGTGGCGGGCGGCAGCGTCCGGATCCCGGTTCCGCTGGACGGCATAGACCCCGACGGCGACTCGGTACAGCTCACCGGCATCGACAGCACACCCACCATGGGAACCGCGACGGCGGGCAGCAGCTTCATTGATTTCGTCGCCGCCGGTGACGGCGCCGGTACCGACACGTTCCGGTACAAGGTGATCGACCGCCAAGGTGCGGTCAACACCGGAACGGTGACGGTGGGCGTCGCGCCACGTGGCGAGGACAACCAGAAACCAGCTCCCGTAGATGACGAAGTCAAGGTCCGTCCAGGCCGCCAGATCGCTGTGGACGCGACCGCCAACGATACCGATCCCGATGGTGACATCATCCGTATCCTGACGGACAGCATCGAAGCTGACGCAGGCCTCGACGCCAAGGTCAGCCAGACCAGTGGCCGGATACTGGTAACCGCTCCCGCTGCGGAGGGCACCGTCAACGTTCGTTATTCCGTTGCCGACGACCGCGATGCCGTAGGACAGGCCAGTATCCGGGTGGTAGTCCAGAACGACCTGCCGTTGCAGGCGCCGATTGCCCGCGATGACCGCGTGACCTCGGCACAAACGCTCGGCAAAACGGCCGTGGATGTTCCTGTCCTGAAGAACGACGAAGATCCGGACGGGGTGGGGGAGAACCTCAAGGTCGCTACCGGTTTGGAAACCGCGCGTCCCGGTCCCGAAGGCAACGTCATTGTTGACCTCACCGAGCAGCCGCAACTGGTGCCCTACACCGTGGAGGACGTGGACGGACAGAAGTCCACGGCCATCATTTGGGTTCCCGGTATTGGCCAGCAGGTTCCCACGCTCGCCAAGGACGAGGTAGTGGAACTCGTCTCAGGCCAGTCCGTCACGGTAAACCTCGCGGAATGGGTCAAGGTCCGTGAAGGACGCTCACCCCGCCTGACCCAGACTGACCGCATCAAGCTCATCGGTGCCGACGGCAGCGACCCCGTGGCCAACGGTGGCACTGCCCTGAAATACACGGCAGGTGCAGAGTACGTCGGCCCCGGTTCCATCAGTTTCGAAGTCACTGATGGAACAGGTCCGGACGATCCCAACGGTCTGAAGTCGACGCTCAGCATCCGAACCAAAGTGCTGCCCGACCCCAATAAGAACAACCCGCCGGTTCTGCTGGGCAGCGACGTGGAAGTTCCCAAGGGCGATTCCGCAAGCCTCGACCTGGAGAAGCTGACGTCGGATCCGGACCAGGATGACGTGCAAAACATGAGCTACGAGCTGGTGGGCGCAGCCCAGGGCGGCTTCAAGGTGAACGTGGAGGGCAAGACACTCAAGGTCTCCACGGATGATTCCGTGCAGATTGGGCAGTCGGGCACCGTCCAGGTGAAAGCAAAAGACCGCCGCGGGCTCGAAGCTGTCGCAACGTACAAGCTGTCCCTGTCGGCCTCCAACCGGCCAAAACCGGTGGCAAACGACGACGCTGAACCCGAGGCGCAATCCGGGAAGCCTGTGACGGTCAACGTGTTGGCAAATGATTCCAACCCATTCCCGGAGACACCACTGAAAATCGCTTCAGCCGTCACCGAAACGGGCCAGGGAACGGCTGAAGCCGGCGGGGACAGCGTGACCGTCACACCCGCAAGCGGATTCACCGGAACCATGGTGGTTGCATACACGGTGGAGGATAAGACCGGCGAGATCTCCCGGTACGCCACTGCCCGCATCCGTTTGACCGTCAAGGACAAGCCGGCAGCACCAACCACGCCGCTTGCACAGTCCGTGGGCGACCAAACCGCCCTGCTCACATGGAACGCGCCGGCTGATCGCGGCTCGCCGATCACCAAGTACACGGTTTACGGCGAGAACGGCTTTAAGCAGGACTGCCCCGCGAATACCTGTACGTTGACCGGATTGACCAACAATGTGAAGTACCACTTTGCAGTCACTGCCACGAATGCGATCGATGAATCCGAGCGGTCTCCGGTGTCGGCCGAGGTCCGTCCGGACGTCAAGCCCGACACCCCGATTGCACCCACGCTGAAGTTCGGCGACAAGCAGCTGTCCGTGGCGTGGGTTCCTCCCGCAAGCAAGGGCTCGCCCATCAAGTCCTACGACCTTGAGATCTCGCCTGCGCCTGCCGGCCAGAACCCTCAGATCCAGAACCTCACGGCCAACAGCCATGTTTGGACCGGTCTGACCAATGGCGTGGCCTACAAGGTCCGGGTCCTGGCCAGGAATGATGCCAAGGAACCCTCGGAATGGAGTACCTACTCCGCAGCCGAAACTCCTGCGGGAGTGCCGGCGACCCCTGCGGCTCCTTCAGTTGCGGGCGCCGGTTCCGTGGGTACGCAGAGCCAGTTGCAGGTTAGCTGGGCGGCGCCGAATAACAACGGTGACGCGGTGTCCGCCTACACGTTGACCACGTACATGGGCGGCGCCGTCGTAGCTACCCAATCTGTGGGGGCCACCTCGCAGAACGTCACCGTGGCGAACTCCGAAGCGGACTACTCATTCACGGTGTCAGCCACAAACAAGGCCGGCGTCAGTGGTGTCAGCCAACAGTCGGCCCCAATCCGGGCTGCAGGCAAGCCCGGGATGGTGGGGAGTGGATCCGTAAAAGCGACCGGCGACTCTGGTCGGCTCGAGGTTGCCTTCACGCCGCTTACTGCAGCCGAGCGGAACGGCTCACAGGACAATGAGATCACTTACCGCTGGCAGACCGCTCATGGTTCCGGGCAGATTGCCCGCGGAGGCGGAATCATCGGTGGGCAGCCTAATGGAACCGACGTGGTGGTCAATATCATCGCCACGTCGGTGAAGAACGGCATGGCCGGCGATGCGAAGGCGATCGGCACAGGTAACCCCTATGCGCCCCCAAATGCGCCGAATGTCTCGGGCGGAAAGTCCGCCAAGGGCGACGGCCAGGTGCACTGGAACTGGAATCCACCGAACATGAATGGCCGCGCCCTGGACCACTACGAGGTCAATCTCGACGGCGGCGGCTGGACCAGCGTGGGCAAGGCAACAAGCTTCGACGCCGCAGGTGGCGGGTGGGACAAGACAAGGAAGCTCAACGTCCGGGCCTTCACAGTAGTGGCTGGCGCACATAGCGGCCAAGTCAACGCGACAAGTGGCGACGACCCCACGCCACCGCCGCCCCCACCGCCTCCGTCCACAACGATTCAGGCGCACAACAACACATGCCCGGGTAAACCGAACCAGCCGGATACCTACAACCCAAGCGGGCCGACATGTGGAGTTGGCTGGGTCTCCCGCTCTGAAGGACGCCTCAAGATCGACTGCACAAAGAACATTTACGGCGGGAGCACCAAGTGGTATCGAGTCACGGAGGGAAGCCACCCCGGATGGTTCGTCAAGGCCATCACGGTGGACCGCTTTGGCAATGAGCCCGGTGGCTGCTGATGCTCCGACAGGCCGTTCAACAACTCCATTCGCACACCTACCCAAGGAACAGGATCAACCGATGACCATGACAAACGAGCAGGCCGCGTGGTTTGCAGAAACGTTCGAGAAGCTCGTTGCCAACGTGGGCAAGGCCGTGTTGGGCAAGGAACACGTCATCCGGCTGACGTTCACGGCGATGATGGCCGAAGGCCACGTCCTGTTTGAAGACGCGCCGGGTACGGGTAAGACCTCCCTCGCCCGTGCCTTGGCCGCGACGGTCCAGGGTTCGCATAACCGCATCCAGTTCACGCCTGACCTCCTGCCGTCTGACGTGACGGGTGTGACCATCTACGACCAAAAGACACAGAAGTTCGAATTCCACAAGGGCCCGGTGTTCAACAACATCGTCCTGGCTGACGAGATCAACCGTGCTTCTCCTAAGACGCAGTCCGCGTTGTTGGAAGTCATGGAGGAATCCCGCGTAACCGTGGACGGTACTACATACGAGGCCGGCCGCCCGTTCATGGTCCTGGCAACCCAGAACCCCATCGAACAGGCCGGCACATACCGCCTGCCCGAGGCCCAGCTCGACCGCTTCCTGATTAAAACCTCCATCGGCTACCCGGATCACGCTTCCACCGTCCGGCTGCTGGGCGGGGCCAACCTGAAGGACCGTTCGAAGGACCTCAGCGCGTTGATCACCACTCAGGCCGTAGCGGACATGGCAGACCTGGCAGCCACCACCCACGTGGACACCGCGGTGCTCGAGTACATTTCCCGCCTCTGCGAAGAGACCCGCAATGCCTCTGAAACGCGGCTTGGTGTTTCTGTTCGTGGCGCTTTGGCCATGGTCCGCGCTGCGAAGGTGTGGGCCGCCAGCCAGAGCCGCAACTTCGTTCTGCCGGATGACATCAAGGAGCTCGCCCCAGTGGTGTGGACGCACCGTTTGGTAATGGACCCCGAAGCCGAATTCTCCGGCGCAACACCCGAGGTGGTGCTCAACCGCGTCCTCGCTGACGTCGCGGCCCCGCAGCAACGCGCGAGCGCCTAAACACTACTCCCCACCGCACCCAGCTCGAACAAAGGCCCAGACATGTCCTCCAGCACACCCCTGAACAGGGCTGCTGACTCGTTGAAACGCGCTACGTCCGCTCTTGGCGGCAAGATGCGTTCCCTGCGCGGCCCTGGCCACGAGCCGGGCAAGCGCCCCGGCCGGTCAAGCCAACGCGGCAAAACCAGCAAGCTCCACCCGGCAGCCGTATGGTCGGAAGCAGCCGGAACCGCAGGCGACTTCCTTGCGCCAGGGTGGAACAAGGTCAGGGCTGTCTGGCTGAAGTACGTGTGGCCCGTCCTCGCGGTAGTGAGCCTGCTCGGCTGGGTAGTGTTGGCTGCCTCCATCGGGCTCTGGTGGGCGGGACAGGCGTGGGGTTGGCAGGAAGCCAAGTCAGCTGCCATGGTGGCGTTCCTGCTGTTCCTCCTTGCCATCGGCTTCATCGTGGGCCGCTCGGCCTACGGCGTGGTTCTGGACCTCGCCCGCACACGGGTGGCTGTGGGGGACGACGCTGTGGGCAGCATTGCCGTGTCCAACGTGTCCACGAGGCCGTTGCTGCCTGCAGCGTTGGAGCTGCCCGTGGGTTCCAACACGGCCGTTTTCCATTTGCCCCGCATGAAGCCGGCACAGGTGCACGAGGATCTCTTTACCATCCCTACGGCCCGGCGTGCAGTGATTGTCGTGGGTCCGGTCCGCTCTGTTCGCGCCGACCCACTCCACCTGCTGCGGCGCCGCGTGATGTGGACCGACCCGGTGGACCTGTTCGTGCACCCCCGGACCGTATCGCTGGGGAGCTCGGCCGCAGGTTTCATTCGCGACCTTGAGGGCATGCCCACCACGGAGTTGTCCAGCGCGGATGTCTCCTTCCATGCTTTGCGCGATTACGTTCCCGGGGACGATCGGCGGCACATCCACTGGAAGACCACGGCCCGCACCAATAAGCTCATGGTTCGCCAGTTTGAGGAGACCCGGCGCGCACACCTGGCCATCTCGCTCTCCATCAACACGGACGAGTATGACTCCGGGCCCGAGTTCGAGATGGCCATCTCTGTGGCCGCTTCCATTGGCAGGCAGGCCATCCGCGAGCAGCGTGAGTTGGACGTCCTGACCCAGAAGGGGCCGCTCCGCTGCGAAACCGGCCGGAACCTGCTGGACGACATGACCCGCATTGTCGGGGCACCCATGCGGAAGACCGCCGTCGACCTCGCCCGCACCCTTTCGGACACCGTCCCCAACGCCTCCGTGGTGTTCTTCGTAGTGGGCAGCCACGTGACAGCCACGCAACTGCGCTCCGCGGCGTCGTCCGTTCCCCCGGGTGTGCGGAGCCTGGCGGTCCGTGTCCAACCCGGAGCGGCGCCGTCGAGGGCCAACATCGCGGACCTGACGGTCCTCACGGTCGGCGACCTGGACGATCTCGCCATAGTTCTTCGAAAGGCGGCAGCATGAGCACCGCTCCTCATCTCAGGGTGCGTCCCCGCGCAGCCAAGGCAACCCGGTCCGCCGCCCGCGGCACCGGATCAATATTCGACGACGGCAGGCCAGCCTGGCATTTCGCCGTCGACTGTGGGGCGCTCCTGGTGCTGCTGTTCCTTGGCGTCCTCGGTTTCACCCTAAGCTTCGGGGGAGACGCCCACTACCTCATCGCAGGTCTGGGTGGTGTGCTGCTGGGGCTGGGCATCGCTGTCCTCAACGTGCGCTTCCACTTGGGACTGCTCATCACGGCTGCCGTGACCTTCGGCGCTTACATGGTGTTTGGCTCGGCATTGGCCGTGCCGGATTCGGCTGTCTTCGGATTCCTGCCCAGCCTCGACTCCTTGCGTACGCTCCTGCTGGGCATCGTGTTTGCCTGGAAGGACATGCTCACCGTTGGCGTTCCTGTGGGCACAGCGAATGGCATGCTCATTGTGCCGTTCCTCAGTTCACTGGTGACCGCTCTGGCCGCTGGTCTGCTGACCTGGCGTTTGAAGAGCCCGTACTGGCCGTTGCTGCCGGTGCTGGTCCTCTTTGTCACGGGCATCGCTTTCAGTACCAGCGCGGGCTTCCTCAATGTGGAGCGCGGCGTCTCGCTGACCATTGTGTCCATCGTGTGGGCGACGTTCCGCCGTGATGTGCTCCGGCGGAACAGCACCAAGGCCGTTTCGGCCAATAGGCCGGGTTCCGACGCCGCCACAGCCCGCCGCGGCCAGCTCCGCCGCCTGGGGACTGCTGCAGCCGTGATCGTTGTTGCGGTGGGCGTCACCGCCATCGCCTCGCCGTTGGTAACCGCGAGCGATGACCGAAAGGTGCTCCGCAACACGATCGTTCCGCCGTTCGACCCTCGGGACTACATCACGCCGCTGGCGAGCTTCCGCAGCTTCGTCAAGGATGAGAAGGACAGCACGCTGTTTACGGTCAAGGGACTGCCCAAGGATGCCCGGGTACGGCTGGCTGCACTGGACGCCTTCAACGGCCTGAACTACACCATGGATCCCAACAGCTCCGGTAACTTCAGCAAGGTGGGCGATGCCCGGTCTTTGAACACCCTGGCCGATTCCGGGAGCCCGGTGGAGGGCACCAACTACACACTGGACATCACCGTAGAGGATTACCAAGGCTACTTTGTGCCTGGTGGCCGGCACACCACGGGTATGAGTTTCGCGGACACTTCGGGGGCCGCTTCCGGGCTCTACTTCAACGCCGGCACAGACACGGCCGTGACCACCAAGGGCCTGTCCAAGGGCGAGAACTACACCGTGCAGGTCTCGGACCCCGGGACGCTGGAGCACGGCCAGCTCACGCAGTACGACTTCGCGAAGCTCACGCTGCCGGAAGCGGAGGAAGTGCCACCGATCGTGGCTTCCCAGGCGAACCAGATTTCCGCGGATGCACCGACTGCCATTGACCGTGTCCGGCAGATTGAGGCACATTTCCAGAAGAGCGGTGCTTTCAGCAACGGCCTGGTGGCCGAAGGGCAGCTCCCGAGCCTTCCCGGCCACAGTGCTGCGCGCGTCCGCAACATGCTCTCGGCCAAGCAGATGCTGGGGGACGACGAGCAATACGCCGTGTCCATGTCCCTCATGCTCCGCCACCTTGGTATTCCTTCCCGCGTGGTCATGGGGTTCTATCCTGACCCCAAGAGCCCTGAGAATGGCGCCGGGGATATCAAGATCACGGGTAAGGACGTCCACGCCTGGGTTGAGGTGGCGTTTGACCGCGTGGGATGGGTTGCCTTTGATCCCACCCCGCCCAAGGACAACGTGCCCATCCCGCCGGACCCGGAAAACAAGTCCAAACCCAAGCCGCAGGTACTGCAGCCGCCGCCCCCGCCGCAGGAGCCCGCTGACCTGCCGCCGGATTCCACCCCGGATGCCCTGGATGCAGACGAGAAGAAAAACAACCCGTGGCTTTTCTGGGGTCCGCTGCTCGCGGCTATTGGCGTGGCACTGATTCCGTTGGGGATACTCGCCTTGCCGCTGCTGCTGATTCTCCTGCTGAAATCACGACGCCGGAAGGCCCGTTTCCGTGATGGCCACCCGGCCCAGAGGGTTGGCGCCGGATGGAACGAAGTGCTGAGCCTGGTCACCGATATGGGTGCCTCGATTGACACCAAGTCCACCAGGCGCGAGTCGGCCTCGGTCATTGCTGACGCGTTCCCCACTACAGGAACTACCACCACCCTGCTTGCCCACCGGGCGGACGCCGCTGTGTTCGGCGCGGGCCAGCCCAGTGAGGACCAGGTCAAGGAGTACTGGGAGATCGTTGACACATCGTTGACGGACATCACGGGAAGCGTCGGCTTCTGGAAACGGCAGCAGGCACGGTTCTCGCCGCGCTCGTTGCTGTCCGATGGCCGCGCGGCCCTTCGTCGCCGTCAACAGGGCACCACCGATCCTGCGAAGCGCCGTTTCACGTTGCCGTTCAAGAAGGACACCACTGATGAGCAATGAGACAGAACTTTGTCCGGCTTGCCGGCATCCGGTTCGCCCGGGCGCGACGTTCTGCACGCAGTGCGGTTCACCCCTGAATAACCGTGGTGCCCGCAAGGAAGGCAACATCAACCATGCCCAGAAGGCGGCGTTGGAGTTCGCCAACCGGCACGGCTTCTCCGATCCCGGTAGTATCTCGGTAGTGTCGGCTCCGGCGTCGCCGATGCAGCACGGAGGAAAAACCATGCCGGACGGTATGCCTGGGCCAGGGGGAGGGACCACAATGATCACCAAGCTCGAATTGGCGCCCGCCTCTGCCGGGAAACGCCTGGGTGCAGCTGTGCTGGACTGGCTGGGACCCTTTGCCGTGCTTGCCACCACGTTCGCTCTGGGAATCGCCGGCATCACGCAGACCCGCCGGAACGGCTTCATTGTCTATGACACTGGCCTGTTGGTTCTCCTGGGGAGCATCGGTTTAGGCGTGACCGTGGTGTACACCTTTGTCCTTCTCGGTCTGGAGGCGAAGTCAGGAAATACCATCGGCAACCAGCTCATGGGCATCCGCAGTGCGGATTCTGATGGCTATGCGCCAGGCGCTGGTGTTGTTTTTGTTCGAGGGATCCTCACTGGCGGCCTCTTGCTGCTGGGGTCCATTGTTGCCGTCATCTTGTCGGCGCTTGGACAGATCGGACTGGTGTTGTGGATCGCCCTGCCGCTGATGTTCCTCGGTGTAGTTTGGGCTTTCCTTGTAGTCGTATCCAACGCCTGGGACACCAATGGCAAGCTGCGTGGCTGGCAGGACAAAGTGGCAAAGTCCTTGGTGTTCGATGTGAACGCCGGTCGCAATCCGGTGACCACGGGTGGCATCCAAGGTCCCTACAGTTTCGCCCCGATGGACCTCCCTCCGGTTCAGCCCGTCGCCTCCCCGGTCCCTTCCGGGCCCTCACAGGGCGCGCGTCCGAGCGCGAATCCACTGCCGGCTCCGGCGCAGGCCACTCCTGCGGCACCGGCTGGCCAGCCTTCGCATGATCCGAACCAGTGGCGCCCACCCACAGCGCCCTTCACGCCGGCACCCCGCACACCAGCAGCGCACACACCAGCAGCACCGATCGCACCAGCGTCATCGAGCCCCGCCGTGGTCGCACCACAGCAGTTACCCGCGGCCGCCGCCCATCCGGACGACGACGTGGAGCGCACCCAGATGCGCCCCGGGGCAGCCCGTGCCCAGGCCGTCCTGCGGATTCGGATCGATGACGGCCAGGACGTCCAGTTGGGCGGGTCTGTCCTCCTCGGCCGGAACCCGGCGCCCCAGCCCGGGGAAACCGTGGAACAACTGCTGCCCGTGTCAGACCCCGGTCGGTCCATCTCCAAAACGCATCTGCACCTGCGCGTTGATGGCGACGGCGTCTGGGTCACGGACCGTAACTCCACCAATGGCAGTGCTGTCACCACCCCTGACGGCATCCAGACCAGGCTCCACCCGGGCGAAGCGAGCTTTGTCCGTCCCGGTTCCACCGTTCACTTTGGGGACCGTTCCTTCCACCTAGGACAAGCATGAATTCACAGCCGGCCACACCCGCCAACGCCGAAGCGGGTCCCGCCGCAGGCGGATCCTCTTTTCGGCTCAGCTACGGGTACGGAACGGACCGCGGGCTTCGCCGCGAACTGAACGAAGACTCGTTCATTGCGTCAGACCCCGTCTTCGCCGTTGCCGACGGCATGGGCGGGCATGAGGCGGGCGAGATCGCCAGCGGCATGTGCGTCAGGGCTTTGGGCAGCGCCCCTGAATTGTCGGCCGGCGTGCGCACCGCTTCAGCGGCCGACCTTCAGTTATGCTTGCTGAAGGCCGACGCTGCCATCCGCAACGCAACGGGAGCGCGCGCCGGGACTACGCTGTCCGGCGTCGTGGTGGTGGAGCAGATGGGCCTGCCCTACTGGCTGGTCATGAACATCGGCGATTCCAGGACTTACCGCCTCAGCCAAGGGGAGTTTGCACAAGTAAGCGTTGACCACTCCGAGGTGCAGGAACTGGTGGATTCCGGGGATATCACAGCGGAGCAGGCTACCGTCCACCCGCGCCGCCACGTTGTTACCCGCGCCCTGGGTACCGGCGACGAAACCGAGGCCGATTTCTGGTTGCTTCCCATCCAGGAAGGTGACCGGATCATGATCTGCTCGGACGGTCTCAACGGGGAGCTGGGCGATGACCACATGTTCCGCATCCTTAGCACCGTTGCCCATCCGCAGGATGCCGTGGACGCACTGATCCAGGCAGCCCTGAGAAGCGGTGGCAGGGACAACGTCACCGTCATCGTCGTGGACGCCAAGAACGTCCTGAACGACGCCGGCATCGCCACCACTGCGCCGCGTCCCGAGGTTGCGTCCGAGGTTGAAGAAGATACTCTTCCCAGGGCCTGGGTGAATGGCACCGACGAGATCGCAGGGGATGGGCAGGAGGAAGGCGCCGATGGCAAGCAGTAACCACCTTTCGCTGAGCAGATATCAGCAGGGTGACTGGTTCGGCGTAGTGCGGAACGGAACCGTGGTGCTTCTGGGCCCTGACACACCGCACGCACTGATCGACACCGTTTGGGAGTTGCTGGCGTCCGCACCCGAGGCCCACGAAGTACTTCATGAGGTGACGGATGCCTTTGGAGTTTCCCTCAGCCGCATCCCGCCTTTCGGAATCATCGACTCAAAGGACGCCCTTCGTGTGTTCCTCCGGGGGGATCTCGAACTCGTTGTGCAGATGGCCGGCGGCGAGGAACACCTCACGGGGCGTGACGTCACCACCTGGACTGAACGGCGACTTGCAGACGCCGGCTCTTACAGCGTCCGGATAGGGAACAAACCTGCCCCGTCTGCCGGAATTCCGACGTCGGGTGGAGGCCTGCCGCTGAATGGCTCGCCCCTGAACAGTCTTCCGCTGGGAGAGGGTGTGGTGCTCCTGGCCTCGCTCGAGGCCTCGGCCCGGGCTGCCGCCCCCGCTGACAGTGAACCTGAGGTCCGGCCCGCAGCCGTATCCGATGAAACCATGATTGGCTACGCGGAAGCGGACCTGGGCCTGACGATCGCACCGGGTCATGTGATCCCCGCCAGCGAACCTTCCAGCATCGAGCCTTCCGCAAGCGAGCCCTCCGCAAGCGAGCCCTTCATTGCCCGGGAACCGGCTGTTGCCGAAGCGCAGGCGTCCGTAGAGGAGAATGAGGTCGCCGCGTTACCTGTTCCTGAGGAAGCGGTGGCGCCGGCGAATCGGGTGGCCGGGGAAGCGCCTGAGCAGGCCGGGGATGCTGCACCGGCGCAGTCGGTTTCTCCCGTGGATGCGGAGCTGGAACCAGCCAGCGAGGCAGATACGGAAGCATCCGAGGTGCCCGTCCACACGAGTACCACTGATCCAAACCTTCCGTCGCTGGAAAACACCACAAACTATGACCACCTGTGGGACAAGACGGTGATGCGCAACATCGAGGACGCAGCAGTCCGCACGGACGAAGGGTCTGACGACCATGACTCGCCTGCGTCCGCTACACCGGACGCACCACCAGCTATGGACCAGATGTCGCCGGCGCCGGTGAACCTGTCTCCAACCCCGTCCGCCGAAGCACCAAGCGGCCTGATTGACTCCGTTCCCTGGCTGCGCAGCGGTTCCTCGGCCCCTGAACCGGGCAGTGAGCAGCAGTCAGTTCCGTCCAAGCCCGTAGCCGATCCTGCGGCCCAAGTGCCGGCCGCTTGGTCGTCGGCTCCGGCGGCCATGGCCGCGGACGAGGACTCTGACCATGACGGACAGACCATCATGAAAAGTAGCCTTCCCGCCGAAGAGTCCGGCGCAAAGGCTGTTGTTGGACGCGCGGAGGCGTCAGCCGTCAACGGGCCGAGCGTTTTGGCACGGATGTGCTCCCAAGGCCACGCCAACCCACCAACGTACCCGCAGTGTTCGGTGTGCGGTGTTGCCGTTTCCGGCGACGCCATCCACGTCCCACGTCCCAGGCTGGGCCGGATGCGGTTGTCTACGGGTGAGTTGATTGATCTTGACCAGTCGCTCATCATCGGCCGCCAACCGTCGGTATCCCGTGTGCAAGGCGGCACCATGCCGCGTCTGGTCCAAGTGGACAGCCCTGGTGGGGATATTTCCCGCTCCCATGTGGAGGTCCGGCTTGAGGGTTGGCACGTCATGTTGTGCGACCTGAAGGCAACCAACGGCACTGTGCTCATCCGGGAAGGCCAGGCACCCCGCCGGCTTGCCCAAAACGAAATGGCCATCCTGCTGGACGGCGACATCGCCGAGCTGGGCGACAACATTTCATTGCGTTTCGAGGAGATTCTTTGAGTTCCAAGAGGCCCCCCGCGCCGCCTCCACCCATCCCGGGTTTCAAGTACATCAGCCTGCTCGGCTCCGGTGGCTTCTCGGATGTCTACCTTTATGAGCAGGATCGACCGCGCCGAAAAGTAGCGGTCAAGGTGCTGTTGTCCGATTTGAAGACCGAAGGGGCCCGGCGCCGTTTCGAGTCCGAAGCGAACCTCATGGCGCAGTTGTCGTCGCACCCTTACATTGTGACGATCTTCGAAGCCGAGATCACCGAGAACGGACACTCGTACCTCGCCATGGAGTACTGCTCCAGGCCAAGCCTCGACGTCCGTTATCGTCGCCAGCGCTTCAGCGTGGATGAGGTCCTGGCCGTCGGCATCCAGGTGGCTTCCGCCGTCGAGACCGCTCACCGGGCCGGAATTGTGCACCGGGACATCAAGCCTGCCAACATCCTCGTCACCGATTACAACCGGCCTGCCCTGACTGACTTTGGTATCTCCGGTACGATCGGCGCTGACACCGAGGACGACGCCGGCATGTCCATCCCGTGGTCTCCGCCGGAGCAGTTCCGCGGAGGTGCCGTTGATGGTGTTCCTGTGGACATTTGGGCCCTGGGTGCAACGCTGTACACGCTGCTGGCGGGTCGTTCACCCTTTGTCCTCCCGGGACAGGACAACTCGCAGCGGGAACTGATCTCCCGCATCACGAACTCACCACTGCCCAGGCTGGGCCGTGCCGACGTTCCGGAGTCCCTGGAACTCGTTCTCGCCACGTCCATGGCCAAGTCACCGGAATCCCGTTATTCCTCGGCGCACGCTTTCGCGCTGGCACTGCAGCGGATCCAGGCTGAACTGAACCTGTCTGTGACGCCATTTGAGGTTCTGGAAGAACCCGGGCACGGGGACGACCAGCACCCGGACGACAACTTCGAGGAAACCCGGGTCCGGAGCATCGCTTCGATCGATCCCGACTCCTCAGGAACCGCCACCACAGGCTCAGCGCCCACTTTCCCGGCGCGAACCTTCCCGTCCACGGTTCCTAACGTCACCCAGACGCCGACACAACAACCGGCCCAGTCCGCCAACCCTCCGCAAACGGTCCCGTCCCACACCGGGGCTTCGGCCCCACCGCAGTTTCACGCTCCGGCATCGGGATACACGGCGCCGGGTTCGTACACTGCACCGGGATCGTACACAGCCCCCGGCAGCCAAAACGCTCCGGCCGAGCCTGACACGGCAGAGTCCACAGTGCTGCGTGGCTGGCAGCCTTCGCGTCCCCAGGAAGATCTTGGCGCAACGGTTAGCCGCTCCAACGCCCCCTCCGGTGCGTCGCCGGTCACGAAGGAGGATGCTCCGCCGGCAGATCACAGCAAGCGCAACCTGTGGTTTGCCGCCACTGGCGCGGCAGTGCTGGTAGTGGCCATTGTGGTGGGGGTGGTGTTGGGCGCTCAGGCGCAGCCCAAGGTTGCACCTACGGAAACGTCAAGCAAACCGCCAGCCGACGCTTTGAGCGACGGCAGTGTTCCGGAGGTTGCGGGAATGTCCGCGGCGCGGGACACCAAGGACCGGAATATCGTTGTCTTCTCCTGGACAAACCCGGACCCGTTGCCGGGCGACACGTTCAAATGGCGGGTCAAGTCGGCAAAGTCCGAAGGCGTCTATGAGACCACGTCCACTGGAAAGGCGTTCCTCGGCGCGCTGGCTGACCCGCCCATCTGCGTGCAGGCAATTATTGTCCGGGCTGACGGCAGTGCCTCACCCGGCGGGCCGGATTCCATCGCCTGCCTGGACGAGTAACCGGCACATGAGACTTACTTACCGCCGACTGAGGAGGCACAGATCATGGGGGATCTAGCAATAGATTTCTGTGGGGAATGGTACGAACCATCCGACGAGGACATCTTCGATATTGGACGCGAAGGTGACTTGGAAGTGGACGACAACCCTTATCTGCACCGACGCTTCCTGCAGATCGCGCGCTACGACGGCATGTGGTGGCTCAGCAACGTCGGCAGCATGCTGTCCGCCACCATTGCTGACGGCTCCGGCGGCATGCAGGCCTGGCTTGCGCCCGGGGCGAGGATCCCGCTGGTCTTCAGCCACACCAACGTGATTTTCACGGCCGGACCTACCACCTACGAGTTCGCTGTTCACTTGAAGACACCGTCCTTCCGGCACGAAGCACGCGATGACGACCAAGCGGGGGACACCACGATCGGACCCGTGGTCTTCACCGATTCGCAAAAGGCGCTCATCGTTGCCTTGGCCGAACCCATGTTGCGGCGCGATGGCACCGGCTTTAGCGCCATTCCGTCATCTGCCGAGGCCGCGAAGCGACTGGGCTGGGCCCTGACCCGTTTCAACCGCAAGTTGGACAACGTCTGCGACAAACTTGACCGCGTAGGCGTCGTGGGCCTGCGCGGCGGGGTTGGAAAACTTGCCACCAACCGCCGGGCGCGCCTGGTGGAACACGCCGTGACATCACATCTTGTGACTCCGGCTGACCTGCATCTCCTTGAAAAAATGAGTGGAGTCGACGAAGGATGAAGTTCCGCCTGACCTTGCGGCGTGACCCTGCGGAAGCAAAGGACCTCGCCGTAACGGTGGATGGTCGTGCCACCGTGGCTGATATTGCCACCGAACTTTGGGCTGCCGACCCCGCACGAAAGGGGACCGAACCGCCGTCGAACCTGTCCATCAGCGTGGACGAGGCTTTCGTTGGCGGCGGGCTCTCCGGGCACGTCCTGCGGCCGACGGACAACCTGTTGGAGTCGGGGCTGCGGCCGGGGTCCAAGGTCTCACTCGCGCAGGTCAGCGAGCAGTTCGCATCCAACGGGCACGCCAACGGCAATGGCAGGGGACCGGCAGCGGCGACGTTGCGCGTCATGTCAGGGCCCGACGTCGGACGCGAATTTTCACTGCCTTTCGGCACCAGCTACATCGGCCGGGACCGTGACGCCGACATTCGTTTGTCGGACCCGCTGACGTCCAAGCGCCATGCGCGGATCACGGTGGGCGAAACCGTGGAAATCGTGGACACGAACTCCGCCAACGGCCTCCTCATGGATGGGCTGCCGGTAACCCGGGCAACACTCGAATCCTCCGACACCGTCACTTTGGGTGATACTTCCGTGGGCGTCGTTGCCCTTTCCCGGAACCACGGCGGGGCTCCGTCGTCGCCGCTGGTGGATTTCAATCGCTCGCCGCGCGTGTTGCCCAGGTTCGAGTCGCCCAAGCGCGTGCCGCCTGCGGGGCCGAAGCGCCCGGAACACCAGCCCTTCCCGTACATCATGCTGATCGCGCCGCTCCTGATGGGCGGCGTGCTCTTCGCTTTCACGCAGAACCTGCTCTCCGTGATTTTCATGGCGATGATGCCGCTGTTCATTGTGGGGCACTATGTGGACCACAAAATGCAGAGCAAGCGGCAGGCCAAGGAAGGCCACAAACAGTTCAAAGCCGCCATGCTGGCGTTCCGTGAGGACATCGACAAGCAGCAGAACATTGAGCGCGCTGTCAGGCTCCAGGAAGCGCCGTCCGTGAGCGACACCGTGGACGCGATCTACAAACTCGGGCCCCTTCTCTGGACGCACCGCCCGGAGCATCAGCACTTCCTGGGGGTGCGCTTCGGATTGGGCTCCGCACCATCGCGCATCCAGTTCGACGAACCGGGCGCCAATGAAACTGAACCGCAGTACATGCGGGAAATCCAGGAATGCCTGCAGCAGGTCCGGGTCATTGAAGGCGTTCCGATCGTGTCGCAGCTGCGCACCTCGGGATCCTTTGGCGTGGCGGGGGACCGCAGCGTGGTGGACGACGTGGCCCGCGGCATGGTCCTCCAGTTGGTGGGACTCCATTCACCGGCCGAAGTTGTCCTCACGGCACTGACCTCGGCCCGTTCCCGTGAGCGCTGGGACTGGCTGCAGTGGCTCCCGCATGTCGGTTCAGGCCACAGCCCCATATCCGGCGATCATCTCGCTGCCGGCCCCGGTGCCGGTGCTGCCCTGTTGTCGCGGCTCGAAAACCTCGTGGAAGAACGCGAATCCATGGCCAAGGAGCCGGGCCCGCATCCGCGGCCTGGACTGAAGAACGAGCATGAAGAAGTTCCCGGTCCCGTGGTTCCGGCCGTCCTGGTGATCGTTGAAGACGACGCCCCCGTGGACCGCGGCCGTCTCACGCGGTTGGTGGAACGCGGCCCCGACTACGGCGTGCACGTCATGTGGGTGGCGGCCAACGTACAGTCCCTTCCCGCGGCATGCCGTGACTTCCTCTCGGTGGACGGCGATCACGGCACCACCACCGGCCAGGTCCGGTTGGGCCGCCACACGTACCCGGTGAGCTGTGAAAGCCTCGATGCGGACCTCGCCACGCAGCTGGCACGCATGATGTCGCCGCTGGTGGATGTGGGAAACCCGCTCGACGACGACTCCGACCTCCCGCGCGCTGTCTCCTACGCCACGCTGATCGGCAAGGATCTGATGGACAATCCACAGGCCGTGGCCGAGCGCTGGCAGGAGAACAACTCTGTCCATGCCACGGCCGTGCCCAACCGGAAGGACAACGGCAGCCTCCGCGCGCTGGTTGGTTCCAAAGGTGTGGAGCCGTTCTACCTCGACCTCAAGAACGAAGGTCCGCACGCACTGGTCGGCGGAACCACGGGTGCCGGTAAATCCGAGTTCCTCCAGTCCTGGGTGATGGGCATGGCGGCCGCCTACAGCCCGGACCGTGTCAGCTTCCTGTTTGTGGACTACAAGGGCGGCGCCGCATTCGCCGACTGCCTGCACTTGCCGCACACCGTTGGCCTGGTGACCGACTTGTCCCCGCACCTGGTTCGTCGTGCGCTGACATCCCTGCGGGCAGAACTCCACTACCGTGAACGGCTCCTGAACCGTAAGAAAGCCAAGGACCTCTTGGCGCTGCAACGCGAAGCCGATCCCGAGGCACCCCCGTACCTCATCATCATCGTGGACGAATTCGCGGCGCTGGCTACCGAAGTTCCCGAGTTCGTTGACGGTGTGGTGGACGTCGCCGCCCGTGGCCGGTCCTTGGGCCTGCACCTGATCCTGGCCACGCAGCGGCCCGCCGGTGTCATCAAAGACAACCTGCGTGCCAACACCAACCTCCGCGTTGCCTTGCGCATGGCCGATGAAGTGGACGCAACGGACATCCTTGGCGTCCCGACGGCCGCTTACTTTGATCCGTCCATTCCCGGCCGTGGTGCCGCGAAGACAGGTCCCGGCCGCATCCAGGGTTTCCAGACCGGCTACGCCGGCGGCTGGACCACTGAAAAGCCGCAGCGGCCCCGCATCGACATTGTAGAGATGGCGTTCGGGTCCGGCCCCACATGGGAACCGCCCTTGGTGTCGCAGGTTGAAGAAGAACCCGCCGGACCCAACGACATTGCCAGGATGACCGGAAACATCATCCGGGCAGCTGACGTCCTGTCCATCGAACCTCCCCGGAAGCCATGGCTCAACGAACTCGCTACAACTTACGATTTCTCCAAGCTTCCCAACCCGCGGACCGATGAGCGGCTCCTGCTCGGCGTGGCGGATGACCCCGCCCACCAGGACCAGCCCACAGTGTTCTACGAGCCGGACAAAGACGGCAACATGGCCGTCTACGGCACGGGCGGATCCGGTAAGTCGGCGGCACTGCGCGGGATCGCCATCGCCGCGGCTGTCACACCGCGTGGTGGGCCGGTGCACGTCTATGGCATCGACTGTGGTTCCTCGGGACTCAAGATGCTTGACGGTCTTCCGCACGTTGGCGAAATCATTAACGGCGACGACGTGGAGCGCGTTGGGCGCCTGCTGCGCTGGCTCAAGGAAGTGGCGGACGACCGGGCAGCACGGTTCGCTGAGGTCCGGGCCTCCACCATCGTCGAATACCGGCAGCTGGCCAACCGCCCGGAGGAGAAGCGCATCTTCATCCTGGTGGACGGTATGTCTTCCTTCCGTGAATCCTACGAGTACAGCAACTTGTCTGCGCTGTGGGACATCTTCCTTACTCTGGCCACCGACGGACGTCCCTTGGGCATCCACCTGGTAGTCAGCGGTGACCGCACCAACTCTGTTCCGGCGTCGCTCCTTGCCTCCATCCAGAAGCGGCTGGTCCTGCGCCTCAGCTCCGAAGACGACTACATGACCCTGGACGTCCCCAAGGATGTCCTCAACGCTGCATCGCCTCCGGGGCGTGGCCTGCTGGACGGGCTGGAAGTTCAGCTCGCCGTGTTGGGAGGGAACTCGAACCTCGCGCTCCAGGCCCGGGAAGTGGCCAAGCTCAGCCAGGCGATGCTCCGCCAGGGACTCGAGCAAGCACCGCAGATCCAGCGGCTTCCGGAACTGGTGGACCTGGACATCCTGCCCACGGGCGCCCCGGACAACCCAGTGATTGGTGTCGACGACGAAACGCTGGGTTCGGCGGCCATCGCCGCCAAGGGATCACTTCTGCTGGCTGGCCCCCCAGGCGCCGGACGCACAGTCGCCCTGGTCACCTTGGCCTACGCCTTGCGGCGTTCCAACCCGCGCACTGATTTGATCTACATCGGTTCCCGGCGTTCCGCCGTGGCATCACTGAACATCTGGAGCAGGTCATTGGTGGGGCCGGACGAGGTCTCGGACGTAGTGGATGACCTGATCGACAAAGCCTCGGACAACCCTGGCACCATGGCCATCTTCATCGAGGGCCTCACCGAGTTCACGGACACCCTGGCCGAATCCGGCGTGGGACGTTTGGTCACGGCCGCAATCAAGGCTGATCAGTGGGTGGTGGGCGAGTCTGAGACCTCCACATGGTCCCAGGCATGGTCCCTTGCCCAGCCGTTCAAATCCGGACGCCGCGGGCTTCTGCTCAACCCCGGAGATGTGGAAGGCGACAGCCTCCTCAACACCTCCTTGGGCCGCATCAGCAAGGACTTCATCCCGGGCCGCGGGTACATCGTGGGCCGTGGAAAGGTACGCAAGCTGCAAATCGCCATGCCGCCTGAAAACCGTAGCTAGGAGGCTGCCTACATGCGACGCCCCGTAATTCCAGCCGTCGTGCTGGCTGTTGGAATGCTGTTTGCGCCCGCTGTTCCTGCACACGCTGCGCCGTGCGATGGGAAGATCCTCTGCCTGCCCTCGGAGGCACCCACGGAACCGGAACCCACGCAGCCCGGGCTCGCTCCGGAAACGGACAAGATCCCGTCATCCAAACCGGAGCCGACCCGGGTCAGGGAGCCTGAGGTTGCTCCTGCGCCTGCCCCGCCGGTTCAAGTACCGCCGGTTCAAGCACCGCCGGTTCAAGCCCCGCAGCCTGTTCAGGTTCCGCCACAACCGGCGGTGACCCAGTTCGTCACTGTGGCACCCCAGGCGACCGGTGGGGCGTCGAGCTCGTCCGAACCCACCGCAACCCTTGATACGACGTCGGCGTCAGCAACGCCGTCGCCCTCTCCGTCCACGGGCTTCGCAAGCGCAAGCCCGGGCAAGTCGTCCAACTGGAACACGCCGGTGGATAAGGGCAAGGAGACGGAAGCGGGCACGGTGGCTTCGAGCTCATTTTCAGGGCCCAACATGCTCGGACTGTTCGGCCTCCTGGGGGCCGTCCTGGTGGTTGGCCTGGGAGGGCTGGCGTTCGCGTTATGGAGCAAGAACCGGCTGTCGTCCCACTAGCAACTCTTTAATGTCCGTGGGTTACGGCAAGATAGACCTGTGAGCACACCAGAGAATCCGGATCCGGTCGACACCACAACCCAAGACGCCGCTGCGGCAATCGTCGCGGAGGAAGGGACTCCGCCGTCGGAGTCCCTGCGGGATGAGTACGAGCAATTAGCGGACTTGGTCCGTAAGTACCGGTATGCCTACTACCAGGAAGACGCGCCAACGGTTTCCGATGCGGAGTTCGACGAACTCTACCGCCGGTTGGAGGAACTGGAAGCACTGCACCCGGAGCTCGTCTCCAATGACTCGCCCACCCAGGAGGTTGGTGGCGAGGTCTCGTCCGCTTTCGCGGCGGTGGAGCATCTGCAGAGGATGTACAGCCTTGACGACGTCTTCTCCTTGGACGAGCTTGAAGCCTGGGTCCGCAAGGCTGCAGCGTCGGTGGCGAAGCTCGGCGATTCCGTCCCGCCCATCGCCTGGCTGACTGAACTGAAGATCGATGGCCTTGCCGTCAATCTGCTGTACCGGGACGGGAAACTGGTCCGTGCCGCCACCCGGGGGGACGGCACCACAGGTGAGGACATCACTCACAACGTCCTCACCATCAAAGAGATCCCACGGCAGCTCAGCGGTTCAGGCTATCCGTCGGAAGTAGAAATCCGTGGCGAGGTGTTCATCCCCTCCAAGGCCTTCCTCGAGTTCAACGAGACGCTCGTCGCCGCCGGCAAAGCACCGCTTGCCAACCCCCGCAACGCCGCCGCTGGATCGCTTCGCCAAAAGGATCCAGCTGAAACTGCCAAGCGTCCGCTCAGCATGTTCGTCCACGGCATCGGCGCCCGTGAAGGGCTCGAAGCGAAGAGCCAGTCAGAAACGTACAAGCTCCTTGAAGAATGGGGGCTCCCGGTCAGCCCATACCTCAAGGTGTTGGACACGTTCGACGACGTCCTGAAGTTCATCGCCGACTATGGTGAGCGCCGGCATAAGCTCCTGCATGAGATCGACGGCATCGTGGTCAAGATCGATGACTTCGCCACCCAACGTGCACTTGGTTACACCTCCCGGGTTCCCAGGTGGGCTGCTGCCTACAAGTACCCGCCCGAAGAAGTCCACACCAAGCTCCTGGACATCGCCGTGAACGTTGGCCGAACAGGGCGTGTGACTCCCTTCGGCCTGATGGAGCCGGTGAAGGTGGCCGGTTCCACGGTGGGAATGGCTACCCTGCACAACCAGGACGTGGTCAAGGCCAAGGGTGTCATGATCGGCGACATCGTCGTTCTCCGTAAGGCAGGAGACGTCATTCCGGAGATCGTCGGCCCGGTGCTGGCCCTGCGTGACAAGCAGGATCCGCCGGTTCGCGAATTCGTGATGCCCACGGAATGCCCGTCATGTGGCACGCCGTTGGCGCCGTCGAAGGAAGGCGATGTGGACATTCGTTGCCCCAACGCCAAGTCCTGCCCCTCGCAGCTGCGGGAGCGCGTATTCCACCTCGCGGGCCGCGGCGCGTTCGATATCGAAGCGCTCGGGTGGGAGGCAGCTATTGCCCTCACACAGCCGACTGAGCCTGAGACGCCGCCCCTCACCAGTGAGGCCGGCCTGTTCAGCCTGACGCGTGAAGACCTGGAGGACGTCAAGATCCGCAGGGAAAAGCGGTCCAAGGGCGTGGGAACGGGCGAATACGAGCTCGTCCCGTACTTCTACACCAAGGGAACGGCTAAGTCTCCCTCCAAGCCCACTGCAACGACGGAAAAACTGTTCGTGGAGCTGGAAAAGGCGAAGTCGCAGCCGCTGTGGCGAGTACTGGTAGCGCTCTCCATCCGGCACGTCGGGCCAACGGCTTCCCGTGCTCTTGCCACCGCATTCGGAAGCATGGATGCCATTCGCAATGCCACGGAAGAGCAAATGGCTCACGTTGACGGCGTCGGACCCACCATTGCCGTGGCGCTCAAGGAATGGTTCGCCGTGGACTGGCATAACGAGATCGTGGACAGCTGGGCGTCCGCCGGGGTGCGCATGGAGGATGAACGGGACACCTCGGTGCCCCGGACCCTTGAGGGGCTCACGGTGGTAGTTACCGGTACGCTGCCTAACTTCAGCCGCGACGAAGCCAAGGAAGCCATCATCATCCGCGGCGGCAAAGCCTCCGGCTCCGTCTCCAAGAACACCAGTTACCTGGTGGCCGGTGAAAGTGCCGGCACCAAGCTGGACAAGGCCGAGCAACTCGGCGTACCGGTGCTGGACGAGGACGGCTTCCGCGAGCTCCTGGCCAACGGGCCGGCACAGAACGGGACGGAAGCTGAAGCCGCAACGGATGAAGCAACCGTAGTGGATGAAACAGCAGCGGAAGCGGCCTCCGAATGACGGACGCCGGAGAACTGCTTGCTGTAGCAAAACGTGCGGCGGCTGCGGGCGCTGCTGTCCTTGCACAGCGGTCCGCCACCGGCACGGGCGGCGACGGTCTGGAAACCAGCAACAAGGGCGAGGCCGGTGACTGGGTCACCGCTTTTGACGTCGCAGCTGAGAACGCGGTCCGTGAAGCGATCATTACCGAACGGCCCCACGACACCATCACGGGGGAGGAACACGGTACTACCCGGCCGGAACAGCCCTCGGGATACCGCTGGTCCATCGATCCCCTGGACGGGACCACCAACTTCATCCGCAACATCGTCTACTACGCCACCTCCGTTGCCGTAGCAGATTCCGACGGCGTCTGGCAGGCCGGCGTGGTTCACGCGCCGGCGCTGGCGCGCATCTATTCCGCGGCCCGCGGACATGGCGCGTGGATGGAAGCCGGGGGAGAGGCGACGCGCCTGGCGGGTCCGGTTCCCGGGCGCACCGGCCTCATCCTGGCCACCGGCTTCAGCTACGATCCCGCTACCCGGGCCAGCCAATCTGAAGGCCTCACCGGGCTCATGGACGGATTCGCCGACGTCCGACGCCTGGGATCGGCTGCACTGGACCTCTGCTTGGTGGCGGACGGAACCTTCGATGCCTACGGTGAGCGGGGCCTCAACGAGCACGACTTCGCTGCAGGTGCGCTGATTGCGGAAGAAGCCGGTTGCTGGGTGCGCCGGCCTCGCCTGGAGAGCCCACTGGATGGCGGACCGAGCACAAAAGACCGGTTGTCGGCCTGGATGTGTGCAGGGACCTTGGAACTCTCCGGCAAATTCCCGTTGTGAATGTCAGACAGTGACCATCAACCATTGATCAAAGCACTCGCCATCGCCAACTACCGTTCCATTCGGGATCTCGCCATCGAGTTGCATGGCCTGGACATCGTGACCGGAGCCAACGGCAGTGGGAAGTCCTCCCTCTATCGGGCACTTCGGCTGCTCGCCGAATGCGCCGGCGGTGACTCCGGAAACGTGGTGGGCTCCTTGGCCCGGGACGGCGGGTTGGCTTCCACACTGTGGGCTGGGCCCGAGTCCATCAGCGAGGCTATGCGCCGTGGTGAAGTACCCGTCCAAGGGACGGTCCGTCGGGAGTCGGTAAACCTGAAGTTGGGCTACTCCAGTGACGACTTCGGTTATCTGGTGGACCTAGGCATGCCGGCATCCAGCGGCGCCGGGTTTGACCCGGAAACTGGCCGTTCCCGGCCTTCGGCCTTCAGCCTGGACCCGGAGATCAAACGGGAACAGATCTTTTCCGGTCCCGTGGCACGGCCCGGTTCGCTGCTGGTGGACCGCAAGGGCAGCCTCGCCAAGCTGCGCGGACCGGAAGGCGAGTGGACCGAACTGTCCCGGCGCTTGGACACCTTCCAGAGCATGCTGACAGAGGTCTCGGACCAGGACCGGGCGCCGGAAGTCCTGAGGGTCCGTGACTCGGTTCGTTCATGGCGCTTCTACGATCATTTCCGCACTGATGCCGAGGCTCCTGCACGTCAGGCGCAGCTCGGGACACGCACCCCTGTGCTGCATCACAGCGGCAAGGATCTCGCCGCCGCACTCCAAACGCTGCGCGAGGTGGGCTTCGAGCGGCAGTTGGATGCCGCCGTCGACCACGCCTTTCCCGGAAGCCGGCTGGAGATCGCCGTCAGCGACGGCCGGTTCAGTGTGGAGTTGCGGCAGCCGGGCATGCTCCGGCCCATGAAAGCCGCTGAACTTTCGGACGGAACGCTGCGCTTCCTCCTGCTCACAGCAGCATTGCTGACGCCGCGGCCCCCGGAGCTCATGGTCCTCAACGAACCCGAGACAAGCCTTCACGTTGACCTGATGCCGGCACTGGCCGGACTGATTGTCCAGGCCAGTGCCAACAGCCAGATGATCGTGGTAACCCACTCCGAGGCCTTGCTCAAGGCACTTCGCGAAAGCGGAGTTGCCCACGAGCATGAGCTCTACAAGGATCTGGGCGAGACCAGGATCAAGGGCTTGGGACCGCTGAAAGGTCCGTTGTGGAGCTGGCCCAAGCGTTGAGAAGTTACGTCCGGTTCAGAACGCGGAGCCGATGGACGTGAGCTCCTGCGCGGCGCTCCCGGCGTAGCGGTTCTCCGGACGTGAGAGCCCGTAGTGTCCCCGGAGAGTGGACTCCGTGTATTCGGTCCGGAAGAGCCCACGCCCCTGCAGGATGGGCACCACGTGGTCCACGAAGACTTCAAGGCCTGAAGGAAGCACGGGCGGCATGATGTTGAAACCGTCAGCTGCGCCGGCGTGGAACCAGTCTTGGATAGCATCGGCCACCTGTTCCGGCGTGCCGGAGAAGGTCCTGTGACCGCGTCCGCCGCCCAAGCGCCCAATCAACTGCCGGACAGTGAGCTGTTCGCGCCTGGCCAGCTCCACAATCAGGGTGTAGCGGCTCTTGGCTCCCTCGATCTCGTCCTCTGAGGGCAGGTCAGCAGGTAGCTGGCGGTCCAACGGAAGGTCCTCGGGAGACAATCGGAGAGTCTTGGCCAGCTGCTCCCGTGCATACTCGGGCTTGATGAGTTGGTCCAGTTCACGCTCGAGTTTGAGGGCTTCAGCTTCGGTGGAGCCGATCACCGGAACAATTCCCGGCAGGATCTTGATGCCCTCCGGATTGCGTCCGGCAGCCGCCGTGCGTGCTTTCAAGTCGGTGTAGAAGGCTTGGGCGTCGGCCAGCGTTTGATGCGCTGTGAAGACGGCTTCCGCGTACTTAGCCGCCAGGTTTTTGCCGTTTTCCGAGGACCCCGCCTGCACGATCAACGGGTGGCCTTGCGGGGAACGGGGGACGTTCAGCGGCCCGCGGACGCGGAAGTGTTTCCCTTCGTGGTCGATGGTGCGGATCTTGGTGTCGTCACCCCAGACGCCGCCGGCTTTGTCTGCCGAGATGGCGTCGTCTTCCCAGCTGTCCCAGAGTTTTTGGGCCACTTCAATGAACTCGGCGGCCCGTTCATACCGGACCGCGTGTGCCGGTTGGTCGTCCACGCCGAAGTTTCGGGCGGCATCGGGCCCAGCCGTGGTGACAACATTCCAGCCGGCGCGGCCTCCGCTGACCCAATCAACGGACGCGAAGCGGCGGGCAAGGTTGAAAGGATCGTTGTAAGTGGTGGACGCCGTAGCTATCAGGCCAATCTTTTGGGTCGCTGCGGCGAGGGCTGTCAGCAGCACTGTGGGCTCCAACTTCCCGGCCGGACGCCGGCCCACCTCCCCGAAGAGAACGGGGGAGTCCGCGAAGAAGATGGAGTCCAGCTTTCCTCGTTCAGCTGTGCGCGCCAGATGCTGGTAGTGCTCCACTTTGGTAGGGGCAAGCGGGTCGCTTTCAGGGAGACGCCACGATGCTTCGTGATGCCCGGTGCTCATCAGGAACGCGTTGAGGTGCAGTTGGCGGTCTGGCAGGGTCATGGTTTCTCCTCGGAGTCAGGACGTTGGGGCCGATGTGTGGCAACTCAAACACGGTGCCCAAGACGTTTGCCAGCGGCCCGACATTTGCCCGCAACAGCAGGAAACCGGGGTTCACGGCACGCAACGCGGCTCAATTGGACGCCATGCGAGGCAACACAAAATGGAAACGAACGGCACCGCAGGCGAACAGCGCACCTCAACCATCCGGCGTCGTGCGTTTGTTCGTGACTGATAGTTCCATCACGGAAAGGCGCATTTAGCGTTGTTGGTGCGTGAAGGGCGACTACCATTGGTAGGTGCTTTCGCCGATTACCGTCCGTCCCGCCCTGCCCGAAGACTACGACGCCGTTGCCCGCATTACGCAGGACTCCTACGTCACCGCGGGGTACTACGGCGACGCCGATCACCCGTACCTGAAGAAGCTCCAGGACGTGGCCGGACGCGCGGAGCACGCAGATATCCTGGTGGCAGAGCGCAACGGTGAGGTCATCGGCTCCGTGACGGCAGCACCGGCAGGCGGCGGCTTCTCCGACATCGGCCTGGAAGACGAACTTGAACTGCGTACCCTCGTGGTGGATCCGGCAGTCCAGCGCTCCGGTGCGGGCCGCGCGTTGGTGCAGGCCGTCGTCGACCAAGCCAAAGCCATGAATGGCATCAAGGCTGTGTCCCTTACTACAGGCGCCACATGGGAAAGCGCCAACGCTCTCTATGCGCGGACGGGTTTTGAGCGGGCCCCGCACCGCGACTGGTTCGTTCCCGGCACCGACATAAAGCTGTTCGTTTACCGGCTGGACCTCCCGCGGTCATAAAGTTTCCTTCGTAAACGCCGGTCAACGGACCGTGCGAAAGCGACAGGAAAGGCGCGGCATGCGCAAGACATTCGGCACGGGTTCAGTCTGGGAGCAGACTCTGGGGTACTCCCGCGCAGTCCAGGTGGACAACACACTCTTCATTTCTGCCACGGCTGCCTCAGGGCTCGTTGATGGCAAACAGGCGATTGTTGGCGATGACTTCTACTCGCAGACCAAGTACATCCTGGAGAAGCTCGGCGCTGTGCTCGAAGACGCCGGGTTCTCTTACGAGGACGTGGTCCAGTCCAAGCTGTACCTGACGGACATCAGCAAATGGGAGGACGCCGGCCGCGCTCACGGTGAGGTCTTCGGCGAGATCCGTCCCACGCTGGCCTTGGTGCACGTCCTGCCATTCCTGGATCCCCAGATGCTGGTGGAGATCGAGCTCGTGGCGCAGAAGTCCGCGTAACCCACCTACCGCACCCAACTGAGTCGCATTTGTGCGCGTTTTGAGCCCTCAAAACGCGCACAAATGCGACCTAGTTGGGTTAGCCCGGGACGCCGTAGCGGTGTTCGGGGCGGCCTGTGCTTCCGTAGCGCAGTTGGATTTCGACGGCGCCATCGTCCGCTAGCGAGGACAGGTACCTTTGCGCTGTGGCCCGGGAAACGCCTACCCGCTCAGCAACCTCGGCGGCCGAATATTGCTCTCCGGGAAGCAACGATTCCAGAACCGCCGCCTCCGTCGCGGACCGCGGCTTGGCTGACGGTGTTACATCGCCCGGAATCAGGGACCGCTTGGCTCGCTCAATGGTGGTCTGGTCAACGGCTGTCTGGTGCCCCAGGATCCGGCGATACCGGGCGTAGGACCGGAGCTGTTGGGAAAGGGACTCGGCCGTGAACGGCTTCAGCATGTATCCCAAGGCGCCGCGCCGCAGTGCAACCTTGATGGATTGCGCGTCCGAGGCAGCAGTAAGCATGATCGCGTCAACGTCCAGCTGACCCAGCAGGTCCAAGCCTGAGCCGTCCGGCAAATACACGTCCAGCAGCACCAGATCGGGACGCAGGCTGTGGATCGCCTGCAGCGCTTGGGAAACCGACCCGGCCGGCGCCAAGGCCATGAAGCCGGCCACGGAATCCACATAGGCTGCATGGAGTCTTGCCACGTGGAAGTCGTCATCCACGATCAATACCCGCAAATCCTCAGCCATTGCTGTCCTCCCTCAACGTTAAGTCCGCCCCTGCGCCCGCGTGCTCCGCGGAATCCATGACGCCAGGGATGGTGGCCATGAACACTGCCCCCGGTCCGCCGTGGCTGCCGGGCTCCAGAACGCGGACATCACCTCCGCGCCGCCGCGCAAGCTGCCGCACCAGCGCCAGCCCCAAACCTTGTCCAGCCCCCGAGCGTACCGGTCGTTCCGACGTCGTAAATCCCTCAGCGAAAACCTCATCCGGCTCCAGGTTCCCCAAGCCGTCGCCCGAATCGCCCACCACGATGTGCAGGGTTCCACCGGTTTGGGTGACATCATCCAGCAGTTCAACTTCCACCCAACGTTCCGTTGAAGAACCGCCGACGGCGGCACTCACCGCGTTGTCGATCAGGTTGCCGAGCACGGTGGTCACGTCCTGGGGATCGGCCACGTGTCCACGGACCAGCGTTTCGGGTCCGATGCGGAGGGATACCCCGCGCTCGGATGCTTCCACCCCCTTGGCGCCAATGAACGCCTGAAGGTACGTGTCCTGGAGCAGTTCGGCCTGCTCCACCGGGAACTTCAATGGCCCTGTGGCCGAGATGCGGGCGAGGTACTCTTTGGCGGCATCGTGCTGGCCGATGCTCATGAAACCGGCGATGGTATGCAATTGGTTGGCGAATTCGTGGCGCTGGGCGCGGAGGGCCGTGGACATGGTCCCCACGGCGTCGAGTTGGCGGGTGAGTTGCTGCAATTCAGTACGGTCCCGCAACATGACAACCCAGCCCAGGTCCTCCTGCCGATGCCACGCTTTGCGCGCGCTGGCGACCAGGACGCGTCCGCCGGCAACAATTTCCACGGCTTCGGCGTCACGGGCTGCGGGCTGGGTGAGCTGCTTGAGTTGCTCGGGAACGGCGGCGGACGCCCAGTCCTGGCCGGTGGCGTCGGGCATGTCCAAGAGTCGTGCAGCGGCGGCGTTAAACACCGAGATGCGTCCGTCTGCGGCGATGCCGATCACGCCATCATCCACACCTTGGAGCACGGCAACCTGGTCGTGGACCAGGGTGCTGATTTCTTCCGGTTCCAATCCGAGCGTGAGCCGCTGCAGCCTGCGCCGGAGCAGGAAGGACGCCAGGACGCCGGCAAGAAGTGCACCGCCGGCGGTGAGTGCAATGGGCACGATGTCGCGGGCCAGGCTGTTGCTGAACGACTCCACGGAATAGCCAACGCTGACTTCGCCCACGATCGAGTCGGAACTCTCCGGCGCGAACACCGGGACCTTCGCCCCCGCCGATGGTCCCAACGTTCCCGTGTTGCGTGTGGTGATTTCCTGCCCGCCCAGTGCAACTGATGGATCCGTGCTGACGCGTTCGCCCAACCGTGCCGTGTCCGGGTGGGCCAGCCTCAGCCCCGTTTCATCGGTGATCACCACGAACAGGGCCCCGGTCCGGATCCGAACCGCTTCGGCCGCAGCCTGCAGCGTGCCGCCGGCGAGGACATCCGGGGGAGGCGTCCCTTCATCTTTGCTGATGGCTTGGACGCCGGACCTTATATCCGGATCCGCGGCGACCGTCCTTGCAAGGGTGAGTGCTTGGTTTTCGGCTTCGGTACCGATCCGTTCGTACACCAGCCAGGCATGGACCGTGCCGCTGAGCAGGACCACCAGCAGGACAACCCCCAACTGCAGGAGAAGGGTTTGGGTGGAGAAACGCATGCTGACCCGGCTGTTGCGCGGCACCTTTGCTCCTTTCCTCCTGATCCATTGAATCACTGAGCACAATGCGCAAAACGTTCGCAACGAGCAGTATTCCCAACAATTCCCGGAAACCCCTGTCCGTGACGGCCGCCACCATATCGTCTGTAGTGCGCATCACACCGACGTGGCGCCATTCACAGTAGTAAGGAGCCGGCCGTGCTGGTTTTGCTTGGATTCGCAATGATTGCGGTATTCATGGTCCTGATCATGACCAAAAAATTGACGCCAGTACTGGCGCTGATCATCGTCCCCACAGTCTTCGGCCTTTTCGCCGGAGCGGGCCTCGGCATCGGCGACATGGTGATGGACTCCATGAAGTCCATGACGTCCACGGCCGCGCTCCTCATGTTCGCCATCATCTACTTCGGCCTGATGATCGACGTCGGACTGTTCGACCCCCTGGTGAAGTTCATCCTGCGCAAGCTGGGCAACGACCCCGCAAAGGTTGTCCTCGGCACCGCCATCCTGGCGGCGGCTGTCTCCCTGGATGGCGACGGATCCACAACCTTCATCCTCACCACGGCTGCCATGCTCCCGGTCTACCTGCGTCTCAAGATGAGCCCAGTGGTCCTCACCTGTGTGGCGGGCCTCGCCAACGGCACCATGAACATCCTGCCCTGGGGCGGCCCCACGGCGCGTGCAGCCACCGCGCTTAAGCTTGATGTGAACGACGTCTTCGTCCCCATGGTCCCTTCACTGATCGTCGGCCTCATTGTGGTCATGGTCTTCGCGTGGCTGCTCGGCCTCCAGGAACGCAACCGCCTCCGCACCACTGCCCCCGAGATCTGGGGCGACATCGCCGATCCTTCGGAAGCGTTCGACGGCGGCACAGGCCGCGGCGGTTCGGTTGCCGCGGGTTCGGGTTCAGGATTTGGCGCTGGTCGTTTCGGCTTTGCCCGCACCGGCGCAACCGCAGGCAAGCCTGGCAGCGGCGGAGGTTCCGGCGTCGCGGTTCTTGAAGATCCGGCCACCCTGGTGGACGATCACGACACCGCCATGGCAGACACTGCCCTTGACCCCAACCGCTCAACGCTGCGTCCCAAGCTGTTCTGGTTCAACCTGGGCCTGACCGTTGCCGTCATGGTGGTCCTGGTGGCCAACATCGTTCCGCTGCCGTTCGTCTTCATGGTCGGCTCCGCGATCGCCCTGCTGGTCAACTTCCCCAAGGTCAAGGACCAAGGCGCACAGCTGATCGCCCACGCACCGTCCATCGTCGCCGTCGTCAGCATGGTCATGGCTGCCGCGGTCCTCACCGGTGTCCTCAACGGCACGGGCATGGTCAAGGCAATGTCCGAGTGGCTGGTCCAGATCATTCCCGCCGAGATGGGCCCGTTCATGGCGGTCATCACCGGCCTCCTCAGCATTCCGATGACGTTCTTCATGAGCAACGACGCCTTCTACTTCGGAGTCCTGCCGGTCCTTTCCGAAACCGCCGCGCACTACGGCGTAGATGCAGTGGACATGGCCCGCGCCTCCATCACCGGGCAGCCCTTCCACCTGCAAAGCCCCCTTGTTCCGGCGATCCTCCTGCTGGTCTCCCTCGCCAAGGTAGACCTGGGCGACCACCACAAAAAGGTCCTCTGGCGCACGGCCGTCATCTCGGTGGTCATGTTGGCAGTCGGCGTCCTGACCGGAGCAATCGGCATCGGCTAGGCTGCCGTTCCCAAAGCACCCGTCTGCACCTGAGGTGCAAAACCGGGCCAGACATCCTCCGCGCCGCGCCGCGAAACGAACCAGACATCCTCCGCTTGCTGCTCCTTCGTCGCTTTGACGCAAGCTTCCGGATGCCTGGTTCGTTTCGCGTTCAGGGCCAACCGGATGCCGGGTTCAGTTTTGCGTAGGAGGCCCACCGGCCGCTGCGGAGTCAGACCCAGTCCGCCCCCGCAAACCCACCCAGCGCCCAACCCAAAACAACAAACGGGACAGCAACGCGAAAATGGTCCGCTTTGCTGTCTCGCTTTGGTGTGGGGGGGTGACTCGGCGCTGGGTGGGTTCGGCGTTAGGAGAGCGAGGCACATTGGCGGTGGGCGGGACCTCCCGTAGGCTGCGTCTAAGCGAGGAACGAGCGAGCAGCCGAGGGAGCGTCGCGCGGACCGCCGAAAGGCGCCACGGCACCTGCTGCTCACCCATTCGGCGTCGGTATCGTCCCGCACAGCCAAGTAGACTGGTTCGGAAAACCATTTGAACTTTGCAGGGGAGATCCATGGCTGCGATCAACCGTGACGACGTCGCGCATCTTGCGCGTCTGGCTCACATTGAAATGAGTGCCGAAGAACTGGACAGGATGGCTGTTGAGCTTGCTGTCATTGTGGATTCGGTGAAGAGCGTGAGCGAAGCTGCGGGAGAGGACGTCCCGGCGACGTCGCACCCGATTCCGTTGACCAACGTGTTCCGCGAGGACGTTGTGGGCCACACGTTCACGGCTGAGCAGGCGTTGTCCGGCGCTCCGGATGCTTACGAGAACCGTTTCAAGGTCCCGGCAATCCTGGATGAGGACTAATCACTATGACTGAGCTGAAGAACGAACTCATCCACCACTCCGCTGCCGATCTCGCTGCGAAGCTGGCCGCCCGCGAGGTGACCGCCGTCGAGGTGACGCAGGCGCATCTTGACCGCATTGCCGACGTCGATGGTCAGGTTAACGCCTTCCTGCACGTCAATACTGAAGAGGCTTTGGCTGTTGCGGCCGAGGTTGACGCTGCCCGCGCCGCCGGTGGTTCCGCTGCCGGGGAGCTGCATGCCCTCGCTGGTGTGCCGATCGCAGTGAAGGACCTCATTGTCACGATCGGCCAGCCCACCACGGCTGGTTCGAAGATCCTTGAGGGCTGGCACAGCCCGTACGACGCTACCGTGGTGAAGAAGCTGCGCGCAGCTAAGATGCCCATCCTGGGTAAGACCAACCTGGACGAATTCGCCATGGGTTCCTCCACGGAGCACTCGGCGTACGGCCCCACCCGCAACCCGTGGGATCTGGACCGGATTCCCGGCGGTTCGGGCGGCGGTTCTGCTGCCGCCGTCGCCGCTTTCGAAGCGCCGCTGGCGCTCGGTACCGATACCGGTGGCTCGATCCGCCAGCCGGGTGCCGTCACCGGAACCGTTGGCGTGAAGCCGACGTACGGTGCTGTTTCCCGTTACGGTGCCATTGCCATGGCGTCGTCGTTGGACCAGATCGGCCCGGTTTCCCGTACGGTCTTGGACTCGGCGCTGCTGCAGGAAGTCATTGGCGGCCACGACCCCTTTGACTCCACGTCGCTGACCGATCCGTTCAACGATCTTGTTGCTGCCGCGCGCGTGGGCAACGTTGCCGGCATGAAGATTGGCATCGTGAAGGAACTTCACGGCGAGGGCTACCAGGCCGGCGTCGAGAACCGTTTCAACGAGTCCCTTCAACTGCTGAAGGATGCCGGCGCTGAAATCGTCGAGGTTTCCTGCCCCAACCTGAAGTACGCCCTGGGCGCTTACTACCTGATCATGCCGTCTGAGGTGTCCAGCAACCTGGCCAAGTTCGACGGCGTCCGCTTCGGCATGCGCGTGCTGCCCAAGGATGGTCCCATGACCATCGAGCGCGTCATGGGTGCTACCCGTGCTGCCGGCTTCGGCGACGAAGTGAAGCGACGCATCATCCTGGGAACCTACGCGTTGAGCGCCGGCTACTACGACGCTTACTACGGCTCAGCACAGAAGGTCCGGACGCTGATCCAGCGCGACTTCGACGCCGCCTTCGCGAAGGCCGATGTCCTGATCTCCCCGACGGCGCCCACAACGGCGTTCAAGCTGGGAGAGAAGCTGGACGATCCGCTGGCGATGTACCTGAACGACGTCGCCACCATCCCGGCCAACCTTGCTGGTATCCCGGGCCTGTCCCTGCCTGGCGGCCTGGCTGACGAAGACGGCCTGCCCGTCGGCATCCAGCTGCTGGCTCCTGCCCGCCAGGATGCCCGTCTGTACCGCGTGGGTGCTGTCCTCGAATCCATCCTTGAAGAGAAGTGGGGCGGCCCGATGCTTGCGCAGGCGCCTGTTCTTGGTTCTGCCACAACCACCGCCGGAGGTTCCAACTAATGTCCGTCGATGCAACCCTGAGCTTCGAAGAGGCCATGGAGAAGTACGATCCTGTCCTGGGGTTCGAGGTCCACGTGGAGCTCAACACCAAGACCAAGATGTTCTCCTCCGCACCGAACGTCTTTGGCGACGAGCCGAACACCAACGTCAATGAGGTGGACCTGGGCATGCCCGGCGTACTGCCCGTGGTGAACAAGACGGCCGTGGAGTCCTCCATCAAGATCGGCCTTGCCCTTAACTGCAAGATCGCCGAGTCCTGCCGCTTCGCCCGGAAGAACTACTTCTACCCGGACACTCCCAAGAACTTCCAGACCTCGCAGTACGACGAACCGATTGCCTACGACGGTTACCTCGACATCGAGCTTGAGGACGGCACGGTCTTCCGCGTGGAGATCGAGCGCGCCCACATGGAAGAGGACGCCGGCAAGCTGACCCACATGGGTGGTGCTGCGGGCCGTATCCAGGGTGCCGACTACTCACTGGTGGACTACAACCGTTCCGGTGTACCGCTGGTTGAAATCGTCACCAAGCCGATCGAGGGCGCCGGTAGCCGTGCGCCTGAGCTGGCCAAGGCGTACGTCGCCGCAGTCCGTGAGATCGTGAAGAACCTTGGTGTTTCCGATGCCAAGATGGAACGCGGCAACGTCCGTTGCGACGCCAACGTTTCCCTGCGCCCGCACGGCCGGGAACGGTTCGGCATCCGTTCGGAGACCAAGAACGTGAACTCGCTGCGCGCCGTCGAGCACGCCGTCCGTTACGAGATCCAGCGCCACGCTGCCGTCCTCGATTCCGGCGAGCCGGTTATCCAGGAGACACGGCACTGGCACGAGGACACACGTTCGACGACGTCGGGCCGGCCCAAGTCCGACGCCGACGATTACCGCTATTTCCCGGAGCCGGACCTGGTTCCCGTCGTCGCCTCCCGTGAGTGGGTGGAGGAACTCCGCGCCACCCTTCCCGAGCCGCCGGCCGAGCGCCGCAAGCGCCTCAAGGAAGCTTGGGGCTACTCGGATCTGGAGTTCCGCGACGTTGTGAACGCCGGCGTCATGGACTCCATCGAGGAAACCATCGCAGCAGGTGCCTCCGCGGATGTTGCCCGCAAGTGGTGGATGGGTGAGATCGTAGGCCGCGCCAAGGTTGCCGACGTCGATCCTTCCGAGCTTGGTGTCACACCGCAGGTCATCGTCGAGCTGAACAAGCTGGTTGAAGACGGCAAGATCAACAACAAGATGGCCACCCAGGTCCTGGACGGCGTGCTCGCCGGCGAAGGCACCCCGGCGGAGATCGTCGAGAAGCGCGGCCTCGCGGTTGTGTCCGACGACGGTCCGCTCCTGGAAGCCATCGACGCAGCACTGGCAGCACAGCCTGACGTGGCGGAGAAGATCCGTGGTGGCAAGGTCCAGGCCATCGGGGCGATCGTTGGCGGCGTCATGAAGGCCACCCGTGGCCAGGCCGACGCCGGACGTGTCCGCGAGCTCATCTTGGCGAAGCTTGGCGTCGAGGGCTAAGTCCCGCAGTTTGATGCCCAGGTAGCTCGCAGTTGTGGTTGTTTGAAAGCTCAGAACAGCCACAACTGCGAGCTGCTTTTGTGTGGAGAGGGCGCACAATGGATGCATGGCCACTCTCAAACCGGGCCTTCGCAAGGGCCTTCTTGCCGGCGGGATCGCTGTCGCCCTGACCGGCGGCGGGGCAGCCGCTGTGTGGGCGGGCACCCAACCCAGCCCTTCGCCGTCGAGCTCTTCTACTTCTCCCGGCTCTTCCGCATCAGGGAAGGCCAAGGCCACAGAAGGCCGTGGGCAGGCTATCCACGGCGAACACGTGGTGAAGCAGCAGGACGGGAGCTACCGCATCGTCGTGACGCAAGCCGGAACCATCGAATCGGTTAGCGACACCGAAATGACCGTGAAGAGCGAAGACAGCTTCACTCAACGCTATTTGATCACCGCGGATACACGGATCACCCAGGTTCCCACCGACCTCTCCGAGCTCAGGAACGGCAGGGGCAGGCCGTCGCTGCCTGCTGCCACCGTTGCCGACCTCAAGGCCGGCAACAAAGTAAGAGTCAGCGGCGCCAAGGACGGCGACGCCGTGACAGCGACAAAGATCGTGTCAGGAGAACTGCCGGCGGGCGTCAAGGGTCACGGACCAAAGCGCGGCCACGGCCCCAAGTTTTAGAGCGCCACAGTCCTGAAGCCCAGGTTGCCACTGGCAGAGTCCGGCGTGTTTGAGCTCCGCGCTGCGAGGCGGTAGCGGTTGCAGTACGAGTCGTGGCAGAGGTAGGAGCCACCGCGCATGACCCTTCCGCGGCCGACGCTGGGCCCCTGCGGGTTCTCCACTGTTCCTTGTGCCAGGCACGTCTTGTAGTACTTGGGAAGGAACCAGTCGCTGCACCACTCCCAGACATTTCCGCTGGTTTGGTACAGCCCGTAGCCGTTGGGGCGGAATGACCTGGCGGGCGCGGTGGTGAGGTAACCGTCGTCGATCGTGTTGAGGGATGGGAATTCCCCTTGCCAAATGTTGCAGTTATGAGCGGCTTGGTCGGGCGCTTCGTTGTGCAGGTCATTGCCCCAGGGATAGCGCTGCCCGGACAGCCCGCCGCGGGCCGCGTATTCCCACTCGGCTTCCGTGGGCAGGCGACGGCCGGCCCAAAGGCAGTACGCCAAGGCATCGTTGTGCGAAACATGCGTGACGGGATGGTCGGGGATGTCTGTCCAGCTGGAGAGTGGTCCGGCCGGGTGCGCCCAGTCGGCACCACGGACGTTGAACCACCACGGGACGTTGTTGACCCTGTTGAGGATGTCGCGTGGGTCTGCTTTCACGGCAAGGTGGAACACCGCTGACGTTCCGTAGGTTTCCGACTCGGTGCGGTGGCCAGTGGCGTCGACGAACTCGGCGAACTCTTCATTGGTTACGGTGGTGGCGCTGATCCGGAATTTTGAGACGGACACTTCGTGCACAGGCGACTCGCCGTCGTCGCCGTAGCCCTCGTTGAAGGGATCGCCCATGGCGAAGGTTCCCGCGGGAATCTCGACGTCATTGACTTCGCCTACGTGTGAGGCGCCGACGGCGGCGGAAGGCTCGACGGCGGTGCTCGCCGTCGGATGGTCGCCGGCGGTTCGAAGGGGGAGTCCCGGCCCCGGCTCGGAGTGCGCCCGGGCGCCAGCACCGGGGCTACAGCAATCTGCCATCTCAACCTTCTGTCTGAATTCCACCTGCTAGTACTTTAGCGGGGTCCGGTTGCCTGCCACACGCTGCACCCATCCAGCGAGCGCACCCGTTGCGGCTAGGCGCATCCTCGTACGCTTTGTGGCGCATCCCTTTCCGCCGGGCGCACCACTCATACGCCTGTGGCGCACCCTTTCCGCCGGGCGCACCCGTTTTTACGGGGGCGATCGGCGGCAACGGGTGCGGGCATCGGGCAGCCCCACACGCCGCAGAGTGATGAAAAGTGATTTCTGTGCTCAGTTTCGATCATCATCTTGCAAAAAGCGATGCGAGTCACTTATGGTTTGTTAAACGGTTAACGAGCGTGGTCTAAATCACATTGGTGGTTTCGGCACAGCACTTGAGGAGACAGCATGAACTCGACGACGGAAAAGGCTCCGGCATTGCCCGAAGCTCGCCGAGTCCCGGGTCCGCCAGGCGGAAACGCCTCCGGACCCGGTCCCAAGAAGCGGAAGAGGAGCAAGGTCCCGCAGCAGAGTTTCCGATCGCGCCTGCGACGTGACAAGCAGATGCTGCTCATGATGCTCCCGGGGGTGGCTTTCCTGTTGCTCTTCTTCTACATACCGATCCTCGGCAACGTCATAGCGTTCCAGGACTACCAGCCCTATCTGGGCATCGGTGACAGCCTGTGGGTCGGCTGGCAGAACTTCGTAGACCTTTTCGGCAATCCGGACTTCGTTCACGCTTTCTGGAACACCCTGTACCTCGCCGCCTGGCAGCTGGTCTTCCTGTTCCCCGTGCCGCTGGTATTGGCGCTGATTGTGGATTCACTGATCAGCACCAGGGTTCGGCGGATCTTCCAAAGCATCGCCTACCTGCCGCATTTCCTGTCCTGGGTGTTGGTGATCGCGTTCTTCCAGCAAATGCTGGGCGGTGCAGGCTTCGTCAACAACCTGCTCCGGGACTGGGGCATGGAGCCAATTCCCTTCATGACCAACCCGGAGACGTTCCCGGTGATGGTGGTGGTCCAGATGATCTGGAAAGACGCCGGCTGGGCCATGATCATCTTCCTCGCTGCGTTGGCCAGCATTGATGCTTCGCTCTACGAAGCTGCAGCGGCTGACGGCGCGGGACGATGGCGCAGGATGTGGCACATCACCCTGCCCGGCCTCAGGCCCGTGATCGTCCTCCTCCTCATCCTTCGCATCGGCGACATTCTTTCCGTCGGATTTGAACAGTTCATCCTGCAGCGGGACGCCGTGGGAGCCGGAGCCGCGGAAGTGCTGGACACCTTCACCTACTACACCGGCGTGGTAGGAGGCGGCTGGAGCTCGGGCGCGGCAGCCGGCCTGGCCAAGGGCGTAGTCAGCGCGCTGCTGATCTACGGCGCCAACAAACTTGCCCACCGCTTCGGCGAAGACGGAATCTTCGCAAAACAAGTGCGCTGAAAGCCACGCTGACCCGCGCGCCTGTCGCACAAGGAGAACCCCATGGCAACAACACTTTTCACCAAGAAACCCCGGGAGCTTAGCTACAACCCCAAGCGCCCCGTGTGGAAGGAAAAACCTTCCGCCCTGTATCAAACGGTCAAAGCGGTAGTCCTGATTGTCTTCAGCTTGTCCATCCTGACGCCCATTCTGCTGGTGGTCTCAACCTCCCTAGCCGACACCGAACAGCTCGTGGAGGCCGGCGGGTTCGTGCTCTGGCCGGAACGTCCAACCTTGGAGGCCTACGCCACCATCTTCAAGGGACCCATGGTGCTGCAATCACTCGGGGTCAGCATGCTGGTCACAGCGGTTGGCACCATCCTGGCGCTGTTCGTCACCATCACCATGGCTTACGCCACCAGCCGCACTGTTCTGTTCGGCCGGCCGGTGATCCTCGCAGTCCTGTTCACTCTCCTGTTTGCGCCGGGCCTGATTCCGTCGTTCCTGATGATCCGCCAACTCGGTCTGCTGGATTCGTTGTGGTCGCTGATCCTCCCGGGAATCTTCGGGGCCTTCAACTTTGTGGTGATGCGTTCGTTCTTCATGAACATCCCGGGTGAACTGATCGAAAGTGCCAGGATCGACGGCGCCAACGACTGGCAAATCCTGTGGCGAATTGTGATGCCGCTGTCCAAAGCCGTGATCGCCGTCGTCGGACTGTTTTACGCGGTCGGGTTCTGGAACTCGTTCTTCAACGCCCTGCTCTACATCAACGATCACAGCAAGTGGCCCATCCAGTTGCTGCTCCGCAACTTCGTGGTCCAGGGCAGCGGTGCAGCGGACCAGTTGGGAATCACCACCACTCCGCCGCCGCAGTCCATCCAGATGGCCGTTGTGGTGGTGGCACTCGTCCCGATCCTGATGGTCTACCCGTTCCTCCAAAAGCACTTTGCCAAGGGCGTCATCACAGGCGCCGTCAAGGGCTGATACAGCTCCTCAATGACCGAAACTCACAATCCTCAGAAATGAAGCAATTAACCAGAAAGGGTTATGCCATGACGAGCACTACCTCTCAGGCTGGATTCAGCCGCCGCGGTTTCCTTGGCCTTGCCGGCCTGGCCGTGACCGCTGCAGGTTTGTCCGCCTGCGGTGGTGGCGGAGCCGCGAGCAACGGAGGCGCTGCTGCCTCCGCGTCGGTCAAGCTGCCAACGTACAAGGAATTCACGGGTGTCACCCCGGACATCGCCGGTAACGCCAAGGGTCTCCAAGCCGGCTACTTCAAACTGCCCACTGCTGTGCAGTCCGTCAAAACGCCGCCGCTTAAGGGCAAGGTCACCGGCCTGACCGAAACCTTCGACACCATGAGCCCGGGCCTGAAGGACAACCCCTTCTGGCAGCGCCTCAATTCCAAGCTCGGCTGCGACCTGGAGCTGCAAATCGCCGAAGACATCGGAGACGGTTACCCGGCAAAGTTCGCCACTGTCCTGGCCAGCAACGATCTTCCGGACATGATGTGGGTTCCACCGAACCAGGGCATCCCCAACGTCGGACCCATGCTGGAGGCCAAATTCCAGGACCTGACGCCGTACCTATCCGGTGACGCTGTTCTTGAGTACCCCAACCTGGCCGCACTTAAGCCCGATTCCTGGAAGACCGCCGTCGTGAACGGCAAGATCTGGGGAGCTCCCATCCCCAGCACCCCGTTCGGTCAGGTGTACCTTGGCAACCACGAGATGTGGGCCCAGGTGGGTGGCTTCGAAGCTGCCAGTGCCGAAGAATTTTTGGAAAAAGCCAAGGAACTGACCCGTCCCGGCGACCAGAAGTACGCGCTGGAACCCGCGTACATCAATGCCCTCCACATGGTCACTGAATGGTTTGGTGCCCCAAACAGCTGGGCCGTCAATAAGGACCGCACCCTCACCCACCTGTACGAAACCGATGAGTACATGGCCGGCGTGGAGTTCACCGCCAAGATGTTCGCAGCGGGAGTCTTCTACCCTGACTCCAAAGCGACGGACATCCGGTCGCGCGTCGCCAACGGCAGCGTGGCAGCTCAAGTGGTGGTGGGTCCGCACGATATCCGCAGCTACCGTGCCCTGAACAAAGACGCCCAGTTCGACATCCTGATTCCGTTCAGTGCAGACGGCAAGGTCAAGCCCGTCTACGACATGGGCTACGGAACCGTGGGCTTCACCCCGTTCAAGAAGGCTGAAGAGGGCAAGATCCGCGAGCTGCTGGCGCTGATCAACTACCTGTCGGCGCCGTTCGGCACGGTGGAGTACATGCAGAAGAACTTCGGCGAGCTGGGCCAGGACTACACCATCGACGCCGCGGGCAACCCGGCGCGCACCGAAACAGGCACCACCAATGCGCCCGGCCTGGTTTCGGCGTTGAACATCATGTCCAGCCCGGAGAACGTCATCTTCAATCCGGGTTTCGACGACGACACACGCTACGTCAGTCAGCAGGAAGAAAAACTGCTCGAGTTCGCATGGCGCAACCCCACCAACGGTTCCTACTCAGACACCAACGCCAAGGTGGGCGCCAAGATCACCAAGCAGCTGCGCGACAAGGTAGTGGACATCATTACCGGCCGCGCCAAGATCGACGAACTCAAGGACGCAGTCAAGCGCTGGAAGAGTGAAGGCGGCGACAAGATGCGCGATGAATACCAGGCCGCGTTGGACCCCAACGCGCCGGTATTCAGGAGCTAGCCTCAAACCAACAACGAACCAAACACGCAAATACGAAGAACACAGCAGGGGGAACCATGGCAAAAGCGAGCAGCACAGGAGTCAGGCCGACCATCCGCATGGTGGCCGAACTGGCGGGCGTCTCCACGGCCACGGTTTCCTACGTGCTGTCGGGTCGCCGCGGTGATGGCGGACCAGGAGTGTCGGATCCGACGGCGGAAAAGGTCAAGGCCGCTGCGGAGCGGCTTGGCTACCGCCCCAACCAGGCGGCCCGGGCCATCCGGACGGGACGCACGAATACCGTGATCCTGTCATTGACCATGCTGTCCGATCCGTGGTCGTTGTCCGTCATTGAGGCTGTTCAGAAGGCGGCAGTCCCGCACGGCGTCACACCGATGATCCTGGGTGACGCCGATTGGGTCAAAGTCCTGGGTACTCATAATGCCGATGCTGTGTTCGTGGATGCGGTCCGTCCTGATCAGCGGGAAGCCCTGCGCAAGCTCGCCGAGCACGGCACCACGCTGGTGGTCTTTGACGAAGAGGTACAAGCGGACGGCTTCGATGTCATCCGTTCCATCGCCGGACCCGGCTGCCGCATGGCCGTGGAGCATCTGCTCCACGGCCACCGGAGGATTGCCTGCCTGACCCCGGCAACTGCAGCGGGCACCTCTGGCGGGACCAGGTACCGGGCCTACTCGGATGCCTTGGCCGCGGCGAAGATCCAGGAACGGGACGACTACGTTGGCCTGTTCGACGGCACCAGCGCGGGGGCATACGCGGCGGCAACGCGACTGTTGAGCCTGCCGGACCGTCCCACCGCCATCTATGCCACCACGGACTACGCAGCAGTAAGTGCCATCAACGCAGCCCAGCGCCTGGGCCTCGCCGTGGGCACCGACGTGGACATCATCGGTGTGGGCAACACCGTGGAGGGCGAACGGATGTCACCGTCACTGAGCACCGTGGGCCCTGTTGACTTCTTCGACAAACTCGCCCGGCTGCTCCTACGGCGGGCAACAGGTCACCCCGCGCCGGAGTCACCCGGCGTCCTCGACTTCCCCTGGCACTTGTTCGTGCGAGAATCGGCGCCGCACCGCAGCGCTGCAACCAAGCTTTACTAGGAATCAGCAGAAGGAAATTGCACATCATGGAAAAGGATTTGAAGGTCGGCATCGTGGGTTTCGGCCTGCGTTCAGGGTTGTGGAAGCACGCCCACAAGCCGGGCCAAGGCTCCGAGGTCACTGTTGTTTGTGACCTCAGCGAACGTGGCCGGGGAGACGCCGCTGAGCGCATCCCGTCGGCCCGCGTCACAGGGGATCTTGAGGAGCTGCTGAGCAGCGGGATCGACGCCGTCCTGGTCCTGACCCCCGATAACCAGCACGCCGCCGTCGCTGTCCGAACGCTCAAGGCGGGCATCCCCACCTTCTGCGAAAAGCCACTGGACATCACAGTGGAGGCTGCGGACCTGATCCTGAAGACGGCCTACGAGACCGGGACGCGTTTGTACGTGGGCCACAACATGCGCCACATGCCTGTGGTGGTCCAGATGCGCCAACTGATCGAGGACGGCAGGATCGGCGACGTCAAAGCGGTCTGGTGCCGCCACTTTGTGGGGCACGGGGGAGATTATTACTTCAAGGACTGGCACGCCCAGCGCGCCAACGTCACGTCCCTTCTCCTCCAAAAAGGTGCCCACGACATCGACGTGATCCACTGGCTGGCGGGCGGATACACCAAGCGGGTTGCCGCCGTCGGAGATCTTGCCGTCTACGGCGACGTGGCCAACCGCAGCAACAACGCCGGCAAGCGCATGGGGGACTGGTTCTCCATGGACAACTGGCCGCCCACCGAGCAGAAGGACCTGGCGGAGGTGATCGACGTCGAGGACATTTCCATGATGAACATGGTGCTGGATAACGGTGTCCTGGCCAGCTACCAGCAGTGCCACTTCACGCCGGACTACTGGCGGAACTACACCGTCATCGGCACCAAGGGCCGGATCGAGAACCTTGGCGATGGACCGGGGGAAACCATCAACGTGTGGACCAGCCGGACGTCCGGCTATGCGGCTCCGGACGAGGTCATCACCATTCAGGACGGTGAAGGTGGCCACGGCGGAGCGGATCCTCGGTTGATCGAGGAATTCCTGCGCTTTGCCTCCGACGGCGGCCAGACCCAGACAAGCCCGATTGCAGCGCGACAGGCGGTTGTGGCCGGCATCCTCGCGGCAGAATCCCTACGCGGTGACGGCTCGGCCCGCGAGGTACCGGAGCTCCCGGCCGAACTGGTGGAGTACTTCGACGCCGGCCAGCCCGCCCTCGTCCGCGACGGACCCAAGTAGGTCGCACTTAAGCGCGTTTTGGGCGCTCAAAACGCGCTCTGCTGCTACCTAGTTGGGTGAGCGTGGGCTCGATAGTTCGACAAGCTCGGTCATGACGGTTTGAAGTGACTCGCAAACCGTCATGACCGATTTTCGCTTCAGTGTCTCCGGCCGGGCCAGGATGTCGATCTTGCGCACCGAATTCACTCCCGACAGCGGACGCAGCACCACTCCCGCGTCCAGCACGCGGCGTGCCGTGAACCGCGGCAACAGCCCGATCGCGCCACCGGCAGACACCAGCGCCGCCACCGTCGAATAGTCGTTAATGCGGTGCAGTACCTCTGCCGGTCGTCCACTCACAGCAACGACGGCGGCAAGGACGTCTGCAGGGGAGTAGCCGTCGCGGCTGGTCACCCAGGATTCACCCACGACGTCGGACGGCTCCAGTTCGCGCCGGGATGCCAGCGGGTGATCCGCGGGGAGCGCAACGTCCAGAGGCTCATCGGCGAGTGGAATCACCGCTACCTTGTCTTCCGGCCAGGACGGGCTGTTGTCCATGCGGTGTGCCAAAACGAGGTCGTACCGTGCGGCCAACCCCGGGAAATCCTCCTGGGCCACATCCTCATCGGAGAGGCGCAGGCGAGGCGACTTCCCGCCGTCGGACGCCAACAGTGCCGCCAAAGGCGCAAACAGCGCCTGGCCCGCGCTGTGAAAAGCGCTGACGCTCACCGGCGCGTCCGGAGCGTCGTGATAGGCGCCGATCGCGGCCCGCGCGTCTGCCATGGCGTTCACGACGGCGGCACCCGCCTCTGCCAGGACGCGGCCCGCATCCGTGAGCACCAGAGCGCGGCCTTCTTTGCGCGTCAACGGCACGTCCACGGATTTCTGTAGCAGTGCGAGCTGTTGTGAAACTGCCGACGGAGTCACCATCAAAGTCTCAGCGACAGCCTTCACGCTTCCCAGGTCTCCGAGTTCGCGAAGCATCTGCAACTGATGAATTTCCATTAGCAAATACTAAATCGTTGATTGAGAAGATTCTAGTTGTGCTAAATCATGAGTGGAGCTCTAATGGATTGAGCAGCAGTGAAGCAGCCCCGGCAGTGAGGAATTCCATGAAGGCTCTCTACAAATCCGGACCCCACGCAGGGTTCGAACTCGTCGAACGTCCAGAGCCCCAAGCGGGCCCCAGCGACGTCAAGATCCGTGTGATGACCACCGGTATCTGCGGCACCGACCTCCACATCCAGAGCTGGGACGCCTGGGCGCAGGGCATCATCGAAACGCCCCTCATTGCCGGCCACGAGTTCTATGGCGAAGTAGTGGAAATCGGTGAGGATGTCCGTGACGTCAAGGTAGGGGACAAGGTCTCCGGCGAAGGCCACGTGGTGTGCGGAATCTGCCGCAACTGCCGTGCTGGACGTCGCCAGATGTGCATCCACACCGTCTCCGTCGGCGTGCAGCGCGATGGCGCTTTTGCTGAATACGTCGTCATCCCGGAAACCAATGTCTGGGTCCACCACGACGAGTCAGTTACCCCTGAGCTCGGCGCCATCTTCGACCCCTTCGGCAATGCCGTCCACACCGCACTGAGCTTCCCGCTGGTCGGCGAAGACGTGCTCATCACCGGTGCCGGGCCCATCGGCCTGATGGCCATCGCCGTCGCCCGACACGCAGGTGCCCGCAAGATCGCGATTACGGACGTGTCCGCACCGCGCCTGGAGCTGGCTCGCCAGATGGGCGTGGACCTTGCAGTCGACGTTTCAAAGATGCGCGTTCGCGAGGCGCAGCAGGAACTGGGCATGCGCGAAGGCTTCGACATCGGACTGGAAATGTCGGGACACCCCACGGCACTGCCTGAGATGATCGACAACATGAACCACGGCGGCCGCATCGCCATGCTTGGCCTACCCAGCCAGTCCATCGACATTGATTGGGGCAAGGTAGTGACCCACATGCTCACGCTTAAGGGCATCTACGGCCGTGAAATGTTCGAGACCTGGTACGCCATGAGTGCCATGCTGTCCTCCAACCCCGTGCTGCACCGCAGCATCTCCGCCGTCGTCACAGACAAACTGTCCGCAGCCGACTGGGAAAAGGGCTTCGAAATTGCCCGCAACGGAACCGGCGGCAAAGTGGTCCTCGACTGGACCGAACTGTAACCGGAACGCACTGCCAACGGATCCCCAAAGACTTTAGGAGCACCATGTACTCAGCCATCAAAGACCAGCTGCAGGGCGAACTGGAAGAGATCCGCAGCGCCGGACTCTTCAAGACAGAACGCCACATCGATTCCCCGCAGGCCAGCCACATCACGGCGGGCCAGCTCGGCGAGCCGGCCAACAAGGTCCTGAACTTCTGCGCCAACAACTACCTGGGCCTGGCCGACCACCCGGACATCATCGCCGCCGCCAAGTCAGCGATGGACGAGCGCGGCTTCGGTATGGCGTCCGTGCGCTTCATTTGCGGAACCCAGGACCTTCACCTGGAGCTTGAGAACCGCGTCTCCAAGTTCCTGGGAACTGAGGACACCATCCTCTTCTCCAGCTGCTTCGACGCCAACGGTGGCGTGTTCGAGTCACTCTTCGGTCCTGAAGACGCCATCATCTCCGACTCCCTGAACCACGCGTCCATCATCGACGGCATCCGCCTGAGCAAGGCCACGCGCTTCCGCTACGCCAACCAGGACATGGCAGACCTCGAAGCCAAACTGGTTGAGGCCGAGGGCTCCCGCCGGAAGATCATCGTCACGGACGGCGTCTTCTCCATGGACGGGTACCTCGCTCCGCTTGAGGCCATCTGCGACCTCGCCGAGAAGCATGACGCCTTGGTCATGGTGGACGACTCCCACGCCGTCGGCTTCATGGGCGCCACCGGCGCCGGCACCCCTGAGCACGCCGGCGTTTCCGAGCGCGTAGACATCTACACCGGCACCTTCGGCAAGGCTCTCGGCGGCGCCTCGGGTGGTTACGTTTCCGGCCGCGGCGAAATTGTGGCGATGCTCCGTCAAAAGGCGCGCCCGTACCTGTTCTCCAACTCGCTTGCCCCGGCCATCGTTGCGGCAACCATCAAAGCGATCGAACTCGTGCAGGAGTCCGGCGAACTCCGTACCCGCCTGTTCGAGAACGCAGCGCTGTTCCGTCGCCGCATGAGCGAAGAAGGCTTCGAACTCCTCGACGGCGAACACGCCATCATCCCCGTGATGTTCGGCGATGCCGTGGTTGCGGCAAAGGTTGCCGACGAAATGCTCAACAACGGCGTTTTCGTGACAGCCTTCAGCTTCCCTGTGGTGCCGAAGGGTGTGGCCCGCATCCGCGTGCAGCTCTCCGCTGCGCACAGCGCGGACGACGTCGAAGCGTGCGTTCAGGCGTTCGTCAAGAGTCGCGCCGCGGTCGCCTAAGCAACGCTCGCTCACATCGCGCGGGTTTGGGGCGGACCGTCTCTCACGTCCCTCGGGTTTGGGGCGGACCGTCTCTCACGTCCCTGGGGTTTGGGGCGAACCTTCTCTCACTTTCTTGACGAAAGTGAGCGAGCGTTCGGCTGAAGGGCTTGGGATGTGAGAGAGCGTCCGGTCTGTCAGGATGGAGCCATGGCTTCGAACTATGACGTGGTAATCGTTGGCGGCGGCATTGGCGGACTCTCGTTGGCCGCAGCGCTGGCAGGCAAGTGCACTGTGGCCCTTGTCGAGGCCGAGCAGTCCTTGGCTTTCCACACTTCCTCCCGCTCTGCCCGGCAATTGATCCCCAGCTACGGTCCGGCCGTGGTCCAGGATCTGACCATCCACACCCTCGAAGTGCTGGCCGCCCGGGACGCGGAGGCAACAACGCCCATCCTCACACCCCGTGGCTTCATGCTGGTGGGCGACGAAGAAACGGTACAGGCCGAGGCCAGCGGCAATATGCACACCATTACCCACGACGAGGCGATGAAGCTGTGCCCGGCACTGAAGCCCGCATCGTTCACAGCAGCAGGACTGGATAACGGCTCTTTCGGCTGCAACGCGCCCCTGCTTCTCGAGGAGCACCGCCGGACGGCGGAATCTGCGGGCGTGGACATCATCACCGGGGCCAAAGTGCACTCAGCGCAGCGGCTGGGGATCGGCTGGCAGCTGGGCGCGGGTACGGAGGGTTTCCAGTCCGGCGTCGTGGTTAACGCAGCAGGTGCCTGGGCGGACGAGTTGGCTGTCATCAGCGGTGTGGAGAAGCTGGGACTGCAGCCGTACCGCCGGACTGCGGCGATTGTGAACGTTGAGAATCCATTGTCGCCGGAAACGCCCATGGTGTGTGCCGCTGATGACTCGTTCTACTTCCGCGCTGAGGGCAACCAGGTGTTGATTTCGCCGTCGGAAACAGTGCCCAGCGGAGCCGAGGACGCCAAACCCTATGCCGGGGACGTGGAGGCATTGATCGGCAAACTCAACACGGTCACTTCCCTTGGAATCCGCTCCGTGGACCGTGCCTGGACGGGACTCAGGACAGAAGCGGCGGACGGAATCCCGGTAGTGGGTTTCGACGCCGAAGCGCCAGGTTTCTTCTGGCTCGCCGGTCAAGGGGGCTACGGTTTCCAAACATCCTCCGCCATTGCCGAGCTGGCCGCAGCGCTGATCCTTGGCGAGGTGAAGGAGCACAGTCCGGAATCCCGGACAGCGGAGCAGCTTGCGGCCGTACGCTGGTCCATCCGACGCTGAACAATAGGGGCATGAGCGGAATCACGAGCGGGAACAAAAGCAGCACCGTCATTACCAACATCGGCGAACTGATGACCCAGGACCTGGAGCGTCGGGTCCTGAAGGATGCCGCCATCGTGATCGAAGGCGAACGGATTTCATGGATCGGCACTGCCAAAGACGCCCCGTCCGCTGACGAAAGGATCGACGCCGAAGGCCGCGCCGTCCTGCCCGGCTGGGTTGACTCGCACTCGCACCTCGTCTTCGCAGGTGACCGCACCGCCGAGTTCGAGGCCCGCATGGCCGGCGAAAGCTACAGCGCAGGCGGGATCGCCGTCACCACGGGTGCCACGCGCAGCGTCAGCGACGACGAACTTACCCGCCTCGTGCGGGACCGTGTAGCCGAAGCCGTCTCGCAAGGAACCACGTACTTGGAGAGCAAGACCGGCTACGGGCTGGACGTGGAGAACGAGGCCCGCAGCGCCCGCATCGCAGCAGCCGAAGTGGACGAGGTCACCTATCTGGGCGCGCATCTGGTTCCGAACGGCTCCGATCCTGAGGAGTATACGGACCTGGTGTGTGGCCCCATGCTGGAAGCCGTCCTGCCGCATGTCCGCTGGGCTGACGTCTTCTGCGAGCGGGGTGCGTTCACGGAGGATCAGTCGCGTCGGGTCCTCACTGCTGCCCGCAACGCCGGGCTGGGCCTCAGGGTACACGGCAATCAGCTGGGGGAGGGCCCGGGGGTGGCGCTGGCTGTTGAGTTTGCGGCGGCGAGCGTGGACCACGTCAACTATCTCTCGGAAAAGGACATCGCGGTGCTCGCGGAAACGTGGGAAAGCTGGGACCCGGCCAGTGGCACGGGCAATCGCGGTACCGTCGCAACCTGCCTTCCTGCTTGTGATCTGTCCACCCGGCAGCCCCTGGCGCCAGGCCGTGAATTGATCGACGCCGGCGTTCAAATCGCCCTTGCGGCCAACTGCAACCCGGGGACCTCGTACACCAGCTCCCTGGCCTTCTGCGTCACCACGGCTGTGCTTCAGATGCACCTGAGCGTTCATGAAGCCGTCCGTGCGGCGACGTACGGCGGCGCTTTGGCGCTGGGCCGTGAGGCCGGGAACGACGTCGACGGCGAGCGGGCGGTGGGTTCGCTCGCCGTCGGACATCGCGCAGATTTGCACATGCTGAAGGCTCCGTCGGCCACGCATCTGGCGTACCGTCCGGGGATTCCGTTGACTCATTCGGTGTGGCGGGCCGGCGTCCGGGCTGTCTGAGGACAAGTTAAGAACAAGAAAGAGGGGCTGCGTTCCAGTTGGAACGCAGCCCTTCTTTTTCGGGTTTCGCGCTCCCCGCCGATGACGCGCAGTTACTGAACAGTCTTTGCACTCGGATGATCCTTGTGAGATCGAAAATGATCGTTTAGTGTTTCTATAGATCAGAAAACGTCATTAAGCTGAGCGGGAGCGGAACACACGATGAGCGAGAACACACTGGGTGCCTTTATGGAAGAAGAGCTGGTTTCCCAACCCGAGGTTTGGCAGCGCGCCGTGGAGCAGGCCCGTACGGAGCAGCTGCTTCCAGCGGACGGCAAGCGCATTGCCGTGATCGGCTGTGGCACATCGTGGTTCATGGCCCAGAGCTACGCCGCTGCCCGCGAATCCGCCGGTAAGGGGGTCACGGATGCGTTCGCCGCGTCGGAGGCTTTCCTGAACAGCAACAGCGCCGATCGCCAGTACGACGCCGTTGTGGCCATCACCCGGTCGGGTACCACCACTGAGGTGCTCGAGATTCTGGCTGAGTTGAAGGGGATTGTCCCCACCGTGGCCATCATCGGTGACACCTCCTCACCGATCGTCGATCGGGCAGACGCCGTGGTGGGCCTCCACTACGCCGATGAGCGCTCCGTGGTGCAGACCCGCTTCGCCACCACGGCGCTGGTCTACATGCTGACCAGCCTTGGCATCGATGTGCAGCAGGCAATCGAGGATGCCCGTGACGCAGTGACGGCAGAGGTCTCCCAGGAACTCCTGGACGCCGAGCAATTCACCTTCCTCGGCACCGGCTGGACGGTTGGGCTGGCCCACGAAGCCGGCTTGAAAATGCGCGAAGCCGTGCAGGGTTGGACCGAGTCATACCCTGCCATGGAATACCGCCACGGCCCCATCTCCATCGCTGCCCCCGGCCGGGTCACCTGGCTGTTCGGAACCCAGCCCGAGGGTTTGGACAGCGACATGGCCGTCACCGGCGCCCTTTACATCCACACGGATAAGCACCCCCTGGCCGAACTGGCACGTGTCCACAAAGTCACCTTGGAGCGTGCACGCGTCCGTGGGCTGAATCCGGACCTGCCCCGCAACTTGACGCGTTCCGTTATTCTCGACGCCTCGGCCTAGGCAGTCGATCATGGTTCTCGGAGCCGCAGAATCACCGGTCCTGTCTTTCGACGTTGGCGGGACGGACATCAAGGCTGGTTTGGTGGACGCCCGTGGAACCGTTCTGGGCATGCGCCGCGTCCCTACGCCGTTGGATCCGGCCCGCCCCGGCGAAGCGGTCCTGGACAGGCTAGCTGGGCTTAAAGCCGAGTTGGCCTCGGAGTTTCCGGAAGCCCCCGCCAAGGCAGCAGGCATCATCGTCCCCGGAATCGTGGACTCCGTGGCCGGTGTGGGTGTCTACTCCGCCAATCTTGGATGGCGCAACTTCCCGTTTAAAGCCGAAGCCGAAAGGCGGCTCGGCATCCCCGTCGCGTTCGATCATGATGTCCGTTCCGCTGCAGCTGTGGAACACAGCTTTGGCGGTTCCAAAGAGTTCAACGATGTTGTGGTGATGGTGGTGGGAACCGGCATTGCTGCAGCTGTGTTCTCGGGCGGCAAGGCCGTTACCGCAGGGGGATTCGCCGGAGAACTCGGCCACGCCCAGGTCCCGGACCCCGACGCCGGGCCGGACGCCACAGGCTCCACCATCCTGGAAGCAGTGGGCTCAGCAGGCGCAATTGCCAAGCGTTACCACCGGGCATCGGGCACCAGCGTGAACGGTGCCCGCGACGTCCTGCTCAAGGCCAGCGCGGGAGATGCGGTGGCCGCACGTGTTTGGGCCGATGCCGTTGATGCCCTGGCCTTCACTATCTGCCAGTGCGTGAACATCATGGGAACAGAAGCCGTGGTGATCGGCGGAGGCCTCGCTGAAGCGGGCGACGAGCTGCTCGAGCCACTCCGTAAGCGGGTTGACGCCATCCTGGACTTCCAGCGCAGGCCCCATCTCATCCGCGCGCAACTGGGGCAGGACGCCGGCTTGCTCGGCGCGGCACTGAACGCCCGGGCACTATTGGGAGGCACACGATGAAGCGAGCCAACGTGAACCGCATTATTACCGTCACTCCCAACCCGGCCATCGACATGACCTACACCGTCCACGGAATCACCGAGGGCTCCAGCCACCGGGTACCCACGCCCTTGAGCCGTGCGGGAGGCAAAGGCATCAACGTAGCCCGTGTCACTCACCAGTTGGGGTACCCCGTGCTCGCCATTGCCCCCACCGGCGGTGCGGCAGGGCAGACCCTCGCAGCTGAACTATGGACCAGCGGCGTGCCGCACACCCTGGTGGGAGTCGCAGCTGAAACCCGCCGCAGCATCGCGCTGGTGGACACCGTTGCAGGGGAAACGTCCATCTTCAACGAGGAGGGCCAGGCCCTTCTGCCGGATGACTGGCGCTCACTGCGGATCGCCGTAGTGGAGGCCGTGAGCGGGAACCGAAACCTGCCGGCCTCCGTCCTGGTCGGTTCGGGAAGCCTGCCGCCGGGCGCTCCCGCGGACTTCTACCCGGAACTGGTGCGCCTGGCCCACGACGCCGGTATCCCGGCGATCATCGACACCTCCGGTCCCGGGATCATCGCTGCGGCCAAAGCCGGCGCCGACATCCTCAAACCAAACCATCACGAGCTGGCCGAAGCAACGGGCGAGTCCAGTCTTGAAGCAGCCGCCCTCGCCCTGATCGACATGGGTGCCCGCACGGTCCTCGTCAGCGCCGGCGCGGACGGCATGCTCGCCTTCGACCACGCCGCCCCGGGCGGCTATTGGAGCGCCCGCTTACCGGAAGCGCTCAGCGGCAACCCCACAGGGGCAGGCGACGCCGGTGTGGCGGCTGCCGCCGTCGCACTCGCCGAAGGCATCACCGAGCCCCGCGAAATCCTTCGCCGGGCCACCGCATGGTCGGCCGCGGCCGTGCTCATGCCTGCCGCAGGTGAAATTTCGCCGCGGTACCAGGAACTCCAGGACCAATTGATCGTGACATGGAAGGAGACCCGGTGACCCTGGTCAACACTCGGGAACTCATGGACAGGGCCGCCGACGCGGGAACAGGCCAAGGTGCGTTCAACATTATCCACATCGAAACTGCCGAAGGCCTGGTGGCAGGGGCCGAAGCGGCCGGCGTCCCACTGATTCTGCAGATTTCCGAGAACTGCGCCAAGTACCACGGCGGATTCGAACCCATCGCTTCGGCAGCCCTGGCAATCGCGCGCTCCGCCGCTGTACCCGTTGCCCTTCACCTGGACCACGCAGAATCCGAAGACCTCGCGATCGCCGCCGTGGACCTTGGTTTCGGTTCCGTCATGTACGACGGCGCGCACCTGCCGTACGAATGGAATGTGGAAGTCACGCAGCGGGTGGCAAAGTATGCCCACGAGCGGGGTGTCTACGTGGAAGCCGAGCTTGGAAAAGTGGGTGGCAAGGACGGAGCCCACGCTCCCGGTGTCCGAACAGACCCCGGCGAGGCCCACTCATTCGTTGAGGCAACCGGCGTGGACGCGCTCGCCGTTGCTGTCGGCTCATCCCACGCCATGACCGAACGCAGCGCCGCGCTGGACCTGCACCTCATCACCAGACTGAAGACCGCGGTGGGAAAACCACTGGTCCTCCACGGCTCCTCCGGTGTGACAGATGACATGCTCATAGCCGCTATCCGTTCGGGTATGACTAAGATCAACGTGTCCACACATTTGAACGGGTTCTTTACCCGCGCCGTCCGTGAGTACCTCGATGCCAACCCTGCAGTGGTGGATTCCCGGAAATACGTCAAGGCCGGCCGGGATGCCCTTGTGCTGGAGTCCGCACGTATGCTGACTCTGTTCGCCAAAGCGAATTAGCTGGAAACCCGCGAAAGGCTCGTCATGACCCGCACCGATCGGCTCACTGCCATACTCGACCTCCTGGCCGAGTCCGGCCATGTGGAAGTCGAGGACATCGTGACCCGCCTGGGCGTCTCACCTGCCACGGCCCGCAGGGATCTCGACAGTCTTGCCAAGCAGCGGCTGCTCAGCCGCACCCGCGGCGGCGCCACCACTGGTTCCGTGGCCTATGACCTCCCAGGGCGCTACAACAGGGACGACCACGCCGTGGCCAAGCAGGAAATCGCTCTGGCGGCGTCTGCGCTGATCCGTCCCGGTGCTGTGATCGGGCTCAGCGGTGGAACAACCAACACCGCCTTGGCTCAACTGCTGTCCACCCGCGAGGACCTCAACGCGCCGTCCCACACGCCCACGCTGACGGTGGTGACCAACGCGATCAACATCGCCTCGCAGCTTGCGGTCCGGCCGAACATCAAGATCATGGTCACCGGTGGCATCCTCAACCCGCGATCCTATGAGCTGGTGGGTCCCTACACAGACGTCATCATGCAAAAAGTCGCCCTCGATATTGCGTTCATCGGCGTCAACGGCGTCGACCCGGACCTCGGGCCCACCATCACCGACGAAGGCGAAGCCATGGTCAACACGGTGATGGCACGCCGGGCCACCGAGTCCTATGTGGTTGCCGACTCTTCCAAAGTGGGCCGCCGCTCCTTTGCCGCCATGGCAGGCTACGACTTCAGGCACCTCATCACGGACTCCGGCATCAGCGCCGAACATAAAGCTGCGTTCGAGGCCAAGGGCACCGAAGTCATCGTCGCACCCGCCGGCTGACACCCGCCGGCTGAGCTGGAAAGGCTAGAAGCGCATCCTCGGTGCGTGCAGCACTGAGTCGTCTACCTCCCGGGGCACCCACTGGCTGAACGGTATATCCAGGCTGTACTGGTCGTCGTCGTTCTTGATCAGGGTCCGAAGCTCGGCGTTGTCCGGGTTGTTGAGCGACTCGAAGTACTCCACCGTCCAGTGGAACCATCGCATGCAGAAAAGGCGCATGGTCAGCCCGTGCGTGACCAGGAGCGTGTTTGGTGCGTAAGTAGGCTTCTGCCAGTGCCGGTACAGCGTCTCCATGAAGGATGACACCCGATCATAAACGTCCGAACCGGACTCGCCCTCGCGGAACCGATAGAAGAAATGGCCGTAGAGGTTGCGCAGTTCCTTTTGGTCCTCGATCTCCCCGGCGATCTGGAAGTTGGCCCAGTCCTGCTCGCGAAGCCGGGGTTCCTCAATCACCCGCTCGATCAGGGGATCGAGGTTCATGGCTTCGAGGGTCTGGTACGCGCGCAAGTAGGGGGAGACGTAGACGCAGACCTGTTCTCCATCGAGCTTGCGGCGCAGGTCCTCCCCGGCAATCCGTGCCTCCTCCACTCCGCGCTCCGTCAGCGGGATCCGGTAGTCCGGCACACGGTTGTAGATGGACGTGTCGGCATTCGCGGCAGACTGGCCATGCCGGATCATGAAGATTCTCTCAGGGGCACCCATCCCACCAAGCATAGGGTGGGTATATGTTCCTTGCTTCCCGTCGCCGGCTGCGCGCCGAAGTACTTATTGTCCTGGGCCTGTCCTTGGGCCAATCAGCCGTCTACTCCGTAGTTCAGCTGCTGGACAAGATGACGAGGGCACCTTTGGCGGATGCCACGTCAACGCTGAACAGGTCCCAAAGCACGCGTGAGTACTTCGACCTCACCTACCAGTTGCTGGACATCGTGTTCGCTCTGGTGCCCGTGGCCTTGGTGTTCTACTTCCTGTCCACCCATGCACCTGGCGGCCGGGAAGGTGGGGGCGGCTCGGCGTTCGCCCGGCTTGGCTTCAATTTTGCCCGGCCCGGCAAGGACCTTCTCCAAGGTGTTGGCCTGGCCGCTGCGATCGGCATCCCCTCGCTCGGCCTGTATGCGGCCGGTCGTGCGCTGGGAATCACCACTGCAATTGTGCCCAGCGGCCTTGACGCTTACTGGTGGACAGTGCCGGTGCTGGTCCTTTCGGCCGTGCGCCATGCGATCGTGGAAGAAGTGATCGTGGTGGGGTACCTCATGGACCGCTTCGGCAAATTCGGGTGGAGCGTGCCGGTGGCCATTGTGATCAGTGCCGTCCTGCGGGGAAGCTACCACCTTTACCAAGGCTTTGGGCCGTTCATAGGGAACGTGGTCATGGGCCTGCTGTTCGCGTGGATCTACACCAAGACCAAGCGGGTAATGCCCTTGGTGATTGCCCACGCACTGCTGGACATCGTGGCGTTCGTTGGATTCAGCCTGTTCGGCAAGGCAATGGGACTGGGGTAGTGGTCCGTTAAAAGTATCCGGCCGCCATCGGTGGGTGACGTCATTGGCACCCGCTGATGGCGGCCGAAGCTTAGCCCGGACATGATTGACTCCGGACATGGATGACCGGGGCCGGGACCAGCCCGGATGGATGGATCGGTCAGATGGTGACGGCTCCGGAGGCGGTTTCGAAAGTTACAGCGAGGATGCCTGGAGTGCCGTGCGGTGCCATCCACTGGACGGCGACATCCTCAAGCGGCTTCTCCACTGGTTCGCCCAACCATTCGGTGACGCGTTCAGCCGAGCCCGCAATGGTGAGGCTGGACATCTTGACGTCGCTCTCGTAGATCCTGGACGGGTGCAGCGAGGGGTCGCCCTCCCACTTGAGCAGGTAGGGCACTTGGGGATCCGCGATCAGGCCGAGGATGCCAATCTGCTGCCACACCAGTTCGCGTCCGTCGGGGAACTTGCGGTTGCCCGGAACAGCCGAGCGGCCAAGGCGGTCTTCGAACGGTGCAAGGTCGTCAACGGCGACGCACCAGCCCATCCATCCACCACCGGCAGCCGAGCGGGCACGGACGGCCTGGCCAAAGGGTGCTTTGTCGGAAGCGGGGTGGTCCAGGACCTCCACCACTTCCAGGTACTTGTTATCCGCAAGGGGAATGATCATGTTCCGGGTACCGAAGCGCGGGTGCACTCCGCCCCGGACAGCGTCCACTCCCAGTGCCGCGGAAATTCGTTCGGTAGTGGCCAAAAGGCCATCTCGTTCACAGGCGTAAGAGACGTGATCCATGCGCATGGCTTCATCTTGGCACTTTGTGATCGGGGTCTCAGCTAAGTCAAGCCTAACTAAGGTGGGATGTGTATAGCCGGTGGTAAGGGGCGTCATGGAGGGACGCGGGAAGACCGAAAGATCCCCCAGGCGTCACAAAGCTGCCTTCGCCTCCGGACAGTTCCTAGACTGGCCCCAGCTCGCACCGCTTCACCTTGCCCGCCAAACCCATGCGTCACGAACAGGAGAACTCCATGTCCCAAGGATGGTCTTTCGAAACCCGCCAGATCCACGCCGGTCAAGAGCCCGACGCCGCCACAGGAGCGCGCTCGCTTCCGATCTACCAGACCACGTCCTTCGTGTTCCCCAGTGCCGAGAGCGCCGCCAATCGCTTTGCCCTGGCCGAGCTCGCTCCCATCTACACCCGAATCGGCAACCCGACGCAGGATGCAGTGGAGCAGCGGGTTGCGAGCCTTGAGGGTGGCCTGGGTGCCCTCTTGCTCAGCTCCGGACAGGCTGCGGAGACGTTCGCCATCCTGAATATCGCCGAGGCGGGCGACCACATCGTAGCGAGCCCCAGCCTGTATGGCGGCACATACAACCTGCTGGCGCACACGCTGAAGAAGTTCGGCATTTCGGTCACGTTCGTCGAGGACCCGGACAATCTGGACCAGTGGCGTGACGCCGTACGGCCGAACACCAAGCTGTTCTTCGGCGAGGTCGTCTCCAACCCGCGCCAGGATGTCCTTGACATCGAGGGCATCGCCCGCACCGCACACGCGGCCGGCGTTCCCCTTATTGTGGACAACACCCTGTCCACGCCTTACCTCATCCGTCCCATCGAGTGGGGAGCGGACATCGTGGTCCATTCCGCGACCAAGTACCTGGGTGGTCACGGTTCGGCAATCGCCGGTGTGATTGTGGACTCCGGCAACTTCGACTTCGGCAAGGACCCGGACCGCTTCCCTGGCTTCAATACCCCGGACCCCAGCTACAACGGTCTGGTCTACGCCCGGGACCTCGGCAAGGACGGTGCACTGGGCGCGAACCTCTCCTACATCCTCAAGGCCCGAGTCCAGTTGCTTCGCGATCTCGGCTCTGCCGTGTCCCCGTTCAACGCCTTCCTCATTGCCCAGGGCCTGGAGACCTTGAGCCTGCGCGTGGAACGCCATGTTGCCAACGCCACCAAGGTGGCCGAATGGCTTGAAAACCACGACGACGTCGAATCGGTCGCCTATGCGGGCCTGCCGTCCAGCCCGTGGTACGACCGCGGCCGGAAGTACGGACCCAAGGGCACGGGCGCCATCGTTGCCTTCAACATCAAGGGCGGCGTCGAAGCCGGCAAGCGCTTCGTGGACGGCCTGGAGTTGCACTCGCACGTTGCCAACATCGGTGATGTCCGCTCGCTGGTCATCCACCCGGCGTCGACTACACACAGCCAATTGACGGTGGAGCAGCAGGTCGCCGCCGGCGTCAACCCCGGCCTCGTGCGCTTGTCCGTGGGCATCGAGCACGTTGATGACATCATCGCCGACCTCGAAGCGGGCTTCCGGGCCGCCAAGGGCGCCTAACGCCGCGGCTTAGAGTCTCAGTCCGGCTGCCGCCCGCGTCGACGATTATTCGCCGGGCGGCAGTTCCGGGTGCTCGTTCGTGAACGAAGACGCCCTAAACCGTCACACTGTTGTCACATTCTTCGCCAGAACCACCCTGCATTTCCTAGACTCTTGGTATTAGGTCATGAGTGCCAGCACACAGCCCCGGCTTGCTGGCCGGCAACCCTCCTACGCGGTGGGGTGCCCCGGGTGAAGACCTGGCCTGTTCGCACGCAAGGCGACGGGCAAGCGCGAGGTTAAGGTGTCAAAGGAATGACCATTACTGCTACAGCCCTTCCCAAATCCGGAGAAGAAGACGGAACCGTCAAGTACGCCGGCATCGGGCCGTTGGAACTTGAGGCCGGCGGATTCCTCCCCGATGTCGTCCTCGCTTATGAGACCTGGGGGCAGCTGAATGCCGAGGCCTCCAATGCCGTCCTCATCCAGCATGCGCTCACGGGCAGCACTCACGTAGCCCGTGGAGCCACCGACGAGGAAGGTTGGTGGGAGCAGCTCGTTGGGCCGGGTGCCACCATCGACACCAACAAGTTTTTTGTCATTTCCATCAACATCGTGGGCGGTTGTTATGGCAGCACCGGCCCATCGTCAGAAGCACCGGACGGACGTCCTTGGGGCTCACGTTTCCCGTTGGTCACGCTGCGCGACAGCACGGAGGCTGAGGCGCGCCTCGCCGATGCCTTGGGAATCGATGCCTGGCACGCCGTGTTGGGCGGTTCCATGGGCGGCGCCAGGGCCCTTGAATGGGCTGTTACGTTCCCCGACAGGGTCAAACGCTGCGCCGTAATTTCGGTGGGCGCCTACAGTACGGCCGAGCAGATTGCCTTTGCTCAAGCCCAAACCTTGGCCATCAGGCAGGACCCGAACTTCAAAAACGGTGACTATTACGGCGGCACTGCACCCGAACATGGCTTGGCACTGGCCCGACGCATCGCCCACATCACTTACCGCTCAGCCTTGGAGTTGGATTTCCGCTTCGGCAGGGAAGCCCAGCACCAGGAGGCACCACTCGCTGCCGCGGTGTTGGGGGAGCGTGGCCGCTACCAGGTGGAAAGCTATTTGGACCACCAGGGAACGAAGCTGGTCCGCCGTTTTGATGCCAACAGCTACATCGCCATCACCGAAGCCCTGATGTCCCACGACGTCGCCAGGGGCCGCGGTCCGCTGGAACAGGCGTTGTCGCGCGCTACGGCTGAGTTCTTCGTGGCGGCGGTGGACAGCGACAGGCTCTACTTCCCGGCACAGTCGCGGGAACTTGCCGCGGCGCTACCTGGGGATGTGCCGGTCCACCTCATTGAGGCTCCGATTGGTCACGATGGCTTCCTCACTGAGATCGGCCAGCTCTCGGCACAACTCCGCGAATCATTCTTCGCCTAGCCCTAGCCGTTCATGATTTCGCCGCGCTGCTTCATGTAATCCTCCATGGCGATCTCGCCGTTGCTGAACTTCGTGTCCAGCTCCGCCAACTTGCGGGCGCGGAATCCCTGCGGCTCCGAAGCGCCCGCTGAGGGGAACGGTGCCGGGGATGAAGGGTTCGACGGCGGCCCGGCCTGCGGTGTCGAATCCGCGGGGCGGATGACGGTCGGCTCGGAAGGGTACCCGGGGTAATTCTGACCTGGGTAACCCTGCGTCGGGTATCCCTGACCTGGATAATTCTGCTGCGGGTAATTCTGTGGCGGATACCCTGGTCCGGGCAGATTCTGCTGAGGGTAGCCGGGGTCGCGGAAGTTATTGTCCTGGATCCGACGCGCCCGGGAGCGGTTGTACATGCGGATCCCGAGTGGAATCAGCCAAGAGCAGACGATGATCCAGAAGATCAGATTGTTCACAGTGCAGGCCTCCTAGGTCTCATCCCAGCTTAGTCCTGGCCGGCAAAACCACGGCTGCTGCTTCAGGCCAGCTTGGTCTGCATGCCCAGGAACCGGCCGTAGCGATCCACCTCCGACTGCAGGGCCTCCTGCTCTTTTGCGGTGGTGGGCCGGTTCATTCGGACGTCCACTTCGCAGGTTCTGCCGGAGAAGCCATGGCGCCACCATCCGGCCAATCTGCCGTCCAGCAGGACCACGTGCATGGGTCCGTTGTCCTCGGGGAAGAAGGGCGCCGTGCCACCAAGGAAGTGCCGGGACTGTGAGTAGCCCATCACGTATTCGTCGTAGCACTGGATGAGGTCGACGCGGGGAAGCCCGGGATCCTCGGCGGGCGAAGGATCGTCGCCACCCGCGAGAGCGTCCGCTTCCTCGGAGGCCAGATAAAAGTCGAAACCATCACACTGCGCCGCCCCCAAGCTTCCGCGGGACATGTCACCCGCCACCTCGATTCCCCGCTTTACGTCTTTTATGGTCAACCCGGACCACGCCGCACAGTCCTTGACCGTGGCGGGCCCCCGGCTGGTGAAGTATCGGAGTGCCAACCGTCCAAGAGCCTGTTCGCGGCCTTCGGCGGTCAGAGGCTTAAGAGCCGAACCGGGTACCCGTTCGTCGAACAGGGCATACGTTTGTTTCAGGGCGCCGCCTGCAGAACGGACGAGTGAGCCGCTGACCAGGACACCGCTGATTTCCGCGTGCATGAGGTGGTAGATGAAGCCCAGACCCTTGCTGGGAAATCCGGACTGTCCCAGGACTTCGGCCAGTTCCTCGCGCGTCTTGTGCGCTCCATCGGCCACAGCGGCGGCGAGGATTCGGCCGCTCTTGGCAGCAGAGTCCTCATCGATTCCTGTTTGCCGGTACATGCCTTTGTTGCCTTGGTGGAGGCGATCTGCGGACAACGCCATCAACCAGCCAAGATCGTCCCGATGCACAAAATGCCACGTAGGCCGGAGAATATGCGTCCGCAGGATGGTTCCATCGGCTACCGCCTGCTCAACGCTTAAGGCAGTGACCATCGATGAAGCGCTGGTGGAGCTTCTCTGTGCGAGAGTCCACCTCGCATAGGGGAACTCCTGCGATTGGACGGCCAGAAGGTTGCGGACCACGTCCCCGGGACTTCCGGCGTAGGGAGCCCGCAACTGCTGCCGCCGCAACCGAATCCTCCGAATAGCCTCCGCATGCAGGGAGCCGGCACCCGACGTCACGTCAGCGGCGTGGCAGCAAGGTGCCGGTGGAACCGAAGACGGGTCCCGGCGTCGGACGCTTTGGCGTGATTCCGTCGCCGGAGGACTGATGCCGAAGGCGCCGGATCACCCATGGGACAAAGAATTCACGTGCCCAGACAAGGTCGGAAGACCGGGCCTGACGCCACGTGCGCGGCGGAAGGGGCTTGGGCATCAGGGGCTCAAGCGTGTGCTCGACGTTCAACGCCTCCAAAACCATCATGGCGATGGTGTGGTGGCCCAGCGGCGAGAAGTGAAGGCGGTCAACGTTCCACATCTGGGGATCCGCCAACTGCCGCAAGGACCACATGTCCGCGATGATGGCATCGTGCCGCGCAGCTACCGTCCTGAGGTTCTCGTTGTAAATGGCCACCTTGCCGCGGATGCGCCCGAGTACTGATGCTGCCGTGTCCGGGCCATTGAAAAGCACCACGGTGGCACCTCCCGAGCTCAGCTCCGCGACTGCGGCGTCGAGTTTTTCCGCCAACAGGTCGGGATCGCCGCCGGGACGGATGAGGTCGTTGCCGCCGGCCGAAATGGACACGAGGTCAGGCTGCAGTTCCAAGCAGGGGCCAACTTGTTCATTAATAATCTGCTGCAGCAACCTGCCACGGATAGCAAGGTTGGCGTAGGCGAAATCTTCCTGGCTGCGGCCCAGTTCCTCGGCAACCCGATCCGCCCAACCACGATAACCGCCGGGGTTCTGCGGCTCGGGGTCGCCGATGCCCTCCGTGAAGGAGTCACCCAGGGCCACATAGCGGGTCCAAGGGTGTTTTTGAACGGGCTCGCCCGGCTTCAGTAAAGGATTGTTCTCACTCACGCTCATATCCTGCACCGTGACGTCGACCCTACGCCACCGTAGGTTGTTACTGGTGGGTAACTGTAAGAATGGACCCATGACTGAAGCACCCACATTTCCCGCTCCCGTTGTCCTGTGGTCCCACGACGAATCCGAGCGTGCAGGTAAGCCACTCCTGGTCCTGCTGCACGGCTACGGCTCCAACGAGGACGACCTGTTCAGCCTGGCCGGATTGCTGCCCGAGGGTTTTGTGGTGGCCGCCCTTCGAGCACCGATGCCCATGGGGCCGGGCTTCACATGGTTTCCTCTCACGGCTTCCATCGACTACTCGTTGGAAGCTGTAAAGCAGGCAGCCGAGTACGCCCTCGAGTGGCTGGACACAGTCAAAGCCAACCACTCGTCCGTGACGTTGCTGGGCTTCTCCATGGGCATGGCGATGGCCACCACCATGCTCCGCTACCGTCCCGCGGACTTCGCTGCCGTCGTCGGGCTTTCAGGCTTTGTGATCGACGCCGGCGCTGACGCCGCATTCCGGGACGACGAACTGGACGGAACGCTACCGATGTTCTGGGGCCGCGACCAGCAGGATCCCGTCATCACCCAGGACAAAATCGAATACACCATGGGCTGGGTGCGCAAGCACGTCGACCTCACCAAAGTGCTTTACACGGGGATGTGGCACGGCATCAACCAGCAGGAGATCGGACACGTGGGCGAATTCCTCACCCACAAGGTGCTCACTGACTGAGGTTCCGATGTATCAGGCGGCGGTGATCCGGACCGTCTGGCCATTGACGGTCACGGTATCGCCGACGTGAAGCTGGCGTCCGCGGCGGTCATCGATTTCGTTGTTGACTTTGACCAAGCCGTTCTTGATGAGCTCCGTGGCTTCAACGCCGTCCTCCACCAAGTTGGCGAGCTTCAACAGCTGGCCGAGTCGGATCATGTCGTCACGGATGGGGATCTCTTCAATTTCGGGGTTGCTCATACAGCAATGATGCCTGAAGTAGTGTGGTGACGGTGCCGCAGCCTTCTCCCCGTCCCGCCCTTCCGCTGGTCATTGGCCTTCCCATTGCAGTAGCGACGGGCCTGGTGATCCCGCTTCAAGGGAGGATCAACGGGGCCCTCGGCGCCAAACTGGACGACGGCATTGCCGCAGCTGTTGTGAGCTTCACCACGGGACTCCTCCTCATCAGTGCCATCTCTCTTGCCACCCCCAAGGGCAGGGCAGGGCTACAACGCATCGTTCCTGCCGTCCGGAACCGCAGCTTCCCCCGGTTCTACGTGATGGCCGGTGCCATCGGCGCGTTGTTCGTCTTTGCCCAGTCGTTCACTGTTGCCCTGCTGGGTGTCGCGTTGTTCACGGTCGCAGCGGTGACCGGCCAGACGTTGAGCGGACTGCTCGTGGACCGAATGGGCATCGGCCCGGGAGGAAAACGCGCCATCACGGGAGTCCGGGTCCTGGGCAGTGTCCTGACGGTGGCCGCCGTCGCCTGGGCAGTTTCCCCGCGCTTCAGCGGCGACACCGACATCGCCTCGCTCGTCTTGCCTGTCCTCCTGCCGCTGGCCGCCGGTTTTTTCATGAGCTTCCAGCAGGCAATGAATGGAACTGCCACTGTTCATTACGGAACGCCCATCGCGGCCACGCTGGTCAACTTCATTGCAGGATCACTCATTCTGTGGATCGCGTGGATTATCAAGCTGGCTGTGGCCGGGCCGGGAAATCCGCTTCCCAGCGAGTGGTGGTACTACCTTGGCGGGCCCATGGGCTGCCTCTTCATCGGCCTGGCGGCGCTGCTGGTCCGGAGTCTTGGGGTCCTGATCACCGGTTTGGGCATGATCGCCGGGCAGTTGGTGGGGTCGCTGGTGCTCGACGTCGTGATCCCCAGTCCCGGCGCAGTGGTCGCCTTGCCCACGGTGCTGGGTACGGTCCTGACGCTCGCTGCGATCATCGTGGCCACACTGCCCTGGCCCAAGGGAGCTTTCGCACGAAGAGTCCCTCCCAAAGGCCGGTAGGGTAGGAATCAACAAACTTTCCCCCATCACCCCGCCGGACAACCTCGTCCGGATTCCGGGGCAAACCACCGCGGACCGCACCCAGCGGCCCTGTAGAACAAATGGAGTTACCCATGGCAGCAAAATCCGTCCTTGACCAGGTCATTTCCCTCTCCAAGCGGAGGGGCTTTGTCTTCCAGGCCGGTGAAATCTATGGTGGCTCCCGTTCGGCCTGGGATTACGGTCCCCTCGGCGCTGAACTGAAGGAAAACATCAAGCGCCAGTGGTGGCAGAGCATGGTCCGCGGCCGTGAGGACGTTGTAGGCCTGGATTCCTCCGTCATCCTTCCCCGCCAGGTATGGGAAGCCTCCGGCCACGTGGATGTCTTCTCCGACCCCCTGGTTGAATGCCTGTCCTGCCACAAGCGCTACCGTGCCGACCACCTCGAAGAAGAGTACGAAGAAAAGAAGGGCCGCCCGGCAGAAAACGGCCTGGCGGACATCGCCTGCGCAAACTGCGGCACCCGCGGCCAGTGGACCGAGCCCCAGGAATTCTCCGGCCTGCTCAAGACTTTCCTCGGCCCGGTGGCCAGCGACGAAGGCATGCACTACCTGCGTCCGGAAACTGCCCAGGGCATCTTTGTGAACTTCAACAACGTGCTCACCACCTCGCGGAAGAAGCCGCCGTTCGGCATTGGCCAGATCGGCAAGTCGTTCCGCAACGAAATCACGCCGGGCAACTTCATCTTCCGTACCCGCGAATTCGAGCAGATGGAGATGGAGTTCTTCGTCGAGCCCGGAACCGATGAAGAGTGGCACCAGTACTGGATGAAGGAGCGCATGTCCTGGTACACGGACCTGGGCATCCGTGAAGACAACCTCCGTTTCTTCGAGCACCCGCTGGAGAAGCTCAGCCACTACTCCAAAGGCACCACGGACATCGAATACCGCTTCGGTTTCCAGGGCTCCGAGTGGGGCGAGCTCGAGGGCATCGCCAACCGCACGGACTTCGACCTTTCCACGCATGCCAAGGCTTCTGGCACGGACCTGAGCTACTTCAACCAGGCCACCAACGAGCGCTACACCCCGTTCGTGATCGAGCCCGCCGCCGGCCTGACCCGCTCCTTCATGGCCTTCCTGATCGACGCCTACACCGAAGACGAGGCACCCAACGCCAAGGGCGGCGTCGATGTCCGTACAGTGCTGAAGCTGGACCCGCGCCTGGCCCCGGTCAAGGCCGCCGTCCTGCCGCTGAGCCGCAACGAGGACCTGTCCCCGAAGGCCAAGGCTTTGGGCGCCCAGCTACGCAAGAACTGGAACATCGACTTCGACGACGCCGGCGCCATCGGCCGCCGTTACCGTCGCCAGGACGAGATCGGTACCCCGTTCTGCATCACAGTGGACTTCGACACCCTTGAGGACCAGGCCGTGACCATTCGTGAGCGCGACACCATGAGCCAGGAACGCGTGTCCCTGGACAAGGTTGAGGGCTACCTGGCTGCACGCCTGATCGGCGCCTAGTCGTGGCTTTGGAGTACCGCGAATGGAAGGAGGGCGACGACCTCGCCCTCTTGGAAATCTGGGGCGGCCCGGAGACCCTTCCCGCTGAGCAGTTCCGTGCAGCCCTGGCGCCGTCCAGCAACCAGCCCTGGCGCCGCTGCATCGTGGCCGAGGACGTGGTGGACGGCGTGCGGATTCCCGTTGCCGCCGGCGTTGTCCACGAGGCATCCCTGCACCCGGAGCGACTCTGGGCCTACATCGAGGTTGCCAAGGACCACCGCCGTGAAGGCGTGGGTGCAACCCTGCTGACCATGCTTCGCCGCGAAGCCGGGAACTCGCCGTCGGGCGTTTCCAAGCTGCGCAGCAAGGTGGAGCCGGATACCGCAGGTGCGGCATTCGCTGCGGCTGCGGGACTTGCGCCCATCCAGCGTTCGCAGCTTGTTGTGGTGGCACCTGAACCCCTGTCATTGCCGCGGTTCGGCGATGGTTCCGAGGAAGCCGCTTCCGAGCGCGTGGAGGACCTGGCCACGGGTTCGGTGGAGCTGAGCGATGTGGTGGGGAAGTACTACTCGCATGTCCACCACTGGGACAGCCCGGGGGAGCTCAGCATCCCCACGGTGCAGCGCTTGTTCCTGCATGACCTGACTGGCGCCCACGGCGCAATCGTCCTGCGCGCGCCGAAGGCCAGTGCCTTCGGCCAAGGCGTTCCGGCGAGCCGCAAGGGCAAAATCCAGGCGTTTGCCATCAGTTACGCCCAAGGCGACTCGGATGAGCCTTCCGATGTCTTCCTTGGACACGACCCCCAGCTGTCCGCCGAGGAAGCAGCTTTTGCAGTGCGTGACCTCTTGGCGCTCATCGCCTACCAACACCCGGTCCTGCTGGAAGTTGACGAGTCCATGACGGCGCTGCGCACGGTTCTTGATCCGCTGTTGGAATCCGGAAAAGCCCACGTGCGGGGTGCCGACACCCTGATCGTCAGCGACTGATCAGAGCTTTCACGCGCCAGGATCCCACGCCGCCCGTTTTGCGGGCCGCGTGGGATCTTGCGTTATAGCTTCGCCGTACGACACCCATATTCGCTTGGGCCACCGCAGCGGGCCGGTGACCTCTGAATCCGCGCGTCCAAAGCCGGTCTTTGTGGCGAGGGGGAATTTGGGCGTCCTGCGTCGTGGGGTGTTCGGTCCCGCGTAGGGTTAAGGGCATGAGGTTTTGCTGCTGATGGGCCACTCCCACGGTCATTCTGAAAATTCCGAGCCAACGCCGCAGGCTCTTGCATCGCGGAAGAGGGCCAACTGGATTCTGGCGGCCATCCTTATTCCGCTGGGCGTCCTGACGCTCGTGGCCATGATGGTCATGTGGCCCTCAGGCAGTCGGGAAGGGATCTCGTTCTCGAGCCCGTACCAGGCTGCCCCCGGGGTCACGTTCGATACCGGTCGAATTCAGAGCGTGGTGGTGGAAAGCTGCACGCAGACGGGCCAAAGCAACACGGGCCAGCCCAACACCGGCCAGACTGACACCGGTCAAAACAACCAGTCCGGCGGGTCGCAGTGCACCTTCGCCTTTACGGAGCCGGACAAAGGCGGGGACGTAGTCAAGGTGGTCATCAACCCTGACGTCGCCATGTCCCATGGCGTGGACGTAGGGGACTCCATCCGGTACCTCAACCTGTCCGCGGTTCAAGGTGCGAACGCCGGAAGCGGCGCGCCTGCCTATGTTTTCGTGGACTTTGTCCGCAGCATCCCCATCGCGCTCCTGGCAATCCTGTACGCAGCGGTCGTCATCGCGGTGGCCCGCTGGCGCGGCTTCCGGGCACTTCTTGGCCTGGTGGGTGCCTACTTCGTCCTGGTCAGCTTCATCCTGCCGGGCTTGGTGGAGGGCAAGCCGCCACTGTTGCTGGCGTTGGTGGGATCCACGGTGATCATGATTGGGGTCCTGTACTTCGCGCACGGATTCTCGGCGCGAACGTCCACCGCTTTGTTGGGCACAATTTTCGGGCTTAGCATCACAGCCCTGTTGGCGGCGTGGGCTACGGACGCCGCCAACCTGGCGGGAGTGGGAAACCACGATGCGTCCACGCTGGTGAACATGTCGCCCCAGATCTCCATTTCAGGGATCATCCTTTGCGGCCTCATCATCTCCGGCCTGGGCGTGCTCAACGACGTCACCATTACGCAGTCCTCTGCGGTGTGGGAACTCTACGAACTCGCGCCCAACACCAGTGCCCGCAAGCTGTTTTCCTCTGCCATGAGGATCGGCCGGGACCACATTGCCTCCACGGTCTACACCATCGCTTTTGCGTACGCCGGAGCCGCGCTTCCGATCCTCATCATCGTGATGCTTTATGACCGCCCTCTCGATGAAGCACTGACCAGTGCTGAGCTGTCCGAGGAAGTAATCCGTACCCTGGTGGGGTCCATCGGCCTCGTCCTCGCCATCCCGGTCACTACGCTGATTGCCGTCCTGGTGGTTAAAGCCACCGGCATGAAGCGCATCGCCGCAGCCGGTGGGCCGACCGTAACTGCTGATGAGCTTAACGACACCGGTTCGCTGGCAGCAGCCGCCGCCGTCGTAGGTTCGGGTCAGCATGACAAGCACGACGCCGGTACGCGCCTTGACGATTCCGGCAAGCCGGCGCGGCCGGGCAGCCGCCGTGCCCAGCGGGAAGCTGAGCGGCGCGGAGACACGAACGACGCCACCTAAACCCGAGCTCTGCTCTTGTTCGCCACACCCGCCGTACTGCGGACGCGTGGGCGAACAAGCACGGGATTCGGCCGGTTGTCCGCCGATTTGCCCCGCTTTGCAACAATGGATAGGTGACTGTAGTAGCGACGCCCCCTGCACCAAAGCTCGAGCTCCCTCCTCTGAAACTCGGTGGGATTACCGTGGACACCCCGGTAATCCTTGCCCCCATGGCGGGCATTACCAACTCTGCCTTCCGCAGGCTCTGCCGCGAATACGGTGGCGGGATGTACGTGGCCGAGATGGTGACCTCCCGTGCCTTGGTGGAGCGCACGCCGGAATCGTTGCGCATCATCTCGCATGATGAGGACGAGAAAGTCCGGTCCGTGCAGCTCTACGGTGTTGATCCCGTGACGGTAGGCGCCGCAGTACGGATGCTCGTGGAAGAGGACCGTGCGGACCACATCGACCTCAACTTCGGCTGCCCGGTGCCTAAGGTCACCCGGCGCGGTGGCGGCTCGGCCCTGCCTTGGAAGATCGACCTCTTCACCTCCATTGTCCAGACAGCCGTCAAGGAAGCGTCCAAGGGCGATATTCCCTTGACCATCAAGATGCGCAAGGGCATCGACGAGGACCACCTGACATACCTCGACGCCGGTCGAATCGCGCGCGACGCAGGAGTGGCCGCTGTTGCCCTCCACGGCAGGACCGCAGCCCAGTTCTATTCCGGACAGGCCGACTGGTCCGCCATTGCCCGGCTTCGTGAGGCGCTCCCTGACATCCCTGTACTGGGCAACGGTGACATCTGGTCAGCCGAGGATGCTGTCCGCATGGTGCGCGAGACCGGCGTCGACGGCGTGGTTGTGGGCCGCGGCTGCCAAGGCAGGCCATGGCTGTTCGGTGATCTGCAGGCCGCCTTCGAAGGCAGCGACCAGCGGCACCGCCCGGGTCTCCGCGAAGTTGCCGAAGGCGTCTATCGTCACGCCGAGCTCATGGTGGAAACGTTCGGGAACGACGAATACAAGGCACTCCGCGAGATCCGCAAGCACATGGCGTGGTACTTCAAGGGCTACGTAGTGGGCGGAGAGCTCCGCGCCAAGCTGGCCACCGTACCCACCCTCGAGGTGCTGCGCGAATACCTTAACGAACTGGACATGGACGCGCCCTACCCGGGAGTCGATTCCGAGGGACCCCGCGGCCGCGCCGGTTCGCCCAAGAAGCCTGCGTTGCCCAAAGACTGGCTCGTGAGCCGTCAGCTGAACGCTGAACAGAGCGCGGATATCTCGGCCGCAGAGCTGGACGTTTCGGGCGGCTAGCCTCACACGTGTAAGACTGACTCAAGAAGCTCCACACCCCGGCGCTTGAAGGAGGCAGATACCCATGGGAACCGAAGCGATACTTGGCCAAGACGGGACGGCTCACGATTTTGTGCTGGCCATCCCCGGTTACGCCGAGGCAGATTCCGCGCGGTGGGTCGAAGAGCCACGCAAGAGCAACTATCGCTCGGATTTTGAACGGGACCGCGCGAGGGTCCTGCACTCCTCGGCGTTGCGCAGGCTCGGCGCCAAGACTCAGGTAGTCGCACCGGACACGGACGACTTTGTCCGAACCCGGCTCACACACAGCCTCGAAGTAGCCCAGGTGGGCCGCGAACTGGGTCGCTCCCTGGGGTGCGATCCTGACGTGGTGGACACTGCATGCCTGAGCCATGACCTCGGGCATCCGCCCTTCGGCCACAACGGTGAGTCCGCCCTGAACGAAGTAGCGCACACCATTGGTGGTTTCGAAGGCAACGCCCAGACCCTGCGGTTGCTGACCCGACTAGAACCCAAGGTACTCGCTGAGGATGGCAGGCCGGCCGGACTCAACCTGACCCGCGCCAGCCTGGATGCTGCGTCCAAGTACCCGTGGTCCGCCGTCGACGCCCCCGTCATCCATGGCCACCGCACCAGTAAGTTCGGCGCGTACGAAGACGATCTTCCGGTGTTCGAATGGCTCCGGGAAGGCGCACCGGGCAACCGTTCGTGCATCGAGGCCCAGGTCATGGACCTTGCCGACGACATCTCGTACTCGGTCCACGACGTCGAGGATGCGATTGTCGCCGGCCATTTCCAGCTCAAATGGATGGAAAACCCGGACCATCGTGCGCGCGTGGTGGGGTACACCAAGCAGTGGTACCTGCCACACAACGATCCCGCTGACATTGATGCCGCCCTTGCGCGGCTGGAGGCCACCAAAGTCTGGGTCCGCGAAGCTGATGGCAGCCGGAAATCCATGGCTGCCTTGAAGGACATGACCAGCCAGCTGATCGGCCGCTTCTGCCAGAGCGCAATGGAAACCACGCGCGCTCATTTCGGACCAGCAAATCTGACCCGCTATGACGCTGAACTCATGGTTCCCGAGGACACCGTCACCGAGATCGCGGTCCTCAAGGGCTTGGCTACCACCTTCGTGATCTCCACAGACCATCGTCAGCCGGTGTACGAGCGCCAACGCGAAGTGCTTCATGCGCTGGTAGGTGTTTTGAATGCCACGGGCGACCGTCACCTTGAGCCGATGTTCGCCGCGGACTGGCGTGACGCCGTCGACGACGGTGCGCGTTTGCGCGTTGTAATCGACCAGGTGGCGTCGCTGACGGACGTGTCTGCCCTGGCCATGTATGAGCGGCTTGTGGGCAGCCTCCCGTCGCTCTGGTAACCCTTCCTGCTTTCCGTTAACGGCGGGGACTCTTGGGGCAAGCGACTAGGATGGTCACGTGGCTGGCCTGATCAAACGTGAAGATATCGACGAAGTACGCCAGCGCACGGATATCAAGGAAGTCGTTGACGGTTACGTCACCCTCAAGGGCGCCGGGCTGGGCAGTTTCAAGGGCCTTTGCCCCTTCCATGACGAACGCTCGCCCTCCTTCACTGTTCGCCCGCAGGTGGGCAGGTACCACTGCTTCGGCTGCGGTGAGGACGGCGACGCCATCTCCTTTGTGCAGAAGATGGACCACAGTTCCTTCCACGAGGCTGTCGAGAAACTTGCCGCCAGAATCGGTTACGAGCTGCGCTACGAGGACGGCGGCACCGGTCCCAGTCGTGAGGAAGTGGGCAAGCGCCAGCGCCTGCTGGACGCCCACAAGACCGCCGATGAGTTCTTCCGCGCCCAACTGCTGACCCCCGGCGCGGCCGAGGGGCGCAACTTCCTGGATGGCCGTGGCTTTGACCGCGCCGCTGCCGAACACTTTGGCGTGGGATACGCGCCCCAGGGCTGGGACGCGTTGCTCAAGCACCTCCGCGGACGCGGGTTCACTGATGCGGAACTGAAGCTCACAGGCATGTTCTCCGAAGGAAACCGGGGCATCTACGATCGCTTCCGCGGCAGGCTGATCTGGCCCATCCGGGACATCGCGGGCGACACCATCGGGTTCGGTGCACGCAAACTCTTCGAAGACGATCAGGGCCCCAAATACCTGAACACCCCTGAGACCACGCTCTACAAGAAGTCCCAGGTCCTCTACGGGATCGACATCGCCAAGCGGAATATCGCCAAGGAACGGCAACTGGTAGTGGTGGAGGGATACACAGACGTCATGGCCTGCCACCTCGCAGGGGTCACGACGGCGGTTGCCACCTGCGGTACTGCCTTCGGTACCGAGCACATCAAGGTTGCCCGGCGGCTGCTCTCGGACGACGGCAGCGGGGGAGAGGTCATCTTCACTTTCGACGGCGATGCGGCCGGCCAGAAGGCGGCTCTGCGGGCTTTCGAGGAAGACCAACGCTTCACCGCCCAGACGTACGTCGCAGTGGAGCCCTCCGGCGCCGACCCCTGTGATCTTCGCCAACTAAAGGGCGACGCCGCGGTGCGCGAGCTCATCAGTACCCGCAAGCCACTCTTCGAGTTTGCTATCCGGGCCACTCTCCGCCGCCACAATTTGGACACCGTGGAAGGCCGTGTAGCTGCCCTGCGCGAAGCCGCCCCTGTGGTGGCACAGATCCGGGACTCCGCCACCAGGCCTGGCTACACACGCAACCTGGCAGGTTGGTTGGGCATGCCCATCGAGGAAGTCAGCGGTTACGTCGGGGCGGCCGCCAAGCGAGCCGCTTCCGGCGGCGCCGCTGGTGCCAGCACTGCAGGCCCGGCCGGACAGGCGACGACGGCGGCAGCACCGCCGTCGAGCGGCCCGGTCTTCCAACGACCCGACCCCAGGGACCCCATAGCCGGTATGGAACGCCAAGCGCTCGAGGTTGTCCTCCAGGAGCCGGGAGTGCTCGGCGGGGGAGCCTGGGAACGCTTCGAGGCCTCACACTTCACTACGCCTGCTTATGCGGCCGTCCACACTGCCGTGCGGGCTGCGGGCCTCGCCCACTCGGATGACCCTGTGGCCTGGGTGGAACAAGTCCGCCAGGAAGTCCCGGAACCGCTACGGCCTTTGGTCTCGGAGTTGGCCGTAACGCCCCTGCCGGCGAGCACCCCCGAGGCCATGCAGCGATACTGCCGCGACATCCTGGCCCGTCTCTTCGAATTGCAGATCACCCGGATCAAGGCCGACAAGATGGGGCAGCTGCAGCGCTTGGATGCAGGAGCCAATCCGGAGGAATTCCAGCGGCTGAACCGGGAGCTGATGCAGCTTGAGATGGAGCGCAGGGCACTACGCTCGGACGGCTAAAGCCACGATTTCGTTTTCCGGCGGGCCCCTGTTAAGCTAGTAACCGCTTCATTCCTCCGTAGCTCAATTGGCAGAGCATTCGACTGTTAATCGAAGGGTTACTGGTTCAAGTCCAGTCGGAGGAGCGCACAATACCCCCGTTCCGATCTTTCGGAACGGGGGTATTTTTATACCCCCTAGGGGTATCCGGCGCCGATTTCGCATTCCGGTAGAACCTTTGCTAAAGTCATAACCGCTTCATTCCTCCGTAGCTCAATTGGCAGAGCATTCGACTGTTAATCGAAGGGTTACTGGTTCAAGTCCAGTCGGAGGAGCATAAGGACCCCGTGCCGGCATCACTGCTGGTGCGGGGTTCGCCTTTTATCAGACGAAATCCATCTCCACTTGCAGGAAACGGGCGGCCTCGGCCACCGCAGCCAGGAATGAATCCTGCTCGGTTGGCGGAGTCCTGGGCTCGCGGGGATGCCACTCGTGGGGCGCCGAGTAGACGCGGGTGAAGCCACCACCCGGCGGGGCATAGAAGATGCCGAAGCGCTGGACCGGCCATTCAGGTGAGGTCTCCGGCGCGACCAGGAGCGCGGCGTCCGTTTCGGGGTTGTACCACTGGGCAATCGGGCGGCGACGGTCGTCTGTAAAGAGCCCGGCGGCGTAGAGTGCGGCCGACTGGGGACTGGTCACGGAGCACAGCCTGTCCCACCACAGCGGCAGGATGCGTTCATCCCGACGCTGCCACGGTGCCGGTAGCGGCTGCAGCTCTTGCCAATGTGGCACATCTCAACTTTATCGCCCGGGCGTGGGCCGGAAAAGGGCAAGGCCTACTTGGACAGGCCCAGCCTCGGATAAAGAACCTCAAAGCCCTTCGTGAGTCCCGCATTCAGCGCCAGGCCCACGTGACCGCCGTTGGGCACCTCGTAGTACGTCACAGTCATTCCTGCATCCCGGGCGGCTGCGGAGACCGCCTTGGCCGCCGCCACATAGGTTGTGTCATCCGAGCCCACGGTGAAAACGGCTGTTGTATTGGGGAACTGCCTGCCTTTCATGATGTTGATGGGCTTCTGGGCGTCGTAGGCAGCCTGGTTGCCGTTGAAGATCGCCGCGAGGTTGCCGGCCGGATCCTCTGCACCAGGGAATTCTTCGCCGGAGATGTCCACCACGTTGCCCCACATCTGCGGGTATTTGACCGCGAAGGAAATGGCACATTGGCCGCCGTTGGAGTACCCGGCAATGGTCCAGTGTTCGCGGTCAGAGAGGATGTTCAAATTGGCTTTGGCCCAGTTCACCACGTCCTCGTTGATGTACTTCTCCACGTTGCCGTACTTGGCGGTGTCCAGGCAGAGGGTGTCATTTTGGTCCGGGCCTATCTGGTCTGCGACGATCGCGATAGGGGCCAGGCCGTTGTTCCTGGCAGCGAACTCATCCAGGGCGGCGGAAATGTATTGAGGATCCGGCAGCCCCGGTTGGCCCATCATGAGGACGAACAGGGGCAGCTTGGGCGGATTGGCCGTCAGGGCGGCAGGGGGCAAATAGATGCCCGCGGGTCTGGCATCGAAACCGGAGGCGGTGGCTGGAATGACCTGGGTGCCAGCTTCGCCCTTCGCGTGGAGGTTGGCCGGGGGCTTCCAGCTTTGCCACAGGGGACCCGCCGGAATGGAGGCGTCCGGGTCCGGTTTGGCCAGTTGAATGGCATCCTCCGTAGAGATTCCCAAGGCCGAGCCCAATGTCTTGTTCAGTCCGAACTCCGTGTTGATGCCTAGGGCCGCGACCACCACGAACACTGGAATGGACACTGCAGCCACCGTTTTCCGCCACCGTGGGCTATGACGGAAGCTAACCACGGCAAGACCCAGGGCTGCGAAGCAGGAAATCGCCCAGAACCACACCCGCGGGGTGAGCCCCACATGGAAGACGTCCATCACGTCCTCTACGATCCACACGGTCAACCATCCCAACAAGGCTGCGACCACGACGGCCGTGATCGCGGTGAGGGCCCAGCGCGCGGACGGCCTAAGGAACAGCAGCAGGAAGAACCCGACGCCGATCACCCCGGCAATCGTCATGACCACAGGTCCGCTGATTTCAACCTTCAGGAGGTCGTTCATGGCTGGGGACTCCGCGTCGGCGTCATGCGGCGGGTTCCTTGGCTACCATCTGCCGCAGCAGCCCCGCGCTTTGTGCGGGGGAGAGTCCCGGCAGGTAGGCGGAACCCACAGCGATACCGATGGACGGCAAGGCCAACGGGTCCTGGTAGTACATGTACAAAGTCCGATGCTCAGGCTGGAACCGGGACTTGAAGGCGGCCAACGACTTGAAGCCGTACATGGGTTCCAGTGCGTTCCCGAGAAGCGCAAGGACCCGGTCCAGGGTGCTGTGGTCCACGGTGCTGTGGTCTCCCTCGCCGGCATCGGATCCTGCATTTGCGAGGGGAGAGCCGGACAACGAGATTTGGGGTACTTCTTCTTTGAAGTGCGTCACGGCAGAAGCAATGAGGAACTCCATGACGCCCTTGAAGCCTGTGGTGCGGCGGCGCATGAAGTCCAGGGTCCACCCTGAGATGACCCCGTCGCTGAAGACGGGCAGCCAGCTGGTGACTCCATGGACCAGGCCGTCATCGTCCACGGCTACGCAGCAGAGCACCTCGGGGTCTTTGAGCTCATTCAAGCCACCCAAGGTGAAGCCCATCTCAGGAAGTGCTTTGTCAGCCACCCACTCTTCGGAAATCTCGGCGAGCTGTGCCCTGATTCCCGGCGGCATCCCGGGGTAGCTGTACCAGTGGTCCTTGATGGAGAGCTTGTCTGCGCGGTTCAGGGCCGTGCGGACGTTCTGCCATTCCTTCCCCTTGAAGGTCATGGCCTGGACGTTGAGGAGTGTCTCTTCCGCTACTTCCAGTTTCCTGAAGCCATGGGGGATCAGCGCAGCGTCGAGCTCTGCCGTGGCTGAGTAGAAGCACGGAACCAGCCCAAGGCTGGAGCAGTGCTTTACGAAGCCCGTGGCCGCCTCAGGATGGAGTTCGCTTGCGCCAAAGGGCCCCGCAACTGTGAGGGCCACGCCGTTGTGGACCTGGTACGCAACACCGGCCTTCCTGTTCGGGGTAAACCAGTACTGGTTGTTGTCCCATAGAGCCATCCAGGACAGCGTTCCGCCGCCGTCATGCAACAGCTCCCTGGCATGGCCCAGATCTGCTGCCGGATCAGTGGCGAGCATCCGGAACCGACGGAAGTTGTTTAGGACAAGTACAAGGATGCACAGCCAAATGATGTCCCCGCCCAGTCCGTATACCACCGTGCTCAGCAGGCCTTGCGGGAGAGCCACCACAAATGGGACAGGGAAGGGAACCAGAATGTGTGTCAGCTGCCCGGCCAGATCCAGCAGGGTGGAGCGTCCCGGGTTGCCTTCAATGAACCAGAACGCGACGTAGAAGATCACGGCAGCAACGGCGAGGATGAGCGAGGTCCGGCCAAGGACCCTGTAACCGGCGTCGCTCGACTCGACCCGGAACTTATGCCGGTTTACCAGAAGCAGCGCCACGATGATGACAGGGGCGAGGACCGCGGGGACCGCGTACAGGAGGAGGTACGCGAAGTCGTCGTCGCCTAACGTGACGTCCGGATCTGTAACGTACTGGACGATGGACAGGACGGTTACGGCAGCCAGATACAGCTGGATAACGAGTGTCAGCCTGTATGCGAGCCGGCGGCCACGCCGGAGCCCCTCGGCGCAGACGAGCAGCAGAAGAACCGGAATCAGTGTCAGGATCGCCGCTCCGAAGCTCTGGACGCCGACGATGCTCTGTAACGTGACACAGTTGTTGTCGTTATTGCACGCTTCCTGCACCTCATCGGCGTCGGGACTGGCCTGGAGCATGACCTCGGAAACAACGGAGAGGGGCCCGATTTCCCACGTTCCGGTCAGTTGCGTGAGCAAAGGTCCAACCGCGAAGACACCCACCACGGTGCCCACCAGGAAGCGCGTCTCTCGAAGGCTTGAGGAGTGGAGCGATCCCGCCCGGTGGCGCAGCACCAGCGACTGGATGACCCAGCCCGCCAGGATGCCGATCACGGCTCCGGCAAGAGCCTGCAGGGTTTGGGCGACCCCCACGAACAGGGCAAACATCAGCGTCGCGGCCAGTAGCCACGTCCTCAGGCGACGTCGCCACAAAGCCTCGAGTGCCGCCGTCGAGCACCCTAACGCAGCGGCGGCGCCGCCGTAGGCACCCACAACGTATTCGCCGCCCAGGAAACTGAGCCATTGGTCGCTGGCATCCGTTCCGAAGGTTACGAGTGCTACAAGCACAAGGGCGCTGAGGGCTGAACCGGCTACGAAGGCGGCCAAAGCAAGCCAAGGGCCCATGACGCGTTCGGCGATGCCGACACCCACCAGGATCGCGGCTGTACAGGCCAGATAATCGAGCAGGGAGGAGGCGAAGAATGCTGATGTGAAGATGGACCACCACGGTCCGGGTTCCACCGCCAGGCCGATTCCCACTTGATCCAACAAGACTTGGCCGGGGCCGTTGACGAGGCTACCGGAGACGGCACCCAGCACCCAGAAGAGCCCTACGAGACCCAGCGTCAGCGGCAACCTCCGCACGGTTGCCAGCCCGCGCACGTTGCCCCGAAATCCAACAGCCGTGCTCATGTGATGTCCCCTTCACCGGTTGCAGCACCGGTAACCCCGGCTGGCCACCATTCTGCCCTGCAGCAGGCGGTTAGGGGAGGGTTTGGTAACTCTCGACGGCGGCGGGTCGCCGGTGGCAGTTAGCCTAGTCCCGCTTCCAAGGGCCAGGATTCACGCGGTACAGCACAGCGGCGCCGATCACGGCACCCAGGATGGCGCCAAACAGCGCACTGCCGGCGGCGCGACCGAGAAGGGCACCGGCGACGGCGCCGAGCAAAGCACCGAGGAACAAGCCCCTGCCGTTGCGGTGCGGTTTATTAGTCATGGTCACAGCCTACGGGGCTGCTGCTAATGGATGGAGGGAACAGAGCGGGGCCGGACTACCAGCCACAACGCGGCAATCGCGCCGGTGATGCATGCGGCCATAACGGCGCCCATGGGGACGGCGGAACTGACGCCCAACCAACCGACGACGGGCGGGACAATTCCAGCCATCATGAACTGGGACGCGCCCAGGAGGGATGCAGCGGTGCCCGCTTGTGCGCCGTGGTTGGCCAAGGACAGCACCTGGACGCACGGGAACATGAAGCCGGTTGCGCAGATGTAGAACCACAACGGAACGAGGATTCCCCACAGCCCCACATGGAACAGGTCAAGCGCCACGATCAGCAGGGCAGTGAACAGCATGAAGACCGTGGCCCCCGCCACGATCCACTGCGGGGCCACCCGCCGGATCAAGCGCGAGCTGATCTGCACGCCTGCCACGATACCCAGGGAGTTGATGCCGAACAGGATGCCGTATTCCTGCGGGGAAAAGCCGTAGACGTTCTGGAAGAGAAAGGTGGAAGCCGAGAGGTAGGCGAAAAGCCCGCCAAAATTCAGGCTTCCTACCAGAACCATGCCCACGAAGATCCTGTCCGTCAGGACGGTCTTGTAGCGTTGTCCCACTGTGATGGTGGACTTTCCGCGCTGGGCTGCCGGAAGTGTCTCCCGAATGAAGAAGATGGAGGCAATGATCACCAGCAGGCCATAACCGGCCAGGAAGTAGAAGATGCCCGGCCAGGGGAATGCCAGCAGCAGTTGGGACCCTATGACCGGTGCCAGGATCGGTGCCAGGCCGTTGACCAGTGACATCCTTGAGAACATCCGGACCATGGAGTAGCCGTGGAAGAGGTCCCGGACCATGGCCATTGCCACCACGCCACCTCCGGCAGCACCGATTCCCATGAGCACGCGGAAGAGGGAGAGCATCCCGATGTCCGTGGCCAGCGCCGCCCCCAGAGAAGATCCGATGTGCACAGCCGTCGCCAGGATCAAGGGCAGCCGGCGCCCCACTTTGTCGCTGAAGGGGCCCACCAGTAGCTGGCCGAGCCCGAAGCCAACCGTTGTGCCGGTCAGAGTGAGCTGGATTGCTGCCGCCGAGACATCAAAACTCTCTTCCAAGGCGGGGAACGCCGGAAGGTACAGGTCGATGGTGAAAGGACCCAGGGCAGTCAGTGCACCCAGCAGGAGAATGTAGACAAGTTTTTCGCGTCGGCTCAGAGAATCGCCCGGAGCAATGGGAGGGGTCACGATCATCTATCCTATGGCCCGGATCATATTTATTGGATGTATGACAGGCGCGCCACGGCGGGATCCCGAAAGTTCAGCAGGAACCTGAATGATAGCTTTGAGGACAGGTGTCCGTGGCAATGGTTTTCCGCCGCGTTCGCCCTACACGATGCCCAGAGGAAGCAGTTAGGCGGAACCCATGAGTGGACGTCACACCGGCCGGCCCAGTCAAGGACCAGCCATTCGTACTTTGCCAAAGACCCTCAAGCTCGTAGCAAGGCTGGCTCCGAGGCAACTCAACGACGAAATCGCCCTTGCGAAGGTAGAACTCAAGCGAAAGGCCACTCAGGTTGGCATTGCCGGCGCCTTCTTCGGAGTAGCGCTTGTCTTCCTGGCGCTACTGGTGATTGCGCTGGTTGTCGCGGCGATCCTGGGGTTGGCCACCATCATGCCCGGTTGGCTCGCGGCACTCATTGTTGCAGCCTTTTTCCTGATAGTTGTGGCTATCGCATCCTTGATCGGCATCGCCAAGTTCAAGAAGGCCATGCCCTTGGTCCCAGAGGACACCATCCGGGGGATCAAGCACGATCTCGGAATCGCCAAGGAAGGTTCCGACTTCGACGAGTCGATCCTGGATCCCAACTCACCTGCTGCCAAGGCTGCCAAGGCTGAAAAGGAAGCAGCGGCAGAGAAGGCCAAGGCAGAAAAGGCCGCGAAGGAAGCCGCCAAGGAAGCAGATGCCGTCAAGGCGCCCACCGAAGCTGAGCTTCGCTCGCGCCTGAAGCGGCGCCGTGAACACCTGACCGGTGTCCGCGATGAACTTGGTGAACAGCTGGACGTCAAGAAGCAGGGCCAGGCTTTGCTGGAAAGCGCAAACGGAAAGTTCCAAGAGGGCAAGGAATTTGCTGCGACGAAGTTTGCTGCCCTTGAAGACTCTGTCCCCGAAAGCCTGACCGAACGGCTTGCCGCCCGGTGGAAGGACCTCGCAGCGTTTGCCACTGCGGCCGTGGTCTTCGTTGTTGCGCTGCGGAAGTTGCTGAAGAAGTAGCAACTGCAGGCGGTGCCAAACACGGAAGACGAGGAGGGGGGGACAAGATGAGATTGATCGGAGCTGGGTCGCACCCCGACCGGCCGCAGGTTGATCATGACCTCATCTTCACTGTCCCCAACATCCTTACGGTCCTTCGCTTCATGGGTGTTCCCTTGTTCGTCTGGCTCGTGTTGTCGGAGCAGGAGTATGGCTTCGCGGTACTGGTGCTGGTGATCATGGGCAGCACCGACTGGGTGGATGGCTACATTGCCAGACGCTTCGACCAGACCTCCAAACTTGGCCGGATACTGGATCCGATGGCCGACCGGGCCGCCCTCCTTGCCGTCGCGTTCACGTTGGCGATTGCCGGCGTCGTGCAGTGGTGGTACCTGGCCGCGCTGCTGGTGCCTGACGCCGTCCTGGCCATCGCATCTTTGATCTACTTCCGCAGCCATCCGGACCTGCCGGTGAGTATCATCGGAAAAATCCGCACGGCTCTGCTGCTGGTCGGCACTCCATTGCTTGTCCTGTCCAAGCTGCCCATTGCTTTTACCGAGGTCTACTTCGTGGCTGCTTGGACGTTCCTGGGCTTCGGCCTGATCGGCCACTGGATTGCGGCCTACAACTATTTTTGGGCCATCTTGCGTAAGGGTAAAGAATTGAAAACCGACGACGGCGGACGAGGCTGATGGTCTGGCTGGCGGTATTTCTCGCGGTAGTTGGTGCCTTCTTCCTCGCTATCGGTGCCCAGCGGCAAGGCAGCGCGGTGAAAGCCGATACCGGGGGCCTTGCGCTCAGCTCCAATGGCTTCCTGAGGCTTCTGCGTAATCCCCGCTGGATGCTCGGGCTGTTGTTCCTTGCCCTCGGGATGGTGATGAACGCTATAGCTTTGGTGTCCGCACCCCTCACCGTGGTGCAGCCGATCGGTGCCATCGCGTTGGTCATCACCACGGTGGTCAACGCCAAGGACCAAGGCCTGAGCATCAACCGTGCCACTGTGGTTGCCATCAGCGCCTGTGTCACGGGTTCAGCGCTGTTCGTGCTGCTGGCAGTCAACGTCACGCAGGAGAATCATCACGTCAATAGCGACGACGAACTGACGATTGTTCTCCTCCTGGCTCTTGCAGTGGGCATTTTTGGAACCCTGGCCGTCATGTTCAAGCACCGCATGAGTGCCTTTATCTACATCCTGGGGGCCGGTGTCCTGTTCGGCTTTGTTGCCGTCCTTACCCGGATCATCGGCAAACACTTGCTCGATCCCAACGGCCTGTTCCTGCTCAACGTCCAGTGGTACACCCTCATCGCCATCGTGGCAGCCGGAGGGCTGGGCTCCTGGTTCGTGCAGAGTGCGTACTCGGGTGGTCCGCCGGACCTGGTCATCGCCGGGCTGACCGTTATCGACCCCATGGTGGGCATTGCAATCGGCATCGTGATCCTGGGTGAGCTTCGTCCCGATGTCCACGCCGTGATGGCCATCGCCATGGCCGCGGCCGCTACGCTTGCTATCGTGGGGGTTATTGCCCTGAGCCGGCACCATCCGGAAGTCACCAAACGCAAGAAGGACGCGAAGGCGGCTGCCAGCCGGAAGGCTTAGGGCAGGGCTTTACCTTGCGCCACCCCTATTGCGGGCGGCAACCCGGCGACATCGCAGCATTGCCACAAGCAATGCTGTCCGCACCGTGACCATCAGGAGTTCTCCACGTGACCATTCCCGACACCAACAAGCCCCTCACTATTCTGATTGCCGCGGATACCTACCCGCCGCACGTCAACGGTGCCGCCCAGTTCGGCTACCGCCTGGCCAAGGGGATGACTGCACGTGGGCACAACGTGCATGTGTTGGCCTGCCGTCCGGACACGGGCAAGAGCTACACCGAGTTCCGTGACGAAGCCACGGTTCACCGGCTCCGCTCCCATGGCGTCTTCACCCACGAGTACTTCCGGATCTGCTTCCCGTGGGAAATCAAGAAGGAAATCAGCCTTCTTTTCGACAAGGTCCAACCGGACGTCGTCCACATCCAGAGCCACTACATGATCGGCGAACACGTCCTCTATGAGGCTGTTAAGCGCGGAATCCGGATTGTTGCCACCAACCACTTCATGCCCGAAAACCTCAACCCGTTCCTTCCGTTCCCGCAGTGGTTCAAGGACATCGTTGGCCGTATTTCCTGGAAGGACATGGGCAAGGTCATGGGCCAGGCGGATGTGGTCACCACGCCCACGCCCCTTGCTGCCAAGGCCATGCACCAGCACGCCTTCCTGCGCAAGGTCCTGCCCCTTTCCAACGGCATCGACTCTTCGGCGTATGAGCTCCAGCCCGGTGAGACCATCGAGCCCCACGCCAACCCCACGGTCCTGTTCGTGGGCCGTCTTGCCGAAGAGAAGCACATCAACGTGCTGATCGACGCCGTCGCTAAAACCCCTCGCGAACTGAACGTGAACCTGGAAGTCGTGGGTGGCGGCGAAGTCCGCCCTGCCCTTGAGGCCCAGGTTGCGAAGCTTGGCCTGGGAGATCGGGTGAGGTTCCTCGGGTTGGCGAGCGACGAGGACCTGCGTGAGGCGTACATCAAGGCCGATATCTTCTGCATGCCCGGTACGGCCGAGCTCCAGTCACTGGTGACCTTGGAAGCCATGTCGGCTTCCACTCCTGTGCTGCTTGCCAATGCCATGGCGCTTCCGCACCTTGTTCGTGACGGGGAGAACGGCTACCTCTTCACCCCCAACGACAGCAACGAACTCGCTGCCAGGATCACCCAGCTCGTGGAGCTTCCCAAGGACGAGCTTGATGCCATGGGCAAGCTGAGCCGGGAGATGGTGGAGCCGCACAGCATCAACGGCACTCTCCAGACATTTGAGGACCTCTACCGGGGCGCTTCTTACGAGGACATGGTGGTGTGACAAAAGCACTCCCCGGCACCTATTAGAATTGCTGGAGTGCTTTGCCCGGAACTGCTGCTTTGCGGCGGCTGTCCCGGGCATCACGGGGCTATAGCTCAGCTGGTTAGAGCGCGGGACTCATAATCCTAAGGTCCTCGGTTCAAGTCCGAGTAGCCCTACATTTCACACGGGAGCCGTGGCCGACGATTCGTTCTTCGTCGCCCACGGCTCTTTTGCCGGCCGTTTAGCCCAATGCCGCTGCCAGTTCGGAGCGTATGCGGGTTTCCTCCCCGCTTCCCGTGGTCGGCAACCGCAGAAGACGGATCTTATGTGCACGGCAGATGGCATCTTTGAGGTCATCCCGGACTTGCTGCGCGGGATTGTTTTCGTGGTAAGCGAAACCGTCAACTTCAATGGCCAGGACGGGCATGTTGGTGACGCGGTTATAGACCACGAAGTCCAGGCTTGCCCGGTTCTGGACAAAAGAAGCCTGTTGGGACGTGAGCATCGCAGGATCGCGAAGCAAATTCTTCAGCAGGACCTGTGGCGCCACAGCTAAGTCGGAGAACAGTTCGTCCTCGAGGATCTCCGACAGGAGGGTCCAGATAATATTCTCCGACGTGTACGTGGAGCTGTTCCGGAGCCTGGCGGCCAAAGGGCGCAGCATTGCTGAGTATTCTCTGTACAGGAGGTCAAAGACGGACAGGACGTTGCTGTCGAAGACGCCATCCTCCGGATTTCGGTAGCGAATAAAGTGCACCAGATCTCGAAGGTGTCGGCTTTTCGGCAGCATCTCATTGTTGGTAACAAGCACGAACCGTTTCACTGCGCGGGAGACGGCGACGTTGACGAGGTGCGGGTCATCGACGAAGCTGACGCCTTGGTGACCGCTGTTTGTCTCGTCCAGGACTGTGCTCATGATGATCACGTCCTTCTGCCGCCCTTGGAACTTGTGGACTGTGTCGGCGTGGATGCTGTTGAGCAAGGCCTCGGTTACTTTGTCTACTTGCCGTCGATACGGGGTCACCACGCCGATCTGCTCATTGCTGATACCTGAGCAGAATTGCCCGAGGACCTCCTTGGCAATGACGTCCGCTTCACGCTGGTTGGTTCGGCCCCCGCTGTTGTGCTGCCGCATGTGGTTCCCCTCGGCTGTCCGGACGACCACCAACGGCTGACCGCCCGACCCGCTGGAGGTGTAGGGGACCAGCCTCCCGCCGTAGAACTTCCTGTTGCAGAAGTCGATGATCGCCGGATCGCAGCGGTAATGTTCCCGAAGCATGGTGCGGGGAAGGCCATCGCCGAACTGATCGATGATTGAGGACAGAATGTTGTGCTTCCTGTAGTCCACACTGGCGGACGGGGCCTTCTTGGAGTTCCTTGATGCTCTCTCATCGGCGATGTGCTGCAGTTGCTGAAGGTCGCCGACCACAATGACGTTCCGGGCGCGGGAGAGTGCCAGGCCAGCGGCGAGCAGATCAACTTGGGAGGCCTCGTCAATGATCAGGTAATCGAGGAGCTGTCCTGCAGGAACACTTCGTCGCAGGGAGTGGCACGTGCTCAGAATTACCGGGTAGTCAGCAGTGAATTCCGCGAAGGTTGACCTGTACGTGGCTTCTGAGTGGACCCGCCTGCGCGTCTGGGCGTAGCGGCTATGGAGAGATGCTTCGAGCGTCTGCCTGGAAGCCAGCCGATGCTCCTCCTCAAGACGTCCGTAGTCTTCATTCGCCAGCAGCTGCCCCGCTTGATCGATACGCGCTTCAAGCTCCTTGACCTTGCTGTCATAGTAGGCGCCCTGAAGCCGCAGAACGACGTCAGTGTCGTGGGGATCAACTCGTCCGAGTCGTCCGTATCGGAGGCGAAGTCTCAGGCGGCGGAAAAGTTTCCGGACCGGTCCGGACTCGACAGGCATGAATGCGGTGTCGGCGAGGAATTCGAGGATCCGAGCGGACGGAGCACGCAGTAGCGGGACGCCTTCCAGCGCGGGCAACTCATGGGTGTCGGCCTGGAGCAGGAAATGACGCCTCTCGAGCTGGTAGGCGTCGAGCTCTTGCTTCCACATGGCCAGTTGTCTGGCGGTCCCTTGCAGGGTCTGCAGGCGGCTGTCGAGTTCGGCCACATATTCTGCCGGGGGTGCCTCGGCAGGTGATTGCCCGACGAATTCATCCACCGCGGCGTTCCTGGCTTCCTGCCTGGCGAAGAATTCGGCAATTTTCTCCTTCCGACCGAGGTCAGCCACGATGTGTCCGTAGCCTTCCTCGGCCAGTTTGTCCCGGACATTTTCCACGGCGGCGTTGTTGAAGGAGACGATTCCAACTCTCTGGCCCGGAACGGTAACGATGTTGGCCACAAGGTTCAGTATGGTTTGGGTTTTTCCCGTGCCGGGTGGACCGTCGATCACCGTTATTCGATTGCTAAGTCCTTTCAGGAGAGCCTCGCGCTGGCTGATGTTTGACGAGAAAGGCAGTATCGGATGCCGCTGAATCTTCTCGGGGGAAGTCAGGGTTTGGCGCTGGAGCAGGACTTCAAGGGCGCTTCCTGCCGGGACGCGCCTGAAGTCCTCGTATTGCCGGCGTAGCGGATCGTCCTCCCTCAGTTTCGAAGCGACGTCACGCCAATAATCCAGCACGACCTGGGCTTCTATTTCTTCCTCGGACGGCTGGGAGATTGTTATCTGGGTGTCACGACAGGTTTCATATCCGGGTCCTGCGTCACCCGTGTGAAACACGCGCAACCAGGTTCCGTGGGGCGAATCGAAACGGAGGACCTCGGTGACGGCCTCAAACACCTTGCCCCGCACCGTGACTGTGTCGCGCGGCTTGAGGAATATGGGCGCTGGATTTCGGAGAACAACGACGTTGTCGGCCGAGTATTTGTATGTCTTTCCGGAACTAAAGGTAATGTGCGTGAAAGCACCGGCGGGACGATACCCGGTCACCTCCGGGGTCTTGTCATCAAGGCCATTCTGGTGACGATTGCGGACCAGAATCGCCTCGTAACGTGGATTGATCACTGTGCTTCCCCCCAAATTCATCTGCACCGTTGCACTACCGACGTTACAGAACTGTCCGCTGCGACAAGAGTTCTTTGGAACCAGAAAGGAAAACTCCAGCGTTGCGGGGAACGAAGAACCTGCGGTATGTTACTGATCAGTAACTTACTACTCGCCGGTAACTTGGCCGCCCTGGCGCCCCTTGGGTTCAGTGCGGTTGGTCCGGACATGACGTGGTCGCAGGTGACCACCCTTGAAGGAGCGAATATGTCCAACGCTGCATTCGACGCCGCAAACCTTCCGTATGCCGACGGCGACTTCTATGCCTTTGAGCAGATGCTGACAGAAAAAGAGCAAGATCGCCTGGCGGAGGTCCGCGAATTTCTTACACGTGAGGTCAAACCCATCGCGGTGGATTGCTGGAACCGTGGCGAGTTTCCGATGGATCTCATTCCCAAGCTCGGCGAACTGGACCTTGTCAGCCCCGTCCGCCGCCAGGGGTACTCCAACTTGTTCGCCGGCATGCTCCACGCCGAAGTGACCCGTGCGGATGCTTCGATTGCAACCTTTATGGGTGTCCACGACGGCCTCTTCACGGGCTCGATTGAAGCCCTCGCATCGCAAGAGCAGAAGGATGCCTGGCTGCCGGACATTTATTCACTGAAGAAGATCGGCGCCTTCGGGCTGACCGAGCCGCTGGGTGGCTCGGACGTAGCAGGTGGAACGCGCACCACCGCCCGGCGCGACGGTGATAACTGGATACTAAATGGCGCCAAGCGCTGGATCGGCAACGCCACGTTCTCCGATTGGGTGGTCATCTACGCCAAGGACTTGGCAGACAACCAGGTCAAGGCGTTCCTGGTGGACACTTCGCTGCCCGGCTACTCGGCCACCAAGATTGAAAACAAAATCTCCCTGCGTACAGTGCAGAATGCGGACATCGTTCTTGACAATGTGGTGGTGCCGGACTTCTTCAAGCTCGCCAACGGCAACAGCTTCCGCGACACAAACAAGGTCCTCAAAGTAACCCGCCTGGCTGTCGCGTGGCAGGCCGTGGGGCTGCAGATGGCTGCCTTCGATGTCGCCCGCAGCTACGCCGTGGAGCGTCAGCAGTTCGGGCGTCCGCTGGCAGCGTTCCAGTTGGTGCAAAACCAACTGGTGCAGATCCTCGGAAACACTGTGGCCTCCATGGGCATGATGGTTCGTCTGGCCCAACTCGAAGACGCCGGAGTGGCCAAGGACGAGCAGTCAGCCCTGGCGAAGGCCTTCACTACGGCGCGCATGCGCGAAAGCGTCGCCCTGGGACGCAGCATCCTGGGCGGCAATGGCATCGTCACGGACTACGGCATGGCCAAGATCTTCTCGGATGCCGAGGCCATCTACTCCTACGAGGGCACACACGAGATCAACACCTTGGTGACCGGACGTGCCATCACAGGCGTTTCGGCCATCGTCTAGAACATTCGCTGACCTGGCGGGGAGATGCGGCGGGAACGCGGCGGGGACTTGGACGTTGCCAGGGCTCAGTGGAGCGGCAGCAGTATGGATGGCCGCATGTCCGATACGAAGCCCAACGGATTGACGTAGTCCTCGCCGCGCCGCACCCCCCAATGCAGGCAGGTGGCGCTGCTGCAGTGGCCGGGTTCCAGGGTGCCGATGACCTGTCCCTTGCGGACAGCGTCACCTGTTTTCAATTCGCTGGTCACAGGTTCGAAGCTGCTCTTGAGGCCATTGCCTTGCTCGATGGCTAGTACCGGACGATCAACTACGACGCCGGAAAAGGTCACCACGCCATCAGACGGCGCGGTGACGGGAGCGCCGTCGTGAGTTGGCCCCAGGTCCACACCCCGATGCCCGCTGAGCCACGGTTTGTCCGGTGGGTCGAACGTCCGCAGGACGGAAGGCGTGGGGGAGAGCGGCCAACTCCACTGTGGTTCGGCTGGAGCAGCTGCGCCTGCGCTGCCAGTAACGACGGTGGAGACAAGAAGTGTGGTCAATGCGAGCTTGAAAACGGTCATGGAACCAGCCTCCCGGGGCAACCCGGGCGACGCGATACGTTGACTGCCGTATGTGGACAACGGGTGGTTTCCCGCGGTCAAATCGGTGGGGTCGCTGTAGTACACTTGGTGGAGCAGTTTGCTGTGCCCTCAAGCTTGTTCAGGAGCATGTCTCATTCAGATATGTGAGGGTCCCAGGCTGACTACGCGTATCCAGCCCTCCACCAGGTAAGCCTCAAGGCTTTATGCTGCGGAGGATTGCGCCTCTTGCGGTCCGGCCGAGCTCAGGCTCCGTGCCGGATGAGAAGTGCAATGGATGCCAGGAGCCACGCCCAACCGGGCAAAGGCTAAACAACCGTCAACTATTGGCAGGGTAAGAGCAGCCCCATGGGCTCTCTCATGAATGACCTGCCGGAAGGAGCGTCGGCATGCCCGTCGTAACTATGCGCCAGCTGCTTGACAGCGGCGTCCACTTTGGACACCAGACCCGTCGTTGGAACCCGAAGATGAAGCGCTTCATCTTCACGGAGCGCAACGGCATCTACATCATTGACCTCCAGCAGTCGCTGTCCTACATCGACCGCGCCTACGAGTTCGTCAAGGCTACTGTCGCCCACGGCGGCACCGTCCTGTTCGTTGGCACCAAGAAGCAGGCTCAGGAAGCAATTGCCGAGCAGGCTACCCGCGTTGGCCAGCCGTATGTCAACCAGCGTTGGTTGGGCGGTATGCTCACCAACTTCCAGACCGTCGCCAAGCGTATCCAGCGCATGAAGGAACTCGAAGAGATCAACTTCGACGACGTCGCCGGCTCGGCTTACACCAAGAAGGAGCTCCTGCTCCTCAAGCGTGAACTCACCAAGCTTGAATCCAACCTCGGTGGTATCCGCAACCTGACCAAGGCTCCCTCGGTTCTCTGGGTTGTTGACACCAAGAAGGAACACCTTGCTGTTGACGAAGCCAAGAAGCTGAACATCCCGGTTGTTGCCATCCTGGACACCAACTGCGATCCCGACGAAGTTGACTTCCCGATCCCGGGTAACGACGACGCCATCCGCTCCGTCAACCTGCTCACCCGCGTTGTTGCCGACGCCGTAGCTGAGGGCCTCATCGCCCGCAACCAGCGCGCAACGGGCACCACCGAAGCTCCGGAAGAGCCGCTGGCTGAGTGGGAGCGCGAGCTCCTCGAAGGCAGCAAGGCCGAAGAAGCAGCGGCAACCGAGGCTCCGGCAGCAGAAGCTCCCGCAGCCGAGGCTCCCGAAGCAACTGAAGCTGCAGCCGGCGAAGCCGAAGCAGCCAAGTAAATCTGGACCTTCCCTGATGCTGGATACAGCGTCAGGGGCAACTGACAGGATGGCGGCTCACACGGTGGGCTGCCGTCCTGTCAGTCCGTAAACACACAAATTTCTAGACAGAGGGGTTCACATGGCGAACTACACTGCTGCTGACATCAAGGCCCTGCGCGAGCGCACCGGCGCCGGCATGATGGACGTCAAGAAGGCTCTTGACGAAGCCAACGGTGACGCTGAGAAGGCCATCGAGATCATCCGCATCAAGGGCCTCAAGGGTGCTACCAAGCGCGAAGGCCGTTCCACTGCTGAAGGCCTGGTTGCTGCCAAGGTCAACGGCGGCGTCGGCGTAATGATCGAGGTCAACTGCGAGACTGACTTCGTCGCCAAGGCTGACAAGTTCATCCAGCTGGCCGATAAGGTCCTCAACGTTGCAGTCGAGTCCGGTGCAGCCGACCTCGAGACCCTGCTGGCCACCGAGGTCGACGGCAAGCCGTTGTCCGAGGTTGTTGTCGAAGAGGGCGCAGTCCTCGGCGAGAAGGTTGTTGTCCGCCGTATCTCCCGCGTTGAGGGCACCACGGTTGACGCTTACCTGCACAAGACGTCCAAGGACCTCCCGGCTCAGGTCGGCGTCCTGTTCGCTGTCGACGGTGAAGGCGAAGCCGCTGCCACCGCCGCGCACGACATCGCTGTCCACGTCGCAGCCATGGCTCCGAACTACCTGACCCGCGACGACGTCCCGGCCGAACTGGTCGAGTCCGAGCGCCGCATCGCCGAAGAGACCGCAAAGGCTGAAGGCAAGCCCGAAGCTGCTCTTTCCAAGATCGTGGAAGGCCGCGTGACGGGCTTCTACAAGGGTGAAGTTCTGGTTGACCAGGCATTCGCCAAGGACTCCAAGAAGACTGTTGCACAGGTCCTCGAGGAAGCCGGCGTCAAGGCAACCGCAGTAACCCGTTTCCGCGTCGGAAACTAGTAATTCATGAAAAGGGGTGGTCACTTCGGTGGCCGCCCCTTTTTCATGCACCCGTCCGGGTAGTACCTGCGCGGACCCACAGCACGATAATCTAGCCAGAGTCCACCAACGGGAAGGCACCATGGAAACCGTCAACACTGCTATCCAGCCCGAGAAGACCCGTCGACGTGTACTTCTGAAACTTTCCGGCGAGGTCATCGGCGGAGGCAAGCTCGGCGTCGATCCCGAGACCGTACGCGCCATCGCCAAGCAAATCGCGGCAGCAGTCACCGAGGTAGAAGTGGCAATCGTTGTCGGCGGCGGTAATTTCTTCCGCGGCGCCGAACTGTCGCAAAGCGGTATGGATCGCTCCCGCGCCGACTATATGGGCATGCTGGGCACTGTGATGAACTGCTTGGCGCTGCAGGACTTCCTGGAGCAGGCCGGTGTAGAGACCAGGGTCCAGAGCGCTATCACCATGGGCCAGGTCGCGGAGGCCTATATTCCCCGCCGCGCCATCCGCCACATGGAAAAGGGCCGCGTGGTCATTTTCGGCGCAGGCGCCGGCTTGCCCTACTTCTCCACCGACACCGTTGCGGCACAGCGGGCCCTTGAAGTGCACGCAGACGTGGTCCTCATGGCCAAGAGCGGTGTGGACGGCGTCTACACCGCCGATCCCAAGAAGGACCCCACAGCCGAGAAGTTGGATGTCCTCAGCTACGATGACGCCCTGCGCCGTGACATCCGGGTCATGGACCAGACTGCAATGACCATGTGCAAGGACAACAGTCTTTCCATGGTGGTGTTCGGCATGGAGGGTGAGGGCAACGTTACCCGCGCCATCCTGGGCGAAACGCTGGGAACCTTGGTTACTCCCTAGCAAGGGCTAGGATATTTCTAGGACCGTCCGCCCCTGGTGGCGGATCTTTACTGTGCATTGCCGCCTGCAGTTGGGTAGCAACTATTTCTGAGGAGAAACCCGTGATCGAAGAGACCTTGCTCGAAGCCGGCGAGAAGATGGATAAGGCGGTGGAGGTAGCCAAGGACGATTTCGCGTCGATCCGCACTGGCCGGGCCAACCCCGCCCTGTACAACAAGGTGATCGTCGAGTACTACGGCACACCTACTCCGCTTCAACAGCTGGCCTCCTTCGGTGTGCCTGATGCCCGGACCATCCTGATCACCCCTTACGACAAGACAGCGTTGCGCGACATTGAGAAGGCACTGAGCGACTCTGAGGTTGGCGCCAACCCTTCCAACGACGGCAACGTCATCCGCGTGACCATACCGGAGCTCACCAAGGAGCGCCGCAAGGAGTACGTGAAGATCGTCAAGGGCAAGGGTGAGGACGCGAAGGTATCCATCCGAAGCATCCGCCGTAAGGCCAAGGACTCCCTGGACAAGCTCGTCAAAGACGGCGAAGCCGGAGAAGACGAGGGTGCACGCGCTGAGAAGGAACTCGACGCCCTGACCAAGCAGCACGTGGACAGCATCGACGAACTGCTCAAGCGCAAGGAAGCCGAGCTGCTCGAGGTCTGATGAACCAGGCTGAGCCGGCACCCGCTGAGCGGGTCCCGACACGCGATACCCCCAAGCGCGTCAGGCGCGTGCGGAAGAACCCCACACCCAAGGCAGGCCGGAATCTTCCGGCGGCCATCGGCGTCGGGCTTGCCATGCTTCTGGCCGTTTTGGGTGGATTGCTTTTCCTCCCGCTGGGATTCGTCCTGCTCACTACTGCTTTCGCGGTACTGGGTGTTTGGGAGGTTTTCCGGGCGCTTGAAGCGCAGGGAACCAGGATGCCGATCGTTCCCGTGATGATCGGCAGCCTGGTGATGCCGGTGTCGGCCTACTTTGGCGGACTTGAGGGTTTGCTTTTCACTATGACGGCGAGTTCGGTGGCGGTTTTGCTGTGGCGCTCCATCGAGAGCGCTGCGGGGGCGCCGCGCAGTGTGTTTGCCGGCGTTTTCACCCTGGCTTGGATTCCGTTCCTCATCAGCTTCGCGGCATTGCCGCTCCACGCCACCGGTGGTGCCACCCCGTTCGGCTTTTGGCCGAACGGGATACCCGACGGCGCGTGGCAGATAGCGACTTTGTTGCTGTTGGTGGTCTCGAATGACACGTTCGGCTACATCGTTGGTGCTACTTTCGGTAAGCACCCCATGGCCCCCAAGATCAGCCCCAAGAAGTCCTGGGAGGGCTTCGCGGGATCAGTGGGCGGGGCCATGGTCATCGGCGTCCTTGCCTGCATCTTCCTGCTCGACAAGCCTTGGTGGGTGGGCCTTGTGCTGGCCGTGGGCATGGTCGCCGCATCAACCGCCGGAGACCTCGCCGAGTCCATGGTCAAACGCGAACTTGGCGTCAAGGACATGAGCAGCATCTTGCCCGGCCACGGTGGCGTGATGGACCGCTTGGACTCCATCGTGTTCGCAGCCCCTGTAGCCTATGTTCTGTTCGCGCTGCTGAGCGGCGTCTGACAACCAATGAAGGAAAATTAGTGGCCTTGGATATTCGACGCCAGATTCCCGCAACGTTCGATCGCGTGGAGCGGAGCAAGTACGGCTATAACGCCAAGCAAGTGGATGAGTTCCTCCAGCGAGCCCGGACGTCGTTTGAGAATCCTGTGGGCACGGCCGACCAAGTGGCCAGCGTAGATGTACGTGCCGTGGCTTTCGACCCCGTCAAGGGCGGCTACGACGCCAACAGTGTGGATGCTGCGCTGGACCGGCTGGAGGACGCGTTTGCGCGTCGGGAGAGGGACGAGCTCATCAGCCAGCAGGGCGAAGAGGCCTGGCTGCGCGAGATCGGCAAGCTCTCCGGCATCCTGCGGGGCAGGCTGCACCGGCCCGACGGCGAGCGCTTCCGGCGCCCGTCCGCGAAAAGGACCCGCAGCTACAACGTCCAGGATGTCGATGCGTTGTGCGCCGAGCTTATTGGGTACCTCGAGCACGATCAGGCCTTGAGCGTAGACACAGTGCGGCGTGCTGTTTTCCGTGCGGCCAAGGGCGCCGATGGCTACGAAGAGGCACAGGTAGATGCCTTTCTCGCCCGTGTTGTGGAGCTCATGGCGGCCATCGATTAGGAACCGCCATCGACCAGGACCAAGCAATCAAGCCTTCGGGGGAGTGGGCGAGATTGGCTGGTTGATCTTCCACACCGCGTAATACCGGCGCCCGCCGCGGACCATGGTGACTGCGAAAAAGGCCAGTGCGGCCACCACAGCCACGCTGATTGAGACGGGCGTGGGCACCTGAAGGACAGTCAAGACAGAGCCGATCAGCAGTGCAAGCAACGCCGAGTTGGCCGTCATGATGAACATCATGCTGCTGCCTGCTACTTGGCTGAATGAGCCCCGCCCGCCCAGGAAGTAGTAGGTCTGCTCCGAGCCTGCCTCGTCGTCGTGGTAGCCCGCCATCAAGTAGCGCGCCATGCCGGGATCGAGTTCGACGTAGGCGGCACGCAACCTGTTCATGGCGAGGACGTACATGAGGTCCTCCATGCCGACGTTCAAGACCCTGATCTGTGTTAACAGTCCTACGACGACGTCGATGCTGAGAATCGTCAGCGCGAAGGCCCTGAAGTCATCTGAAAATTGGGTAGCGTTACCAACGAGCGCCACACTGAGCAGGCTTGCCGAGGTGAACGTCAGGAACATGCTGATGCGGGTGAGGACTTCGCCTTGGGTGGTGCTCCTTGAAGCGAGCAGGCTCCAGTGCTCCGTGGCCAGTAATTGCGCCCGGACGCTGGGAGATAGCTCCGGCGTGGGCGCCGGCGGTTCGGGACCCGCTGCACCCGCTTCATCGGACATGGCGTCATTGTCCACCCTGTAGGGGCCGCCGACAACGGCTTGCTGCCGCTATCGCTCCGTGACTACCGGACGCTCCGGCACATGCAGGCGTGACATGACCCGGTTCACCGAGGCCGGTACGCGGTTCTTCGTCATGATCGACACTGTCACGGTCACCGCGAAGGCGGCCGGGACGCTCCACGCTGCAGGTTGCGCCAACCACGCGGGCGCGTTGCCTGGGCCCATGAGGGTGCCCGCCACCATGGCGCCGCCACAAAGAAGCGCACCAATCAGCATCCCGGCGATGGCGCCCGCATCCGTTAGCCCACGCCACCAGATCCCCAGCAGCAGCACCGGGCAGATAGTGGACGCCGTGAAGGCAAAAACCAAGCCGACGCTTCCAGCCAGCGCAAGTGTGTCAGTCATCAGGGCAAAGCCTAAAGGCACGACGGCGGCGAGTAACGCCGCGAGGCGGAAGCCTTTTACGCTTCCTCCAAAAAGGTCCTGGCTGATGACGCCGGAAAGCGAAACCACCAGCCCGGACGTCGTGGACAGGAAAGCGGCGAAGGCGCCCGCCACCACCAACGCAGACAGCATGTCACCGGCTACACCGCCTACAAACCTCCCGGGCAGCAACAGGACCAGGGCGTCGGCCTGGCCGGACTGCGCGAGGTCGGGTGCGAACATCCTCCCCAAGGCACCCGACAGCGTGGGAAACAGATAGAAGACGGAGAGCAGCCCCAACACGATCAGCGTGGTCCGGCGGGCCGATTGGCCGTCCGGGTTGGTATAAAACCTCACCAGGACGTGCGGTAGGCCCAGGGTTCCGAAGAGCAACGCCACCAAGAGCGATATGTGTTGGTATGCCCCGGCAGCACTTTGGCCGGTGGGGTTGAGGGGCAAGGGCGCCTGCGGCTGTGCACCATTGCCTGCCAGCACCAGAAGAACGAACACGACAGGTACCGCTAAAGCGGTCAATTTCAACCAGTACTGAAAGGCCTGGACAAAGGTAATCGAGCGCATTCCACCTGCCACCACCGTGAGGCACACGACCAGAACCACCGCCGTCGAACCTACCCACGACGGCAGTCCGGTGGTGATCCGGATGGTGAGCGCCGCGCCATGGAGCTGTGGAACGATGTACAGCCAGCCGACGGCCACCACCACCAGGCTTGTCACCCGTCGGACCAGCTTGGAGTCCAGCCGGGCTTCGGTAAAATCCGGAATGGTGTAGGCGCCGGAGCGGCGAAGGGGAGCGGCCACGAAGAGCAACAGCATCAGGTAACCGGCGGTGTACCCCACGGGGAACCAAAGCGCGTCAGTTCCGGAAAGCAGGATCAGCCCCGCGACGCCCAGGAAGCTGGCGGCGGACAAGTACTCGCCGCCGATTGCGGATGCGTTCCACCACGGGGGGACTGTTCGGGAGGCGACGTAGAAGTCGCCGGTTGTGCGTGAGATGCGCAAGCCATAGAAGCCAATGACCGCAGTCGCGATGGAAACGGCCAGAAAAGCGAAGAGCCCAACAGCAGGGTTCACTTATCCTCCACAAGGTCCTGGTAACGCGCCTCATTGCGGGCTGCCGCGCGATTGTAGAGCCAAGCGCTCAGCCCGATGACGGGGTAGATGCCCGCGCCCAGGACCAGCCAATCCAAGGGAATGCCGAAAATGCGGGTCTCCGCCACCCCGGGTCCATAGACCAGGAATACTGCGATCACGGCAAGAATGACCAGGAACCCGCAGGCCACCACCAAGGCCAACCGCAGCTGGGAGCGGATGAGCGAGCGGATGAAAATCCGGCCGGCATCGGAGTCCTCGGCAAGTTCCCCCGGGTACGGTAACTTTCCCGAGGCCCCCGGTGTCGCCGTGGCTGATTGGCGCGGGGCAGTGACGCGGACGCGTGTCATCCTTGGGGCCGGATGCGGGTGGACTGCAGCTTGTCCCTTACCGATGGCAAGTGCCTGCGGCTGATGGGCAGCTCGGCGCCGGCAACTGCCACGCTCGGCCCTGTGGCCGAAAGCTTGAGGTGCTGCACATGGTTCAAGGCGATGAGATACGAGCGATGAATCCGGATAAAGCCGGCGTCTGCCCACTTCTGTTCAAGGTCGCTGAGGGGAACACGGATCAGATAGCTGGCCTCGGCCGTGTGCAGTCTTGCGTAGTCACCCTGGGCCTGCACGTAGGTTACGTCGTCGCGGCGGATCATGCGGGTTGTGCTGCCGAGGTCCACCGTGATCATCTCCGGCGCGGGGGTTCCGTCCTTGATGAGCTCACTGATGCGGTCCACGGATCGTGAAAGCCGTTCAGCGCGCAAGGGCTTCAGCAGATAGTCGATGGCGGCGAGGTCGAAGGCTTCAAGCGCGCAGTCTTCGTCTGCGGTGACGAACACGACTGCCGGCGGACTGCTGCTGCGGGATATGGCGCGTGCGATGTCCAACCCTGAGAGCGCCGGCATGTGGATGTCGAGGAATACGGCGTCCACTGACTCTGTTTCCAAGGTCCGTAGCGCCTCTGCGCCGGACGATGCCCGGTGGATGGCGCCAATCCGCTCATCCCGGCCCAACAGGAAGGCGAGCTCCTCCACGGCGGGCAGTTCGTCATCAGCGACGAGGACGTTGATCATGATTAAAGACTAACCGGCCTCAGGCGTCGTGCCCGGGCTGCGATTTCGGCACCCGCATGGTGATCATGGTTCCTTCGCCCGGGGCCGTGTCGATGATGAGTCCGTGCTCGTCGCCGTAGACCTGTCGTAGGCGGGCGTCCACATTGCGAAGTCCCACGTGGACCCCGTCCGTGTGCCCGGCGAGCACAGACCGCAGATGCTCCGGGTCCATGCCGACGCCGTCGTCCTCGATGGTCACTTCGGCGAACGCGCCGGAATCATTCGCGCAAATGGTGATGTGTCCGGGTCCTTCCTTGGCCTCCAAGCCGTGCCTGACGGCGTTTTCCACCAGCGGTTGGAGGCTAAGGAACGGGATGACCGTGCTGAGGACCTCCGGAGCGATCCGCAGGCTCACTTGGACCCGCTCGCCGAACCTTGCGCGCTCCAGCAAGAGGTAACGATCAATGCAGCGGAGTTCCTCCGCCACAGTAGTGAAGTCGCCGTGGCGTCGGAACGAGTACCGGGTGAAATCGGCGAATTCCACCACGAGCTCCCTGGCGCGGGCCGGATCGGTGTTGATGAACGAGGCAATGGCATTCAACGAGTTGTAGATGAAGTGTGGGCTTATCTGGGCCCGCAGGGCACGGACCTCGGCCTCCATCAGGAGGGTGCGCGATGATTCCAGCTCCGCGAGCTCCAGCTGCGCGGCAATCCAATCGGCCACCTCGCTTGTTGCCCTCACCAAACCGGCCCCGGCCGCAGGGGCAAGTGCGGCCACAGAGCCGACAACCCTGGATCCAGCCCGGATCGGTGCGATGACAGCGCTAAAGTCGTGGTTGCCGTGATCCGGCTTAGCGGCTGATGGGTACCCGACAGCTACTACCACCGTCCGGCCAGTGGTTAATACTTCCTCCGCGAGCCGCATCAGCGATGGCCGGAGTTCCTCGGCGGCACCATCCCAGGCGAGCACGGCGTCGGTGTCCGTGATGGCCAGGGCATCGCAGCCCAGCAGCGCCCGTAATTGCTTGCTGGCCTTGGCTGCGCCGGCGGGATGGAGACCAGCGCGAAGGTGCTGCCCTGCCCTGGAGGCTGCATGGAGTGTGTTGTAGGTTGCACGTTCGGCGTCCGTGCCAAGGTCGCGGAACGAGCGGATCACTTTGAGGCCAACGCCCACGACGACGGCGACTGCCAGCACGATCACGGCGATCGCGGCTGCGGTGAAAAGCGGGGAATCGGGCATAAGGCCAGCGTAGCCGGACGCACTGGCGGGGTCCGCCCGCTTGCCCTGATGCTCCCTCACGGCCACCGTTTGGCGCAACGTCGCAACCGTTGGGCGACGGCAGTGGACGATTCTCTGGAACAGGTGCCACAGAGCGTTCGATAGTGATTGCAGTCACATTGGCAATGCGTGTGGAGCTGATGTGGACACATCACAATCAGGAGGAACCATGGGTAATGAGGCCCAACCCCAGGACGCAACGGCGTCCGTGGACTTCCAGGAAGTCCAACAGACGGAACGGTTCAAGACACTGCGCAAGCGGCACCGCAGCTTTGTCTTTCCAATGGCAGTGGTATTCCTGCTCTGGTATTTCGCCTACGTTCTCTTGGCCGACTATGCAGTCGGCTTCATGTCCATCAAGGTTTGGGGCAACATCAACGTCGGCCTGATTCTCGGCCTGCTGCAGTTTGTCACCACCTTCGGCATCACGGCCTGGTACGTGAGCTACTCCAACAGGAAACTGGATCCCATCGCTGCTGAAATCCGCAACGAGATCGAGGGCCACGAATTCGATAAGGACGGCAATGTGATCAGCGGGGCAACAAAATGAACACCATCGTCCCGGCAGCAGTCAACGTCGAAGCGCTGAAAGACACCACCCTGCTCAACATGGGCATCTTCGCCCTCTTCGTGGCGGTCACCATGGTGATCGTCTTCCGGGCAAGCCGGAACAACAAGACCGCGGCAGACTACTACGCTGCCGGCCGGTCCTTCACCGGCTCCCAAAACGGCACGGCCATCGCCGGGGACTACCTTTCGGCGGCATCATTCCTAGGTATCACCGGTGCCATTGCCATCAACGGCTACGACGGGTTCCTGTACTCCATCGGCTTCCTTGTTGCCTGGCTGGTTGCCCTGCTCCTGGTGGCTGAACTGCTCCGCAACACCGGCAAGTTCACCATGGCTGACGTCCTGTCCTTCCGCTTGCGCCAGCGCCCGGTCCGTATCGCGGCGGCGCTGTCCACCCTCGCCGTTTGCTTCTTCTACCTTCTCGCCCAGATGGCAGGTGCAGGCAGCTTGATTTCGCTCCTGCTGGGAATCAGCGACTGGGGTGGCCAAGCCTTGGTGATCATCGTCGTCGGCGCCTTGATGATCATGTACGTACTGATCGGCGGAATGAAGGGCACCACCTGGGTGCAGATCATCAAGGCCATCCTGCTGATTGCCGGTGCCGGAGTCATGACGGCTATGGTGCTTGCGATCTATGGCTTCAACCTGTCCAGCCTGCTGGGCTCTGCAGCCGAGGCCGCCAACAACCCGGCCATCCTGAACCCGGGCCTGCAGTATGGCAAGACCGAAACTTCCAAGCTCGACTTCATGTCCCTTGGACTCGCCCTGGTTCTCGGAACCGCGGCCCTGCCGCACGTCCTGATGCGCTTCTACACCGTTCCCACGGCAAAGGAAGCCCGGAAGTCCGTTGTCTGGGCGATCTGGCTGATCGGCCTGTTCTACCTGTTCACACTGGTGCTGGGCTACGGTGCAGCAGCCCTGGTGGGTGCAGAAACCATCAAATCCGCACCCGGCGGCGTCAACTCCGCCGCACCGCTGCTGGCCTTCCACTTGGGTGGGCCGTTGCTCCTGGGCTTCATTTCGGCGGTTGCCTTCGCCACCATCCTGGCGGTGGTGGCAGGTCTGACCATCACGGCGGCGGCATCCTTCGCTCATGACATCTACGCCAATGTCATTGCCAAGGGCAAAGCTGATGCTACTACCGAGGTGAAAGTGGCCCGACGAACGGTACTGGTGATCGGCGTCCTGGCTATCCTCGGTGGCATCTTCGCCAACGGCCAGAATGTGGCCTTCCTGGTGGCTTTGGCCTTCGCAGTTGCAGCCTCGGCTAACCTGCCCACCATCGTGTACTCCCTGTTCTGGAAGAAGTTCACCACCCAGGGCGCGGTCTGGAGCATGTATGGCGGCTTGGCTGCGGCCATCCTGCTGATCACTTTCTCGCCTGTAGTTTCGGGTGCCAAGACCTCCATGATCCCGGGAGCAAACTTTGCCTTCTTCCCGCTGAGCAACCCGGGCATCGTATCCATCCCGCTGGCCTTCTTCCTTGGCTGGCTGGGTACAGTCCTGGATAAGCGGCGCGAGGATCCGGCCAAGCAGGCGGAAATGGAGGTGCGCTCGCTGACCGGCGTCGGTGCTGAGAAAGCTGTAGACCACTAGCCCTGCCGACACCGAGCCAAACAGGGCCAACGCAACAGAAGGCTCCTCCTGCGAACGGCAGGAGGAGCCTTCTGGAGTCCGGATCAGTTACTTCTTCAGGCTCAGCCACTCCTTTAGCTGCTCCAGCGGCCACGTGGTGACAATCCGTTCCTTCGGCACCCCAAGGGCTTCCGCCCGCTCCGCACCGTACTGCAGGAAGTCGAGTTGGCCGGGGGCGTGGGCATCGCTGTCGATGCTGAACAGGCAGCCGGCGTCGAGGGCCATGTTGATGAGGTTGTCCGGTGGATCCTGCCGCTCTGGCCGTGAGTTGATTTCTACAGCCACACCCCATTCCGCACACTCTTTAAACACTTTGGCCGCGTCGAACTCAGACTCAGGCCTGGTACCCCGCGATCCTTGGACAAGGCGGCCCGTGCAATGCCCCAGGACGTTGGTATGGGGATCACTGATGCCGCCCAGCATTCGTGTGGTCATGGTCTTCTTGTCCGACCGAAGTTTGGAGTGAACGCTAGCCACCACTACGTCCAGACGGTCCAGCATGTCCGGTGTCTGGTCCAAGGTTCCATCCTCAAGGATGTCCACCTCGATGCCCTTGAGCAATCGGAAGCCGTCCTGTGCGGCATTGATGCCTTCCACCACGCCCAGTTGTTTCTCAAGCCGTTCGACGCTGAGGCCATTGGCGATAGTGAGGTTGGGGGAGTGGTCCGTCAGGGCAAGATACTCCCGGCCGAGAGTGCGGGCTGCGGCAACCATGGTTTCGATCGGTGAGCCGCCATCGGACCAGTTGCTGTGGCTGTGAAGGTCGCCTCGCAAGGCTGCCCGCAGGGTGTCGCCCCCAGCGGCCAAGGATTCTGTTCCGCGTTCACGCAGATCGGCCAGATAGTCGGGGGTACGGTCCTCCATGGCCTGCGTGATCACTTCGGCACTCCGGCTTCCGACGCCTTTGAGGCTGGTTATCCGCCCGCTGCTGACAAGCTTCGCCAGATCTTCCGGCGCAAGCTGCCGGACGGCGTCGGCTGCCTTGCGGAAGGCTTGGACCTTGAAAGTGGGAGCTTGGCTTCGTTCCAGCCAGAAGGAAATTTCGTCGAGCGCCTCGATGGGATCCATGGCTCCATGATCCACGAACCAGGCGCACCATCAACAGTGGGCAGTGTTAATGGTGCGCCGGTCCAGTCGCCGCCTAGTGGTGGCGACCCGGGTCCAGGGCGGGATTGGAGCCCTGGCCGTTGTTTCCGTCCGGCGACTGGCCGTGTTCACCATGGGGGACGGCGTGCTGTCCGGCCATCGAGGCTGCCAGGCCGGGTGTTGCCACTGTTGCAACAACGACGGCGGCTCCGAACGCGGCTGCCAGAAGCCGCCCGGTCCTTGGCTGGCCGTGGGCGCCGCCGTCGTTGGTCTTGTGCTGCCGCCTCAACCAGCCCGCTCCGGCAAGTGCCATGAGCGTTAGACCGAGGGCGGCGAGGTGGCTCACGTCAAGTGAGCGCTGGGTGGAGACGCCGGCCGCCATGACTGCGACGTGGGCCGCGGCAGCCACTGCCAAAGCCGGCACGGCATAGCGGGCGAAGACGAGTGAGTTGCGATGCAGGCCCCACAGAGACCAAGCCAGGAAGGCCAAGCCAGCCGTGAGGGTTGCCACCCCGGCAATGACCAAACCGGGCGTCACCGAGTTGATGCCGGTGAGATACCCGGCGGCAAGGGAAAGCTCGACCATCCCGGCCGCCATGGCAGCGAAGTACACGAACAGCAAGGTGGCTGCCTTCAACGTGGGGTGATTTCTGCTTTCCATGGCTCCCGCCGTCCTTTCGCTCGTAGTGGCGCGTAGTGGGTGATCAGGCGCGGGCGGAAGCTACGGCGGCCTTGTCCTGGGACAGTGCGACACCCAACAGGACAACTGCGCTGGCAAGGTGCAGCACGTTGTCTGCTCCGTTGAGGGCGATGATGTTCAGTGAGGAACCCACCAGGAAGAGCCCGAGGATACCCACCAGAAGGTAGACACCGCCCACGGCCGTGTTCACGGACTTGGACAGCGTGACGCTGTTCATGCCGGCATAGAGAAGGGCAGCGCCGATGGCCAGGTGGATGATGTTGTGAAGCGGGTTCACAGCGAAAATGATCAAGTTGGCGCCCTCGGTGGCGAAGAAGCCGATTCCCGAGGTGACAAAGAATCCGAGCACGCCTACCAAGAGGTAAACGGCTCCGAAGATGGTGGCGATCAAGCGATTGGGCGAAGTACGCATTGGTCCGAACCTTCCGGTGATGGCCGGAAATCCCGGCCGTCCTGCTGAGCCCCGGGTGGGGCTCTCAGGAAGTGATTCGGACCATTCGCGCAGGTGGATGGGTGGTGGGAAGGATTATTTTCCCGTCACTTAGGGGCGGAGTCGGATGCTGCTCATCTTCAGCTCGTTGGTGCCCTCGAAGATGTATTGAAGATCGATGGTCTTGCCGTCGCATTGGAGCTTGCCGGCAAGGTCCGCCTTGTTGTTTCCGTTCTCCGAGTTCACGTTCACGGAGTTGTAGTTTGGTTTGCATGAACTGTCCAGCTCCAGGCTGGCAATGCCATCAACGAACGATTGCTTGTCCAGTTCATCCTTCAACGGCTGGCTCAGGTAGTTGTCGTAGGCCTGCTCCGTTTGGCCTGACACCACCAGATTAGTGAATTCATCGGCCAGGGATCTTGCCTTGGAGGTTGCGTTGCCCACCACGTTGACGAGCACCAGTATGCCCACCACGGCCAGCACAACAACTCCCGCCACAACGCTGAGGACGATCCACAGCAATTTCCGGCTCTTTTTCGGTGGCTGCTGGCCGTATTGCCCCGGGGGATATTGCCCTGGCGGGTACTGGCCGGGCGGGTACTGGCCGGGCTGGTATTGGCCCGGCGGGTATGGGTTTTGGGGCTGGCCCGGCACGCCGTATTGCGGGTTGCCCTGGGGAGAAGCGGGCGACGGCGGCTGTTGCCACTGCGGGGAGCCGCCACTCTGCGGGGGGTACCCGGGTCCCGGCGGAACCGGCGGCGGGTTATACCCGGGTTGGTGATCCGGCTGGCTGGGTTCTTGCGGATTGCTCACGGTAGTGCCCCTTTCGGCAGCCTTCGGCAGCGCCACCACCTGGCCGGGAACCTCTGGACGGTCCCCGATGCGTCCTCTTGCATCAAATCGCATGTCCGCTTCCATGGGCAAGAGCGCGCCAGGAATAACTGCAGGTAGAAAGGGAATTCAGGCCTTCGTGCGCCGCCCCAGCAATGGTTGCACCCGATAGGGGATCATCTCGCGCATGGCCAGTGCCGTATCCGTCCGCTCCACGCCGTCGCAGCCGAGGATCTTCCCGTTGATCCGGTACAGGTCTTCCGCATCCAAGGCCACAACCCGCAGCAACAGGTCCGCGGAGCCCGTCAGGCCGAAACCTTCCAGGATCTCCGGAATGTCCGCGAGGTCCTGGGCAAGTGAGGCCAATTTCTGCTGTTGCACATGGACCGTGATGAACGCCGTCAACGGATAGCCGAGGGCCACCGGATTGATTCGCCGCTCGAATGATAGGAACGCGTGTTTCTTCTCGAGCTGGGCCATGCGGGCCTGCACTGTATTGCGGGACAAACCCAACTTTTGCGCCAGTGCCACCACCGTCCCGCGTGGGTCCTTGGCCATGGCGGAAAGGAGCCGGGTGTCAGTGCCATCCAAGGGTTGCATAATGCGCAAGATTAGCACGGAGCCCGAGTCCAAAACAGGGCAGAATGCTCAATTTCAACAAGGGTAGTTGTACCTGATGCGCGTTGTGAGTAGGGTCACAATTAACTCCGGCGAAGGTGCCGGAGGGCCGGTCTGCGACAGGATCACAAGTCCCGCCAGCGCCGACGAAAACGAGCCGGAAGGTTGCGATCACCTGTGTTAACGGATCAGGCGGGCAAGGGAGTGCACCATAACGCTCCACGCCCAGGACATAGTGCACAAAATCCCTTGAGGACCGGCGGCGACATGCTCCAGTTGGTGTCGCCGGACGGCGAACGCATCAGCCACCCGGAATTTGATATCTGGGTCAAGGACATCAGCGATGAACACCTGTGCTCCTTGTATGAGGATATGACGGTTATTCGCCGTATTGATGCGGAAGCTACGGCATTGCAGCGCCAGGGCGAGCTGGCATTGTGGCCCCCGTTGCTTGGGCAGGAAGCAGCCCAGATCGGTTCAAGCCGCTCCCTGCGGGACGACGACTTCGTTTTCCCGAGCTACCGGGAAAGCGGCGTGGCCTATGTGCGTGGCGCCCACCTCTCCGAGATCGCCCGCGTATGGCGAGGCAACGCCTCCTATGGCTGGGATCCCCTGCGCATCAATCTGGCGACTCCCCAGATCATCATTGGTTCCCAGAGCCTGCACGCCACCGGCTATGCCATGGGCGTCCAGTTGGATGGTGCCAACACTGCGGTCCTTGCCTACTTTGGCGATGGTGCCACGAGTGAAGGCGACGTGAACGAGGCCATGGTGTTCGCCGCGAGCTACCAGGCTCCCGTGGTGTTCTTCTGCCAGAACAACCATTGGGCAATATCCGAGCCCGTGCGTGTGCAGTCCCACGTTCAGTTGGCTGACAGGCCCACCGGATTCGGTATCCCGAGCATGCGGGTTGATGGCAATGACGTCCTGGCTGTCATGGCAGCGACTCGTGTTGCCTTGGACCGTGCGCGCAAGGGCGGCGGACCTACCTTCATTGAGGCGGTCACTTACCGCATGGGTCCGCACACCACCGCTGATGACCCTACCCGGTACCGTGACCCCAACGAGCTGGAGGATTGGGCCGCCAAGGACCCGATCCTGAGGCTGCGCAAACTGCTGGAGGCCAAGGGCCTGCTGACTGAGGACGTTGAAACCCAGGTGAAGGCAAAGGCTGATGCGGTGGCTGCGGAACTTCGGTCCAGCTGCATCGACATGCCGGACCCGCAGCCGTTGGACGTTTTCAACCACGTCTACAGCACCCCCAATTCCTGGATTGAACGCCAGAAGGACCACTACTCGCGCTACCTGAACAGTTTCAACCAGCCAGTCGAGGAAGGTGCACTCTGATGTCCAAGCTCACTTTTGCCCGGGCCATCAATGCCGGCCTCCGGAAGTCCCTCGAGAATGATCCCAAAGTAGTCCTCATGGGAGAAGACATCGGTTCGCTTGGTGGCGTTTTCCGCGTCACGGATGGGCTGCAGAAAGATTTCGGGAAGCACAGGGTGATCGATTCGCCGCTGGCTGAGTCCGGGATTATCGGCACCGCAGTTGGCCTGGCCTACCGTGGCTACCGGCCCGTTTGCGAGATCCAGTTCGATGGTTTCATCTACCCGGCGTTCGACCAGATCGTCAGCCAGGTAGCCAAGATGCACTACCGGACCCAAGGGCGCGTCAAGATGCCCATCACTATCCGTGTTCCGTTCGGTGGTGGCATCGGATCGCCGGAGCACCATTCCGAATCACCCGAGGCGTACTTCACGCACACCTCCGGCCTCCGGGTTGTAGCTGTGTCGAATCCGCAGGATGCCTACACCATGATCCAGCAGGCCATCGCGTCCGATGATCCCGTCCTCTACTTCGAGCCCAAGCGGCGTTACCACGACAAGGGCGACGTGGACGAGACCATTGACCTGTCCACTGCACTTCCTTTGGACAAGGCTGCCGTGGTGAGCCCTGGTTCCGATGTCACGCTGGTTGCCTATGGTCCACTTGTCAAAACGGCCAAGGCCGCTGCCATGGCAGCGGCCGATGAAGGCATTTCCGTGGAAGTCATCGATCTTCGCTCCCTGGCCCCTGTGGACTACCCCGTCGTCGAAGCTTCTGTCCGCAAGACCGGTCGGATGGTCATCACCCACGAGGCCGGCCAATCCGGTGGCCTCGGCGCCGAGATCGCTGCAAGCATCACCGAACGCTGCTTCCATTACCTGGAGTCGGCTCCCGTCCGCATCACCGGATTCGACGTTCCGTACCCATACTCGAAGCTCGAAATGCACCACTTGCCGGACTTGGACAGAATTCTCGACGGCGTGGACCGCGTCCTGGGCCGCCGCAACTCCCTGAGTGGACTGGAAGGATGACCGCCACCATGATCAAGGAATTCAGGCTGCCGGACCTGGGCGAGGGCCTGACCGAATCGGAAATCCTGAGCTGGAAAGTGGCGGTGGGGGATACCGTTACGCTGAACCAGGTCATCGCCGAGGTCGAAACCGCCAAGGCCGTCGTCGAGTTGCCCTCGCCCTTCGCAGGCGTGGTGGCTGAACTTCATGAGCAGCCCGGCACCGTGGTGGAGGTTGGCAAGCCGATCGTTTCGTTCGAGGTTGACGACGCCGGGTCCTCCAACGGGGGCGGCGCACCTGTTGCTGTTAAGGAGTCTGTCGGGACGGGTTCCGCAGGTGACCGTGCCGCCGTCGAGACATCTGCCAATGGTGCCGCCGCCGCTCCCGCCGATGGGGTGGGGAGCCCAGCGAAACGTGAGCCGAACCTGGTAGGTTACGGCGCCGTCGTCGAACATTCCGGTCGCCCGACACGGCGTGCCCGCGTACAGGTACAAAACGTGAAGGCCCCAGCGCCGGAGGCGCCCGCGACCGCCGTTCCCGTGGTGCCACGTCAGACGGAGGCCGAAACCTCCGAGCGACCGCGCTCCACCCCTCCGGTCCGGAAACTCGCCCGTGACATGGGGGTCGACCTGGAGCTCGTTCCCGGAACCGGGCCGGGCGGGCTCATCACCCGCGAGGATGTTCAGAACTTCTCCGGTACACCGGAAGCTCCAGCTGAGGCTCCAGGTTCTGCTGCACAGGGTGAGCGGGAAACCCGAACGCCCATTAAGGGTGTTCGCAAGTTCACGGCCGCAGCCATGGTGCAGAGCGCGTTCACTGCCCCGCATGTGACGGAGTTCCTCACGGTGGACGTCACGGCAACCATGGAATTGCTGGCCAGGCTCAAGGGCAATAAGGCATTCGAAGGCTACAAGCTGACGCCCCTGACCATTGCGGCCAAGGCGGTTCTGGTGGCGTTGCGGAACAACCCATCGTTGAATTCGCGGTGGGATGAGGCCAACCAGGAGATTGTCCAGTTCAATTACGTGAACCTGGGCATCGCGGCCGCAACACCCCGGGGCCTGACGGTCCCGAACATCAAGGACGCGGACCGCTTGACGCTTCGTGAGCTCTCCACGGCTTTGACTGAGCTGACCGATACGGCGCGGGCAGGTAAGACGTCGCCGTCGGAGTTGTCTGGTGGCACCATCTCCATCACCAACATCGGCGTGTTTGGCATCGACGCCGGGACTCCCATCCTGAACCCGGGCGAGGCCGCGATTGTGGCCCTTGGCGCTGTGAGGAAGGCGCCGTGGGTTGTTGACGACGAACTCGCGGTTCGGCAGGTCATGTCGCTCAGCCTGTCCTTCGACCACCGCTTGGTGGATGGGGAACAGGGTTCACGATTCCTTGCGGACCTCGGCTCAATCCTGGCCGACCCTGCCATGGTCATGACCATGATCTGACGCGTCCGAAGCTGCGCCGGCCCATCCCTTTACGAGTGCTTGCAGGAAACTGCAGCTAAGGGGTGGGTCGTCGCGCGTCGGCCGGTGGGCGGCGTCAGTCTTCGGTTGGCGTGGTGCGGTTGGAGTGGACGTTGCGCCAGCTATGCTCAGGCTCAAAGCCCAACAGCCTGCGGGCTTTGTCGATGGACAGCATGGTTTCGTGCTCACCCAGTTCCTTGAGGACCTCGACGCCGGGGAAGACTTCGGCTGCCAATTCGGCGCTGCTTCGACTCATCACGGTATCGGCGGCGGCAATGATGAAGGTCTCGAAGCCCGGTTCCCCATGCTCCAGGGACCGCACCACGGCAAGGGCGCCGTCCCGGGCATCGATGTAGCCCCAGAGGTTCCATTTCCGGAGCGTTGCGTCGGAGTCGAAGGCAGGGAAAGCGTCGTAATCCTCGGGGTCCATGACATTGGAGAATCGCAGTGCCGTGATGCTCAGTTCCGGATCCCACCGCGTCAGTTGGATGGCCATCTGCTCCTCGAGGTGCTTAACCAGCGAGTAGGTGCTTTCCGGTCGAGCCGCGTACTCCTCATCTACGGGAATGTAGGGAGGCTCGATGTCGAAGGGGAGTCCCAGCACGGTCTCGCTGGAGGCGTAGACCACCTTCTTGATGCCCGCCCTCCGTGCCGCTTGGAACACGTTGTAGGTGGACACCATGTTGTTCTCAAAGATCGCAGCGTCCGGGGCCAGCCCCGGCGCTGGAATGGCTGCCAAGTGGACTATCGCGTCCAAGCCGTCGTGTTGGTCATCCAAGCCCAGGACGACATCCAGGACCTGTCCGTAGTTGCGGAGGTCCACGTTGACGTAACCCCGGCCGCGCGTGCCTGCGCGGTCCATGTTAAGCACCTCGTGGCCGTCCTGCGTAAGACGTCGGACCACGCTCCTGCCCAGTTTTCCGCTTCCGCCGGTGACTGCAATCCTCATGGGGGGCTCCTCGATAGTGGCTGGTACCTCAGCCTGTTGCTTTGTAGATTCAACACGGGTTCGAGTTTCAGCCTAGGCGGCACGGCGGCGGAAAACAGCCTGTCAGGCTGGCCCTGGGAGTCCTAGGTACGACGGAACGACCCACTGCTGGCTTGTGCGCAGGGCAGTCAGTTTGCAAAATATATAGACCGGTCTATTATTTGGTTATGGCAATAAAAGGGAACCTGACAAAAGCACGGCTCACGGAGTCCATGCTCCAGCTCATCCAGACCAGTGGCTACAGCGGCACGGGGCTGAATGCTGTGATCGAACACGCCGGAGCACCGAAGGGATCGGTCTACTTCCACTTCCCCGATGGAAAGGAGGGTCTGGGCGTCGCAGCGGTCGAGCTCGCCGCGAAGCAGTTCGAAGCACTGATTGCAGAGGCCGCAGTGTCCGCGGGGAGTGCGGCTGAGGCTGCCCGCACGGCGATTGAGGTCTTAGCCGCCATCGTCAGTGAGAGCAACTTCCGGCTTGGTTGCCCGGTCTCCGTCGTCACCCTGGAGATGGGCGCGGAAAGCGAGCGGCTGAGGCAGGCGTGTGCCGCTGCCTTCGAGTCGTGGATAGCTCCGACGTCCGCGCTCCTCGAGGCCGGTGGTCTTGACGCCGGGGAGGCCCGCTCCTTGGCAACCGTTGTTGTATCGACGATCGAGGGGGCGGTGATCGTCTCTCGCGCCATGCAAAGCACTCAACCCCTGTTTTCGGCCGCTGACGTCGTGGCGGCGCTCATCAACCAGCGATGCAAGACCGTTGGCGGGGCGCGATGACACCGCACGAAGAATCCCGCCACGCCCTGGTCTTCGGGGCTTCGGGAATGGTCGGCCGGCACCTCGTCCTGTCCCTTGCTGAAGCTGGCGCTAACGTCACGGCGGCAGTTCGTACCCCAGAGTCCGGAGCGCGGGTCGAGGGATGGGCCAGGGAGCATGGTTTGGTGGGGAGCATCAGCACGACGATCGTCGACTTCGATGCTCCAGAGATCGTCGAGGGCGGTCCCTCGGCATTCCCGTTCATCACCGAGATCCATAACTGCGCCGGGTTGTATCGGTTCGGAATGACCGCGCAGGAGGCACGCAGTGCGAACGTCGGCATCGTCGAGAAGCTCATTGACTTTGCCGGAGAACTCCCCAATCTGCAGCGTGTCGTCCACGTCTCGGGCTACCGCGTCGGCGGGGAGGACCCCGCAACCGTTCCATGGCCAGAGGACCATCGCGCCGCGGTCTACGAGGAACTTGGAGCCTATGAAGCCTCAAAGGTGGAATCCGACGCCATCTTTCAAGCCCGGGCGCTGGAGCGGGGAGTCCCCTGGACCATCGTCAATCCGGCCAGTGTGATCGGGGACAGCGTGACCGGTGAGTCCGATCAACTCATCGGGCTGGCCACCACCATTGGGCAAATCTGGGACGGCACCATGGCAGCACTGCCTGGAAACCAAGAAACGTTCCTCCCGGTCGTCACGGTCGACTATCTGGCGGCCTTCATGGCTGCAGCGGCGGTCGATCCGGTTGCTGACGGCAAGGCCTATTGGATTCTCGACGACGCCACCCCGCCGCTTGCAGATCTGCTCACGCACGTTGGCCGTCATCTCGGTGTCAAGGTCCCGCGGGTAAGAATGCCGATCGGTGTCATCAAGCGGCTCCCGCAGCGGATCACCAAGGCAGATCCCGAGACGCTGACGTTCATGTCAGCTGACCGGTATCCGACAGATTCAGCCATCGAGTTCGCCGCCAGGCACAGGATCCCGATGCCGGATGTGCTGGTGTCGCTGGAGCGGTGGGCCGACCACCTGGCTGCGCATCGGTTTGGCGCCATCACGGCTGACGGTCGTCGATTCGCAGACGTTGGCGGTCTAAGGACATTTGAGCTCGGCGTAGCCAGGTCCAGCAGGGTGGTCTTTCCCGGCTTACCGGTCAACGCAGATACGTGGGCCGAAGTGGCGTCGGGTATCGGTGCCCGGGTTGTAGACCTTCCCGGACTCGGCCTCAGTGGTGGAACAGGCGTTCAGGACTGGGAAAAGTGGCTGCCTACTGTGTTGGGTGGGGAACCTGCTGACCTCATTGGCCACTCGATCGGTGCAGCTGCGGCGGTAGTTGCGGCTGACAGGCTCCCGGGGCAGGTCAAGTCCCTCACACTGATAGCACCGTTCTTTCTCCAGGTCCCGATGGGTGGCCCGGCCAGACTGCGGCCGCTCGTGTCCGCCTACTTGCGACACGTCAACCCGGCGCGGCTGTCACACCAACTGACCGGGTCAGGAGGGAGCGCGGTTGCTCTGGAGTCCAGTCTCAGTGACCTCAAGCGAAGCAGCGCCAAGAGGGTATCCGAGCACCTGGCCCTTGCGGGATCGATGCCGTGGCGTACCGAGCTTCGGGAAGCGCTGGGGCGATTCACCGGCACGGTCCGCATCGTCACGGGAGGCGATGACCCCCTGGCGCCGGGTGTGGTTGAGCAGCTCAAGTCACTTCCGAATGTTCAGCTGATCTCAGTGCCGGGTGCCGGGCACCATCCGCAACTGACGCATGGTGATGATCTCGTCGCGCTCATCAAGGGATCGCTCGAGTGAACAGGGCGCCCCGCGCCGTGTGAGAATCCGCCAACGAGGCGTGGCGATCACGCTGAAGTGAGAGCCGCCAAGGCCATCTGCTCCAGGATGGGCCTGGCTGACTTCACTGCGATCTTCCTGCCGTGGTGGCGCACCGAGTGGGGTGTGGAGTTGATCAAACCAAAGGCTGCGTGTGCACGGACACGGAGGCCGGGGACGTCTGCGTCCGTGTGAATGCGGGCCAAGACGTCTACCCATGTTTCGACGTAACTGCGCTGGAGGGATCTGACTTCTGCCTGGTCGGCGTCGCTGAGACTTCCGAAGTCCCGGTCCTGGACACGGATGACGTCAGGATTGCTGAGGGCGAAATCGACCTGGAACTGGATGAGTCCCTTCAGCGCGGTCCGGGGATCTTCGGACTCCGACACTACCCGCAATCCACCGTCCAGCAAGTCACGGCTGACGCTGAGTAGTAACTCTCCGAGGACCGCTTGCTTGCCGGGAAAATGCCGGTAAACGGCGGGGCCACTGACGCCTGCTGCTGCTCCGAGGTCCTCGAGCGACACGCGGGTGAAACCGTTCTCCGCAAAGAGTCCGGCAGCAGCGGACAACAAGGCCAATCTGCGGAGCTCCTTCGCCTGGCCGCGTTGCGTGGCGGCGGCGCGGGTGCCGTTGATGCTTGCTTCCTGACCTGCGGTCACATCTTCCTCCTTGCGCCAGTCCGGCCCAGCCCTTGCCGGGCCGCCTGTGCTGGACATCACAGTTAATAAAGACTAACCTAAATTTCAGTTACGTGGCACTAACCGAAATGGCCTGCGGCCGGGAATGGAACAGGGGTCAATGGAGACAATTGCCAGTCTGACGGGAGCCGCCAGTGGCACCTTTGAGACCAACCAGAAAGCGCAACTGGCCTTGGTGGAGGAACTGAGGGAGCGCCTGGCGACGGCGGCCCTTGGCGGCCCTGCCAAGTCCCGGGAGCGGCACATCGCCCGCGGGAAACTGCTGCCGCGGGAACGCATTGACCACTTGCTCGATGACGGCAGCCCCTTCCTTGAGATCGCACCCTTGGCTGCGAATGGCATGTACAACGACGATTCCCCGGGCGCCGGGGTTATTGCAGGCATTGGTCTGGTCCATGGCCGCCACGTTCTGGTGATCTCCAATGACGCCACGGTCAAGGGCGGCACTTACTATCCCATGACCGTGAAGAAACACCTCCGGGCCCAGGAGATCGCCTTGGAAAACAAGCTTCCGTGCATCTACCTCGTGGATTCCGGGGGAGCTTTCCTGCCCAAGCAGGACGAAGTCTTCCCGGACAAGGACCACTTTGGCCGGATCTTCTATAACCAAGCCAAAATGTCTGCCGCCAAGATCCCGCAGATCGCCTCCGTCATGGGGTCGTGCACGGCCGGCGGTGCCTATGTACCCGCCATGAGTGATGAGACCGTCATAGTCCGGAACCAGGGCACCATCTTCCTGGGCGGTCCGCCCCTGGTAAAGGCAGCGATTGGTGAGATCGTCACAGCAGAGGAACTGGGCGGCGGCGACGTCCATTCAAGGATTTCCGGGGTCACGGACCACCTGGCCGAGAATGACCAACATGCCTTGGAGATCGTTCGGGACATCGTGGCGACGTTGCCGAAGCCGGCGCAGCCGGCCTGGGACGTGTCCGACGTCGTCCTGCCGCCCGTCGTCGATCCTTCAGAGATCTACGGTGTGGTTCCCACGGACGTCAACGCCCAATACGACGTTAGGGAAGTCATCGCAAGGCTGGTTGATGGATCCGAATTCCACGAGTTCAAGAAGAACTACGGCACCACCCTGGTGACCGGATTCGCGCACCTGCACGGCCATCCCGTGGGCATCGTGGCCAACAACGGCGTCCTCTTCAGCGAATCGTCCCTGAAGGGCGCACACTTCATTGAACTCTGCGATCAGCGCGGCATACCGCTGATCTTCCTGCAGAACCTCTCCGGCTTCATGGTGGGCAAGGACTACGAGCAAGGCGGCATCGCCAAGAACGGAGCCAAAATGGTCACAGCAGTGGCTACTGCCCGTGTGCCCAAGCTGACGGTTGTCATCGGTGGTTCCTTCGGCGCTGGCAACTACTCCATGTGCGGCCGGGCATACTCGCCGCGGTTCCTGTGGATGTGGCCCGCGGCCCGCATCTCGGTGATGGGTGGAAACCAGGCCTCCAGCGTCCTGGCCACCGTCAAGAGGGATCAATATGAGGCGGCGGGCCAGGAATGGTCCGCGGAGGACGAAGAAGCCTTCAAAGCTCCCATCAAGCAACAGTATGAGGACCAAGGAAGCCCCTATTACTCCACCGCAAGACTGTGGGACGACGGCATTATCGATCCTGCTGACACACGGCGCGTCCTGGGAATGGCCTTGGACGTCGTCTCACGCCAACAACTGCCCGAGACCTCCTTCGGTCTCTTCAGGATGTGACCATGAGCCTCCCAACAACAACCACAGCCCCACCCAACCCGGCGGTCCAAGCCCGAACCTTCAGCGCCGTCCTTGTTGCCAATCGCGGGGAGATCGCCTGCCGCGTCATCAGGACCCTGAAGGAGATGGGCATCCGCTCCGTGGCCGTGTACTCGGACGTGGACAAAGATGCCAGGCACGTGGCCCTCGCCGATACCGCTGTCGCCATCGGTGGCACGGCACCCGCGGAAAGCTACTTGAAGATCGATGCCGTCATCGACGCGTGCCGTCGAAGCGGGGCGGAGGCAGTCCACCCGGGCTACGGCTTCTTGTCCGAGAACGTGGAGTTCGCCAAGGCGCTGGACGCCGCCGGCATCACGTTCATCGGGCCGGGAGTTGGTGCCATTGAAGTCATGGGCGACAAGATCCGGTCCAAGAACCACGTGATGGCCTACGACGTTCCCTGCGTACCGGGCATCGCACAACCAGGACTCACCGATCAGGAGTTGATCGAGGCGGCGCCGGGGGTCGGTTTCCCCTTGCTGATCAAGCCGTCCGCTGGTGGAGGCGGCAAAGGCATGCACATCGTGGAACGGCCCGAGGACATGGCCTCCACGCTCGTCACGGCAAGACGCGTGGCAGCGTCCGCCTTCGGCGACGACACTCTCTTCCTTGAGCGGCTCATTCGCGCGCCCCGGCACATCGAGGTCCAGGTCCTGGCCGACAACCACGGCAACGTCATCCACCTCGGCGAGCGCGAGTGCTCACTCCAGCGGCGCCACCAGAAGGTCATCGAAGAAGCCCCGTCCGCCCTCTTCGAATCACTGCCCGACGGCGCAGGGGAGCGGGCCCGCATCGGCGAGGCCGCCTGCAACGCGGCACGTTCGGTCAACTACAGCGGCGCGGGAACCGTCGAATTCCTGGTCTCCGACGACCACCCCGACGAGTTCTTCTTCATGGAGATGAACACCCGGCTGCAGGTGGAGCATCCTGTCACGGAGATGGTCACGGGCATCGACCTCGTCGAATGGCAGGTGAGGATCGCCGCCGGTGAGGTGCTCACCGTTGCGCAGTCCGACGTCGTACTTAACGGCCATGCCGTTGAGGCGCGCGTTTACGCCGAGGTGCCCGAGCGGAATTTCATGCCGTCGATGGGGCGCATCGTGGCGCTCGCAGAGCAGGGCGCAGGGGATGCAACCGTGTCCGGGCACCGACAGGCGCATGCGAACGTGCGGATTGATTCTGCCATGCGGGACAGGCTGGAGATCACAGGGGACTACGATCCCATGCTCGCCAAGGTCATTGCATGGGGCAAGGACAGGGCAGCGGCACTGGATACCCTTGACGCTGCGCTCGGCCGTTACACACTGCTGGGTGTCGACACGAACGTTGAATATCTGCGGTTGTTGATCAATGATCCCGAGGTCCGCGCCGGGCACTTGGATACGGGACTGATCGAGCGCAAGCTGCCGTCCCTGGCATTCAGGCACGTTGGTCCCGCTGAACTGATCGCCGCAGCGCTCACCCTCTGGCTGGAACGGAGCGGTGCGGTGCTGGCTGGCGACGCATGGAAGAGTGCCGACTCCTGGCGCGTCGGCGGCCGTGGCGCCTGGACAGTCACCTTTGGTGTTCCGGGCGGTGGAGTCGTTGCGGTGTCCATCACCGAGGAGGACAGTACCGTCACGGCAAGCATCGACGGCGGGAATCCCTCCAGCATCAAAGCGGTGGATCGGACCGCTACCAGCATCGCGTTGGAGCTCGACGGCGGCCTGGTCACCTTCGCGGTGGGCATCACCCTGGGTGATGCCCAGGAAATTTACGTCGGCAACGATGGCTGGTCCTGCAGGCTCGAGGTACTGAATCGTGCAGAGCGGCTGCGGCGGATGCTCGCCGGCATCGAGCGTGAAGACGGGGCGGCGGACCCGGAGGTGCGCTCGCCGATGCCCGGGACGGTGGTTTCCGTGTCCGTGGTCGACGGCGACTTGGTTGAGGAAGGCCAGGCGCTCCTTGCCGTGGAAGCGATGAAGATGGAGCACCAACTGGTGGCGTCCGTTGCGGGGACCGTCCACCTCACCAGCAAACCCGGCGACCTGGTCAAAGCGGACCAGGTGCTCGCCACCATTCACGTAGACAAGACCAGCACAGACGAGGAAGTCCAGCGATGAGCACGTTTGAACTCAATGAGGAATACCAGGACCTTAGCGACTCCGTCCGCGAATTCGCCGACGAAGTTGTGGCACCGGTTTCCGCCAAGCACGACGAAGAGCACAGCTTCCCCTACGAGGTTGTGAAGCAGATGGGGGAGATGGGCTTGTTCGGCCTCCCCTTCCCTGAAGAGTTCGGCGGGATGGGTGGAGACTATTTTGCCCTGGCGCTGGCATTGGAGCAGCTGGGCCGCGTTGACCAGTCTGTGGCCATCACCCTTGAAGCCGGTGTGTCGCTCGGTGCCATGCCGGTGTACCGCTTCGGCACGGAGGAACAGAAGCAGGAGTGGCTGCCCCAGCTGGCGTCCGGACGTTCCTTGGCCGGCTTCGGCCTGACCGAGCGCGAAGCCGGTTCGGATGCCGGCGGCACCAAGACCAACGCCCATCTGGAAAACGGCGAATGGGTCATCAACGGCAACAAAGAATTCATCACCAACTCCGGCACGGATATCACCACGCTGGTCACCGTCACGGCAGTTACGGGCCATAAAGAGAACGCTGACGGCAGTACCAAGAAGGAGATCTCCACCATCCTGGTACCGACTGAAACGCCCGGTTTCAGGGCGGAAAAGCCGTACAACAAGGTGGGATGGAACGCTTCTGACACTCACCCGCTCACCCTGGACAATGTCCGGGTTCCTGAAGCGAACCTCCTGGGCGAGCGCGGCCGGGGTTATGCCAACTTCCTTTCCATCCTTGATGAGGGCCGCATAGCCATCGCCGCACTGGCCACCGGCGCAGCCCAGGGTTGCGTGGACTTGTCCGTGAAGTACGCGAAGGAACGCAGCGCGTTCGGGCAGAACATCGGCAAGTACCAGGCCATTCAGTTCAAGATCGCCCGGATGCAGGCAAGGGCCCACACTGCCCGCCTTGCCTATTACGACGCCGCCTCCAGGATGCTGGCAGGCAAGCCGTTCAAGACCGAAGCGGCCATCGCTAAGATGGTCGCAGGCGAGGCAGCCATGGACAACGCGCGGGACGCCACCCAGGTGTTCGGCGGCTATGGCTTCATCAACGAATTCACGGTGGCACGGCATTACCGCGACTCCAAGATCCTTGAAATCGGGGAGGGCACCACCGAGGTTCAATTGATGCTCATCGCCCGCGAGCTGGGTCTGTAACCGTACGGGAAGGATCAAGGATGATTGACAAGGTTGTTGCCAGCGCCGCGGAAGCGGTGAAGGACATCCCGGACGGTGCCTCGCTGGCCGTCGGAGGTTTCGGTTTATGCGGTATCCCCGTTTCCCTGATCGATGCCGTCCACCAGCAGGGCACTACGGATCTTGAAACGGTCAGCAACAACTGCGGCGTGGACGACTGGGGCCTTGGCATTCTCCTCAAGGACGGACGTATCCGTCGAACCATCAGCTCCTACGTGGGCGAGAACAAGGAATTTGCCCGGCAGTATCTGGCGGGGGAGCTGGAAGTAGTCCTTACTCCACAGGGCACTTTGGCTGAGAAGCTTCGCGCCGGTGGTGCCGGCATTCCGGCCTTTTACACCAAAGCAGGTGTGGGAACCCAGGTGTCCGAGGGCGGCCTCCCGCAAAAGTACGACGCCGACGGGAACGTTGCGCTGGCCTCTTCACCGAAGGAAGTGCGCACCTTCAACGACGCGGACTATGTGCTGGAAGAGTCCCTGACCCCGGACTTCGGCCTTGTCCACGCCTGGAAGGGAGACCGGCACGGCAACCTGGTCTTCCACGCGACAGCGATGAACTTCAACCCCCTCTGTGCCATGGCGGCCAGGACCACCATTGCCGAAGTGGAGGAGTTGGTGGAACCTGGCGAGCTTGACCCGGAGCACATCCACACCCCGGGGATCTTCGTCCAAAGGGTAGTGGTGGCAACGTCGAACGAGAAGCGGATAGAAAAGCGGACGGTAGCGCTGACGGCAGGAGCGGATCGATGACCGACAATACCTACCACGACATCCCGCCCCGCCCGGAAGCCGTCCGGCACGAGTACCGTCGCGCCGACGTCGAACATCACGAGGCCAAAGGCTGGACCCGCAACGAACTGGCCGCCCGCGTTGCCAGGGAACTCACCAACGGGCAATACGTGAACCTGGGAATCGGGATGCCCACGCTGATCCCCAACTACATTCCCGATGGTGTGGAGGTCATTCTCCACTCCGAGAACGGGATCCTTGGCGTTGGTCCCTACCCCGCTGAGGACAGGGTGGATCCGGACCTCATCAACGCGGGCAAGGAAACGGTCACCACGAATGCGGGGGCAGCGTTCTTCGACTCGGCGTCGTCCTTCGGCATGATCCGCGGCGGGCACGTGGACGTTGCCGTCCTGGGCGCCATGGAGGTGGCCGCGAACGGAGACCTTGCCAACTGGATGATTCCCGGCAAGATGGTCAAGGGCATGGGCGGTGCGATGGACCTGGTGTTCGGCGCCAAGAAAGTCATTGTCATGATGGAACATGTAGACCGCAGCGGCCGGCCGAAAATCGTCCAGGACTGCACGCTCCCCCTCACAGGTAAAGGCTGCGTGGACCGGATCATCACGGACTTGGCTGTTATCGACGTCGTGAAGGACGAAGGTGACCCGCGCCTTGTCCTCCGTGAGTTGGCACCCAACGTCACCCTTGAGGACGTCCTGGCTGCTACCGGCGCCGAGCTGTTCGAGGAAGACCAGGAGCTCACAGTATGACGCGGGTGGTTGAGCAACGCGGGTTGTACTTCGATGAACTTGAAGAGAGCGTGATTTACGCCCACAAACCAGGCCGCACTGTCACCGAGACTGACAATGTCCTCTTCACCACCATGACCATGAACACGCAGGCGCTGCACTTGGACGCGGCCTGGAGCTCCGGGCAGCCGTTCGGACAGCGCCTGATGAACTCCATGTTCACCCTGTCCACCATGGTGGGGCAGTCCGTGACCCAGCTGACGCAGGGGACAATCATCGCGCAGCTGGGCTTGACGGATGTCACCTTCCCTCACCCGCTGTATCACGGCGATACGCTGTACACGGAAACGGTGATCACGGGAAAAAGGTTGTCGTCGTCCCGCCCGGGTCAGGGCGTGGTGACCATGCAGCACACCGGCCGCAATCAGGACGGTGCAGTGGTGGCTTTGGCAACCCGGACCTGCCTGATGTGGACCAAGGACGCGCACGCCGCGCAGTCCTAGCCCACCATTTCCAAACTCTGTAGGACACCAGCAGCAAGGACCTCCATGCTTTCTTCCAACGCGACTCCGTTCACCATGGGCCCGGCCCTCTTGTTCTGCCCTGCGGACCGTCCGGAGCGTTTCGGCAAAGCCGCTGATCGATCCGATGCCGTCATCCTGGACCTGGAAGATGCCGTAGCTCCTGCGGACAAGCCGGGGGCCCGCGAAGCGATTCTGAAACAGGCGGATACGGGTGGCCTGGAGCCAAGCCGCACCATTGTGCGCGTCAATCCTGTGGGGACGCCCGAGTTCGACCTCGACCTTGAGGCTCTGGCAAGAACGCCCTATCGCACGGTGATGCTGGCCAAGGCGGAGACTGCGGAGCAACTCAGGTCTTTGGAGGGCTATCAGGTCATCGCGCTGTGCGAGACTGCGGCGGGTATCGTCAACGCCTCCGCTATCGCCGCCGAACCGAACGTCGTGGGGCTGATGTGGGGTGCCGAGGATTTGTTGGCGTCACTGGGTGGCCTCTCCAGCAGGAACGACGACGGCGGCTACCGGGCTGTTGCCCTGCACTCCCGGTCCGCTGTACTGCTTGCCGCCAAAGCCGCGGGCAAGGAAGCCGTCGACTCGGTGTATGTGAACATCCCGGATCTCGAAGGCCTGTTGGCTGAGTCGCGCGACGCCATTTCCAGTGGTTTCGGTGCGAAGGCCTGCATCCATCCGAACCAGGTAGCAGTGGTCCGTGAGGCTTACGCTCCCACTCCCGAGGTCATAGCCCAGGCCACCGAGCTCCTGGAAGCGGCAGCATCTGCGGGCACGGGAGTGTTCCAGTTCAAGGGCAAGATGATCGACGGACCCATTCTCAAGCATGCCGAAGCGACTCTTCGCCGGGCCGGGCACCCGCGAGTTGCCAGTTAACACCCATGTTCGGCGGAAACATGGGTGTTAACTGGCATCTCGGCGGGCGGCCAGAGCGCTAGGCGCGCGCCGGCGTCGAGAGTTCGGTAGCTGCCGTAAGCCCCACCAGTTCCGTCAGTTCAACAACGGCGGGTCGGGAAGCAGTGCTCTTGATCGCGACCGACTGCCCGCTCTTGGCCGATTCCAGCACCGATTCCATGACCTCCAAGGCATGGAAAGCGAGTTGGCCGCCGGCGCGGGGTTCCTGTTCGGCCGGCGTCGTTGCGAGGTCGGCGATTCCAAAGCCTCGCCCTGAATCCACGTAGCCGGCAGAGACGGGGAGCGTCTCCCAATCCTCGGCGCCAAGTGCGAACAACTGCACATCGCCGTCAAAATAATTGGGGTCCGGAACGATCAGCGAACCAGTTTCACCGTGGATCTCAATGTTGGGGCTCTTCGTTTTGACGGCGTCGAAGCTCATGAACAGGGTGGATAGAGCTCCGGACGCATGCACCAGGACTCCGGTGACGTGCGAGTCGATATCCACCGGGACTTTCTGGCCTTCCCTGGGACCCGACTCAATGGTGCGCTCGCTGCGGGTGTGACTGGCAGCGCCCACCACGGAAACCACGGGTCCAAGCAGAGTGACAAGGGCCGAGACGTAGTAGGGACCCATGTCCAGCAAGGGTCCACCCCCCGGTTGGTAGTAGAAATCCGGGTTCGGGTGCCAGCGTTCGTGCCCGGGCGTTGCCATGGTGGCGGTTGCCGATATCGGCGCACCGATCAGTCCGTCGTCGATCGCCTTCCGGGCCGTCTGGATGCCGGTACCCAGCACAGTGTCTGGTGCGCAACCAACAGTAACTCCCGCCGCGGCGGCCGCATCCAGTACCTGCCGGGCCTCCGCGGTGGTGGCAGCCAACGGCTTTTCACCGTAGACGGACTTGCCGGCCGCGATAGCCCTGAGCGCGATGTCGGCATGCGCTGCGGGAATGGTCAGGTTCAGGACGAGGTCAACGTCGTCCGCGGCCAGGAGGTCGTCCACGGTCAGTGCCCGGACGCCCTCGTATGAGTCCGCGACGGCTTGTGCCCGGGCAGGATCAAGGTCCGCAACCGCCACGAGGTTAATGGAATCCAGCCGGCGGAAGTTGGCCAGGTACTGGGCGATGATGGCACCACAGCCGATGACCCCTACATTTAGCGGCTTGCCCACAGCATGCCCCTTTCGATGATGGTGCGGACGTTGCTGTCCTGAAGAATTTCCACGCGGTGACCTGGTGTGCAGACGAAGATCTTTCCTTTGCCCCACTGCCGGGTCCAGATGGCGGGAGAGGTGACTTCACGGTTCCACGGGTCCCACTCGCGGACTTTCTGGGTGGTGGTAGCCAGGACGTCGATGTAGTCGTCGGACAGGACCCAGTACTGTTCCGTGACGAGCTCAAAGTCGCCGATGCCCCGCGTGATCGGGTGTTCGGACGCAGCGGGCAGCATGTCAACGGTGTAAGGGATGTAGTTGTCTGACTGTTCGCCGATCTGCTCGTCAGCATGCTTGCCGGGGTGGCAGGCGAACTGGCCGCCGATCAGGTGCAGGTAGTCGGAGTTGTTGCGGTAGGAATCGGCGATCCCGCCGTGCCAGCCGGCCAGGCCGGTGCCGTTTTCGACCGCAGCGCGCAGGCCCTCGAACTCATCCTTCTCAATGGTGGTCATGGTCATGCATTGCACGATCAGGTCCACGGCGGCCATATATTCGGGGTCGGCGTAGATCTTGGGGGATTCCTCCACGCGGACGTCGTAGCCGTTGTCCTTCAGGTACGGAATGAACAGCTCTGTGGCCTCCACCGGTTGGTGTCCGTCCCAGCCGCCGCGAACCACCAGCGCTGTCTTGTTGTTGCTTGTCATGGTTTCCTTCGTTTTGGGGCGTATCTCATTGAGTCAGGGCTTGTTGCGATCAGCGAGTTGCAAAAGCAGCGTCAAAAGCGGAAGCCGGTGGGCGTATGGCAGCCAGTTCCCGTACCACGCGCAGCGCCTGGGGAGCTCCCACGAGTCGGTCCATTCCGGCGTCCTCCCACTCGATGCTGGTGGGGCCTTCATAGCCAATGGCGTTCAGCGTGCGGAAGATTGGCTCCCACTTCACGTCGCCATGACCGGCTGTGACAAAGTCCCAGCCACGACGCGGATCAGCCCACGGCAGGTGCGAACCCAGCCGACCGTTCCGTCCATTGAGTTGTCTGACCGACTCCTTCACATGGACATGGAAGATCTTGTCCGCGAAGTCCTGGAGGAACATCACGGGGTCCAGGTCCTGCCAGATGAAATGCGACGGATCGAAGTTGAGGCCAAAGTTCTTACGGCGCCCTACCGCGTCCAACGTTCGTTTGGCCGTCCAATAGTCGTAGGCGATTTCAGAGGGATGGACTTCCAACGCGAATCGGACGCCCACTTCGTCAAAAACATCCAGAATGGGATTCCAGCGGTCAGCAAAGTCCTGATAGCCGCGCTCGATCATGGCCTCCGAGGCGGGTGGGAACATGGCCACGCACTTCCAGATCGACGAGCCCGTGAATCCTGTGACCGTCTCTACTCCCAGCCTGGCGGCAGCGCGTGCCGTGGTCTTCATGGCTTCCGCGGCCCGCTGACGGACGCCCTCCGGATCGCCATCGCCCCAGACTGTGGGGCTGAGGATGTCCTGATGACGTTCATCAATGGGGTTGTCGCAAACAGCCTGTCCTGTGAGGTGGTTGGCGATCGCATGGACGGTCAGCTGGTGCTTTTCCAGGATGTCCAGCTTGCCTTGCAGGTAGTTGTCGTCGGTGATGACGCGTTCGGGATCGAGGTGATCGCCCCAGCAGGCGATCTCCAATCCGTCGAAGCCCCACTCTCCAGCAAGCCGTGCCACTTCCTCGAACGGAAGGTCTGCCCACTGACCAGTGAACAGGGTGATGGGTCGAGTCATGTTGCTTCCTTTCACACGTTCTGCCAGCGGCTTGAGTTATCCGCGCTGGCCTCGACGGCGGCCAGGACCTTTTGCACCTGTAAGGCGTCAGCGAACGACGGCGTGGGCTGCTCGCCGGCGCCGATTGCAGTCACGAGGTCCACCACCTGATGCGTGAAGCCGTGCTCATAGCCGAGGCCGTGGCCGGTGGGCCACCAGTTGCCGGTGTAGGGGTGGGAGGGTTCGGTGACCATGATTTTTCGGAAGCCTGCGTCGGGTTCCAACGCGGAATCGTAGAACTGCAGGGAGTTCATATCCTCGAAGTCGAAGGAAATGGACCCCGTGGTGCCGTTGAGTTCCAGGCGCATGGCGTTCTTGCGTCCCAAAGCGAAACGGGTGGCTTCAAAAATGCCGATGGGGCCGGAGGCGCCTCTGTAGCGTGAGCCGGCGACAGCGCCGTCGTCGTGCTTGGCTTCAAAGCGGGCGGTGAACAGCGCTGCGTCGTCCACGGTCACCGGCCCTCGAGGACCATCTCCGCCGCCATGACCCCCAAGGCCAACAAAGTCGCCACCTACCGGGCGCTCCTTCACGAACGTCTCCAGTAGCGCCGAGACTCCGGTGATGTTGAGTCCGGTGATCCATTGCGCGGCGTCGATGCTGTGCGCGCCGATGTCACCCAGGGATCCGGACCCGGACTTGGACTTGTCCAGCCGCCACGTCAGCGGAGCATCCGCATCGCTGAGCCAGTCCTGAAGGTACTGGGCACGGACATGGCGGATCTCGCCCAAGCGACCGTCATCCACCATCCGCTTGGCCAATGCCAGGGCAGGCGTGCGTCGGTAACTGAAGCCGCACATGGAGAACACCCCGCGTTCGGCAGCTGCCTGGGCTACCAGGGTCATCTTTTCGGCTTCCTCCACTGAGTTGGCCAATGGCTTTTCGCACAGGACGTGCTTGCCGGCTTCGAGCGCTGCGATCGCTATCTCCGCATGGGTGTTGCCCGGAGTGCAGATGTCAATCAGATCGATATCGTCGCGCTCAATGAGGCGGCGCCAATCTGTCTCGGCGGAGGCCCAGCCGTATTTGTTGGCCGCTGCCCGTACACCTTCCTCGTTCCGGCCCGCCACGGCGGTCAGTTCCGGCGCGAGCGGGAGGTCGAAGAAGCGGGGCGCGGTCCTCCATGCATGGGAGTGGGCGGCGCCCATGAACGCATAGCCCACCATGCCCACACGCAGGGGTTGAAGGTCTGTCATCGGAAATCCTTTCTACTTGCTGAAGCCCGCGGTCAGGCCGCTGACCAGCTGGCGGCGTCCCAGGACGTAGATCACCAGGATGGGCAGGGTGCTCAGGACCACCGAAGCGAGGACGGCGGGGATGTTGACGCTGAATTCGCCTTGGAACGTCCACAGTCCCAAGGGGAGGACCCGCAGCTCCGGGCTCTGGGTCAGGACCAACGGAAGGAGGAAGCCGTTCCAGACGTGCAGGCCGTTGTAGATGGCTACGGTCACTATCGCCGGCCGCGTCAGGGGGAGTGCCAACCGCCACATGGTTTGCCAGTCGCTGCAGCCATCCAGCCGCATTGACTCGAAGAGTTCGTTCGGAACGTCCCGTATGAAGTTAGACAGGATCAGGACCGTCAATGGTATGGCGAACGCAATGGACGGAAGCATGATGGCCAGGAGGCTGTCGTACAGGTTCAATCGGATGATCATCAGGTAAATGGGAATGATGGTTGCTTGCAGCGGAATCGCCAGGCCCATGAGGAACACGCCGTTCACAAACTTCAAGTACCTGCCGCGGCCACGGACGATCGCGAACGCGGCCATGAAGGAGATCAGTACGGTAGGGATAACCGAGCCCAGCGTGACCATCACGCTGTTCATGAAGTAGGTGGAGAAATTGGCTTCAAGAACAAGCTGGTAGTTCTCCAGCGTCGGCGAGGTTGGCAGGGCCATCGGATTCTGCCCGAAGTAGCCCTCGGAGGTCTTCAAGCTGGTGATGACGATGTAGTAGATCGGAATGATGATGATGGCCAGCCAGATCCAGCCGCCCAGACCGCCGGGGACGTTGAGTCGCTTGAGGCTTGTGCCGAGGCTCTGCTTGGCCTTAGCCGAAGAGTCCGGGGAATTGGCTGATTCGATGGCCGAATCGCCCTTCAGGAGAGTGCTCACCTTACATACCTTCCAATTGGCTGCCCTGTTTGTCCTTGCCTCCGAGGCGTTGGAGGAACAAAGCAAGTGCAAGTCCGATGACGACGAGGATGACCGCAATGACGCTGGCGGGTCCCATGAGGTTGGCCCGGAAGCCGCGCAAGTACATGTCGAGCGCCAGGATGCGTGTGGAGTTGCCCGGACCGCCGCCAGTGAGGACGAAGATGAGGTCAAAGTAAGTCAAGGACCCCACCACCATGAGTGTTGACGAAGTGATGATGGTGTATTTCAGCTGAGGAAGGGTGATGTGGAAGAACTGCTTGATGATCCCGGCACCATCGATTTGGGCCGCTTCGTAGAGGGACTTGGGGATTTGCCGGACGCCACCTTGGTAAATGAGGGTATGAAAAGGCACGAACTGCCAGGCGATCACGAAAACGATCAAGCCCAGCGCCAACTGCGGGACCCCCAACCAGTCCTGAGCCAGGAAAGGGAGCCCCAAGCCCATGGCCAGCCCAAAGTTGGGGTCCAGCAAAGCTTTGTAGGCGATGGCCACGGCGGCCGAGGAAAGTAGCAGCGGTAGGAAGTACAGCACAGCCAAAGCTGCCCGGTAGCGTTGCGTTCCCGCTGTAAAGACTCCGAGCAACAGGCTGATGGGGGTCTGAACGAGCCAGGAAACAATCATGATCAGGAATGTCAGGCCCAGGGAGTTATAGAGATCGGGATCGGCCAGAACCGAGTTCCAATTCTCCATCCCGGCTGCGCCGATCGCGCCAATGCCGTCCCAGTTGGCGAAACTCAGGATCAGTACGCCTATCAGTGGTATGACCGCAAAGACGACAAAGAAGAACAATGCCGGCAGCGTCAGCCAAGCCAGTGCAGACTGCTGCTGCCGTGGCTGCTCGCTTTTCGGCGTGCCGGTCTCCGCCCGATGAGTGGTTGTGATGCTCATTTGCCCAGGGTGGCGTTCATGTTTTCAGCGAATTGCTGCGGGGTGATGGACTTGAGGAAGAGCTGATCGATGTTGTTCAGGAGGGCCTCTGCAGCGGTCGGACTGAGGGCCTGGTCCCAGGATTGCTGGAAATTGGGGGCGTTCTTGCCGAGGTCGTAAACGAAATTCAGGAAGTCCTTGTCCTCGGACGAGGCCAGCTTGTCCTCGATGCCGTTCACGATGGGCACCGAGCCGGAGTTGATGTAGGCGTCGATGACTGTCTCGGTCATGATCCCGTCCTTGAAGAACTTTTTGGCAGTCTCCTTCTCTGCATCCGAGGCCTTGGATGAGATGGACATGTACTGGGCAGGGTTGCCTACGCCGTTCTTGGGATCGCCCTTGCCTCCCGGGACCGTGGGGAAGTTGGCAAAGCCGAGTTTCCCGTCCTGTACGAAGTTCTGTCCGTCCTTTTTCATGGAGCCGTATGTCCAGGAACCTTGGAGCATCATGGCCGCTTTGCCGGTGAACAGCAGGGCCTGATCAGCTTTCGAATCAGCAGTGATGGAGGAGAAGCCCTTGATGAAACCGTCCGCGGAGACGAGTTCCTGGACCTTGGTGCCGGTTTCGATCACTGCCGGATCCATCCAAGCATTGGGTTTGCCTTCGAAAATGGCCTTGAACACCTCGGGCCCGCCAATGCGGTCCAGGAGATACTGCAGCCACATCATGGAAGTCCAACGCGACTGTCCGCCCAGCGAGAAGGGAGCTACGCCCATGTCGTTGAATGTCTTCACGAGGGACATGACGTCGTCCCACGTCTTCGGCGGCTGGGCGCCGGCCTTCTCGAAGAGGTCTTTGTTATAGAACAGCACGATCGGGGCAATGTACTGGTTGGGGAGGGCGTAGATCTTGCCGTTGACCGTGGCTGCTCCGAAGGACGACGGGAAGAACTTGTTCTTAAGCTCCGGGTTGGCCTCGAACCAACTGGTCAAATCCTCTACTTGTTCCGCTTCGGCATACGTCTTCAACGTTCCACCGCCCCAGCCGTAGACAATCGTGGGGGCCTGGCCAGCGCCGATGGCTGTCTTGATCTTCGTCTTGAACGCGTCGTTTTGGAAATACGTCACAGCGATCTTGCTGTCCGGATTGGACGAGCCGAAGGCGTCGACGGCTTTCTGGATGGTGGTCTGATTCGGTTCTCCGGAGAGGAACCACATGCTGGCTCCTCCGCCCGCGCCGCCGGGCCCGGAGGTGCCACAGGCGCTGGTTGCCATTACTGCAAAGGGCGTCACGGCCGCGAGGGCGAGGAAAGAACGCCGGGATGATTGGAACTGCTTCATTGCTTCTCCAGGGGTAGTCGCACTGCTGAGCAAGCTTCGGTGCTCACTTCCGAAACGTGCCTAGCTCCGAAAAATGTCGAAATATTTCGCCAACATGATTTAGGTCACGGTCCAAACTAAAGGGTGTCCGGCAGTCCGTCAAGCGATTTTCCACGGCAAGTTTGTGCTCATCTATGAGCAAGAAATTGAAGTTTAGATGGAGTCGAGTCATACTCAAGAGACATCGAAATATTTCGAAAGCAGGAGTGCCGTGGATCGTGACGCCCGCCCATCCAAACTGACCCTTGCGGCCGTCGCTGCCGAAGTGGGTGTTTCGGCACCCACCGTGTCCAAGGTCGTCAACGGCCGAGAGGATGTGGCTGAAGCTACTCGTGCCCGGGTGATGGCGGCGCTTCAGCGCACGGGTTACAAGTCACCGCTGCAGCGCAAGAGCGCCCCGGTGCACCGTGCGGTTGAAGTAGTCTTCGACTCCTTGAATTCGGCCTACGGGGTGGAAATCCTGAACGGCCTGATGGAGCAGGCCGCGGTGTCCGACATGGAGGTGATCCTCTCCATCACCGGACGGCAGGCTGCTTCGTCCTTGGGCCCCGAAGCGCGGGCCCAGCGTATGCTCGACGAAGGCCGTGCCGGCATGATCGTGGTGACCTCCGCATTCGGCTCCGCCCAACTTGAGGCCTTCAACCGCAGGCAGATTCCCATCGTGGTGGTTGATCCGCTGAATCCACCGCCTGCTGACGTCTTCAGCGTGGGCGCGAGCAACTGGGCTGGAGGTAAGGCGGCGGCATCTCACCTGCTGGAGCTGGGGCACAGAAAGATCGCCTATATCGGCGGCCCGTCCGCCGCGGAGTGCAGCCAGGCCAGGCTGCACGGCTACATGGCTGCCCTGATGGCCGCCGGAATATCGGTAGACGACGAGTACGTTTCCGCCGGCCCCTTCAAACCGGAGAACGGAGTCCGCGGCATGAAGGCACTGCTGGCCTTGGAAAATCCGCCCACTGCCATATTTGCTGCCAGCGACAGCATCGCGCTGGGCATCCTCGCCGAGGCACGGCGGCAGAACGTGCGGATTCCTGAAGAAATGAGCTTGGTGGGCTTTGACGGAACGCCCCAGGCGGAGGAATCAGTGCCTCCGTTGACGTCCGTATCGCAGCCGCTGCAGGAGATGGGGCGCTCCGCCCTGAGTTTCATCCTTCGGCAGATGCGTGGTGAAGACATCGATTCCCGCAGGGTTGAACTGGCCACCCACCTAGTGGTTCGCGAGTCCACGGCCCCGCCGCGATAGTCGCACCGGCATCAGGCGGGCGTCGAACGCTAGGGCAGCCGCCGCCGTCGAGGACTAAGCGAGAGCGGCGGGATCGCGTCATAGAGCAGCACCCGAACCCAACGCTCGCCCGTCTCGCGGAACTCCGCGCGGCTGGCGAAACGGTAGAGGTAGCTGCGCGCCCTCACCCAGTGGGGGCGTTCGCCGTCGAACGGGTCATGGCGCAGCAGTCCAAGCGTGGGCTTGTCGGACTCCAATAATCTGTGCAGGAACATATAAAACCAGTCCTCGTGGACGGTCCGCAGCGGCAGGAACCACATCAGCCAATCCAAGCGCAGGTGGTACGGCGCCCATTGCCGGGGGAGTCGCCGCACGTCGCCGGGCTTGCCCTTGAAGCCGTACTCAAGCCAGTGCTCGTCCGGTGCGTCCGGCTCCTCAGCCAAGGTGCCCTCCACTACGATCTCGATCCGTTGCTTGGTCACCGTCCCAAAAGCCCCGTAGGCGTTCACCAAGCGCCACCGGTTGAAACTGGCGTTCATTAACTGATGACTGGAGAACAGGTTGAGGAGCGGCCGGTAGCTGAACACCAGCAACAGAACAGTGACAAGCACGACGACGGCGAGCCACCACGCCGGGGTAGCGGCACCTTGGTGCCACTCCAGCGGGATGAACGGAAAAACCGCATGGGCCACGGGATCACTGACGGCCGCGAAAGCCAGGACGATCGCCACCCAGTTCAGCCAGGCAAAGTTTCCGGTACCCACCAACCACAGCTGCGTCACGATGATGATGCCGACGGCAATGCTCGCCAGCGGTTGAGGCGCGAACAGGAAGAACGGCACTACCAACTGCGCGAAATGGTTGCCCACCACTTCCACCTTGTGCAGCGGACGCGGCAAAAGGTGCGCCTGCCTGCTGAGCGGGCCTGGCATTGGCTGTGTTTCATGGTGATAGAACATCGCCGTCAGGTCGCGCCACTCGCGGCCGCCCCGGATTTTGATCATTCCAGCACCGAATTCAAGCCGGAATACCAACCACAGAATGAGAATGAGGATGGTTGTGGGCGGCGGAGTCTGGTCCGAGCCAAGGAATGCCACCGTGAATCCGGCCTCAAGGAGAAGAATCTCCCAACCAAACCCATAGAACGTTTGGCCGACGTTAACGATCGACATGTAAAGGAACCAGAGGGCGAGGAAAGCGAGCATAGGCAGCCACGGAGGACCCATTTGGGGGAGGCCGGCCACCAGCAGGATGGAAACGCTGATCCCCGTCCAGCACACGGCCTTGAGCAGCGCGTCGGAGTAACGCCACTGGAACAGTGTGGGCCTGGCCAGCTTGCGGGCCATGTCCAGGAAAGCCGGTACAGGCAACAGACCGCGCTCGCCGAGGAGTGCCGGGAACTGGTTCAACGTCGAGAGGAACGCAACTGCAAAGAGCGCGGCGGTGCCGCGCTGCAAGACCTGCCGGGCGAACTCGTAGTCCCGCGCATCAAACCAGGACATCCATTCCACGATTCCACGGTACGCGCGGGCGTGCGGGGGTCAAGCGGTACCGGTTTTCCACTTATGCCCGCTTCCGTTCGCGGCCCCCGGTGGCGACTGGGATACTTAAGTAATGCAGCCGCGCAAGATCGTCATCCTCGGGTCCACCGGTTCCATCGGCACACAAGCAATTGACGTCGTCGATGCCGCCCCACACCGTTTCGAGGTGGTGGCCCTCAGCGCCGGCGGAGGAAACCTTGAACTCATTGCGCAGCAGGCCGTCCACACCAGGGCGCAAGCCGTGGGCATTGCGCAAGGGGATCCAGGAGAGCTTCGGCGACTGATCGACGCCCAGGCCGCCATTGCTGGTGTGCAGGACTTTGCTCCGGAGATTTTTGTTGGTCCTGACGCTTCGTCGGTCATTGCAGCCATTGAGTGTGACGTGGTCCTCAACGGCATCACCGGGTCCATCGGACTGGCCCCAACCCTGGCCGCGCTCGGCACGGGGGCCACCCTGGCACTTGCGAACAAGGAATCGCTGATTGTCGGCGGTGCCCTGGTCAAAGCCGCTGCCGGCCCCGGCCAGATAGTGCCCGTCGACTCCGAGCACTCCGCCATCGCCCAATGCCTCCGTTCGGGCACGGACAGGGAAGTTGAAAAGCTGATCCTGACCGCGTCAGGCGGCCCTTTCCGCGGCCGCACACGGGAACAACTGCACAACGTCACACCGCAGGAGGCGCTCGCCCACCCCACCTGGGACATGGGCCTCATGGTCACCACAAACTCAGCCAGCCTGGTCAACAAGGGCCTTGAAGTCATTGAGGCCCACCTGCTGTTCGACGTTCCCTTGGACAGGATCGATGTGGTGGTCCACCCACAGTCGGTGGTCCACTCCATGGTCCAGTTCGTGGACGGATCCATCATTGCCCAGGCATCGCCCCCGGACATGCGGCTGCCGATTGCGCTCGGGCTGGGCTGGCCGGACCGTGTTCCCCACGCTGCCCAGGCATGCGATTGGACCCAGGCGACCAGTTGGACCTTCGAACCGCTGGATACCGTGGCCTTCCCAGCAGTGGACCTCGCCAAGGACGCTGCCAAGCAGGGCAGTACGTTCCCCGCGGTGTTCAACGCGGCCAACGAGGAAGCCGTAGAGGCCTTCCACTCCGGTCGCATCCGCTTCACGGACATTGTGGATACCGTTGAATCCGTCCTCAGCGAACATTCAGGCTCTTTTGAGCTAACAGTGGAGTCCGTGCTGGATGCTGAGAAGTGGGCACGCGCCCGTACCCTTGATCGTTTAGCCAGCAGCGCCCTGTAGCTCACAACCCTTATGGAAGCAGTCCCACCGGCATGAGTCCCGTCCTTCTCTTCATTCTCGGAGTCGTCTTCGTCGCGATAGGCGTAGCTGTTTCCATTGCGCTTCACGAGGTGGGCCACCTGGTGCCTGCCAAGTTGTTCAAAGTGCGCGTCACCAAGTACATGATTGGTTTCGGACCCACCTTGTGGTCCAAGAAGAAGGGCGAGACCGAGTACGGCTTCAAAGCGCTTCCGTTGGGCGGCTACGTGTCCATGATCGGCATGTACCCGCCGAACAAGGAAGACGGCGCTGTCCGCCCCTCCAGCACAGGCATGTTCCAGACGCTCGCCACTGAGGCGCGCTCCATGGCGCACGAGGAAGTGGGACCCGGGGACGAAAACCGCGTCTTCTACAAGCTTCCTGTGTGGAAAAAGATCATCGTCATGCTCGGCGGTCCTGCCATGAACATGCTGATCGGGTTGATTTTGCTGGCTGTCCTGCTCATGGGCTTCGGCATGGCCACAGCAACCACCACCATCGCGGACGTTTCCAAGTGCCAGGTGGCCGCAGGGGAGACCGTGGACCCCGACTCGGCCGATTGCAAGCTGACTCCCGCCGCGGCTGCGGGCCTCCAGCCGAACGACACCATTACTTCCTTCGACGGAAAAGCCGTCACCAGCTGGGACGAACTCACCAGCTGGATCCGTGCGTCCGCCGGAAAAGACGTGCCCATCACCGTGGAGCGCAACGGATCAACGGTCGAAACCACAGTGACGCCCGTACTCTCCTCGCGGCCTGTGGTCGGTGCCGACGGCCGGCCTGAGCAGGACTCCAATGGGGTGCTGAAATACCAGGAAGTCGGATTCCTTGGGATCGGGGCCCAAAGCGAACTGGTTCCCCAGCCGGCGTCGGCCGTTCTGCCCATGGCTGGAGAGAACATCAAGCAGATATCCGGTGTGATCTTCAACCTGCCGGCCAGGGTGGTTGGTGTGGCGAAAGCGGCCTTCAGCGAAGAGCCCCGCGACCCGAACGGACCCATCAGCGTGGTGGGTGTAGGCCGGGTTGCCGGTGAAGTCGCGGCCATGGAACAGGTACCCATGCAAGCCCGCATTGGCACCCTGATCGGGTTGCTCGCCGGGCTCAACTTTGCCCTGGCGATCTTCAATCTCATCCCCCTCCTGCCCCTCGACGGCGGCCATGTAGCAGGCGCGCTCTACGAAGGGGCCCGACGCCGGGTGGCCAAGCTCCTGGGTAAACCGGACCCGGGCGCGTTCGATATCGCCAAGCTGCTGCCAGCCACTTATGTGGTCGCAGCGCTGCTGATGGCCATGGGCGCCCTCCTGATCTATGCGGACATCGTGAAGCCCGTGAACATTTTCGGCTGAGTAGGCGGGATAGGCTAGCTCCATGACTGTTTTCGCTGTTGAGTATGTATACGTCGCCGAATCCGACGCCCTCCGCGATGAAGCCCGCCCCGCACACCGTGCCTGGCTCGGCGACCTGGCCGAGGAAGGCAAACTGCTTGCCAGTGGCCCTTACGGTGACGGTGCAGGCGCCCTGCTGATCTTCAAGTCCGCGGACGAAGCCGAACTCAATGACCTCCTCAAGCAGGATCCGTTCGCCGAAGCCGGAGTTGTCGCCGGCATCCGCACCACGGAATGGGCGCCTAACACCGGCGTCCTGGCTGCCTACGCGTCCTAGTCCGGACGTTCTCCACCACAACGATCCACCCCAACCCAAGGAGTCCACGTGACCTCGGTCAGCCTGGGAATGCCAGCAGCCCCACCGCCCGTTCTTGCCCCGCGCCGTAAGACGCGGCAGATCAAGGTAGGGTCCGTTGGCGTCGGTTCTGACTCGCCCATCAGCGTGCAGTCCATGACCACCACGCCCACCACGGATATCAACGCCACGCTGCAGCAGATTGCTGAGCTGACGGCTTCAGGCTGCGACATTGTGCGTGTTGCCTGCCCGTCAGCCGACGATGCCGAGGCTTTGCCGATCATTGCCCGCAAGTCCCAGATTCCCGTGATTGCGGATATCCACTTCCAGCCGAAGTACGTATTCGCCGCAATCGAAGCCGGATGCGCCGCGGTTCGCGTTAACCCTGGCAATATCCGCAAGTTCGATGACCAGGTCAAAGAAATCGCTGCAGCCGCGCGTGACCATGGAACATCCATTCGGATCGGCGTTAACGCGGGCTCCCTTGAACCCGGGATCATGAAGAAGTACGGCAAGGCCACCCCGGAGGCACTTGTTGAGTCCGCAGTCTGGGAAGCCTCGCTGTTCGAAGAGCACGGTTTCCATGACTTCAAGATCTCCGTTAAGCACAACGATCCTGTGATCATGGTGGCCGCGTACGAGATGCTGGCCGAGAAGGGCGACTGGCCCTTGCACCTTGGCGTGACCGAGGCCGGACCGGCATTCCAGGGCACTATCAAGTCGGCAACGGCTTTCGGTGCGCTCCTGTCCCGCGGCATTGGCGACACCATCCGTGTTTCCCTCTCGGCTCCGCCAGTGGAGGAAATCAAGGTGGGCAACCAGATCCTGCAATCCCTGAACCTTCGCCCGCGCAAGCTCGAAATCGTCTCCTGCCCGTCCTGTGGTCGCGCGCAGGTGGACGTGTACACGCTGGCCGAGCAGGTAACCGCAGGTTTGGAAGGCATGGAGATCCCGTTGCGCGTAGCCGTCATGGGTTGCGTCGTTAACGGACCCGGCGAGGCCCGTGAAGCGGACCTCGGTGTGGCCTCCGGAAACGGCAAGGGCCAGATTTTCGTGAAGGGCGAAGTCATCAAGACTGTGCCTGAGAGCGAAATTGTTGAGACACTGATCGAAGAGGCCATGCGCATCGCCGAAGAGATGGGGGAGGCCGATGGCGAAGATGCTGTCAAGGGTAGCCCCGTGGTTAGCGTCTCGTAACGAGAACGGGTTGGGAGTCAGGGTGCTCGGCAGTGCCGACACCCTGGCTCTTCGCGCCCTGGCCAGGGAAGACGTGGTAGCCAACGTTTTCATCCTCGCCCACTTGGAAAGCACCGGAACAGCGGCGCCCACCAGCGGCGGTGCCTGTATATTCGGAGTCTTCGACGGCGGTACGCTCCTTGGCGCGTGTTGGGCGGGAGCCAACCTGGTGCCTGTGCAACTCGATCCCGGCCTGGCGGGGTACGTGGCCAGTGCGGCCCACGACACAGGCCGCCGCTACGCGTCCATTTTTGGTCCGGCGGAAACTGTTTTGGCCCTCTATGCGCGGTTCGAGCAATTGGGGCACGGTGCCCACGAAGTTCGCTCCCAGCAACCGCTACTCACCATTTCCAGCCCACCGGTTATCGGCGCCAATCCTGCCCTGACCTTCGGCACCATGACGGACTTTGATCGCATCCTGCCCGCCTGCGCAGCCATGTTCGAAGAAGAAGTCGGCTACTCGCCTTTCCTGGGAGGGCAGGAGTTCTACAGCAGGCGCGTCGCAGGCCTTATTCGTGAGGGCCATTCCTTGGTCCACATCGATGCCAACGGCACTGTGGTCTTCAAAGCCGAGTTGGGTGCAGTCACGCGGGACGTCACTCAGGTTCAAGGCGTGTGGATGAACCCCGAATTGCGGGGCCGCGGCCAAAGCGGTGGCTACATGGCCGCCGTCGTGAATCTCTCCCGAACCTTCGCCCCGGTGACGAGCCTCTACGTGAATGACTACAACGCCAAAGCCCGCGCCACGTATGAGCGCGTCGGCTTCGAACAAGTGGGCACCTTCGCGACGGTCCTGTTCTAGCCACAACTGACAGCTACTTGGACGAGTCAAGGTCTCCTGTGAGGTAGCGCTGGATGTTTGGTGCGACGAAGCGGACCACGTCTTCCTGATCCGCCGAGGCCAGGGGCTCGAGCCGGATCACGTAGCGGACCAGCATGAGCCCCACAACTTGCGTGGCCACAAGATTGCCGCGCACGCGTACTTCTTCGGGCGAACCGGGCAGCCCCGCCATGATCCTGGACAGAATGGTGCGGTTCACCATTTCGCGCATGAGTGCCGTCTTGGCCTTGGAGCCGATGGTTCCCCGGACAAAGGCAACCAGGCCATGCTGGGCCGGGCTTTCCCACAGCCGCAGCACTGCCCGGACAATCGCTTCCGCCCTTACGGCCGGGTCCAGGGTTTCGACGCCGGCAAGAACCTCGGCCGGGTCGGCGGGCAGTTCCACGCTGGCGGCAAAAAGCTCGTCCTTGCCCCCGAAAAAGTGGTGGACCATGGCCGGATCCACCGACGACTCGCGGGCTACTTGCCGCAGGCTCGTTCCCTCGAACCCCTGTTCAGCGAACAGTTTCCGTGCAGCTGCGAGGATGGCTTCCCGCGAATGATCTCCTGCATTTCGGCGGCCCCGACGCGCCTGCGGGAGGCTCATCGGGTTTGCCGCCGAAGTGTTAGTGATGCCAGGACCAGGACTCCAACAACAATCCCGCCCATGATCAGGGCGTCTTGCCACATTACCGACGTGGCGTCGGCATTTCCGGCGATCTCCTTCAGGGCATCCACGGAGAACGTGAGCGGCAAAACACCGGCGATTGCTTCCAGGACCTCGTTCATATCGTCCCGGGCCACGAACAAGCCGCACAACAGGATCTGGGGCACCACCACCACCGGCATGAACTGCACGGCTTGGAACTCGGTGCGGGCGAACGCTGAACACAACAACCCCAATGCGACGCCCAGGACGGCGTTGATGACAGCGATCATCACCACCAGGCCGGGACTTCCTTTGATGTCCAGATCGAAAATCCAGTAAGCCACCGCTGTCGCCACCAAGGACTGCAGGGCGGCCATGATGGAGAAGGCCACGGCATAGCCGAACAGCAGGTCCGCCTTGTGGATCGGGGTGGTCAGAAGGCGTTCGAGGGTCCCGGAGGTGCGTTCCCGAAGCATGGTGATGGACGTGACCAGGAACATGACCACGAAGGGGAAGATCGCCAACATCATCAGGCCCACGCGATCGAAGGTGCGGGGGAACCCTGGTGGAAGGGTTTCGTTCTCGAAGAGGAAATAGACCGCGGTCAGGAGCAGCGCCGGGACCACGAGGATCAATGCGACGCTCCGGTGGTCGTGCCTCAGTTGTCGCAGGACCCGGGTGGCGGTGGCAAATGTCATGCGGAGATTCACGGGGTCACCTGGCTCTCTTCCTGGCCACGATCGGCGGCTTTGATGATGGTAAGAAACGCCCGCTCAAGATCTTCGCTCCTGCCGCGTTCGGCCAGCTCTGCGGGAGTCAGTTGCGCCAGGAGCAGGCCATCGCGCAGCAGCAGCAGTGACGAGCAGTGGGATGCTTCCTCCATGACGTGGCTGGACACCAGCAGGGTGGTTCCGCCAGCAGCCATGGCGGCGAAACGCTCCCACAACTCGGCACGGAGTACGGGATCCAGCCCCACAGTGGGCTCGTCCAGGATCAGGAGCCGCGGATGGGCCACCAGCGCACAAGCAAGGGACACCCGGCTGAATTGCCCGCCGGACAGGTCCGCCGCCTTCTGGCGGGCAAACTCCTGAAGCCCGACGGCGGCAATTGCCTCCGCGGCGTCAGCCGCCGTTGCGCCGTGCATGGCTCCGAAGTACCGGACGTTCGCTTCGACGCTGAGGTCTCCATAAACGCTCGCGCCTTGGGTGACGTATCCGACGTCGTGCCTGAGCGGTGCGCTGCCTGCCGGCTGGCCGAGGACGGTAACGGTTCCCCGAGTGATCCGCTGGACGCCGACGATTGCCCTCATGAGCGTCGTTTTGCCGCTGCCGGAAGGGCCCAGAAGCCCGGTGATGCGACCGGCGTCAACCGTGAAGTCCAGGCCTCGCAGGATCTTGGTGCGTGAACGGGCGACATGAAGTCCGGTCGCCTCGACGGCCGATGGTGCGTGTGTCATGAGGGCCTCCGATGGCTCCATTAATTCACCAACTGATGAATTAAAATTAGATCCAGCGAAGATGCAGGTCAAGGGGCCCGCCAGAGAAGGCAGTCCTTGAAAATGTGTCTGCTATCACATAGGTTCTTCCCAAGCCGTGTCGTTGGGGTGCGGGTGGTACAGGGGGAGTCATGACCAAGACCTTGAAGGGCGCCATTGGCGGCCGTGCCATCCGTGTTTTCGGCAGTGACCAATACCTCCCAGCCGCAGGCGATCCCGTTCCGCTGGAGGGAACGGCGATCTAGTCCCAGGACAGAGTCTGCGGCCGGCCGGCCGCTGAGCCACGCCATCGCAGGATGACCAGCCGGTTGCGGCCAGGGGCTTCCAAACGCGACGGCGTGGCTCTTCTGTGTTCAGGCTGCCCGAACGTCATGCGGCCCGGTTCAAGCGGCCCCGCCGTCAGCCGGTAGATTAGTAGGCAGTTGTTTTTGCCACATCTGCCATAGAAACGGATACGTACCCGTGGTCCTTCGCCTTTCCCAGCTGTTCCTGCGCACCCTGCGTGAAGATCCCGTCGACGCCGAGGTCGCAAGCCACAAGCTCCTGGTGCGCGCCGGCTACATCCGCCGCGCTGCACCCGGTATCTACACGTGGCTGCCGCTGGGGCTGAGCGTCCTGCGGAAGGTGGAGGAGATCATCCGCCAGGAGATGTCCGCCATTGGTGCCCAGGAAGTCCACTTCCCTGCGCTGCTTCCCCGCGAGCCCTATGAGGCCACGAACCGTTGGACCGAATACGGCGAAGGCCTGTTCCGCCTCCAGGACCGCAAGGGCGCGGACTACCTCCTTGCCCCCACGCACGAGGAAATGTTCACGCTCTTGGTCAAGGATCTGTACTCCTCGTACAAGGACCTGCCGCTGAGCCTCTACCAGATCCAGAACAAGTACCGCGATGAAGCACGTCCGCGGGCAGGACTCCTCCGTGGCCGCGAGTTCATCATGAAGGACTCCTACTCCTTCGACATTGACGACGCCGGCTTGGACGCAAGCTACGCCGCCCACCGCGGTGCTTACCTGAAGATCTTTGCGCGCCTGGGCCTGGAAGTCATTCCTGTTGCCGCCACCGCTGGTGCCATGGGTGGCTCCAAGAGCGAGGAATTCCTGTTCCCCACCGAGATCGGCGAGGACACGTTCGTACGCTCGGCCGGCGGCTACTACGCCAACGTTGAAGCCGTGACCACCGTGGTTCCGGACGATATCGACTTCACCAACGCTCCGGCCGCTGAGGTCCTGGACACCCCGAACACCCCCACCATCGATACTCTGGTGGACGCCGCCAACCAACTCGCTCCCCGAAGCGAGGCCGACGGCGGCGCCTGGACTGCCGCTGACACGCTCAAGAATGTTGTCCTGGCCGTCACGCTGCCCACGGGTGAGCGCCAGATCGTGGTTATTGGCGTTCCTGGCGACCGCGGCGTAGACCTCAAGCGCGTGGAAGCCAACATCGGATCCCACCTGCCCATCGCCGGTGAAATCGGCCTCGAGGCTGCCAACGAAGAGGACCTCAAGAAGCTGCCGTGGCTGGTCAAGGGCTACATCGGACCGGGACTGTCCCTCGACGAACCCGTCCTTGGCCTTGAAGGGTCCTCCAAGGTGCTCTTCCTTGTGGATCCCCGCGTTGTCTCCGGCACCAGCTGGGTGACCGGTGCCAACGCTGACGGCAAGCACGTCTTCGGGTTGGTCGCCGGCCGCGACTTCACATGGGACGGCGTCATTGAGAGCACTGACGTGCGTGCGGGCGATCCCGCCCCGGACGGTTCCGGACCGCTGGAAACCGCGCGTGGCATCGAAATGGGCCACATCTTCCAGCTCGGTCGTAAGTATGCCGAGGCCCTGGACCTGAAGGTCCTGGATCAGAACGGCAAGCAGCAGGTTGTCACCATGGGCTCCTACGGCGTTGGCGTGACGCGTGCTGTCGCGGCGCTGGCCGAAGCAAACCATGACGACCGCGGCCTCGTGTGGCCGCGCTCCGTGGCTCCGGCAGATGTGCATGTCGTGGCAGTCGGCCGTGGCGATGAGATCTTCGATACCGCTGAAAGGCTCTCGGCTGAGCTCGAAGCTGCCGGCTTGGACGTCATTTTCGACGACCGCCCGAAGGTATCTCCCGGCGTGAAGTTCGGTGACGCCGAACTCGTAGGTGTGCCCACCATCCTGGCCGTTGGCCGCGGGCTGGTAGACGGTGTGGTTGAAATCAAGGACCGCCGCAGCGGCGAAGCCGAGAACATTTCGGTGGACAAAGCCGTGGATTACGTGGTCAACGCTGTACGAACCCGGTGATTTCCGGCTTCGAATCGATCCAGCTCACCACACTCATCCTGATTGTGGTGGCCGGATTCGCGGCAGGCTGGGTTGACGCCGTAGTTGGGGGCGGGGGACTGATACAGCTCCCCGCCCTGCTGCTGGTCCCCGGCATCACGCCGGTCCAGGCCTTGGCCACGAATAAGATGGGCTCCATCTTCGGGACCACCACAAGCGCGGTCACCTACTATCGCCGCGTCGGCCCGGATCTCAAGACCGCGATTCCCATGGCGGTCATCGCACTCGCCGGGAGCTTCGGTGGGGCCATCCTTGCTGCGTCTCTTCCGGCCAGCGTCTTCAAACCGATCATTGTGGTGGCGCTGATCGCCGTCGCTGTTTTCACGGCCTTGCGTCCCGGCGCCGGTGAACTGACAGCCCTACGCCACGATGGCCATAAGCACTACGTGGTGGCCTGCCTTATTGGCGGCGTCATCGGCTTTTATGACGGCCTGATCGGCCCCGGTACTGGCTCGTTCCTGGTGATTGCCCTCGTTTCGGCGATGGGCTACGCCTTCCTCGAGGCCAGCGCCAAAGCAAAAATCGTCAACATGGCAACCAACGCCGGAGCCTTGATCTTCTTCCTGCCGCACGGCTCATTGCTCTGGGGCGTGGGACTGGTCCTGGGCCTGGCAAACATGGCGGGGGGCTATCTCGGGGCCAGAACCGCCGTTGCGAAGGGAAGTAAATTCGTGCGCCTCGTTTTCCTGGTGGTGGTGGCGGCGCTGATCATCAAACTTGGCATGGACGTCTGGAATGAGAACTTCGCAGCGTAGCAGCGCTGCGCATGGCAGGACCTTGGGATCAGGCCGCTTCGCCGGGATCGGGGAGATCATGGGCCGATGGCAAGGTGTCCAGTGTGCTGCCGGCGAGGGTGCTGGCGACCCATAGGGAGCGGGCAAGGTCACCGCCGTGAGGTACAGAACGCTTGGCGGCATACCACAGAGCGTTTTGCACCTCTCGGGCGATGCTCCATTGCCGGGCAACCTCAGGGTCCAATCCAGCCGCTTGGCTGAAGTCATGGCACCGCTCCAGCAACCCGGCCTCCGGGTCGGTCCGCGGAAAGTCCTGGATGCGGTTCCACAGGATGGGGGCGACGGCGAACTCCGCTTCGCCTATCTGTGGCTGGGGATCTATGGCCAGATAATCTCCGCGGAGGGACAGTCTTTCGGCAGTTGTGGTGGCAAGGATATTCATGAAGTGAAGGTCGGTGTGCACCAGGACATCAGTGCCGGAACGGCGTCCCACGGCTCCACGCGTCTGGCACACCTCCAGTGCCGCTTCAAGGAGCCACCTCGGGAAGGGGCGGTCAAGGCGCTCCCATTCTGCAGGGAGCTCATCGCTCCACCGCTCGGCGGTTGCCGCAACATGGTCGAAAGCCCGCCACTCAAGTCGGTCATCGGGCTGGATGGAGAGCTCGCGCATGATGGTGCCCCATACGTCCCTGGCTTCGTCCAACGGGGCGTCCTGGAGCCAGCGTGAGGCGTCCAGGCGTTCAAGCAACATGGAGCAACTTGCGTCGTCGGACGCCAGGAGGCGAACCGCGCCGCGGCCATTCCAAAGCGCCAGCGCGTGGCGCTCCACCAGAGCTTCTTCATGGGGGAAAGCGATCTTCAGTGCTGCGGGTGCGCCGCTCTGAAGAACAGGCACCACCAAGGCTCCGTGACCGTTCCAGGGCTCAGTGCCTGGCGCCAGGTCCACTGATAGCTGCCAGCGGTCCAAAGCGGCCGCGATAAGCCCCGGGAGGCTGGCCAGCCAATCCCTGCCCGCGGAGTCGCGGTTGTACCGGGCGTGGAGGTCGCCTGGAATGGGAATAATCGCGTGAAGGGTCACGCCAACAGCCTAACTCCGAGTCAACGCGAGCCTCCTAGAAAACGCCGCTCGCGCCCAACAGGGTTCCGATCGAGTATGTAGCGGCCAGCGCCAAAGCACCGCCGAGCACTACCCGGACTGCCGCGCGGAAGCGGGAAGCGCTGCCTATCCAAGCACCAACGGCGCCGGTGATTGCCAAGGCCAGGAGAACTGCGATGAACGTCAAAGGGACCCGCAACTCCGGGGGAGGAAGCAGGATGGCCAGCAGAGGTAGCACCGCTCCCAAGATGAATGCCACGGCAGAAGCCAGGGCTGCGTTCCAAGGACTGACGATGTCGTCCTCATTGATATTCAGCTCGGCCGAGAGGTGGGCGGCCAACGCGTCGTGTTCGGTCAGTTCCTGCGCAACGGCCCGGGCTGTCTTGGTGCTGAGCCCCTTGGCCTCGTAGATCGCGGCCAGCTCTTCGAGTTCATCCTCCGGTTGCTCCGCCAGTTCTCGTTTTTCTTTTTCGATCAACGCTTTTTGGGTGTCGCTTTGGCTGCTGACTGACACGTATTCACCCAAAGCCATGGAGATGGCGCCACCCACCAAGCCGGCCGTGCCTGCGGCGAGGATGCTGCCAGTGCTGGTCGTGGCGCCTGCTACACCCACCACAATCGCGGCGACGGACACGATGCCGTCATTGGCACCCAGGACTCCTGCCCGCAACCAGTTCAACCGGTGGGCCAGATCGTCCCGGTGAGGTTCGTTCTCGTGTGTGGTGGCAGTTTCTGTGGAAGCCATGCATCAAGCCAAGCACTGGCAATCCGCCCTGACCAGCATGGCTAGGCTGGCCTATCCGCCGTTGGAAGAGGAAGTGGGTGTAGTGGTGGGCTTGGGCAGGGAAGGCAGCTCGCCGGCGTCGAGCATGAGTCCTGGCAACGCAGGCAGGGGCGCGCCCCAGGCAGCGCTCCTCCGGGCAGCGGCCAGGAGGCCGTCAACGGCCCACGTCCGGGTCTCGTCCGTAGACAGGGCAACCAGGTCACCGAGGCGAGGCAGGGAAGCAAGTTCAACGGAACCCAGGAAAGCGGCCGGGTCTTGGGCGAATTGTTCCGGCAGCTGGTAGCCCGCCTCGCCTGGAGGTGCGTCCGCGCAGTTGGCGCTGGTCAGCGATTCTGCCTGCTGGAGCAATACCTCGTGCATTTGCAAGTACTTGGCAGCAGCCGCCGAGTTCGAAGCGTCCAGCCGCTTCAGCGCCACCTGGTAAACGTAGATCGCTTCCTGCTGCGAGCGAACCACCGCAGCCAGGGCGGTGTCGGTAGTGGCGGAGGTCGGCTCCGGGGTGGGGCTGGCTGACGGACAGGAGGCCGCAAGGGGCGTTGCCGCAGGAGCTTTGGTGCCTGCTGCTGTTGGCTGCTGTGGCATCGGTAGCTGCCACTTCGCAGCCAGCCTTTCCGCCTGAAGCAGTTGCGCGGTTCCGACGGCGGCGAGCAGGCGGGCGATCCCGCCGTCGGCTTCGCGGGCGTCGTCGAGTCGCTTCCGGCCGCTGCCGGCCAACCCGGCCAGGAAAGAGGTGCGGCTGGTTGGTGTGGCTGCAGTTTCCTGACCAGCAATGGCCGAACTGCCGGATGACGTGGCGCGCGGCGCAGCGGCGTGAGGGCCCTGCAAGGCCTGCGCATGGGTTGTCAGCAAAGTCACAGCGTTGCCGAGCGTCGAATTTCCGGCATCAGGAGCCGGCATGTCCGCCAGCTTGGCGGCCGATTCCCGCAGCAGGAGCGTGTCCTCCAGCGCCACGACGCGGGCCTTTTCGGAGAAGGGAACCGCCGGGGGAGTGCCGGAATCACGCGGAATAAGTACCATTCCGGTGCCCGCAACAAGCAGCGCCACCACGGCAACCAGCAAAACCCGGCCCCAGGGTGGTGTTCGTCTTTTTTCGCTTGTCTGCCCGTTCACAACAGACCATGGTGTCACGTGGGCAGGGAAGTCCGTGCACCATGTTCCCGGGAAAATCGTTAGGCTAGTAGTCACAACAACATCTAAAGGGAGGCGGCGGGCAACGTGAGTGACTCGGAAGCCACGACTTCAACAGACCGTTCTGAATCGAACTCAGCGGCCACCATCCACAACCCGGAAGAGAGCAGGCTTAGGGCGCTGCTTGAACCGGCCGTCCTTGCCAGCAGGCTCTACCTCGAGGATGTTTCCATCCACGTTGCCGGTTCACACCGCACGGTCCACGTCGTCGTGGACCTTCCGCAGGAAGAGACCGGCGGCGTCAGCCTTGACGCCATCGCTGAAGTCTCCCGCGGCCTGTCCGATATTCTGGACAACGATCCCCATGACGACGGCCGTCCGTACGACCTTGAGGTTTCTTCCCCGGGAGTAGGCCGTCCCCTGACAGAGCCGCGTCACTGGCATCGCGCCCGCGGCCGCATGGTCAGGGTCAACGTCATCCAAGGGGATAACCTCCTGGGCCGTATCGCATCGGTTGGGGATGATGCCGTGACGCTCATCCCCGAGCATGAGGTCAAAAAGGGCATGAAGCCCAAGCAGGGCGAACCCATCACTATTCCTTTCGACAGGATCCGCCAAGGAAAAGTCGAGATTGAATTCAGCCACCTCCACGAGGCTGCGCTGGAAGACGAGCACAACGGACCTTCCGAGGAGGCCTAATGGATATTGACATGAGCGCACTGAGACTCCTGGAGCGTGAGCGTGAAATCCCGCTGGATCTCCTGATTCCCACCATCGAGCAGGCGCTGTTGGTGGCGTACCACAAGACGCCCGGCGCCTTCGAAAAGGCCCGCGCTGAACTGGACCGCAAGAGCGGTCACGTGACTATCTGGGCGACGGAAATCGACGACGACGGCGAGCCCATCGGCGAGTTCGAGGACACCCCGGCCGGTTTCGGCCGCATCGCCGCAAGCACCGCGCGCCAGATCATCCTGCAGCGCCTTCGCGACGTGGAAGACGATAACGTGCTGGGCGAATTCAAGGGCCGTGAAGGCGAGCTTGTAGCCGGCATGATCCAGCAGGGCAACAACCCGCACATGATTCAGGTCAACCTGGGAGCTGTGGAAGCGTTGCTGCCGCCGCCCGAGCAGGTTCCGGGTGAGAAGTACCTCCATGGAAGCCGCTTGCGTGCCTTTGTGGTGGATGTACACCGCGGGGCCAAGGGACCATCCATCACGTTGTCCCGCTCGCACCCCGGCCTGGTCCGGAAGCTGTTCGAAATGGAAGTTCCGGAAATTGCGGACCACTCCGTGGAGATCGTGGCCCTGGCCCGCGAAGCCGGTCACCGCACCAAGATCGCAGTGAAGGCAAACACTCCCGGCGTCAACGCCAAGGGTGCCTGCATCGGTGAAATGGGTTCCCGTGTCCGGGCTGTCATGACCGAATTGAACGACGAGAAGATCGACATCGTGGACTTCAGTGATGACCCCGCGACGTTCATTGCCAACTCGTTGTCGCCGTCGCGAGTGAATTCCGTCACTATCACGGACGAAGCCACCCGCTCCGCCCGCGTGGTTGTGCCTGATTACCAGCTTTCACTGGCGATCGGGAAGGAAGGCCAGAACGCCCGACTCGCAGCCAAGCTGACGGGCTGGCGCATTGATATCGTCTCGGACGCGGCTCCGGCCAAGACGGACTAGCGGTTCAACCGGCGGCCGTGCCGCCGGTTCTGCGCCGCGCTGGTGGCTTACTTGGTTTCGGGAGACCGGGGCCGGGGGGCTAGACTAGATGGAACCGGGCTTACGTCCGGTATCCGCGCGCTTTGGCGTGCCTCAGCTGCATGCGCAGGACCGGGGCCCGTCGGGTGCCAGTAGCGTAAGGCAGGTTGGACACGTCGTGGCTGAACTGCTTGAACATGGCCACGGGCCTGTTCGCACGTGCATCGGATGCCGGAAGCAAGGCTCCCGGTCCGAGCTTGTCCGGCTAGTCGCCCAAGGCAGCGGTTCGTCCGCCGTCCTGGTGGATGAACGACGCCGGATGGCCGGCAGGGGTGCGTGGCTGCACCCCAGCGAAAAGTGCTTGGCATTGGCGATCAAGCGGCGAGCTTTCGGAAGGGCCCTTGCGGGTGCATCCGATACACGCGCCGTAGAGAGATACCTGATGTCCGGTACGCCACTTGTGGAGGCCCAGGCCGCCGCAGGAAAACCGTCCAAACCTGAAAGCGGGTCAGAAAACTGATGGAAACCCGATGAGTTCCCAGCGATGAGTGCGTAACGATGACAACTTTGTTGCGCTCTGCAATGGGCCTTTCAATCGCGCAAGCGGCGAAGGCCCGCAGTAAGAAGTAGACGGTTCGTGCCTGGCTCGGTGCGGACCGAGACAGGAGAAATGTGGCCAAGGTCCGCGTACATGAGCTCGCCAAAGAGCTCGGTATTACTTCCAAAGATGCAGTAACCAAACTGCAGGAATTGGGCGAATTCGTTCGCTCCGCCTCTTCAACAATTGAGGCCCCCGTCGTGAAGAAGCTTCGCGACGCCTACCCGGGTGCCGGCGCTGCCAAAGCCGCCGCGCCCGCTGCAGCCCCCAAAGCTCCCGCAGCATCCCGTCCGGCAGCTCCGGCACCGGGTCCTGCAGCGCCGAAGGCTCCGGCCCCGGCACCTGCAGCCCCCGCTCCGGCAGCTCCGGCCGCCACTACACCGGCAGCTCCTGCTGCCACTGCTCCGGCAGCACCCGCGCCGGCAGCCCCTGCGGCTCCTGCCGCATCCACCCCGGTTTCGGCCAAGCCCGGCGCCCGTCCTGCTCCCAAGGCAGAGACTCCGGCTCCGGCACGTCAAGGTGGCCAGGCTCCGCGTCCCGGCGGACCCCGTCCGGGCAACAACCCGTTTGCTACGTCCCAGGGCATGCCCCGGGGCCGTGGTGGCGACGGAGACCGTCCGCCGCGTCCGGGTAACAACCCGTTTGCACCGTCCCAGGGCATGCCCCGGGGCGAACGCCGCAACGATGGCGAACGCCCCGGTGGTCCGCGTCCCGCGGCTGGCGCAGGCGGCCCCCGTCCCGCAGCAGGTACCGGTGGACCCCGTCCGGGCGCTCCGCGTCCCGGTGCACCCCGTCCGGGCGCTCCGCGTCCCGCCGGCGGTCCGGGTGCCGGAAACCGTCCTACCCCGGGCATGATGCCCAACCGCACTGAGCGTCCGGCTCCCGGTGGCGCAGGCCGTCCGGGTGGCGCAGGCCGTCCCGGTGGCGGACCCGGTCGTCCCGGTGGCGCACCTGGTGCAGGCACTGGTGGCGGAGCTCCCGCCGGCGGTGGCTTCGGCAAGGGTGGCCGCGGTCGCGGTGGTACCCAGGGTGCCTTCGGCAAGGGCGGCGCCGGTCGTGGCAAGCAGCGCAAGTCGAAGCGTGCGAAGCGCCAGGAACTGGAGCAGATGAGTGCTCCGTCACTGGGCGGCGTATCAGTACCCCGCGGTGATGGCGAGACCATCATCCGCCTGCGTCGTGGTTCGTCCATCACGGACTTTGCCGAGAAGATTGACGCGAACCCCGCATCGCTGGTGACCGTTCTGTTCCACCTCGGTGAGATGGCAACGGCTACGCAGTCCTTGGACGAAGACACCTTTGGCCTGCTTGGCGCCGAACTCGGCTACAAGCTCCAGGTTGTTTCCCCCGAGGATGAAGAACGCGAGCTGCTGGACCAGTTCGACATCAACATCCAGGACGAACTCGACGCCGAAGGCGACGACGTCCTCGAGGCCCGCGCACCGGTTGTCACCGTCATGGGTCACGTTGACCACGGTAAGACCCGCCTGTTGGATGCCATCCGCAACTCGAACGTTGTGGCCGGCGAGCATGGTGGCATCACCCAGCACATTGGTGCTTACCAGATCAGCCACGTCCACGAGGGCACGGCCCGCGATATCACCTTCATTGACACCCCCGGTCACGAGGCCTTCACGGCCATGCGTGCACGTGGTGCCAAGGTCACCGACATCGCGATCCTGGTTGTCGCAGCCGACGACGGCGTTATGCCGCAGACGGTGGAAGCACTCAACCACGCCCAGGCAGCAAACGTGCCGATCGTCGTCGCCGTGAACAAGATCGACAAGGAAGGCGCCAACCCTGACAAGGTCAAGGGCCAGCTGACCGAGTACGGCCTGGTTCCCGAAGAATACGGTGGCGACACCATGTTCGTTGAGGTCTCTGCCCGCCAGAACCTCAACATCGACGAACTGATCGACGCCGTCCTGCTGACGGCCGATGCCGCACTGGATCTGCGCGCCAACCCGGACAAGGACGCTCGAGGCATTGCCATCGAAGCGAACCTCGACAAGGGCCGCGGTGCCGTTGCTACCGTCCTGGTGCAGTCCGGAACCCTGGCAGTGGGCGACACGATCGTGGCCGGTACGGCTCACGGCCGCGTCCGCGCCATGTTCGACGAGAACGGCGAGGCACTCGATGTCGCACTGCCGTCCCGCCCGGTCCAGGTCCTCGGCCTGTCCAACGTGCCGCGCGCAGGTGACACCTTCCTGGTGACCCCTGACGAGCGTACGGCCCGCCAGATCGCTGAGAAGCGTGAAGCTGCCGACCGCAACGCTGCACTGGCCAAGCGTCGCAAGCGCATCAGCCTGGAAGACTTCGACCAGGCCGTTGCCGAAGGCAAGATCGACACCCTCAACCTCATCCTCAAGGGTGACGTGTCCGGTGCCGTGGAAGCCCTCGAAGACGCCTTGCTCAAGATCGACGTCGGAGACGACGACGTTCAGCTTCGTGTCATCCACCGCGGTGTGGGTGCCATCACGCAGAACGACGTCAACCTCGCCACGGTGGACAACGCCATCATCATCGGCTTCAACGTCAAGCCGGCCGAGCGTGTTGCTGAACTGGCTGACCGTGAAGGCGTGGACATGCGCTTCTACTCGGTTATCTACGCAGCAATCGATGACATCGAGATGGCCCTCAAGGGCATGCTCAAGCCGGAATACGAAGAAGTCCAGCTCGGTACTGCCGAGGTTCGCGAAGTCTTCCGTTCTTCCAAGTTCGGAAACATCGCCGGCTCGATCGTCCGCACGGGCATCATCCGCCGTAACACCAAGGCACGTGTCAGCCGCGACGGCAAGGTCATCGGTGACAACCTCACCGTTGAGACGCTCAAGCGCTTCAAGGATGACGCCACCGAAGTCCGCACCGACTTCGAGTGTGGTATCGGTCTTGGCTCCTTCAATGACATCACTGAAGGCGACATCATCGAGACCTTCGAAATGCGCGAAAAGCCGCGTAGCTAGGTTCCGTTTGGAACGGGTCCGTCGGGTAGCCCCGGCGGACCCGTTCCTTCCCCTTTTCTACTTACCAGGAGGAAGTCATGGCTGATCCCGCACGCGCTGCCAAGCTGGCACAGCGGATAAAGGTCGTCGTCGCTGAGGCCCTCGGACGCCGGGTCAAGGATCCGCGCGTCGAGTCCATCACGGTCACGGACGCCCGCGTCACCAACGACCTTCAGCACGCCACCATCTATTACACCGTTTTTGGTGACGATGTAGCCCAGGCAGATGCTGCCAGGGCGCTGGAGAAGGCCAAGGGTGTGCTGCGCCAGGAAGTCGGCCGCAACATCACTGTTCGCCTCACTCCGACACTCGAGTTCGTGGCTGACCAGATTCCGGTCAATGCCTCCAACCTTGAGGAGCTCCTCCGTGAAGCCAAGCGTCGCGACGCAGAGGTAGCGGCTTTGGCTGCCAGTGCCAAGCACGCAGGCGAGGCAGACCCTTACAAGGGTGAATCTCCGGAGGACGTTGACGAGGACGACTTCGACGAAGAGGACACTGACCTCTCCGGCGATAACGAACTCGACGAAGACGCCAACCGCTAGTTTTTGAGCAACTAATGCCCCTAAGAAGCCTTCTTAGGGGCATTTGCTGTACTCAAACTCGCTATGATCGGGAGCATGTCGCCGCACAGTGCTCAGCAACGTGATGAATACCTGAACCTGGCCATCAAGCTGGCCGTGCAAAACGTTTCCGACGGCGGCGGCCCTTTCGGCGCCGTCGTGGTCGCCCCGGACGGAACCGTCCATGAGGGAGTCAACCGGGTCACGCGGGACCACGATCCCACAGCACATGCCGAAGTGGTGGCAATCCGCCGTGCCGCAGCTGCGACCAAGAGGTTCGACCTCACGGGATCCGTTCTCTACGCAAGCTGTGAACCATGCCCGCTGTGCCTATCCGCCACGCTCTGGGCCAGGATCGGACATGTCTATTTCGCGGCAGACCGGCACGGCGCGGCCAGGGCGGGCTTCGACGACGCTGTGTTCTACGAGTACTTCGCAGGCACCAGGCCGGAGCTGCTGCCCGTGGAACATGCCGAGTTGGCCGCTTCAGATGAACCCTTCGAGGCATGGCGGAGCCACGCGCACAGGACGAGCTACTGAGCCCGATACTGAGAAACAGCGCGACTAGACCTTGGCTGGGAGGCGGCTGACGCCGTCGAGCAGGTCTTGTTGACCGCCACAAAGGGCGATCCTGATCCAGCCCTCGCCGATCGAGCCAAATGCCGTACCGGGAGCGAAGGACACTCCGGACTCAGCCAGGAAGGCCCGCACCCAGGCCCTGACATCCCCGCCGCTCAGATGCGAGACGTCGGCCCACAGGTAGAACGCCCCCTGGGCGCCCAGGAACGGAATTCCCTTCTTCGCCAAAACAGCTGAGGCTGCATCCCGGTTACTCCGGTAGTGGTCGCGAGCCTGGGAAACATAGTCCTGGGGTCCTGTCAGCGCGGCCAAGGCGGCGTACTGCGAAGGAGACGCGACGCAGGACACGATTGACTCCATAACGTTGTTCATCTTCGGCTCCAACCCGGGCGGGCAGATCAACGCTCCAATCCGAAGGCCTGTTAGCCCGTAGGTCTTGGACAGTGTCAGGGAAGTGAAGACCCGGGCTTCTCCGGGGATGTCGCTGTCGAAGCGCACAGGGCTGACATGGGGGACATCGAACGTGAAGGCTTCATAGCACTCGTCGGAGATGATCCAAAGGTCATGGCGAACGGCAAGCTCCACCAGTTGGCGCGTGGATTCTTCGCTGAACACGGCGCCCAAGGGATTGGACGGGGAGTTCAACATAAGGACCCGGGTGCTTGGCGTGATGAGGGTCTCGATGTCCTCAATGCGCGGCTGGAAGTCGTTCTGCGGGTATAGCGGATACTGCACCGGCACGGCGTGCAGCAACCTGCTGGTCATGGCGAAGGTGGGGTAGCCGGGGTTGGGGATGAGAATCTCATCGCCGGGGGAGAGGAGGAGGCTCATGGCGAAGTGCAGTCCCTGTTGGGCGCCGTCCACTACGTACACACGATCCGCGCCGATATCCACGTTTTGCTGTTCCCGGAAGCGGGCGGCAAAGGCTTCACGGAGGGCGGGGATCCCGGCGTTGGGTGTGTAGTTGGTCTCATCCCGATCCAGGCAGTCAATGCCGGCGTCGAGGATGTGCCGGGGTAAGGCAAAGCCCGGCTCCCCGATGCTGAGGACGATTGCGCCGGGGGTGGACCACGCAGCTTCGGTGATCTCACGGATCTGGTTCACAGGGACGTCGCGGACATGCGCGGCAAGCTCAGGCATGGGAGCCATCCTAGCCACCCATATACTGGTAAGCGTGCTTTCTGGACTGGTAATCGTTGACAAACCGCAGGGATGGACCAGCCATGATGTGGTTGGCCGGATGCGGCGGCTGGCCGGCACCCGGAAAGTGGGCCATGCGGGCACGCTTGATCCCATGGCAACCGGCGTTCTGGTGCTCGGCATCAACAAGGCCACGCGCCTGCTGACCTACATTGTGGGCACGTCCAAGACGTACACCGCCACTATCAGGCTGGGCGAAACCACCATCACCGACGACGCCGAGGGCGAGGTCACGGAGGCCCGCACCGCAGCGGACATTACTGATGACGCCGTTGCCTTCGGTGTTGCCGCGCTCACCGGGCCCATCCAGCAGGTTCCCAGCAGCGTCAGCGCCATCAAGGTCAATGGCGAACGCTCCTACGCCCGTGTCCGCTCGGGCGAAGAGGTCAAGCTCGCGGCTCGCCCGGTCACAATCCACCGCTTCGATGTCCACTCCATCACCAGGATCGACGGCGGCAGGGTAGTTGACGTCGACGTCACCGTTGAGTGTTCTTCCGGCACGTACATCAGGGCGTTGGCCCGGGACCTCGGCAACGCCCTGGGCGTCGGTGGGCACCTCACAGCCCTGCGCAGGACCCAAGTTGGCCCGTACTCCCTCGATCAAGCGCGCACGCTCGAGGAGCTGGCAGAAGAGCTCGAGGTTTTGGAGATGTCCTTGGCAGCACGCTCGCTGATGCCCAACCGGGAGTTGAGCGAGGAAGAAACCACCGAGATATCTTTTGGCCGCCGCATCGCTGCCGGACCAGGAGCAGGAACGCCGGACGCTGCCACGGCCGAAAAGCCTGCCGCCGCGTTCGCGCCGTCGGGGGAGCTCGTGGCATTGCTGGCAGACACGGGCAGCTTCGCTAAACCCGTGCTGGTCTTTGCTCCGGGAACTGGAACAGGGCAGGCAAAATAGGCATGGACGGATACTTTTACGCCATCCTCATCGTTGGACTGGTGTCCACGATCATGTGCGTCGTGGCCGGCTTGATGAAGAAAGCCCCGAATGACCCCACCATCTTTTCCGTGCTCGCTGTCGAGCTTGTACTCGTCGTGTATTTGGTGGGCTCGATCGTCCGTGTTGCCATGGGTGAGCAGATGGCCGGTGAAGCATGGGAGTTCTGGGGCTACCTCATTGTTGCCCTGATGATTCCTCTGGGGGCCGTCTATTGGGCCATCCTTGAACGAACCCGCTGGAGCAACTTCGTCCTTGCGGCGGTGGGCATAACCGCATTGGTGATGGCTGCCCGCATGAACCAGATCTGGTACTGACCATGAAGGAAGAACACAACGTGACTGGAACCGAGACCAATCCGGCGAACCGGCAGGCCGGGCAGAAGGACACCCGGAACACAGGACCCGGACGCTTGCTGATCGCGGTCTACGCCGTGTTCGCGTTGTCCGCGACGGCACGTGCCGGCTACCAGATCGCCACCAAATTCGCCGAAGCTCCGTTGGCGCACATCCTGTCGGCGTTCGCCGCCGTCGTTTACATTGTGGCCACCATCTCGCTCGCAAAGCCGGGCCGTACCTGGTTCAAGGTTTCCTTGGCGGCCGTGCTCACTGAGCTCGTGGGGGTGCTGGTGGTTGGCGCGATCAGCCTCTTTGATCCTGTTGCTTTCCCGCATGACACTGTGTGGTCCCTCTTTGGCCGCGGTTATGGCTTTGTCCCGCTCGTCCTGCCGGTCCTTGGCCTTCTATGGCTCAACAAACGCCGGCCGTCCTGAGTCAAACACCCTAGCGGGTAACCTTAGAATGTTCCGGCGCCGGGAGGTTGCCGGGCGGAACGAACATCTGCAGTAAAAAGGCGAGGTTGATGGTCCACATCTGGAACGATCCCACCGAAGTCCCCAAGGACTTCGGACCTACTGTCGTTACCATCGGGAACTTTGACGGCGTCCATCGTGGCCACCAGCACGTTCTGTCGCAGTTGACCGACACAGCAAAGCGGCACAACATTCCCTCGGTTGCCGTGACGTTTGATCCCCACCCCGCCCAGGTCCACAGGCCCGATTCTGCTCCGGAGCTCATCATGGGGCTTCAGGACAAACTTGAGGCCCTCGGCGATACCGGCGTGGACGCCGTCCTGGTGATGAAGTACACCTTGGACCTCGCTGCGATGACCCCGCTGGAGTTTGTCCGTGAGGTCCTTCTCGACGGACTTCACGCCGCACACCTCGTTGTAGGGCACGACCTCCGCTTCGGTGCCGGCAATGCCGGCGACGTAGTCACCATGCAGGAGCTGGGTGATCAACTCGGTTTCGGGGTGCAGGTTGTCAACGAATACGGCGCGGGAGGCTTTCCGGTCCACGACGACGGCGATGCCGACCGCCGCTGTTCCTCCACTTGGGTGAGGGAAGCCTTGTCCGAAGGAGATGTGGTCACTGCTGCCGCAATACTGGGCCGGCCCCACCGCATGCGCGGGGAAGTGGTGCACGGTGCTGCCCGCGGCCGGGATCTTGGTTTCCCGACTGCCAACCTTTCCCATGATTCCACCGGTTATGTCCCGGCGGACGGCATCTATGCGGGGTGGCTGATCGACCAGGCCGGCACGCGCTGGCCCGCCGCCATCTCCGTTGGCTCCAACCCCACGTTCGATGGCGTCAGTCGACAAGTTGAGGCACACGTGATTGACCGTCCTGAAGAGAACGTTGAAGACTTTGACCTCTACGGGCAGACCGTTGCAGTCGAATTCACGCAGCGCCTCCGGGGCATGGTGGCCTACCGGGGGCCGGAAGCGTTGGTCGAACAAATGTGCCTGGACGTAGCCCAGGCCCATGAGCTGTTGACCCGGCAGTAGGGGCATTTCGACAACACCGCTGACGTGCCGGTAAACTGATGAGTGGATCCGGCTGCAGTCCGTGGCGGCTGGACCTGTTTTTGTGTGCGGCAACGTACCAAGGACAACCCGTCAGCGAGGCGCTGCACCGGGAGGCACGGCACAACTCTAGGAGTTCACGTGGCACTTGACGCCGCTGTAAAGCAGTCCATCATCAAGGAATACGCAACCTCTGAAGGCGACACCGGTTCGCCTGAGGTTCAGGTTGCAGTCCTGACTCAGCGGATCAAGGATCTGACTGAGCACATGAAGGAGCACAAGCACGACTTCCACACCCAGCGCGGTCTGCTGGCCATGGTTGGTCGTCGCAAGCGCATGCTTTCCTACCTGAAGAACACTGACATCGCCCGCTACCGTGCGCTCATCGAGCGTCTCGGCCTGCGCCGCTAGTCTGCCTTTAGGGGCGGCCCGCTCCTTATCGGAACGGGCCGCCTTCTTTACCAACAACTAAAAACAGGAATCAACCGCATCGCGCATTCGCGGTCCTCGGTAGTGATTCCCGGGAAGCCATCTGTGACGATGAGCCCGTGGATCTCGATCGATGACCGGGTGTCGTACAGGCCAGGAATAAAGAAGAGGCCTGGGTTGATGCGGCGGACTTCCGCTAACAGAAACGGAGGTGACTCTCTATGGAGGGTCCCGAAATCCAGTTCTCCGAAGCCATTATCGACAACGGACGTTTCGGCAAGCGAGTTATTCGCTTCGAAACCGGCCGCCTTGCCAAGCAGGCAGCCGGCGCCTCGATGGTCTACATCGACGAAGACACCGCACTGCTCTCGGCAACCACCGCGGGCAAGCAGCCGCGCGAAGGTTTCGACTTCTTCCCGCTGACGGTTGATGTCGAAGAGCGCATGTACGCTGCCGGCCGTATCCCGGGTTCGTTCTTCCGCCGCGAAGGCCGCCCCTCCACGGAAGCCATCCTGGCTTGCCGCCTGATGGACCGCCCGCTGCGCCCCGCCTTCGTGAAGGGCCTGCGCAACGAGGTTCAGATCGTGGTTACAGTTCTGGCCATCAACCCGGATGAGCTCTACGACGTCGTCGCCATCAACGCGTCCTCGATGTCCACGCAGCTTTCCGGTCTCCCGTTCTCCGGCCCGATCGGTGGCGTCCGCGTCGCCCTCATCGCCGACGAACAGGGTTCACAGTGGGTCGCCTTCCCCAAGCACTCCCAGCTTGAGAACGCCGTGTTCAACATGGTTGTTGCCGGCCGTATCGCCGGTGACGACGTCGCCATCATGATGGTGGAGGCCGAAGCCACGGACAACTCCTGGAACCTCATCAAGGAACAGGGCGCAACCGCTCCTACCGAAGAGGTTGTTTCCGAGGGCCTCGAGGCTGCCAAGCCGTTCATCAAGGCACTCTGCGAAGCACAGGCAGACCTGGCAGCCCGCGCTGCCAAGCCCACGGTTGAGTTCCCGGTCTTCCTGGACTACCAGGACGATGTCTACGCCGCTGTTGAAGCCGCTGCCGCTGACAAGCTGGCTGCTGTCTTCCAGATCGCTGACAAGCAGGACCGCGACAACGCCTCCGACGAGCTCAAGGATGAGGTCCTTGGCTCACTTGCCGGCCAGTTCGAAGGCCGCGAGAAGGAACTGTCCGCAGCTTTCCGCTCGGTCACCAAGCACGTTGTGCGCCAGCGCATCCTCAAGGACCAGGTCCGCATCGACGGCCGTGGCCTGACGGACATCCGCCAGCTGACCGCCGAGGTAGAGGTTCTGCCCCGCGTTCACGGTTCCGCGATCTTCGAGCGCGGCGAAACCCAGATCATGGGCGTCACCACGCTGAACATGCTCAAGATGGAGCAGCAGATCGACTCGTTGTCGCCGGTAACGCGCAAGCGCTACATGCACAACTACAACTTCCCGCCGTACTCCACCGGTGAAACCGGCCGCGTCGGTTCCCCGAAGCGCCGCGAAATCGGCCACGGTGCCCTCGCTGAGCGCGCCCTGGTACCGGTTCTGCCTACCCGTGAAGAGTTCCCGTACGCCATCCGCCAGGTATCCGAGGCCCTCGGTTCCAACGGTTCGACGTCCATGGGTTCGGTCTGTGCTTCGACGCTCTCCATGCTCAACGCAGGTGTGCCGCTGAAGGCAGCTGTCGCCGGTATCGCCATGGGCCTGGTTTCCGACCAGGTTGACGGCCAGACCCGCTACGCAGCCCTGACCGATATCCTCGGCGCCGAAGACGCATTCGGTGACATGGACTTCAAGGTTGCCGGTACGTCTGAGTTCGTCACGGCCATCCAGCTGGACACCAAGCTCGACGGCATTCCCGCTTCCGTGCTGGCAGCAGCACTGAAGCAGGCCCGCGAAGCCCGCCTCCACATCCTCGAGGTCATCAACGCAGCGATCGACACCCCGGACGAGCTCTCCGAGTTCGCGCCGCGCGTCATCGCCGTCAAGATCCCCGTGGACAAGATCGGCGAGGTCATCGGCCCCAAGGGCAAGATGATCAACCAGATCCAGGAAGACACGGGCGCGGACATCTCCATCGAAGATGACGGCACGGTCTACATTGGCGCCACCAACGGTCCGTCTGCAGATGCAGCCCGTTCCGCCATCAACGCCATCGCCAACCCGCAGGTGCCGGAAATCGGCGAGCGCTACTTGGGTACGGTCGTCAAGACCACCACCTTCGGCGCTTTCGTTTCCCTCACTCCGGGCAAGGACGGCCTGCTGCACATCTCCGAGCTCCGCAAGCTGGCCAATGGCAAGCGCGTGGACAACGTTGATGACGTTGTCTCCGTGGGCCAGAAGGTCCAGGTTGAGATCACCAAGATCGACGACCGCGGAAAGCTCTCCCTCTCCCCGGTAGTTGCCGAGGAAGAAGGAGCAGCCTCCGAGGACGTTCCGGCCGAGGCCGCTGAAGAGTCCGCAGAGTAGTCTGTAAGCAGTACACCCGGCAGGGCCGGTGGGCTTGAAAAAGCTCCACCGGCCCTTCCGGCCTTAACCTGAAAGGCCTTAATGACTGTCGTACCCTTGCCGCTGGAGCAAACCCTTCCCGGTGGCGAACTGATCCATGGTGCCGAGGGCGGTTCCGTCGTACGGCGCTCCGTCCTCCCCGGCGGCGTGCGCGTCCTGACCGAGGCAATGCCCGGTCAGCGTTCGGCCACCATCGGGTTCTGGGTCGCAGTGGGTTCACGCGATGAAGCTGACGGCCAGCATGGTTCCACACACTTCCTTGAGCACCTGCTGTTCAAGGGCACCAAGAGGCGCACAGCCCTGGAGATCGCTTCCGCCTTTGACGAGGTAGGAGGCGAATCCAATGCGGCCACCGCCAAGGAAAGCACCTGCTACTTCGCCCGGGTCTTGGATACGGACCTTCCCATGGCCATTGATGTCATCGCTGACATGATCACCGGCGCGGTGCTCGATCCTGCGGAATTGGAGCAGGAACGCGACGTCATCCTTGAGGAAATCGCCATGGACAGCGATGACCCCACGGATGTAGCCCACGAGAAATTCGTAGCGGCCGTCCTCGGCAATCACCCGCTGGCGCGGCCAATCGGTGGAACCCCGGATGCCATCAAAGCCGTGGCAAGGGACTCAGTCTGGGCGCACTATCAGCGTTACTACCGCCCGGAGGAACTGGTCATCACCGCGGCCGGCGGCCTCGATCACGACGTCGTCTGCCAGCTTGTCCTTGATGCCCTCAAGGCTGCCGGGTGGAACCTTGATGATGGTGCTGCGCCTGTAGAGCGCCGGGGTACTGACCGGGCAGTCATCACAGGTACATCAGGGCTGCACGTGGTGAAGCGTCCCGTGGAGCAGGCCAACATCATCATGGGTTGCCCCACGATCGTTGCCACGGATGACCGCCGTTTTGTCATGAGCGTACTGAACGCCGTTTTGGGTGGTGGCATGTCCTCCCGCCTGTTCCAGGAAATTCGGGAAAAGCGTGGCTTGGTGTACTCCACGTACTCGTTCACGGCAGCGTATGCGGACGCCGGATACTTCGGTATGTACGCCGGTTGCACGCCTTCCAAGGTTCGCCAGGTATTGGAACTCCTGGGCCTCGAGCTGGATAAGCTCGCCAAGGAAGGCATCACGGACGAAGAGCTTCGGAAGGCTGTAGGTCAACTCAGCGGCGGGATTGTCCTTGCGCTCGAGGACACCGGTTCGCGGATGTCGCGGCTTGGCCGGGCGGAACTGGTGTCCGGTGAGTTCCAGGACATTGACGAGACCCTCGGCCGCATCAAGGCCGTCACGGTGGAGGACGTTCAGGAACTTGCCCGCGAACTCGCAGCGGCGCCCCGCACCATCACCGTTGTTGGTCCGTTCGAAGAAACCGAGACCTTCGGACTTTAGTAGATTCCGTCCGGAATCTCTGGACTCGCGCATTGTAAACAGGGCAGCATGATCACACAATGATGCTGCCCTGACTACATTGGAGACCTGATGGATCTGCCCTCAAGCGGCCATGCTGCGGAGATGCTGCGGGACTTCATCGGTCACTGGCGGGGCATTACGGAGATTGCTGCGTCACCGTGGGGAACAGCGCGGACAGCTGAGGCCGAAGCGGTATTCACCAAGGCGGCCGGCGGCTATGCCGTGGTCCAGAGCTACAGGCACCGCGAAGCCGACGGCACGCACTTCGAAGGCCACGGCATGTTCACGGTTGACCGGGACCACGGCGACACTCTGTGGTATTACGTGGACAGCATGGGACGGCCGCCAGCCAGCCCGGTCCGCGGGACATGGCACGCAGGAACGCTGACCCTGGACCGGAGAACGGCCGACGGCGTAGCCAGGCATACGTTCCGCGTCGAAGACGGCGTATTGGTGCACACCGCTGACTTGAGGCTCGAAGGAACTGCCGAGTTCAGCCCGTTGTTGAAGAGTGTGTTCCGGAAGGCATGATCTTGCGGTAATCCGGGTTAATAGCTTCTGGTGTAAACCGTTTCCATGATGCGCGTCTTCGGATTACCGATGAGGGCGGGGGCGCGTTCAGTCGAATTCCATACGGTGGACTGTAAGCGTCCAAGCATGTCCTCGGCTTTTTCGAACGTTTCGAAGTCCAGTTCCACAACAACCACCCCGGAGTCTTCCGCCGGCCTGCTGACACGGAACTGTTGAACACCGGAACCGGCCCTGTCCAAAGGATCGCGGTCGAAGGCTGCCTTCCACATGTCAAAATCTTTGATGCCGTGCTCAATCTGGAGCGTGTACATGGCGTTCCTTCCCGGATGTTGCCTGATGACGCTTCCAGAGTAGGACTGCGCTGCGGGAGAAGATATGCCCGGGCCGTCTTTGGTGGGTGGGCCTGTACTTGGCCTAGCCCCCGGCGAAGGGGGGCAGGACGTCAATGATGTCGTCGCTTCCCAGGGGAGCCGCACGATCCCGGACAGCCACCTCGTTGCGGAGAAAACTGCTGCGCGCCACGATCCTGGCCAGCGGAGGGGTGCCTTCGGGAGGCAGTGGACGTTCGACGGCGAGCGCAGCTTCCAGCAGCGCCTCCAGGCTGGTGCCTTCCGGGAGGACGTGAAGTTCTTCTTCCACACCGGCGGCCGCGCGTGCGGCAGCGAAGTAACGGACAAGCAAGGGTTTAGCCTCCGATTGCGCTCATGCTGCGGTCTGGCTGGACGAAGTCCGCTGCGCCGAGACCTGTGTGATCCATGCCGTGGGCTTTGGGTTTGACCCACATGGCGTCCTGCCACCGCGATGCCAGTTGGTCATCCGTGGCGCCCCCACGGAGGATGCCCAGGAGATCGAATTCTTCGCGGGAGAAAAGGCAGCTCATGATCTTGCCCTCAGCAGTGATCCGGGTACGCCGGCAGTCGGAACAGAACGGCTCAGTGACGGAGGCGATGATGCCCACTGTACCGAGGACCGGACCCGTAGCCACGCCCGTTGCCGTGTCCCGGCGTCGTACTTCAAAGCGCTCGGCTGGTGCGCCATCCCGCTCACGGGGGTCGTTGTCCAGCACGAAGTCGCGGGAAAGCAGCTCACGAATCTCGGCGGCAGTGATCATGTTGCGCCGGGTCCACCCGTGGTCGGCGTCCAGCGGCATCTGCTCGATGAAGCGGAGCTCGTAGCCGCGGCCCAAGGCCCACGCCAGGAGGTCCGGTGACTCCGCGTCATTGATCCCGCGCATCAGCACAGCATTCAGTTTCACCGGGCCCAACCCGGCTGCCCAGGCGGCGTCGACGCCGGCCAGGACGCGGTCCAGGAAGGGGCGTCGGGTGAGTTTGGTAAATGTCTCTTCATGGAGGGAGTCGAGCGAGACGTTGATCCGGGTGAGGCCCGCCGCTTTCAACGCAGCGGCCTTCTTATCCAGTCCCACACCGTTGGTGGTCATGGAAATGGGGAGGTCCGGGTGGTCGTTCCGGATGCCGGCAATAATGTCCACCAAGTCAGCGCGGACCAAAGGCTCACCGCCGGTGAGCCGGAGCTCCCGAACGCCCAGAGCATTGACGCCCACGCGGACAATGCGGACGATTTCGTCCCTGGTCATCACGGCTTGTTTCGAAAGCCATTCAAGCCCCTCGGCAGGCATGCAGTAGGTACAGCGCAGATTGCACTTGTCCGTCAGGGACAGGCGCATATCCGTCGCTCGCCGACCATAGCGGTCCCACAGCCCGGCGGGCGTACCTGCGGGACGTAGGGGCGGAACTGCCACGCCGCTTTCCGTGCTGCCCACAGCACCGCCCGAAGGGGGTACCGGCATGCCCAGCTGAACACTCATAAATTCAGGCTACGCCACCGCGGCTGGATCAGTGACACCCATTACAGTCATTGAGTTCTTACGGATTCCATACACTTGTGCCCTCAGGGCCCGGATCGGGTGCTGCGCAACGTCCGCAAACCTATGCTGAAAGCGTGACCACTAATACGGCATCATCAGCGGAGCCCGGGAATCGTCGCATCCTCCTGGTGGAGGATGAACAGACCATAGCCGACGTTGTCCGCGATTACCTGCTCAAAGCAGGATTCCAAGTGGACATGGCGGGGGACGGCTTCACCGCCCTCAAGCTGGCAGCCTCGCGACAACCTGATCTAGTGATCCTGGACCGGATGCTGCCGGGACTGGACGGTGTTGAGGTGTGTCGCCGACTCCGCCAAAGCATGAGCGTGCCCGTCATCATGGTCACGGCACTGGGAACCGAGGACGACCGGATTCTGGGCTTGGAGATGGGAGCTGACGACTACGTCACCAAGCCCTTCTCTCCCCGGGAGCTGGTCCTTCGGGTGAAGTCGGTATTACGCCGGAGCATCAAGGAATTCGCGCCGGAACCGCCGGTTGAAGCCGCAGGTCTCGAGCTCGATCCCGCTTCCCGGACAGTCACGCATGGTGGAGTTCCCCTGGCACTGACCGTCCGCGAGTTCGACCTGCTGGCTTTTTTGATGCGAAGGCCCCACCAGGTCTTCAGCCGGGAAGAACTGATCAAGGCCGTGTGGGGATGGGACTTCGGCGATTTGTCCACGGTCACGGTCCACGTCCGGCGCTTGCGGGAGAAGATCGAAGCCAACCCCACCAAACCCGAGCTGCTGAAAACCGTATGGGGCGTCGGCTACCGCTTCGACGGCAAGCGGTATGCCGCCGGGCCTGAGGGCCTGGACGATGAAGAAGGTGAGCATGGAGGGCAGTGAGCTGTGGACCATCCTCGCATGGGTCCTGTTCTGGGCCGTGTTCATCGGGGCCACCACCTGGGTGCTCCTCCGGCTGCTTCGCCGGGCCTCGGTACTCACCCAGATCTGCTTGGTGGTTGTGGCTACTGTCGCCGTGCTGGTGGCGGGCATGGTCAGTGCTTTCAATGCGATGTTTATTTCCGCGAGGGACCTCGAAGTCATGTGGTACATCCTGGCCACTGCCTCGGCGGTTGCCGTTGCACTGTCCCTGATGCTGGGTGCCGGTGTCTCCAGGAACGCTGCCCACTTGGTTGACGCCGCCCGGCGACTGGGCCGAGGCGAAACCCTGGAACACACAGCGGGCCAGGGGCGGGGGAGCGTTCCGGCCATGACGTCCGAACTCGCAGAACTGGCCAAGGAACTTGAGGCTAGCAGCCGTAGCCTGGCCGAGTCCCGGGAACGCGAAGCCGCCCTGGAGACTGCGCGACGCGAGCTTGTGTCGTGGATTTCCCATGATCTCCGAACACCCCTGGCCAGCATGCGCGCCATGACCGAAGCCCTTGAGGACGGCATGGCATCAGATGTGCAAGGTTATTACCGGAAGATCATCGGGCAGACCGAACAAATGACGGCCATGGTCAACGACCTCTCGGAACTGTCCAAGATCCAGGCCGGCACCCTCCGCCTGCGCGCTGAACCCTTGGACCTCTACGACCTCGTCAGCGATGCCCTTTCGGACCTGGCGCCGCTGGCCGCTAAACGCGGCATCAGGCTCGACGGCGGCGGGGAACGTGAGTGCATGGCCGTCGCCGACGGACCAAGCCTCGCCCGGGCAGTGCGGAACATACTCCTCAATGCCATCATCTACAGCGAGCCAAGCAGCGACGTCCATATCAGTGTCGGACGGGACGGCGTCGGACGGGACGGCCCTGAAGGGAAGAACGCTGGAAATGCCGTTATCGCCGTCCAGGACCAATGCGGCGGCATCCCGGACGAGGACCTCCCGCACTTGTTCGAAACGGGCTGGCAGAAAGATCCCGCCCGCCGCACCAGCGAAGCATTACAGGGCAGCTACAGCGGGGCCGGCATCGGTCTCAGCATGGTGGCCGGCATCGTCAAAGCTCATGGCGGATCGGTCACAGTGGACAACGTCGAGGGTGGCTGTCGCTTTGTGTTGTCACTTCCGGCCGGGGCAACCCCACCCGGGTCTTCGATGCCTCCCGACCATCAACCCATCGCAATGGACAACCGCCTCGGAGGCACGACATGAGCACGCTCGCACCCGGTACCACCAAGCAGCGGCGCCTCACGGGTAAGCCTGCGCTGTGGGCTGCTGCCGCGGGTGTGGCTGCCGGCGCAGCCGGGATCGCTGCAGGCGAACTGACCGCCGGCCTCTTGAGCCCTTTGGTTTCGCCCGTCACGGCCCTTGGCGGAGCGGTAATCGACGCCGTGCCGCCAGGGGTCAAAGACTTGGCAGTGCAGTTATTCGGAACCGCAGACAAGATCGTGTTAGTAGCTTGCATCGTGGGCGTGGCAGGAATTCTTGCAGCGCTCGCCGGTATCTTGGAGCGTCGCCGCAATGGCTGGGGCCTGGCCCTTGCCGGACTGGCGGGTGTCGCAGGGCTGACTGCCGTCGTGACCCGGGCCCAAGCCAGTCCCCAGGCAGCGCTTGCGCCGATTGTTGCCGCGGTACTCACCATGGTGCTGCTGCGAAACCTCTTGCGTCGGCTGGCAACCTGGGCTCCGTCGGAAGAAACCCCCGGCCGTGAGGAAGCGCCACTGGCTCGGCGGAGCTTCCTGAACGCCTTGGCTGGAACTTCCCTTGCCGCCGTCGTAGCCGGAACGGTGACCACCGTCCTTACCCGGGCCACGGCGGTGGCTTCAGGCTTCCGGGGCTCCATGACGCTCCCGGAACCCGCCACACCGCTGCAAACCATCCCGGCCGGCGCGTCCCTGTCCGTGGATGGCATCAGCCCTTTGGTTACACCAAATGCCGATTTCTATAGGATCGACACAGCATTGACCGTCCCGGCCATCGACCCCCCTGCTTGGAAACTGAGGGTCACCGGAATGGTGGAACGCGAGGTTGAAATCGACTTTGCTACCCTCCTCGCCAAGCCCATGACAGAACGCCATGTCACTATCGCCTGCGTGTCCAACAACGTCGGTGGTGACCTCATCGGCAACGCCCTATGGCTGGGTTGGCCCGTGAGGGAACTATTGGCAATGGCAGGGCCCAAAGCCGGTGCTGACATGGTCCTGTCCACCAGTAACGACGGCTGGACGGCCAGCACTCCCTTGGAGGCCCTCACCGACGACCGTGATGCGCTCCTGGCCGTCGGCATGAACGGTGAACCGCTTCCGCTGGAACATGGCTTCCCGGTGCGGATGATTGTGCCGGGACTCTATGGTTTTGTTTCTGCCACCAAATGGTTAACCGAACTGAAAGTCACACGTTTTTCCGACGACACCGCGTACTGGACGACTCGGGGTTGGAGCGATCACGGACCCATCAAGACGCAATCGCGCATCGATGTCCCCCGCAACGGCCGAAGCGTCCAAGCAGGCAGGGTCCAATTCGGCGGCGTGGCGTGGGCCCAGCACAGGGGCATCAACGGCGTAGAGCTTCGCGTCAATCGCGGACCATGGCAGCAGGCTACGCTGGCCGGCGCGATCTCCACCGACACTTGGTACCAGTGGCAATGCGGCATCGACCTGACGCCAGGTGAGTACGAAGTGCAGGTCCGGGCCACCGATTCCAAGGGTGAACCGCAAACTGAAGACAATGCACCAGTAGCTCCCGATGGCGCCACGGGCTATCACACCATCAACGTCAAGGTGGGCTGAGGCCCTAGTCTGGGTACGTCCGGAGAATTTCCCGGAAGCCAGCGTGTCCACCCAGGAGGATGTCCGTGCCCAGATCTGTTGCAGTCCACCGCCAGGCAGTGGTGGAACTGCTCACCGACGTTTCTGCGGGCAAGGGCAACATCACCCTGCCACTGCTGGAGGCGCTTGGTAAAGCGCTCGCCGTCGATGTCTACGCGCCGCTCTCCTTGCCCCCGTTCGCCAATTCCCAAATGGACGGTTTCGCCGTCCGCTCAGCAGATATTCCCGACGGCGGTGCGGAGCTCCAGGTAGCGGAGCCGGTTCCGGCAGGCGCCGCGCCGGAAGCACTGAAGCCCGGCTTTGCCGCCCCCATCATGACCGGGGCCATGATCCCCGACGGAGCCGACGCCGTCGTGCCCATTGAAAAGGCGACGCCAAACACTTTTCCGGACCCTGCCGCAGTGGAGGCTGTCGTGGAACTGCCTCCGGTCGCTCCCGGCACCTACGTGCGGGACAGCGGCAGCGACATCAGGAAAGGCACACTGGCGCTGCCTGCCGGTACCCGGATGGGACCCGCGCAGTTGGGGCTTTTGGCGGCGTTGGGGCTGACAACCGTCGAAGTCCGCGAACCTTGGTGCGTCCTGCTGGTCACCACCGGGGACGAGGTAGTGGAACCGGGGGAAGAACTCACGACCGGCAAGATTTTCGATTCCAACGGAACACTGCTCGAAGCCTCCCTACGACAGGCCGGCCTGGACGTGGTCCGCACTGGAATATCCGATGACGACCCCTCCAAGCTGCTGGCGGTGCTCCGACGTCACACCGCGCAAGCGGATAGCCGCGTCGATGTCATTCTCACCACCGGGGGAGTGAGCAAGGGAGCCTACGAAGTGGTCCGGCAAGCCATGGCGAACCAGCCGGTGGATTTCCTTCCGGTGGCCATGCAGCCAGGAGGACCGCAGGGACTGGGCACCTTTGACGGTGTTCCGTTCCTTGGCTTTCCGGGAAATCCGGTCAGCTGCCTGGTGTCATTTGAGATGTTTCTCAGGCCGGCCCTTTCGCAGGTACTGGGAACGCCCGCGCCGAGGCCGGTGCTGAAGGCCCGCTTGGCCGAACCCCTGGCCTCGCCGGAAGGCAAACACCAGGTCCGTCGGGGAACCGTGGACGCGGACGGAACGGTCCGGATGGAAGGAGGTGCGGGTTCGCACCTCGTCCATGCCTTGGCCCGGGCGAACGCCCTGGTTCAGATACCTGGCGACGTCACGGAACTCACCGACGGAGACGAAGTGGAAGTATGGATGCTGTGAAGCAAACTCCCGCGACTACAGAACACTCCGGCGGACTGACCCACCTCAGGCAGGACGGCACTGCACAGATGGTGGATGTCTCCGAAAAAGCAGTCACTACCCGTGTTGCAACGGCTACAGCCACTGTCCGCAGCACCCCCAACGTACTGGCCCTCCTTGGTGCCGGCGAATTGCCCAAGGGCGATGCCCTCGCCGTGGCTCGCGTTGCAGGGATTATGGCGGCGAAGAAGACTCCTGAGCTGATTCCGCTGTGCCATCCGTTGCCGATCTCCAAAGTCACAGTGGACTTCGAGCTGGGCACTGACTCGGTTGAAATCCTGGCCACCGTCAAGACCCGGGGTGTGACCGGCGTCGAGATGGAAGCACTGACGGCGGCTTCCGTAGCGGCCTTGAGCGTCTACGACATGATCAAAGCCGTGGACAAGCACGCAGTGCTGACCGATATCCGCGTGCTGGCTAAGAGCGGCGGCAAAAGCGGCGACTGGGACATTTCCAAAGAATCAACCGTAGAGGGGGCCGGCGCATGAGCGCGTGCGAGCCGAACGCTCAGCGGAAGGCCGGCGTCGTCATAGCATCCACCCGTGCAGCCGCAGGCGTGTATGCCGACGAAACGGGTCCGATTATTCTCGATTGGCTCAGCGAGCACGGCTTCGATACCTTCCCCACCATGGTGGTGCCGGACGGTGAGCCGGTTGGTGCTGCCCTGAGGGCCCTCCTGACGCAGGAACCCGCAGTGGTCATCACCAGCGGTGGAACGGGTCTTAGCCCGGATGACCGCACACCCGAAATGACGCTGCCGCTGCTCGAACGTGAGATTCCGGGCATCATGGAGGGAATCCGGCGCGCCGGTGCCACCAAAACCCCCATGGCCATGCTGAGCCGTGGCCACGCCGGGGCAGTGGGGAAGACGTTCGTCATCAACCTGCCCGGATCCCCGAAGGGCGTCATGGACGGGTTAGCTGTCCTGGACCCTGTGATCGGGCACCTCTGCGAGCAATTGGAAGGAAACCATGGGCACTGAAACAAACTTTGAGGTGGTCAGCGCTGTCCTTAGCGCCGAACCCATTTCCGTGGACCAAGCCATCAGGGCGGTCGAATCCGATACCGCCGGGGCAGTGGTCAGCTTCAGTGGCGTTGTTCGAAATCACGACGGCGGCAAGGCGGTGGACCGCCTAAGCTACAGCGCGCATCCCACGGCACACCAGGTGATGTCAGATGTCGTTGCGCAGTTGGTCTCCGAGCACTCCGGTGAAGCTGCGCAGCCCGTTCGGATCTGGGCTGCCCACCGGATCGGCATGCTGGAGATCGGTGACCCCGCGCTGGTATGTGCTGTGGCTGCTGCGCACCGCGGCCAGGCGTTCGCTGTGTGCGCTGAGCTCGTGGACCGCGTCAAGGAGCAAGTCCCCATTTGGAAGGAACAGTTCTTCACTGACGGCACCGTGGAGTGGGTTGGAGCAGGGGAGTAGGCCGGAGTAACGGTTCCTGCCGGGCCGCGGCCCGGCGGTAGGGTTAACGGCATGACCGAACAACTTGCTGTTGCAGTGCTGGGCGCCCACGGGCGTATGGGAATTGAAGCCGTTAAGGCTGTTGACGCAGCCGACGACATGACGCTCGTAGCCGCTCTCGGCCGCGGCGATTCCCTGGAGAAACTGCTCGACGCCGGTGCGCAGTACGTTGTCGACCTCACCGTTCCCGACATCACGGAGACCAACGTCCGGTTCGCCGTGGAGCATGGCATCCACGCCGTTGTAGGTACCACTGGTTGGGATGCCCGCCGCCTTGATTCCTTGCGGAGCCTCTTGGAGCAGAAGACGGACACCGGCGTTTTGATCGCCCCGAACTTCGCCCTCGGATCGGTGCTTGCGTCCGCGTTCGCTGCGAAGGCGTCGCAATATTTCGAGTCCGTGGAAATCATCGAACTGCACCACCCCAACAAAGTGGACGCTCCATCCGGCACGGCAGTGCGCACGGCACAGCTGATCGCCGAAGCGCGTCAGGAAGCCGGCGTCCCGGCGAGCCCGGACGCCACGGAAACATCGTTGGACGGTGCCCGGGGCTGCGACGTGGACGGGGTTCGTGTCCACAGCGTTCGCCTCCGTGGCCTGGTGGCTCATCAGGAAGTGCTTTTTGGCGGTCCAGGCGAGCAGCTGACGCTGCGCCATGATTCGTTCGACCGCGCCTCTTTCATGCCCGGCGTCCTGCTGGGGCTTCGGAAAGTTGCAGCCAACCCAGGCCTCACCGTGGGCCTGGACGGCTACTTGGACTTGGGGCTCTAGGACCATGGGGAATTTCTGGACTTCCTTGAAGAAGAACCGCACCAAAATCTGGGTAGGAGCCATCACCCTGCTGTTGGTGCTTTACCTGGTGGTTTCCGTGCAGCGCTCGTTCCTCTTGCTCGCCGACCCCAACCTGGTAGCCAAGGGGATCGGTGCGGCCTACCTGGTCCTGCCCGTGGTTGGAGCCTGGGCACTCATCCGTGAGCTGCTTTTTGGTGCCCGTACCGAGCAGATGGCCAAGGTCCTGGAGGCCGAGGGCGGCTTGCCGGTGGATGACCTTCCGCGCACTCCGGGCGGGCGAATAGTCCGGGCTGCCGCTGACGCCGAGTTTGAGAAGTACCGGGCAGAGGCCGAGGCCGCTCCGGAGGACTGGCGCTCCTGGTTCCGCCTGAGCTGCGCCTACGATGCCTCAGGCGACCGCAAACGTGCCCGTGCCTCCATGCGCGATGCCGTGAAGCTTTTCCGCTCTCAACCCACCGCAGCGGGCCGGTGACTGCCCAGGCTTGATGCGGTGTGGGCGACCCATTCCAGTGGTCCACGGCGTCGGAGAACGGCGAAACAGACGCCAATGACAACCGCAGTGAGTGCTTGGGCCCAGTACATGCCTTCGTCCGTCCACCCCGGGGGCAACGGCTGGTTGGTGAACCCGGACACTACCCAGACATGGGCTGAGTAGAGGCTCAACGTCATGGCCCCGGGCCCGCTCAGCAGGATCAGGAAGTTGACCTTGATCCGCTCCGCCAGGGTGCCGAGCAGCAGGAACAAGCCGACCACGGCCGCAGCCACGCCACCACTATGCAGCAGGTCCAGGCTGGTCCCGGCATGCGGGGCTGCCGTCGCCAGCCACCACCAGGAACCGGTCTGTTCCAGGCCGGTGACATTGACTTCAAGCATGCTCTCCAAGGGGTAGCCCCTGGTGACCGGGAGGGCTGACAATGCAGCCCGCCCGCCCCACGCCTCCATGGCCAGGATCCCGACGACCTTTGCCAAGCCGGCCACCGCTATTCCGCAAGTGAGCAACAGAACCTGAATCCTCGCCGTCGTCAGCGCCAACCGTCCGATCACCAATCCGATCAGCAGGTACGAGATCCACTGGAAGACGGGGTAATACCCGGTGAAGAAGAGGTCGGCGACGAGGCGTCCAGGCGTCCCGAAATCCTCCCAGTTGGGGTTGTGACCCAATGTCAAGGGAGGGTTCGCTTCCAGTAGTAGAGGCCGTACCAGATACGCCAACAACGGGGACAGCAGGACCCAGCCAAGCGCCCAACAGCAGAGCGCCTTGAGTCGGAGTCCAAGGAACGGCAGGATGCACAGGAACAGGACGGCGTAGTGAACCAGGATGATGGCGACGTTCACATCCAGGCCGCCCAGCATGAGCCCGACGACGGCGATCACCAAGGCGCGCATGGCAACACCACCTCGTGCCGCCCACAGTTCCGTGCCGTTCCTGGGTTCCTGCTTGCCTGTGCTTAGCGCCAGCCCAATACCGGCAAGCACGGCGAAAAGGGCGGCGGATCGGCCTGAGAACATCAGCCCCACAAACGTTGGCTCCCATTGTGGGGAAGGTCCGAACGTCGGCATCACGTGAGTGGCCATCATTCCCAACAATGCCGCACCCCTGGCAGCATCTATCCCGGTAAGCCGGGAGGAGATCGGTCGGCCGCCGGGTGCTTTTCGCATCGGGGCCGTCTCTTGCGAAGTCATGCAGCGATCGTCTCATAAGGCTCTGTGCGGCAACTGTGATGTGACACAAACCCCTTGAATTCGAATATATGTTCGAATAGCATTGCCGCATGAACGATGTTCCAAAGCCGCCGGAAGGCCTTCAAGGACCCATGAAAGCGATGAGCCCCGGCGTCGTCGATTTCCTGTTCAGGCAGCTCGTGGCCGGCGAGCCTCCGGAAGACACCCAGTGGCGCCGCGAAGGTACCGCCCTGGCTGAGCAGACTCCGGGAGCCGAGCTGGCCCGCCGGTTATCCGAGACGGACCTGGCATCGTTGACGCCCCTTGAACTCTTCGAATACGTTCGGGCCTCGCAGCGTCTGGTGGCGTGGGCGGAGCAACTCAAGGACCGGGCTGTGGCGCGCTACTGTGCCGAGGAGCCTGCGACGTCACCGAAACCCGCGTGATAACCGCCGAATAGGATGGCGGGGTGAGTAACCCACCGCCGGTGAATGAGGACCATCACGCGGGACCCATTCTTCCAACACGCCTCTCACAGGGTAACGTTTTTCATATGTCTGACTTGCGCGCCCCCGTTCCCGCCCTTGGTACCCTGCTGACCGCCATGGTCACCCCGTTCACTGAGGACGGCAAGGTGGACTATGACCAGGCTGCAGCCCTGGCGGAAAAGCTCGTTCAGGACGGTTGCGATGGACTCGTGGTCACCGGTACCACTGGAGAGACCTCAACCCTCACGGATGATGAGAACCTCGGCATGTTCCGGGCTGTCAAAGAGGCCGTTGGCGGCAAAGCCGCCATCATTGCCGGGACCGGCACCAACGACACCGCCCACTCCGTGCACCTCTCCCAGCGCGCGGCAGAACTGGGCGTCGATGGTCTGCTGATCGTCACCCCGTACTACAACAAGCCCAGCCAGGCAGGCGTTCGCGCGCACTTCGAGACGATTGCGTCGGCCACGGACCTGCCCGTTATGCTCTACGACATTCCGGGCCGTTCCTCCATTGCGATCGCTCCCGAGACCATGATTGCGCTTGCGAAACACCAGAACATCGTGGCCGTCAAGGACGCCAAGGCGGACTTTGCTGCCGCAACGCGGGTCATGGCTGAGACGGACCTCCTCTTCTACTCCGGTGATGACGGATTGACGCTGCAGTGGATGGCGCTGGGCGCCGTCGGCCTGGTGGGCGTTACCACCCACGTCGCAACACGCCGCTTCCGTGAGCTTATCGACGCCGTCAACGCCAGCGACCTCACCAAGGCAAGGGCCATCAACTTTGAACTGGAACCCGTCATTCGCGCAACCATGACGCGGGTCCAAGGCGCTGTAGCCGCCAAGCAGATTCTCAAGTGGCAGGGAGTCCTGCCCAACTCGGTTGTCCGTTTGCCCCTCGTGGAGCCGGACGCGGCCGAGATCGAAATCATCCGCGGGGATTTGGCAGAAGCCGGAATGGACTTCGACGTCCAGGACGGTTCCGCCGGAAAGTAGCAAAACATGACCCAAACCGCCCTTCCCGGACTGGTTACTCCGCCGAAACTGCCGAAAGGCACGCTGCGGATTGTCCCGCTCGGTGGACTGGGAGAGATTGGCCGCAACATGGCGGTCTTCGAAATCGACGGCAAACTGCTGGTGGTTGACTGTGGCGTGCTCTTCCCCGAGGAGACCCAGCCCGGCGTTGACTTGATCCTGCCTGATTTCTCCTACATTGAGGACCGCCTGCAGGACATCGTCGGCGTCGTGTTGACCCACGGCCACGAGGACCACATTGGCGCTGTGCCCTACCTCCTGCGCCTTAAGGCTGACATTCCCCTGATCGGATCCCAGCTGACCCTTGCCCTGGTGGAAGCCAAGCTTCAGGAACACCGGATCAAGCCGTACACGCTGACAGTGACGGAGGGGCAGGTGGAGCAGTTCGGCCCCTTCGAGTGCGAGTTCGTTGCCGTCAACCATTCCATTCCGGATGCGCTGGCCGTCTTCATCCGCACAGAGGGTGGAAATGTCCTTCACACAGGCGACTTCAAGATGGATCAGCTGCCGCTTGACGGCCGTATCACGGACCTCCGGCACTTCGCCCGCTTGGGTGAAGAAGGCGTGGACCTGTTCATGGCAGACTCCACCAACGCGGACGTACCGGGCTTCACCACTGCCGAGAAGGAAATCGGCCCCACCTTGGATCGATTGTTCGGACAGGCCCGGAAGCGCATCATCGTGGCTTCCTTCTCGTCACACGTGCACCGCGTCCAGCAGGTTCTGGATGCGGCAGCCAAGCATGGCCGCAAGGTGGCATTCGTAGGCCGTTCCATGGTCCGCAACATGGCCATCGCAGCCAAGCTCGGATACCTCGATGTCCCCGAAGGCATCCTGGTGGATATCAAGAACATCGATAACATGCCGGATGACCGCGTGGTCCTCATGTCCACCGGTTCGCAGGGTGAGCCAATGGCTGCACTTTCCCGTATGGCCAACGGTGACCACCGTGTGATCGTGGGCAAGGGCGATACCGTGATCCTTGCCTCCAGCCTCATCCCGGGCAACGAGAACGCCGTTTTCCGTATCATCAACGGCCTGCTCAAGCTCGGTGCCGATGTGATCCACAAGGGCACTGCAAAGGTTCACGTGTCCGGGCACGCAGCGGCCGGTGAACTGCTCTATTGCTACAACATCCTCGAGCCCCTGAACGCGATGCCCGTCCACGGCGAAACCCGCCATCTGATTGCCAATGGCAACATCGCGCTCGAATCGGGCGTTCCGTCCGAGGGCATCATCCTGAGCGACAACGGCACAGTTATCGACCTCAAGGACCACAAAGCGAATGTCGTCGGCCAGGTGGAAGTCGGTTTCGTCTACGTCGACGGTTCCAGCGTGGGCGAAATCACCGATGCCGACCTCAAGGATCGTCGCGTCCTGGGGGATGAGGGCTTCATTTCCGTCATTACGGTCATCAGCCGCACCACCGGCAAGATCGTGTCCGGCCCGGAGATCCACGCCCGTGGTGTGGCCGAGGATGACTCCGTCTTTGACGAGATCATTCCCAAGATCAACGCCGCGCTCGAAGAAGCTGTTCTTAACCACACTGATCACACCAACCACCAGTTGCAGCAGGTGGTCCGCAGGATTATCGGCACGTGGGTGAACCGCAAGCTTCGCCGCCGTCCCATGATCATCCCGGTAGTCCTGGAAGCGTAGCCAGCCAGCAACATTCATGCCCAAGGGGGCCTGAAATCCGCGGATTTCGGGCCCCCTTGGGGTAGCGTGGCACTTATGGCGACCCGTACTACCTCCACGCCACGAGGCAGCTCCAGCAGTAAATCCGGCGGCACAGGCCGGAGCACAGCCGCATCCAAAACCAGCGGAGCTGCTTCGAAAAGCAGCGCAGCCGCGACCAAGAGCGGTCGTGGCAGCACTGCCCGTACCAAGCAAACGGCCGCCGTCGAGCCCCAGGCTCCGCTGCCGCTGCGGATGCTCTCAGGTTTCTGGCAGGGGATCGGCCATGTGGTAGGCGCCGGGGTCCGGCGAATCGGTTATGACGTCAGCGATCTCCACCCCGACGATCGCCGGGATGGTGCAGCCCTGTTCAATTTGGTGTTGGGCATCGCGATCGCCACCTTCGCCTGGTGGGGTCTGACCGGGTGGCTCCCGGACATGGTTTACAGCGTGGTCAACGGCACGTTCGGTTGGATGTCCCTGATCCTGCCCTTCATGCTGTTCGTCTGTGCTTTCCGGCTTTTCCGAAAGCCACAGGACGGCCGTGGGAACAACCGCGTGGGCATCGGCTTCATAATCATGACCCTGGCCGGTTCGGGCCTGGCCCATGTCATTGGTGGCCTCCCCACCGTTGCAGAAGGCTTCGACGGCCTGCGCAAGGCCGGTGGAATGCTGGGCTTCCTCGCAGCCGCACCTCTGGCTGCAATCCACGTGGCTGTTCCCGTAGTCCTCTATGGGCTGTTGGCGTTCGTGTCCGTGTTGATCGTCACGGCCACGCCGTTTGGTGCCATTCCGTCCCGGATCAGGGGTGCCTATGAACACCTTATGGGCGTTGACCTTATGGACGAGTCCGGCAAGGACGCCCACGACCGCAGCTACCTGTATGAAAACGACGCTGCCGCCAAGCCCAGGAAGAAGAAGCGTATGCGCTTCTTTGGCAAGGATGAGGAAACAGATACGAGCTTGGAGGGTTACGTCGGGGACGAGGCCTTCGAGCATGCAATAGTCGACGACGACGAAACTCCAGGTGCGTCCGCACCGCGCGTTCCGCCGGGTGTACGTCGTCCAACGCAGGCAGAGATCGCCGTCGGGAAGATCAAGGCCGCCCAAGGCCTGGGCGCCACGCCTGGGATCGAGAACCCCACCGAAGCCATTCCGATTCTTACTCCGGACATGACCGAACCCGCGGCTCCCGTAGTCCAGGTTCCGGCGAAGCCCGCAGGGGCGCCCCTCCCACAGACACCCATCCCGCAGCGCACGGAGCAACTGTCCCTGGCAGGTGATGTCACCTACACCCTGCCGGCATCGGACTACCTGACGCCCGGATCCATTCCGAAGGAGCGCACGGAAGCCAACGACGCCGTCGTCGCCGCACTGACGGACACCCTCACGCAGTTCAACGTCGAGGCAGCTGTGACGGGCTTCAGCCGCGGTCCCACTGTGACCCGCTATGAGATCGAGTTGTCTCCGGGTACCAAGGTGGAGCGTGTCACCGCCCTGTCCAAGAACATCTCTTACGCCGTGGCGTCCAGTGATGTCCGCATCCTGAGCCCGATTCCCGGCAAGTCCGCCATCGGCATCGAGATTCCCAACACAGACCGTGAGACCGTGTCGCTGGGCGATGTGCTGCGCAGCCAGAACGCACGCCGGACCGACCACCCGATGGTCATGGGTGTCGGCAAGGACGTTGAGGGTGGCTACGTGGTGGCCAACCTCGCCAAGATGCCCCACTTGCTCGTCGCCGGTGCCACCGGTGCTGGTAAGTCGAGCTTCGTGAACTCCATGATCACCTCCATCCTCATGCGCGCCACACCGGATGAAGTGCGCATGGTCATGGTGGACCCCAAACGCGTGGAACTCACGGCATACGAGGGCGTACCGCACCTCATTACGCCCATCATCACCAACCCCAAGAAGGCCGCCGAAGCCTTGCAATGGGTGGTTCGCGAGATGGATGCCCGCTACGACGACCTCGCAAACTACGGCTATAAGCACATCGACGACTTCAACAAAGCGGTCAGGGCAGGCAAGGTTGTCCCGCCGTTGGATTCCAAGCGCGTCATGAAGCCATACCCGTACCTGCTGGTGATCGTTGACGAGCTCGCCGATCTCATGATGGTGGCCCCGCGGGATGTTGAAGACTCGATTGTCCGCATCACCCAGCTGGCACGTGCCGCCGGTATCCACCTGGTACTTGCAACGCAGCGCCCGTCCGTGGACGTTGTGACCGGTCTGATCAAGGCGAACGTCCCGTCCCGTATGGCGTTTGCTACGTCTTCCGTAACTGACTCCCGTGTTGTGCTGGACCAGCCTGGCGCTGAAAAGCTCATTGGACAGGGTGACGCCCTGTTCCTTCCGATGGGTGCTTCCAAGGCCATGCGTGTCCAAGGTGCCTGGGTTACCGAATCCGAGATCCATAAGGTCGTGGAGCACGTCAAGGGACAGCTGCAGGCCGTCTACCGCGACGACGTCGCTGCCGAGGCACCCAAGAAGCAGATCGACGACGACATTGGGGACGACCTCGAGGTCCTGCTCCAGGCAACAGAGCTTGTGGTGACCACGCAGTTCGGCTCAACGTCCATGCTCCAGCGAAAGCTTCGTGTGGGATTCGCCAAAGCCGGCCGCCTTATGGACCTCCTCGAGTCCCGTGGCGTCGTTGGTCCTTCGGAGGGCTCCAAGGCGCGCGACGTCCTGGTCAAGCCCGATGACCTCGCCGCGGTGCTAGCAGCGATGAAAGGCCAGGAGTCACCCGCAGCGCCCGACGCGCACACGGCGGCCCTGAGCGATAACGCGAACTCGAACATCGCCGTCGGAGGTTATGCCGAAGACCTTGTCCAGGCGGACCTGGACAACCGGACGCAAGCCATCGAATACTACGACGGCGCTGACGGCCCGAACGACGACGAAGAGGGCGGAGAGGACGCCTGGTCGCTCACGGGAAGGTAGCCCAAAGAAGGTAGCCTTGTTGGGTGACTACAGCCGAGGGTGATAACGCGACTTCCAGCAGCTCCGACGTCTGGAACCTGCCCAACATCCTGACGATGCTCCGCATCGTCCTGGTTCCGTTCTTCGTATGGTTCCTTGTGGCCGACGACGGCGAGTACGGGATCTGGCGCTGGGCGGCTGTTGTCGCCTTCGCGGTGGCCATCTATACGGACAAGCTCGACGGCGACATCGCCAGGGCGCGTGGTCTGATCACCAATTTCGGCAAGATTGCCGATCCCATCGCCGACAAGCTGCTTATCGGTTCCGCGCTGGTTCTCCTATCCATCCTGGGAGAGTTGCCCTGGTGGGTCACCATCCTCATCCTGGTGCGGGAGTGGGGGATTACCGCTCTTCGGTTCGTCGTTATCAAGTACGGCGTCATGCCGGCTTCCCGCGGTGGCAAGCTGAAGACAGTAATCCAGACCGTAGCCATATTCCTCTACATCCTGCCGCTGAAGGCGATCGCTCCCTGGCTGGGCGACGTCGCCTTCTGGGTGATGATGGTGGCGCTGGCCATCACCTTGTGGACCGGCGTCGAATATGTCATCCAAGCGCTGAAGCTTCGCGCGGCCGGGCGGCGTGCATGACGCTGAATGACGGCGCTTCCGCCGCCGCGCAAACGGCGACGGCGGCAGTCGCTATTGCCATCGGTAACAAGCTCACTGTGGCTACAGCCGAGTCACTGACAGCCGGGATGGTGGCGGCAACGCTGGCCAACACACCGGGAGCATCAGGGATGCTGCAAGGCGGCGTGATTGCCTACCAGAACTCAGTGAAGGCCGGTGTGCTGGGAGTTCCGCAGGAACTACTTGCGGACGCCGGCTCAGTGGACGGGCAGGTGGCCGAGGCAATGGCCGACGGCGCCCGGCGCGTCTGCGGCGCCGATCTCGGGATTTCCACCACGGGTGTGGCGGGACCCGAGCCCCACGACGGCAAAGCAGTAGGAACCGTGTTCATCGGAATAGCCGGCAGATCCGGAACCGAATCGTTTGAGTACAGTTTTTCGGGGGACAGGCAGTCCATCAGGGAGCAGGCCTGTGAGGCCGCCTTGGCGCGTCTGCTTGCTGCACTGAGTGGCGTTGGTTACCGTTCGTAAAGTAGTCGGGAACAAAAACTGATTGCCAATAGTTGTGTCATTGTGTCGCTTCGGAAGAGCCGGGGCGCCTAGGATGTAAAAACCAACCCGGTCCGCCAGCCAGCGAACCGGATGAATGAGGGAGCAAGGCGATACAGATGGTAAAGCAGCCCGTATCCGTGAACGGCGTTGTCCGCTGGAAGGATGTGGGCTTGGCTGATCAGGCACAGAGCGAACAGAAGGAGCGCAAAATGGTTGTACTACGCCACGAGATCGGTGATGTACTGCGCGATGTCCGCCAGCGTCAGGGCCGTACCCTCCGCGAGGTTTCGCACAGCGCCCGCGTCTCACTTGGTTACTTGAGTGAAGTTGAACGCGGCCAGAAGGAGGCTTCTTCCGAGCTCCTGTCCTCTATCTGCACAGCCCTGGATGTTCCGTTGTCCCACATGCTTCGCGAAGTCAGCGATCGCGTGGCCGTCGCAGAAGGTGTTGCAGTTCCGGACACCGTTCCGCAGGAATTCTCCCAGCGTTACGGTCGCGATCTGGACCTCACGGATGATTTCCCGCAAGGAATGCTCTCCGGAGCCCGGTAAGCGTTCCAGCAAAACCATGGAAAAGGTCCCCAGCCTCAGGCTGGGGACCTTTTTCGTTGAATTTGGGGTGTCGGTTGCGGAGGGTGCTGCTCAAACGCCTGCGGGCTTGTCCTCGACGTCGATCTCCGGTTCCTTCACGTTGAGCACGCCGTCCCCGTAAATGGCGTTGAGGCGGCCCATGTAGTCAGCAAGCGTCTGGACATCCTCGAGGGGCCATTCGCCGAGCCGTTCACGGAAGACCTGCCTGCGGGCATCTTGAACCTGGTGCATCTTCTCTTCGCCCTTTTCCGTCAAACGGATGGACTGCGCCCTGCCGTCCTGGGGATCGGCCTCCTTGTAGACGAGGCCGATGCTTTCCAGGAAGGCAATCTGGCGGCTCACGGAAGGCTTGCCCACTCCGATGCAGGTGGCGAGGTCGGTGAGTCGGATGGGACCTTCCCTGCGGATGACCGTGAGGAGCCCATAGGCGGCCGGTTCCATGTCCGGATGTACCTGGCGTGACAACTGATGCGAGATGGAACGGGCGCGGCGCCAGAGCAGGCTCAGCTGGTGTTCCACCTGCTGGAGGGCGTCGTCTGCGGCGTCGCCTGGCACGGCCGGACCTGGCGTGCTCTGGAGAGGATTGCTCATGGCAACCATTCTAGAGTCCGGCGCCATGAGAGACTCTATCCGTGAGGGCAAGTGACTTTTGGCGATTAATGCACGACGAATTCGGGGCAGGCTACTCCCGGGTCCTGGCCAACTCCCTGGTACTCGCCGGCGTTGGCGGGCGAACTGCCGTAGAGGCTTTGGCCTCCGGTCACCAACCCCGCGAAGTCTGGTTGGCCGTGTGCGAGGTCCAGGATGTTCCCCCCGAACGCAGGCTGGGCAGGGACATCAAGCCGGCTTCCAGCTGAACTCCGGCACACGATGCGGACTGCCGTCCGAGGTGGGACACGCCGGAACATTGTTCGAATATCTGTTCGGATGGGGATATGCTCCTGTGAGAGGAAAATTGATCTCGAAAGACGCATTCCAGAGCTTCCGGCAGCCCGGGTTATCCACATAGCCGGTGCCGGCTACTAAAAATGTCAGAGCACCGTAATAGCGTCAGACATGACAGGAAAGCGGCCTTTCGGGCCACTCCACAGCGAGAAAGCATCAGAGGTGTGAACCATGGCGGCAACCCCGGATCGTGAAAAGGCGCTCGAAGCAGCGCTTGCCCAGATCGACAAGCAGTTCGGCAAAGGCTCCATCATGCGCCTGGGTGATGACACCCGCGCCCCGATTGAGGTCATTCCGACCGGCTCCATTGCATTGGATGTCGCCCTTGGCATTGGCGGCCTGCCCCGGGGGCGCGTGGTGGAAATCTATGGTCCGGAATCCTCGGGTAAGACCACCGTGGCCCTTCATGCTGTTGCCAACGCACAGCGCGCAGGTGGCATCGCAGCGTTCATTGACGCCGAGCACGCACTTGACCCGGACTACGCCGCCAAGCTTGGCGTGGACACGGATGCACTCTTGGTTTCCCAGCCGGACACCGGTGAGCAGGCATTGGAGATCATGGACATGCTGGTGGGCTCCGGCTCGCTGGACATCGTGGTCATTGACTCCGTAGCCGCCTTGGTACCCCGTGCCGAAATCGAAGGCGAAATGGGCGACTCCCACGTTGGCCTCCAGGCTCGACTCATGAGCCAGGCCCTGCGTAAGATCACGGGCCGCCTGAGTCAAACCAAGACCACCGCCATTTTCATCAACCAGTTGCGTGAAAAGATCGGTGTGTTCTTTGGATCCCCGGAAACAACCACTGGTGGCAAGGCCTTGAAGTTCTACGCCTCAGTGCGAATCGACGTTCGACGCATCCAGACCCTCAAGGAAGGTGCTGACTCCGTCGGTAACCGCACCAAGGCAAAGATCGTCAAGAACAAGATGGCTCCGCCGTTCAAGATCGCCGAGTTCGACATCATCTACGGTCAGGGGATCTCCCGTGAGGGAGGCATCATTGACATGGGTGTGGAGCACGGCATCATCAAGAAGTCGGGCTCGTGGTTCACGTATGACGGCGATCAGCTGGGCCAGGGCATGGAGAACTCGCGTCGATTCCTGCGAGACAACCCTGAGCTCGCCCAGGAACTGGAGCGCCTCATCAAGGAAAAGCTTGGCGTGGGCGTTGTAAAGACTGAAGAAGATTCCCCGAAGCTGAAGGCCGTTGACGGCTAGGAGAGGGCCGGAGCCGGATTCTTCCGTTGCGGCCGATCCCGAACCTGATCCCGAATCCGTGGCGCGTGCCATCGTCCTGAGGCAGTTGACGATGGCGCCGCGGAGCCGGCTGCAACTGTCCCGGAAACTCGCTGAACGGAACGTTCCCGAGCACGTGGCGGAGGCAGTTCTGGACCGCTTCGAAGAAGTTCAGTTGATCGATGATGCTGAGTTCGCCAGGATGTGGGTCCGCAGCCGTTCGCAGAGCAAGAAGCTTGCCAAAGGCGCCATTCGTCGGGAACTGGCAGACAAAGGCATAGAGCTGGATACGGCAGAGGAAGCCCTGTCGAAACTCAGCGACCAGGACGAGGAATCGGCTGCCCGGGAGCTCGTTCAGCGCAAACTGCGGCCCAGCATGGATCTGTCAGATCGGGCAGAGCGGGACAAGTACACCCGCCGGCTTGCATCAATGTTGGCCCGCAAGGGGTACGCCCCCTCCATGGCGTTCAGGATCGTCGGTGAGGTGCTGGCAGAAGCCGGTACCCTTGAGTAGTGAGTTTGACCATTCCCTCCCCAACAGCTGCCGCCACTCCTTCTGCCGAGCCCAGGACCTATCAGGTTCGTACTTTCGGCTGCCAGATGAACGTCCATGATTCAGAGCGCATGGCGGGACTCCTCGAAGAAGCCGGTTATGTGGCCGCTGAAGGTGAAGTGGCCGACGTCGTGGTCTTCAATACATGCGCTGTGCGGGAGAACGCAGACAACAAACTCTATGGAAACCTTGGCCAGCTTCGGCAGGTCAAGGAAGCAAACCCCGGAATGCAGATTGCTGTTGGTGGCTGCCTGGCCCAGAAGGACCGGGAAACCATTGTGAAGAAGGCGCCGTGGGTGGACGCCGTGTTTGGAACGCACAACCTGGGAGCGCTGCCGGCCCTGCTGAACCGCGCCCGGCACAACAATGAGGCGCAACTCGAGATTCTCGAATCCTTGGATGTATTCCCGTCAACGCTCCCCACCAAGCGAGACTCTGTGTATGCAGGTTGGGTGTCAATCTCCGTGGGTTGCAACAACACCTGCACGTTCTGCATCGTGCCCTCGCTTCGTGGCAAGGAGAAAGACCGGCGTCCCGGCGAGATTCTGGCGGAAATTCAGGCTCTCGTGGATGACGGGGCTGTGGAAGTCACGTTGCTTGGCCAGAATGTGAATTCCTACGGTGTGGAATTTGGTGACCGCCAGGCGTTCTCCAAACTCCTCCGCGCATGCGGTGAAATCGAAGGCCTGGAACGTGTTCGTTTCACCAGCCCCCACCCGGCCGCATTTACGGATGATGTCATTGACGCCATGGCCGAAACACACAACGCCATGCCCCAGTTGCATATGCCACTGCAGTCCGGCTCGGACAAGGTACTGAAAGACATGCGCCGTTCGTACCGTTCCAGCAAATTCCTGGGAATTCTGGACAAAGTGCGGGAACGCATCCCGCATGCTGCCATCACTACCGACATCATCGTCGGCTTCCCCGGTGAAACCGAAGAAGACTTCCAAGCGACCTTGGATGTCGTGGAGAAGTCGCGGTTTGCCTCCGCCTTCACGTTCCAGTACTCCAAGCGGCCCGGCACGCCGGCTGCAGACCTTCCAGAGCAACTCCCCAAGGCCGTGGTGCAGGAGCGCTACGAACGCCTCACGGCCCTACAGGACCGTATTGCCGCAGAAGAGAACGCCAAGCAGCTGGGGCGGAAAGTTGAAGTCCTGGTTACAGCGCAGTCAGGACGGAAAGCCGGCGAAACACACCGGTTGTCCGGTCGTTCGAAGGACCAAAGGCTGGTGCACTTCTCCGTGCCGGCCGGAGCCGGAACCCCGCGGCCGGGTGACTTCGTCACCGTGACCATTACCGAGGCCGCAGCCTTCCACCTTGTGGCTGACCCGGCAACAGCAGAGGATTACCTTTTGCGCCGCTCCCGTGCAGGCGATGCCTGGGATCGCTCGCAGGCTGATTCGTGCGGCGTCCCGGCTGCAGGATCGGCGTCAGGCAAGACGGGCGTGGCGTTGGGCATGCCGGCCTTGCCGGTTCGCCGCGCCTAGGCCCGTGAGCCAGGACAGCATGTCGTTTGCCAGTTCGGAACCCCATCAGCCTGTCATCGCCGTTGTTGGTCCCACAGGTTCCGGTAAGTCGGATCTGGGCGTCAACCTCGCTCTGGCCCTGAACGGCGAGGTGATCAACGCCGACGCCTTGCAGTTCTACCGTGGCATGGATATTGGAACTGCCAAGATCACAGTGGAAGAGCGCAGGGGTGTGCCACACCACTTGTTGGACACCATGGACGTCACGCAGGAAGCCAGTGTGGCCGACTTCCAAAATGAATGCCGCGCGGCCATCCATGACATCCATTCACGGGGAAAGCGCGCCATCCTTGTGGGCGGATCCGGGCTGTATGTGCGGGCGGCACTGGATGTGCTGGAATTCCCGGGCACCGATCCGATGCTCCGCAGTCACCTGGAAGAAGAATGCGAAATCAAAGGGCTTGCGCCGTTGCGGGCCCGCCTCGAGGAAGTCGATCCCGTCTCGGCTGCCCGCCTTGGAGACGCACGACGAGTGATCCGGGCATTGGAAGTGCACGGTCTCACTGGCCGCCCTTTCAGCTCGTTCATGCCACAGCGCGAGTATTTCCAGCCAGCACTTCAGATCGGCCTGGAGGTCGATCGGGAGCAACTGCGGGAACGTCTGGGACTGAGGGTGCATCGGATGGTAGATGCAGGACTCCAACAGGAAGTCGAACGACTCGACGCCGTCGGTTTGAGGAGCGGCAAGACAGCTTCGCGCGCTTTGGGATACGCCCAATTCCTTAAGGTCCTGGACGGCGGGATGACTGCGGATGCCGCCGCCGAGGAAACCATCGTGGCAACCAGGCAATTTGCGCGGCGCCAGCTGACATGGTTCCGGGCCGATCCACGAATCACTTGGCTCGACTGGCAGGATCCGGAGCTTCTGGCTAAGGCAGCCAATGCTGTCAATGGGGCCAGCGCGCCCACGACCTAACCGCTGCAATTTCTGGCCAAAGAGCCGTGGCAGGTAGCCTAGATCCATGGACGAAACCGCCGCAGTTCCCGCCCCGCAGCCCGCAACTGCCGGTGCTCCAGTGCCACTTTCCAGCCTCGCCGGGCTGGAGTTCTCCAAGGGTCACGGAACGGGCAATGATTTTGTCCTCATCGCTGATCCCGGTGACGCCCACGAGATCACGGCCGAGCAGGTCGCGCAGTTGTGCGACCGCCATGTGGGCATCGGGGGTGACGGCCTCATCCGGGCAGTTCCTTCCCGTTTTCTCCCTGAAGGTCGTGTCGCCCTTGAGCAGGATCCCGAAGCCGAGTGGTTCATGGATTATCGCAACGGAGATGGTTCGCTGTCCGAAATGTGCGGCAATGGCGTACGCGTTTTCGTCCATTTCCTGATTGCGGAGAACCTGGTGAACCTGGGGCCCGGTCAGACGCTCACCATCGGCACTCGTGGCGGCGTCAAAAAGGTTGTAAGGACAGTCAACGGTTATGCCGTGGATATGGGCCCATGGGAGTTCATCTTCCCCCGGGAGGCCACCAGCAAGGCCATGGATGCGCTGGTAAGCGCTGACGGCCTGGAAGTGGCAAGGCCCGGTCTGTCAGTCAGTATGGGCAACCCCCACACGGTAGTTGCCCTCGCAGAACTCAGCGAGCTGTCAGCCACACAATTGTTCAAGGCCCCCGTGGTGGATCCCAAGCCCGCAAACGGAACCAACGTTGAGTTCGTGGTTCCCGCCGAGCCCCTGGTGGAGGACGGCGTAGGAACCATCACCATGCGCGTTCACGAGCGTGGCGTGGGGGAGACACAATCCTGCGGCACAGGCGCGTGCGCCGCCGCCGTTGCGATTCGTCACTGGGCGGGTGACACGGCTCCCAACGACTGGCACGTGAAGGTACCGGGCGGCGTCGTAGGTGTGAAGTTCTTCCCTGGTGCGGGAGGCCGCGAGCACGTTGAACTTAGTGGCCCAGCCGTCATCGTGGCTACTGGGACGGTTTCCTGACACGGATGATCCTGAACGTCTTGGATGTGCTCTCACGGGAGACCGTGTAGGAGCTGTCCAGCTCGGTGGCCAGCCACCGCTGGAGGGAATCGGAGCCCAGGTTCTTCTGGACAACCAACCAAGCGTTACCGCCCGGCGCCAGCCGGGGCAGCCACGTCAGCAGGAGGGTATGCAATTCGTCTTTTCCGATGCGGATGGGCGGGTTGGACCAGATGGTGTCGAACTCGACGGCGGGGTCTACCTCGTGCGGGAGGCTGGCAGTGACGTTGGTGAGTCCGAGCGCCGCCGCATTCTCGTTGGTCAGCGTGATGCAACGCTCATTCACATCCACCGCATGGACCTTGGCATGTGGTGCCATCAGCCCCAAGGTGAGGGCAATCGGACCCCAGCCGCAGCCGATGTCCAGCAGGTGGCCCTTCGGTGACGGCGGTGGAACCTCGGAGAAAAGTACTGCCGTGCCTTTGTCCACGCCGTCGGGACTGAAGATTCCCGACGAGGTCTGCAGCTGGCGTGTGGCTCCTGCGAGTTCCACAGTGAGCGGCTTGCGGGTGAATGGTCCGGCAGGTTGGGCAGTGAAATAGTGTGCAGACTCCATAATTTGCCAGATTAGTTGGCTATCGTCGGCTTGGGAAACTGCCTCGTTCCGCAGCAGGTTTGACAATGGCTGCTAAAGTGGAACGCATGTTCTTGATCTTCGAGTAATCAGCCCACAAACACCGGAGTCATCCGGCGTTTGACGGTACCGCCCGCGACGCAGGCCCGCTTGGCATTTCAGCCCGGCCGGCTTTTCCGCCCGGCAGGTCCCACTGGCTCAGTCCGGCAACTCCAGAATTTGGAGCCGGACGCTCTGAAGATTCCGCTCCGCACCCTAGTGGACAGCTGTATCCATCCGGCTAAACGCGTAGGGCAGGCAGAGCATCCTCACGTTGGCCAAAGGATCCTCCCCGCGGAGTCAATCACGCCACATTCCAGCAGCCCCTGCCTCCGAAAGGCACCGACTGCCCAGTACACAGGAGGCCCTTTTGGCCGATGTCCGTCAGCCGAGCGCGAATAGCGCCCCATCGAGCACGAAACCGCACTATTCTGGAATTGCCGAACAGTCTAAGGAGACCATGACCACCCAGAAGCACTCCGGATCCGATTCCGACGCCCAGGACATGAGTCCTGAACAAATCCAGGCCGTCATCGACCGGATTCTTTCCAAGGATGTACCTGCGCAGGCATCCGACGACGACGACGCCAACGGTGTGTTCGGCAAGGCGCAGGCGATTTCCACGCTGGACCGTGAACACAGTATCTACGACGGCGACCAGGAAGATTTGGCCGAACGCCGCGCCCTTCGCCGTACCGCAGGACTGTCAACCGAACTTGAAGACGTCACTGAGGTCGAATACCGGCAGTTGCGCCTGGAGCGCGTCGTACTGGCCGGTCTGTGGACTGAGGGGACTCTCGCGGACGCTGAGAACTCCCTCCGCGAGCTGGCGGCACTTGCAGAGACCGCCGGATCCGAGGTGTTGGACGGTTTGGTTCAGCGCCGGCAGAAGCCGGACCCCGGGACCTTCCTTGGTTCCGGTAAGGCCCAGGAGCTCAAGGACATCGTCGCTGCCACGGGCGCAGATACTGTGGTTGTGGACACTGAGCTCGCGCCCTCGCAGCGACGCGGCCTGGAGGACATTGTGAAGGTCAAGGTAGTTGACCGCACCACGCTGATCCTGGATATCTTTGCCCAGCACGCAAAGAGCCGCGAAGGCAAGGCGCAGGTGGAGCTCGCACAGCTCGAGTACCTGCTCCCGAGGCTTCGCGGTTGGGGCGACTCCATGTCCCGCCAGGCCGGTGGCCAGGTGGGTGGAGCAGGCGCTGGAATGGGTTCGCGTGGTCCTGGTGAAACCAAGATCGAACTTGATAGGCGCCGAATCCGCACCCGCATGGCCAAGTTGCGTCGCGAAATCGCCGCGATGAAGCCTGCGCGCGAGACCAAGCGTGCCAACCGCCGTCGTAATGCGGTTCCGTCTGTTGCCATCGCCGGGTACACGAACGCTGGGAAGTCGTCCCTGCTGAACCGCCTGACTGACGCAGGTGTCCTGGTGGAGAACGCCCTGTTCGCCACCCTGGATCCCACAGTCCGTAAGGCGCAAACCCCGGACGGCATCGGCTATACACTCGCAGACACCGTTGGGTTCGTTCGTTCACTCCCAACCCAGCTCATTGAGGCTTTCCGCTCCACGCTGGAGGAAGTTGCGGATGCGGACTTGATCCTCCATGTGGTGGATGCATCGCACCCCGATCCTGAGGGACAGATTGCAGCGGTAAGGGCCGTTTTCACCGAGGTTGATGCCCGCAAGGTTCCCGAGATCATCGTCCTCAACAAGGTGGACGTCGCGGATCCCTTCGTGGTGGAGCGCCTCAAGCAGAAAGAGCCCCGCCATGCTGTTGTGTCCACCCGCACGGGCCAGGGCATCGCGGAACTGCTGGAAGACATCAGCCGGTCCATTCCCCGGCCCGGCGTGCGACTTGAACTGCTCATTCCCTACGACCGCGGGGAAATGATCAGCAAATTGCACAGTTCCGACTCGGAAATCCTCAGCACTGAGCACGAGGAGAACGGGACCCGGGTAGTTGTCATGGTGCGCGAAGGCCTGGCCGCTGAACTGGAGTCATTCGTCAGTAATGGTTGAGAAGGTGGCGGCGGACGCCGTCGAATCGGTGGGGGAGAAGACCACCCTCGAACTGTTGGATCGGGCTGTTGCCGGCATGGGCGGACAAAGCCGTGCCGGCCAGCACGAAATGGCCAAGCATGTCACCCGGGCCATCGAGACCGGGGAGCACCTGCTGGTCCAGGCGGGAACGGGAACAGGTAAGTCGTTGGCTTACCTGATTCCGTTGATCGCTCATTCCATGGACAGCGATAAACCGACTCTCGTGTCCACCGCCACCCTGGCACTCCAAACCCAAATCGTTGGCCGGGACCTTCCCAGGCTGCTGGAGACCATCAACCCTGCCCTTGAGCGCCCGGTCAATGTGGCGCTCGTCAAGGGCAGGGCAAACTATGTGTGCCTGCAGAAGCTCGAAGGCGGGTTCCCCAGCGAAGAGCCCTCCGAAGGGCAGCTGTTCTCCCTCGGCGAGGACACCAGCGTGCCCCACTTTGCTGCTTCCATGGGCGGTCCGCAGTCACAGCTGGGTAAGGAAGTAGTCCGTCTCCGGGAATGGGCTGAGAAGACCGCTACCGGAGACCGCGATGAACTCATGCCAGGGGTCACCGACAGGGCCTGGCGTCAGGTATCCGTGACGTCCATGGAGTGCTTGGGCGCCCAGAAGTGCCCCGTAGCAGAAGAGTGCTTCAGCGAGCTGGCACGCTCACGGGCGGGTGAAGCCGACGTCGTGGTCACCAACCACGCCATGCTGGCCGTCAGTGCCTTTGAAGGCCTGGCCGTGCTGCCTGAGTACGACGTTGTGGTGGTTGACGAGGCGCACGAACTTCAGGACCGCGTGACCGGTGCTGTTTCAGGCCAGTTGTCGGTGGCCATGGTTCACGCGGCGGCATCAAGTGCACGCAAACACACGGCCATTACAGTGGACGCGCTCAACGCTGCCGCGGAGCGATTGGATATGGCCATCGCCGGTGTGCCCAATGGGCTGTTGCCCAACGGCCTCAACGACGAACAGCTGGATTGCCTGGACCAGTTAAGGGACGCCGCTCGCGCTGCGCTCTCGGATTCGAAGACAGATTCATCAAACGCAGTCGACGGCGGACGGCAGTTGGCGCGTTCACGGCTCATGCTGATCCTGGAATTGTGCGAACGCATGCTGGCCGCCAAGGAGAACCGCGAAGTTGTATGGTTCTCCAGGAACAGCACGTTCGACCCGCACCAAGGCTATTCCCAACCGGACGAGACTGCTCCCGCCTTGCTCAACATCGCCCCGCTCAGCGTTGCCGGGCGGCTTCGCGAGGGTCTCTTCGCCGGCCACACGGTGGTGCTGACCTCCGCCACGCTGGCCATCGGCTCGGCTTTCGAACCGGCAGCAGGTGGCCTCGGCCTCATCGGCGACGGTGCCCCGAGCTGGACCGGGATCGATGTGGGTTCGCCCTTTGATTATCCCAAACAGGGTGTCCTGTATGTGGCCAAGCACCTCCCAAAACCCGGTCGTGGTACTTCCCCCGAGGCGCTCGACGAATTGGAAGACCTCATCCGTGCCTCCGGCGGGGGAGCCTTGTGTTTGTTCTCCTCACGGCGTGCGGCCGAAGAAGCAGCCGACGCCATGCGGCTCCGGCTGGACGTGGATATCCTCTGCCAAGGCGAATCCACCATGGCGGCCCTCGTGAAGCAGTTCGCGGATGAGCCTGACACATGCCTCTTCGGGACCATGTCACTGTGGCAGGGCGTAGATGTTCCGGGTGGCTCGTGCCGCTTGGTGATCATTGACCGCATTCCCTTCCCGCGGCCCGATGATCCCCTCATGACTGCGCGCTCACGTGCGGTGGCGCAATCAGGTGGAAATGGCTTTATGGCCGTATCGGCTACGCATGCTGCCATCCGACTGGCGCAGGGTGCTGGCCGCCTGATCCGTTCAACAGGAGACAAAGGAGTAGTTGCAGTGCTCGACTCGCGGCTCTCGACGGAACGCTACGGAGGCTTCCTGCGTGCCGCCCTGCCGCCGTTCTGGGCAACGACGGACCGGGCAGTGGTCCGTGGCGTCCTGGAGCGCCTGGGCTCGGCTAAAGCCCCGTAGGGCGCCTAAAGGGAGCGCAGTACCGAAACTACCTTGCCCATGATGGTGGCTTGATCGCCCAGAATGGGTTCGTACTGCGTGTTCTGCGGAAGCAGCCACGTATGGCCATCCCTCTGACGGAAGGTCTTTACGGTTGCTTCGTCATCCAGCAGGGCTGCCACGATGTCGCCGTTGATGGCGTCATTCTGGCGGCGGACCACAACCCAGTCACCGTCACAGATGGCGGCGTCAATCATGGAATCGCCAGCCACCTTCAGCATGAACAATTCGCCATGCCCCACGAGCTGGCGGGGGAGCGCCAGCACGTCTTCCACCGTCTGGTCAGCCAGGATCGGTCCGCCGGCCGCGATCCGGCCCACCAGCGGGACCATGGCGGTATCACTGGCACTGGCCAGCTCTGTTACGGCAAGGCCCCCCGCGCTGCGAAGGGTGGTGGGCGCTTCCACGCCCGGAATGGTGCCACCATCAAGGGTCAGCGGCATCAGGACTTCCATGGCGCGGGGACGCTTGGGATCCCTGCGGAGGTAGCCAAGCTTCTCCAATTGGGACAACTGATGAGTGACGCTCGACAAACTGGCCAGACCCACGGTGTCACCGATCTCGCGCATGCTGGGCGGGTATCCGTTGTCGTTGACCGACCGTTGGATGGTCTCCAGAATCTTTTTCTGCCGGACAGTCAGGCTCTTGGGACTCTTCTGAGGCTGCTGGCTCCGCAGGGGTGCCCCGCCGCCTGTGGCTTTCGCTGCCATGTTCGCCAATGCCTTTCCATTCCGCCCGAGGCGAGCCCCGGGTTGTCGGGTCTGCAAAAAATGTCAGACCCTCCTGTTCCACTGAAACAGTGCTGTTTCTTCACTCAAACGTAGGGCAGGCACAGGCGTTTATCAAACATTTGTTCTAGCGAGTCTCGACACCGTTCGTTGATAAGTGCTAAAAATGTCATAGCAAGGTTCGAACATGTGTTCTATAAACCTGACGCTGGGGCTGGATGTTCGAACAGAGTGTTCGAACATCCGGGATCAGAAGAGGGGAACACAAAGAATTGGCCGCCAGGCACCGGGCACCCCGGAACCTGGCAATAGCTCAGAAGGGCTCAGCTCATGTCCGCAATCACTACGTTCGCTGAATTCCGCACCACTCAGGCGCCCGCTCGCCTGCGTCTGACCCGGCGGGGACGGATTGTCTTCTTCGGCATCCCGGCAATGCTGTTGGTGGCGGCGCTGCTGACCCTCGCCGGTTTTATCAACTCCCCGGCCAAGGCGTCGGACTCCCAGTCCCAATTGCGTCCGCCCGTCGCAGTCTCTGTCACCGTCCAGCCGGGGCAATCCCTCTGGGGCATCGCCGGCGCCGCCGCTCCGGAGCGGGACCCGCGTGATGTCATCGCGGAGATCATCCAGCTGAACGACCTCCGCGGCGGCCGCATTCTGCCCGGCCAGCAGCTGTTCGTCCCTGCAAACTGAGTCGTCCACCATCCGCAGGAACCGATCGCCCGGCGTCACAGTTAGTCGGCAGTCCCGGGCGCCCCTTAAACTGTGTTGGTGAGTGACCAGCTTGAGCGACTTGACCGACTTCCCCTCCGGACCAATCTGCGTGGACTGAGCCCCTATGGCGCACCGCAGCTTGACGTCCCCATCCTGCTCAATGTCAACGAAAACACCCATGGCGTCCCGGCGGATGTCCAAGCCGCCATCACCGAGGCTGTCGCCGCTGCGGCCACAGGACTGAACCGCTATCCGGACCGCGAGTTCACTGAACTACGGGAAGCGCTGGCCGAGTACCTTGGCCACGAACTTTCTCCGGACAACATCTGGGCCGCCAACGGATCCAATGAAGTCCTGCAGCAAATCCTCCAGGCATTTGGTGGACCGGGACGCAAAGCGCTCGGTTTCCCGCCCACGTACTCCATGTACCCCCTTCTGGCGAGTGGCACGGACACGGAGTATGTCCGCGGAGTGCGTGCTGACGACTACGGGCTGGACGCCGAATCGGCCGCCGCGCAGGTTCGGGAAACGGGCGCCAACATCGTGTTCCTGTGCTCACCGAACAACCCAACCGGTACAGGGTTGGGCTTGGACGTTGTCGAAGCCGTCTACGAGGCCGGAGAAGCGAGCCAGGCCATCGTGATCGTGGACGAGGCGTATCACGAGTTCGCGCACGACAATACTCCGAGCGCCTTGACGTTGTTGCCAGGACGCGAGCGGTTGATCGTCTCGCGCACCATGAGCAAAGCGTTCGCCCTTGCAGGTGCCCGGCTCGGCTACATGGCGGCAGCCCCGGAAGTCACAGACGCCATCAGGCTGGTCCGCCTTCCGTACCACTTGTCTGCCGTCACTCAGGCAACGGCCCTGGCTGCGCTCAACCACCGTGAAGCCCTGATGGCCGACGTCGAGGACATCAAGGTACAACGCGACCGGATTGTGACTGAGCTCCTTCGCATGGGCCTCAAGCCCTCGGCCTCCGACTCCAACTACGTCTTCTTTGGCGGCCTCGAGGAGCCGCACAAGATTTGGCAGGGCCTGCTCGATGCCGGTGTGCTGATTCGCGACGTCGGCATCCCTGGGCACTTGCGTGTTACCGCCGGAACCGAACCGGAAACCACCGCCTTCCTTGAGGCCTTGGAAGCACTGCTGGACGGCACGGCGCCGCAGCGCGCCTAAACTTGTCCATAGACCCAACCCACCCTCCGTGTATAAGGACGTCCCAATGAGCGAAACCGGCACCACGCCGACCGCTGCCCGCACCGCGCGCATGGAGCGCACCACCAGCGAGTCTTCAGTCCTGGTGGAGATCAACCTGGACGGTTCCGGTGTCTCGGACATCAGTACCTCGGTTCCGTTCTACGACCACATGCTGACGGCACTGTGCAAGCACTCCCTGATCGACATGACGGTGAAGGCCACGGGCGACACCCACATCGACGCGCACCACACCGTGGAAGATGTCGCCATCACTTTTGGCGAGGTCCTGCGGACGGCATTGGGCAACAAGGCCGGCATCCGTCGCTTCGGCGAAGCAACTGTTCCTTTGGATGAAGCGCTGGCGCACGCCGTCGTGGATGTTTCCGGGCGTCCTTACCTGGTGCACGGTGGTGAGCCGGCCGGGCAGGAGTACCACCTGATCGGTGGACACTTCACGGGCTCGCTGACACGCCACGTTTTTGAAGCCATCACGCTGCATGCCGGAATCTGCCTGCACATGAATGTCTTGGCTGGCCGGGACCCGCACCACATCGTTGAGGCCCAGTTCAAAGCTTTTGCCCGCGCTTTACGTGCAGCCGTGGAATCCGATCCCCGCGTGGAGGGCATCCCTTCCACCAAGGGCGCACTATGAGCGGCCAGTTTCTGAAGAATGGAGCGGTGGCTGACGCCACTGCATCCGTGAAGCCGGAGTCGCCCGAAGGCAAGCCCACCGTCACTGTGCTGGATTATGGATCGGGCAACGTACGGTCCGCCGTCCGTGCGCTTGAGCGCGCCGGCGCCCACGTTGTTCTGAGCTCCAAGCCTGAGGACGTGCTTAACGCTGACGGCTTGGTGGTGCCCGGGGTTGGTGCCTACGAGACGGTGATGAAGGAGCTCAAGTCCGTCGATGCCATCCGCATGATTGGACGGCGGGTTGCTGGTGGCCGCCCTGTGCTGGCCATCTGCGTCGGCTTGCAGGTCCTCTTCGAAGCCGGTGTAGAGCACGGCACCGAATCCGAGGGTATGGCCGAGTGGCCGGGCAAGGTTGAACTACTTCCCGCTCCCGTGGTGCCGCACATGGGCTGGAACACCGTGGACGTACCTGAGGGCTCAAAGCTGTTCGCCGGCGTTGAGCAGGAACGTTTCTACTTTGTGCACTCCTACGGTGTCCAGGAGTGGAACTTCGACGTCGTCCAGCCCCGCATGGCTCCTCCCATGGTCACGTGGTCCGAACATGGTGCGCGTTTCATTGCTGCTGTCGAGAACGGCCCACTCTGCGCTACCCAATTCCACCCGGAGAAGTCAGGCGATGCCGGAGCCCGGCTCCTGCGAAACTGGGTGGACAGCCTCCGTAAGCCCGCTCCGGAAGCATCCGGAAGCGATACCGCCTAGATGTGGGGCTCAGTATTGCTGATGGCCCTCGCCGGCCTGCTGATTGGCGGGGGTATCTCCTTCCACCAGCAGAAAAAACCGCGCTGGGTTTCCATTTGTTTCTATGTGCTGGCCGGGATGTCCCTGTTGGCCGCCTACCTCCTGACGCTGGGTAACTAAACCAGTCGCTCAACAAACCGCGTCACCTTCGAACTCCAAGGACACACATGACCACCTCCGCCCAGTCCGTTCTGGAACTCCTGCCCGCCGTCGACATCGTTGACGGCCAGGCAGTCCGCCTCCTGCAGGGAGAAGCCGGCTCGGAAACCAGCTACGGTACGCCCCTGGAAGCAGCCTTGAACTGGCAGGACGCCGGTGCCGAATGGGTGCACATGGTTGACCTGGACGCTGCTTTCGGCCGCGGAAACAACGCCGCGCTGATCAGCGATGTCGTATCGCAGCTCAACGTCAAGGTGGAACTCTCCGGCGGTTTGCGGGACGACGAATCCCTGGAGCGCGCGCTGGAGCTGGGCGTCGCGCGCGTGAATCTCGGAACGGCAGCGTTGGAGAACCCGGAGTGGACCCGAAAGGCAATCGACCGCTTTGGTGACAAGATCGCCGTCGGGCTTGACGTCCGCGGGACAACTCTTGCCGGACGCGGTTGGACCAAGGAGGGCGGTGACCTTTGGGAGGTTCTGGCACGCCTTGAAGACGCAGGGTGCGCCCGCTACGTTGTCACAGACGTCACCAAGGACGGAACCCTTCAGGGCCCGAACGTGGAACTGCTTCGCCAGATGGTGGAGAAGACCGGCAAGCCCGTTGTCGCTTCGGGCGGTATCTCCAGCTTGGAAGACCTGCGCGTTCTGCGCGAACTGGTACCGCTGGGTGTTGAAGGCGCGATCGTAGGCAAGGCTCTCTACGCCGGTGCCTTCACGCTGCCCGAGGCGCTGGACGTTGCCGGCCGCCGCTGATGCCCCACAACGCAGGACATCAGCACGACGATCATGGCCACGGCAGGCGTGAGCTTCCCGGCCACATAGCGGCCGCCTTGGCCGGTGCCGGTGGAGCTACGGACTCTGCCGGCCAGCCTTGGTCCGGAAGGAGCCTCAGTGGTGATGACGCCAAAATTCACAATTTTGAGGACGACGACGGCTCGGCAGATGCCGGTTATGTAGCCGCCATCGCGGCACTGATCAACGGAACCGGCAGCGAGGAAGACGTTGTTGCCTCCTTGGCGACGGCAAGGGTTTTCGTTCCGGTAGTTGCCCAATTGGCTGAGGAAGCAGAAGGCGTCGATGGCCTCCACGCTGACAAGCAGGCCGATATGGCTTTGGTCACACTGAAGGCCCCCGATGGACGCACGGCCATGCCGGTCTTCACCTCGGCAGCTGCCCTCGAGGCATGGCATTCGGAGGCGCGGCCCGTGGCCGTATACGCTGCGCGCGCAGCGCTTTCTGCAGTTTCCGAGGGCGCGCAGCTGTTGGTGATGGACCCAGGCTCCGACTTTGCATTTGTTGTTCGGCGCCCGGCGATGTGGGCCCTTGCCCAGCAGAAGGACTGGACGCCGTCATACCTTGATGATCAACTGGAGGCTGCTCTCGTTTCAACGGTCTCGGCATTTCGGACCGTCCGTCGCTTGGAGACGCAACCCGGTGGCGGTGTTGCGTCCCTGACGGCCGACGGTCGAAGTGTACATGGCGGCGGTGCAGGGCCGGAACTGCGTGTGGTGCTCTTCCTCGAAGATGGGCTCGACGCCGTGGCTGTGCAGACGCTCCTTGCCCAACTGAACGATGCGTGGGCAAGGATGGATTCCTTTGCCGAGGGCGTTGATTCCATGGAAGTAAAACTGCAGCGCGCAGCACAGGAGCCCGCGCGGCATTAATGGCAGTGCCGGTTCCCCGGGGCTGCCCTGGGGAACAAGAGGATTTAGCCAGTGAACTTCGCTCTCTATAAGGAGATGCTGTCCATCCGCCCTGTCCGGCGTCTGTTGGTTGTGGGCATGATTGCGCGCATTCCACACTCGGCGGCGGGCGTGCTCCTCACTCTGCACATCGTGCTGACGCTGGGCCAGGGCTACGCCGCCGCCGGTGCAGCGGCCGCTGTCATGACCATCGGCATTGCGCTGGGTGCACCCTGGCGTGGTCGCCGGGTGGACATAGTGGGGCTGAGGAAGGCTCTGATCCCTTCGGTTGTGTCCGAAACCGTCATCTGGTCGATAGTCCCGCACGTTTCGTATGAATGGCTGCTGCCATTGGTGTTTGTCGGCGGTCTTTTCACCCTGCCGATTTTCAGTGTTGTCCGCCAGTCGCTGGGTGTCATGGTGGATGGCGAGCAGCGGCGATCGGCCTTTGCCCTCGATTCCATCGCCACCGAGCTGGTGTTCATGATCGGCCCGGCTGTCGGTGCCATCGTGGCAACCAGTGGCTTCTCGGCGATCGGACTGACGGCAGTAGGAATTTCGGTCTCCGTTGCCGGGCTGTTCCTTATGTGGTTCAACCCGCCAACCCGGAGCGAAGTGGTCTGTACCCCGCAGGAGACCGCGGACAGGGCGGCGGCTGACCTCGCTGCTGCGGAGGCTGCCATGGTGGCCTCAGCGCCTGCCCACGTCCAGGAGGCGGCCTCTGAAATGGCGTCGGCAACTTCGCGCACATCAGCCTTCCGGAGTCGCGTCGCCAGGAACTTCACCTGGTTCACGGTTTCCGTTGCGGCACTCTTCGTCGTAGCCGCGGGATCCGGGATGGTGCTCAGTGGTTCGGATGTCAGCATCGTCGGGCTGCTGGAACGTGGTGGACACGAGAATGAAATCGGCATCGTGTTCTTCTTCTGGTGCGCAGCGTCCGTGGTCGGTGGACTCATCTACGGGTCAATGAAGCGGACCATCTCGCCAATGCTCTTGCTCCTGGGCATGGCCGCTCTTACCATTCCGATGGGCTTTGCCCAGGACACTTGGACCCTCGCGTTCCTCTCGCTCCTGCCCGGCCTTTTGTGCGCACCGGTTTTGTCGGCGTCGTCTGAGATGGTGGCTGACCTGGTGGACGAGGAGCGCCGGGGTGAAGCGATGGGCTGGTACGGCTCGGCACTGACCGCAGGCGTTGCCTTGGGCGCGCCTTTGGCCGGGGTCTTCATCGACACCGTGGGTCCGTCGGGTGGCTTTGCCGCGGTCGGCATCGCGGGTGTCGCTCTCTGCGCTACCGGACTCATCCTCACGTCCTTGCGCCGCCGGGCCGCCCGCGTCTGAAACCCTGACGCGCTGAACCTCAACAACAAACAAACAAACAACGACGGCGGGTCGACCACACGTGGTCGACCCGCCGTCGTTGACTATTGCGGAAGTTGGGGCTAGTTCACCGGTCCGGTGAACTTTTCGCCCGGACCCTTGCCCGGGGCGTCAGGAATGAGGGAAGCCTCGCGGAATGCCAGCTGCAGTGAACGCAAGCCATCGCGCAACGGGCCGGCGTGCTGTGAACCGATTTCCGGGGCGGCTGCTGACACCAGGCCGGCGAGGGCCGTGATGAGCTTGCGGGCTTCGTCCAAGTCCTTGAGGTCCTCGGCATTGGGATCATCGGCCAGGCCCACCTTGACGGCGGCCGCGCTCATGAGGTGAACGGCGCCCGTTGTAATGACTTCCACTGCGGGAACTTCAGCGATGTCACGGATCTGCTGGGACACTCCGGCATCAGCGGCGGGGGAGGCGTCTTCCCCATAGGAGTTACGGGAATTGCTGTCTTCAGTGCTCATACTGGTAAGCTTGTCACAGACCGACTGGAAGTCGTTATTCACAGTCAACATCTGCAGTTCTTGCTCCCGCCTTCCGCAATGTGCGCTTGGCGGGTTGTTTCTGTAGAATTGACTTTCAGTTTGCAAGCGGAGTTCTCTCCCACCCGCGTCAACCGTTCCCTTCGGGGACAGGATCCCTTTCGGGACAAGAGGTTGCCGGGTACCTGGTCGGACACTTCCGGAGGCATTGCTTCCGAGGGTGCGTACTTCCCGCGGGGAGGTGCAGCCGATCTTCGAGGCCTTCGATTGCACCAGCAATTGGGGGCCTTCTCTTTTTGCCGGTGACATCACCACAACCACAGGAGCTTTAACATTAGCGAGCCAAGAATCAATGAGCGTATCCGCGTCCCCGAGGTGCGGTTGGTCGGTCCTGCCGGCGAACAGGTAGGAATTGTCCGCATTGAGGACGCCCTGCGTCTTGCTGCCGAGTCCGATCTCGATCTCGTTGAAGTTGCCCCGCAGGCTAAGCCTCCTGTTTGCAAGTTGATGGACTTCGGCAAGTACAAGTACGAAGCCGCCGTGAAGGCCCGCGAGGCCCGCAAGAACCAGACCAACACGGTTCTGAAGGAAATTCGCTTCCGCCTTAAGATCGACAAGCACGACTACGAAACCAAGCGCGGTCACGCACTTCGGTTCCTGGGCGCCGGTGACAAGGTCAAGGCCATGATCCAGTTCCGCGGCCGTGAGCAGCAGCGTCCCGAGATGGGTATCCGCCTGCTGCAGCGTTTTGCTGAAGACGTTGCCGAGGTTGGCATCATCGAGTCCAGCCCGCGCATCGATGGCCGCAACATGGTCATGGTGATCGGACCGCTGAAGAACAAGGCTGAAGCGAAGGCCGAAGCCCGTCGCGCTACGCAGCGTGCTGAAGCCAAGGCTCAGAATGAGGCCAAGGCATCCGGACGTGTAGACACCACAGGCGAACAGGCTCCGCTGACGCAGAGCCTCGCCGACCTTCTTCCCGAGGGCTTCAAGGTCACCGAAGAGGAGACCAAGCAGGAAACTGTCGAAGCCCCCGAGGCCCAGGCCGCGGTTGCTGAGGAAGCTCCCGTTGCTGAGGAAGCTCCGGTTGTTGAAGAGGCTCCGGTTGTTGAAGAGGCTCCGGTTGTTGAAGAAGCTCCGGTTGTTGAAGAAGCTCCTGCTCCGGTTGTAGAAAAAGCACCCGTGGTCGAGGCTCCTGCAGCCAAGGCAGCTCCGGCAAAGGCAGCGCCTGCGCCGGCGAAAACTGCACCGGCCGCCAAGGCAGCACCGGCAGAAGCGGCTCCGAAGCCAGTTGTTCCGGCAGCCGCCCCGAAGCCTGCAGTTCCGTCGGCTCCGAAGCCCGTCGCCAAGCCGGCAGCTCCCAAGCCGGCAGCTCGGCCCGCGGCCCCCAAGGCTGCGCCCAAGCCTGCATCACGCAAGACCAACTAGTTCAACGCCTCGGAGGCCCGCCTCCAACGGCAAGCAACCAGCACGCCGGCCCTCGTAGGCCGGCTGCGCGAAAGAATCGCGGACTCGTCCGTGGATACGTAAGGAGATCGGTTCCCATGCCGAAGATGAAGACCCACAGCGGTGCTAAGAAGCGCTTCAAGCTGACCGGCACCGGCAAGCTGAAGCGTCAGCAGGCCAACCGCCGTCACTACCTTGAGCACAAGTCCTCAAGGCTGACCCGTCGCCTCGCCGGCGACAAGCTCGTCTTCAAGGGCGATGCCAAGGTCATCAAGAAGATGCTCGGCGTCTAAGTTCCAAGTTCTTTGGTTACTGCCATCCGGCAGGGACCGACTACACCAAAAGCCTTCTCAGGCCGGCCGGGTTTCCGGCAGTAGCAGCTTGGGATAAAGATTTCTGAAGGAGTACGCACGTGGCACGTGTGAAGCGGGCGGTAAACGCCCACAAGAAGCGCCGGGTTGTCCTCGAACGCGCAAAGGGTTACCGCGGACAGCGTTCGCGCCTGTACCGCAAGGCCAAAGAGCAGCTGCTGCACTCGTTTGTGTACAGCTACGGCGACCGCCGCAAGAAGAAGGGTGACTTCCGTCGCCTCTGGATCCAGCGCATCAATGCTGCATCCCGCGCCAATGGCCTCACCTACAACCGCTTGATCCAGGGCCTCAAGGCCGCTGAGGTTGAGGTTGACCGCCGCATGCTGGCCGAGCTGGCTGTCTCTGACGCCAACGCTTTCGCCGCCCTGGTGAACATTGCCAAGGCTGCACTTCCGGCTGACACCTCCGCGCCGACCGCTGCTGCTGCTCCCAAGGCCGCCAAGGTTGCTCCGGCTGCTGCCACCGCAACGGCTGTCAAGGCTGTTGTTTCCGAGAAGCCGGCTATCGACGGCGCAGTTGCTGCTGATGGCGACGAAGCTCCGGAAGGCTACGCCATCAAGGGCAACGCCGAGTCCAAGAAGTACCACGTTCCGGGTTCCACCTGGTACAACACCACTGCTGCTGAGTACTGGTTCTCCACCGTTGAGGCTGCAAAGGCCGCTGGCTTTGAGCCTGCAGGTGGCGAAGCCCGCCAGCAGATCAAGAACTAGTCGCAACTGCCACTAAAGTTCTTTATATGAACGAAACCGGGCGCCCGCAAGACTTTCCGATGACCAACCCCCGAGCTGATCGGGTGAGGGACGTCGCCAGGCTTGCCGGGCGCCCGGCGCGTTTAAAACGCGGACGCTTCCTTGCTGAGGGTCCGCAGGCGGTGCGTGAGGCTTTGAGCCTGCACCGTGAGCGCACTGCGGCAGGAGGACCCGCCGTCGTGCATGAAGTTTTTGCCAGCGAAGCGTGCCTTGAGCGCCTCCCTGAGCTTGCCGACCTGGCGCAGGAAACGCAGCTCCGGCTTGCAAGTGACGAAGTCCTTGCCGCCATGGCGGATACCGTCAATCCGCAGGGGATTGTGGCTGTGTGCAGTTTTGTGGATGTCAGCTTGGAGTCGGTGCTCGACGCCGGTCCACGCCTGATCGCCGTCATGTGCCAGGTGCGCGATCCCGGTAACGCCGGGACTGTTCTCCGCGCTGCGGATGCTGCCGGCGCCGACGCAGTGGTCCTTACTGGTTCGAGCGTGGACATCTACAACCCCAAGGCTGTCCGGTCGACAGCTGGCTCCCTTTTCCACTTGCCGGTGGTGCTGGGCGCCGATGTCGAGGAGTTGGTGGCACGCTGCCGGGATCGCGGTATCGGTGTCCTGGCTGCTGACGGATATGGAACCGTCAACTTGGACAAACTGCAGGATGAGAATGCGGCGCGGAGACTTGGGAATGAATCTGTAGCGTCGGACTATGCGCTTGAGGCACCTACGGCCTGGATGTTCGGCAACGAAGCACAGGGTTTGTCGGAGACCGAGCTTGCGCTGGCTGATCATCGCGTGGCGGTTCCTGTCTACGGGGCAGCCGAAAGCCTGAACCTGGGTACCGCCGCCACTGTGTGTCTTTACGCCAGCGCGCGTTCCCAGCAGGGCGCCCGACTGGAGAATGTGTAAACAGCGCATCGCCGGGTACGGTATTGGATGCAAGATCGGACGATGACGACTCTTCTTGGTACATCCCATTCTTTCCCCGAACCCAAAGAGGTGAAGTTTTCGTGGCTGCAGGTGGCGGTACCAAAGCGATTGTGGCGGCCCTGGCCGCCAATCTGACTATTGCCGTATTGAAGTTCACTGCATTCTTCCTGACGGCGTCATCGTCCATGCTGGCTGAAGCCATCCACTCGGTGGCGGACTCCGGAAACCAGATCCTGCTGCTTGTGGGAGGCAAACGGGCCAAGCGGGCCGCCAGCCCCGAGCATCCGTTCGGCTATGGCCGTGAGCGGTACATCTACGCGTTCATCGTCTCCATCGTGCTGTTCAGTGTGGGTGGCCTGTTTGCCCTGTACGAGGCCTGGGAGAAGTTCCAGCACCCACACGGTATCGAGGGGGCTTTCTGGTGGGTCCCGTTGGCCGTCTTGGTCGGTGCCATCATTGCTGAGTCGTTCTCTTTCCGCACGGCCATCATTGAGTCGAACCACATCCGCGGCAAGCAATCATGGGTCAAGTTTGTCCGCAACGCCAAGCAGCCGGAACTGCCAGTGATCCTGCTGGAGGACTTTGGCGCTTTGCTTGGCCTGATTTTCGCGCTCTTCGGTGTGGGAATGACGCTGGTCACCGGTGACGGGGTCTGGGATGCACTCGGCACAGCGATGATTGGCCTCCTGCTGGTGGCCATCGCAGTGGTCCTTGCCCTGGAAACCAAGTCCCTGGTGCTGGGGGAGTCTGCCACCAGGGAAGATGTCCAGCGCATCACGGAGGCACTGGAAGCTGACGGCACCCGCATCATCCACCTCAAAACCCTGCACCTGGGTCCGGAAGAGCTGCTTGTAGCTGCGAAGATCTCCATGGAGGCCTCTGAGACGGGCGAAGAGATTGCGAAGGGGATCGACGCCGCCGAGCAGCGTATCCGTGCGGCAGTCCCCATTGCGCGGGTCATCTACCTCGAACCTGACATAGAACGCGTCCAGGCGCCGCAGGGTTAGCCGTTCCGGAAATGTTCCTTCCGGATTAGTAAGTTCGATAGGTGCTTAACAAGCATGGGCTCCGCCGTGGCGGAGCCCATGCTTGTTGTGTGTGGTTTTCCGGCCAACCAGCGCTCTTCTGGTGGATCAGGAGGAAAGCGGCTTTTTTCGCTCCAGCAAACCACTGACCAGGGCCACTCCGAGGCCCAGAATGGCAAGGACCGCGCCAACCAATGCGGGAGCCACATATCCCCAACCCCAGGCAATAACTGTGCCGCCCAGGAAGGCGCCGAGCGCGTTGGCGATATTGAGGGCGGAGTGGTTCAGCGAGGATGCCAGCGATGCGGCGCCCGGGGCAGCGTCCAGGAGGCGGGTTTGCAGCGCGGGAGTGAGCATGGAGCCCACACCGCCCACCACGAACGCCATGATGAAGGCGGCCCAGGCCCAGTGCGCAGCAATGGCGTAGACCACCAGGGCCACGGCGATTCCCGGCATGACCCAGTAGATGGTGCCCATCACGGACTTGTCGGCAAGGCGTCCTCCGAAGATGTTTCCCACCACCATGCCCAGTCCGTAGAGAGCCACAACCGCGGGGATCAGGTTCTCCGGTATGCCAGCCACAGAGGTCATGGTGTGTGCAATGTAGGTGTAAACGGCGAAGAAGCCACCAAACCCAATGATGCCGATCAGGAGCGCCAGCCAAACTTGGAGCCGTTTGAGGGCTCCAAGTTCGCGTCGGATGCTGGCCTCGGGGTGGGCTGCCTCGAAGGGGACGAATTTCCACACCATGGCGACGGTCAACAATCCGATGGCGCCCACAATGACGAAGAGGAGCCGCCACCCGAAGGTCTGCCCAACCCATGTGGCCAAAGGAACCCCGATGACGTTGGAGACCGTGAGTCCTGCCATCACCATGGAGATTGCCCAGCCCCGTTTGGTTGGGGCTACGAGTCCGGCTGCGATGACGGCTGCCACTCCGAAGAAAGCTCCGTGGGGAAGTCCGGAAGCAAAACGGGAGAGCAGCATGAAGCCGTAATCCGGTGCGACGAAGGACGTCAGGTTTGCCAAGGACAGGAACAGCATGAGCCCCAACGCAAGGTGCTTTCTGGGAAGCTTTGCCCCGAACGCAGCGAAGAGGGGAGCGCCGATAACGACGCCCAATGCGTAAGCCGAGATGAGGTTGCCCGCTTCGGGGGTGCTGATGCCCAGCCCCTCCTCGATTTCCTTCAGCAGGCCCATCATGGCGAATTCGGTGGTACCGATGGCGAACCCGCCCATGGCCAAGGCCAGGATGGCCAAGCCAAGGTGTTTCCTTGCTGCTTTGGCGGTGGCGGGGGTGGACACGGTGGTAGTCATAAGCCTGCTTCTTAAGGGTGCCTTGTGGGCTGGAGAAATTGGAGAAAATCCGATAACAAGTTTAGTCCGGGGCCCCGTGACTTGTCGCAGCTATGTGACGATGCCCATTCATCGGGCCCCATAGACTGTTTCGGTGACTGCACTGATCAACGTCGTGGGCGCCGCCGTCGTCGACTCCTTGGAAGCCCCCGCCCGCCTTCTTGTTGCGCGCCGCACTGCGCCGCCCCAGTTCGCTGGCATGTGGGAATTTCCGGGCGGCAAGGTGGAAGCCGGTGAGACTGCGGAGGCTGCCCTGCACCGTGAACTCGCGGAAGAACTGGGCATTGAAGTGCAACTCGGGGCCGAGCTGGACTCGGGCAACACCACTGGGTGGACGCTCAATGAGCGTGCCTCCATGCGTGTGTGGTTCGCCGAGCTGACGTCGGGAGAGCCGCGGCCGCTGGAGGATCACGACGAATTGCGTTGGGTATCGTTGGCTGATCGTGACGAAGCTCTCAGCCTTCCGTGGATTCCGGCGGACCTTCCAATAGTCCGGGCGTTGCTTAGCCGGCTGGCCGCTCCCGCGTGAGAACCGGGCGCTTGGATGGAAAAGATGGTTGCGTCGCGTAGCCGGTGGCCTTCAACCTAGAAAAGCGGCTGCTGTCCAGGAAGGGGAGCTGAGGCGTCCACGGTTGCCGCCGCCGACCCAGAGGCAGTGCGAGCATTCCGGTGGCTGAATCCGGATGTTCCGGTGAAGCCGTACTTCGCCTTGAAGTAGGTGATCCTGCCGGTGAGCCACGCGCGATACTCCTTGGAAGCATAGGAGCCTTGTCCATAGAGTCGCCGGTACTTGCCCACCAACTCCGGGTGTTGGGTGGCCAGCCATTTCATGTACCACTCACGGGTTCCGGGCTTAAGGTACAGGGCGCCGGCGGTGACTCCTGTGGCGCCCGCTTTGGTCAGTTCCGCGAACAGGGAATCGAGGGCTTCGTCCGAGTCCGTCAGCCATGGCAGGATGGGCATGGCCATAACGCCGCACCCCAGGCCGGCGTCGCGGAGCCGGGCGATGAGCTTGAGCCGTGCCTTGGGTGAAGGCGTGCCAGGCTCTATGAGTTCTGCGAGGTCCTGGTTGGTCATCGCCAGGGAGATGCCAAGGTCCACGGGGACCTGGGTGGCGGCGTGCTTGAGGAGGGGAATGTCCCTGGACAGCAGCGTGCCCTTGGTCAAGATGGAGAAAGGCGTGCCGGAATCTGCGAGTGCCCGGATGATTCCGGGCATGAGCATGTAGCGGCCCTCTGCGCGTTGATAGGGATCCGTGTTGGTGCCGAGGGCGACTTGGGGCCGTTCCCAAGAAGGCTTGGCCAATTCCTTTCGGAGAACTTCGGCGGCATTGATCTTGACCACCACTTGCGAATCGAAGTCCCGCCCGGCGTCGAACTCCAAATACGTGTGGCTCTTCCGCGCGAAACAGTACACGCAGGCATGGCTGCATCCGCGATACGGGTTCACGGTCCACTCAAACGGCATATTGGAACCCGAAGGCACCTTGTTGAGCACTGACTTTGCGGTGACCTCATGGAAGGTGACTCCGGAGAATTCGGGTGTCGAGATGGAACGCACAAGCCCGGCAAGCGGCAGCAAGGCGTCCAAGGCCGGGGCAGGGCCTGGCGCCTCGAAACCACTGGGTTCTGACACCGGTCCACGTTTAGGTGAAAGTGCTTGTGCGTCCCATCTCATGGACTCTATTCGAATGTATGTTCGAACGAATGTCAAGGTCCCGGAAGGCAAGCTCTGCGGACACCGGGACTGGAGCGTTGCTAAGGTTGGGCCATGATTCTGCTGACTGGCTTCGAACCGTTTGGCGAGGACGATGTGAATCCTTCCTGGCTTGCAGCGCGGCGGGCGGCAGGGTTGCTCGACTCGGAAGGCATCGCCGTTGAAGCCGTGCAGCTGCCGTGCGTCTTTGGTGAGTCGGGGACAGTCCTCACCGACGCCATAACCCGCGTGAACCCGGACATAGTTCTCTGTGCCGGCGTGGCGGGAGGCCGTGGACGGATCTCCTTGGAACGCGTCGCCATCAATTGCGATGACGCCCGGATACCGGACAACAAAGGCCAGCGCCCCATCGATGAGGAAGTCATCCGTGGCGGGCCTGCAGCATACTTCTCAAGCCTGCCTATTAAGGCCGCGCTGAGGGCCCTCCAAGTGGCGGGAATCAGGGGAGAGGTTTCGCAGTCCGCGGGAACCTACGTGTGCAACCACGTCTTTTATGCCTTGATGCATGCCCTCGCATCCAGGCCGGATATTCGTGGCGGGTTCGTCCATGTTCCCTATTTGCCGGAACAGCTGCCCGATGGCAGCCCAACTCCGTCCATGCCTTTGGAATTAATGGCGGAGGGTCTTGCCGTCATTGTCCGGACGACGCTGCACACACAGGCGGACGTGAAAATGTCAGCCGGAGCTATTCGCTAAACGAGTTCCCATTCCACTTTGATGCTGGCCGAGACTGAGGACTCTCCAGCTTCCACGGGCAACGCCTCCGCAGTGAAGGATGCCCTCACCATGACACCCAGGGGAATGGGTCCGCCGTGCAGGGGCTCCTGGGATACGGACACCACCTGCCCAAGCCGGGCAGATGCCAACGAAGCGTACTGTTCGGCCCGGGCCACGGCGTCCTGCCACGCAGCCTCCTGAGCCCGGGCTGTGACCGCAGCGGCATCCGCAAATCCTTGTTCGATCCCGTTGATCCGGATGTCGTCTCCGCCAGCCGCAACAGCTGCGGCGATAGCAGCAGGAGCACCCGCCTGGGAACGGATTCCCACCTGCAGGTTGGTGGATGCCACGTATGCAGTCACCTTCTGCCCTTGCCCTTCCACCCAGGCCAGATCGGCACGAAGGTTCAGCCCGCTGGTCCGGAGGTCTACGTCGGAAACACCCGCTGCCCGCAAACTGGCTGCGACAGCGTTAGCTGCTTTGCCGGCGTCGTCGTAGGCTTTCGCGGCTGTATCCCGACGCGTTTCCACGCCGAGCGTTAATGTCACCAGGTCCGGGACGGCCTTTGCGCTCGCGGTCCCGGTAACAGTGATGGTTCGGTTCATGTTCAGGCCTCGATTCGCTTGCCTGCACGGCTGTCCTGCCGGCGGGGATGAGTGTCAATGTAACCGCCGGCCACGAGGCCGGCCTGCCGTTCGAAGAAATTCCGCGACGCCGGGTTCCCGCTGCGAAGCATGGACCAGCCAGCGGCGACGCCGTAAAAGGCCAGGAAAGGAAGCCCCAGGCAGTACGCGTACTGGGTGCTGTGCCGCTCCTCATGCCCCAGGAGCACTGCGTTGGTTCCGGCGACACCATGCGGCGCCCGGTACAGGACTACGTTCCCCAGCGTAAACGCGCCTGCATGGGGGAGCTTCCAGTTGTACCCGGCAGCGATCAGAAGCCCCCGCGGGCCGTGGGAAACGGTGGAACGGGACGCGGCTGCTACCGCCAGCCCCAGCGGGGTGGACAGGTTCAGGACGTTTGCGATCTGCCGAAAGCGTTGCGCCGGAGTCATGATGCCATGCTAGCGCCGTAGTGTGTGCCCGGCGTTAGTAGAGATACGCTGTTCGAGCACCCGCAGGTGCCAAAAATAAAAATTGGGGGACGAGGGATATGAACTCGAAACGCGCCTTGGGCGTAGTCGGTGTACTGATCGCACTCATGCTGGCATTGACGGGTTGCGTCAAGCTCAACATGTCCGTGAAGGTCAACAACGAAAAGAGCGTGGACTACGAGGTTGTCTATGCCATCCAGAAATCCGTGCTGGGCGAGAAGTCCTTCGACGAATTCATGGAGTCGAACGGTACCGGAAGCCAGGGGATGGACATCCCCGACGGCGCTACCGTGGTGGACTACGAGGACGAGAAGTACAAAGGCAAGCGGATCACCGCCGCCAACCTCGACCCTGCAAAGCTTGCTGACTCCTCCAGCTCCGAGAACCCCTTCGAACTGAAGAAGGAAGGGGACTTCTATATCATCTCCATGGGTGGAGTGACCGGTGCTGAAAGCAGTGACGCATCGTCGTCGGCCATGGCAAAGTCAATGTTCGACGAAGCCTCCGTCAAGTTCACGTTCCCGGGCAAGGTGGTGGAGGCCAATGGCGCCACCGTGGATGGCAACACGGCCACGTTTGACATGCTGGCGCTCAACGGGACAGTGGTTCAAGCCAAGGCCGAGGCCAACGCTGGAATTCCGATGTGGATCATCTGGATCCTCGTAGCTGTGCTGGTCATTGCCGGTGCGCTGGTCCTGCTGTTCGTTCTGCTGCGCAAGAGGTCTGCCCGGCAGGAGCCGGCGCTCGCAGGTGCCACTCCTTATGGCCAGCCGGGTTACGCGCCTCAGCCGGGGCAGGCAGGTTACGCTCCTCAACAGCAGTCGGCTTACAACCCGCAGCAACCGTACGCACCGCAGCAGCCGCCGTATTCGCCGCAGCCGCCGGTACAGCAACCCCCAGTCCAGCAGCCGGGCCAGACGCGCGACGATGGCCTGTGAGGTTCAACTAGACTGAAGGGTAGTGCCTGCCGTCCGCGGCGAGCACTACCCTTTCGTTTTGCAGGTCCGCCTAGCCGGGCCGCTCCCTACTCGTAGCTAAGAACAGTAGATGACTGACACTTTGCCAGGCGCTGCCATCCCGAATCCGCTGGATGAAGCCGCCATCACCGCCGCCGTCGAGGACGCCATTGCCGCCATTTCGGCTGCTTCCTCCCTCGAAGAACTCAAGGCTGTCCGCCTCGCCCACACCGGCGAGAAGTCGCCTCTGAGCCTGGCCAACCGTGAAATCGGTGGCTTGGCGAAGGAGCACAAGGCCGCCGCCGGCAAGCTCATGGGTTCCTCCCGTGGCCAGGTCAACAAGGCGCTCGCAGCCCGGACCGAAGCTCTCGAGGCCGAGAATGACGCCCGCATCCTGGTGGAAGAAACCGTCGACGTTACGGCCGCTCCGCGTCGTCGTCGCGCCGGTGCCCGCCACCCGCTGTCCACGTTGCAGGACCGCGTCTCGGACATTTTTGTTGGCATGGGCTGGGAAATCGCCGAAGGCCCCGAGGTGGAGTCCGAATGGTTCAACTTCGATGCCCTGAACTTCAAGCCTGACCACCCCGCACGCGAAATGCAGGACACGTTCTTTGTGGAGCCTCCCGAAGCGCACCTGCTCATGCGGACGCACACGTCCCCGGTGCAGGTCCGTTCCATGCTGGAACGCGAAGTGCCCATCTATGTGCTGTGCCCCGGCAAGGTCTTCCGCACGGATGAACTGGACGCTACGCACACCCCTGTCTTCCACCAGTTCGAGGGACTGGCGATCGACAAGGACCTGAGCATGGCGGACCTTCGTGGAACGTTGGAGCACTTCGCCCGCCAGATGTTCGGCGACGAAGCTTCCATTCGCCTGCGCCCCAACTACTTCCCGTTCACGGAGCCTTCCGCTGAGCTGGACATCTGGCACCCGGGTGCCAAGGGTGGTCCCCGCTGGATTGAGTGGGGCGGCTGCGGCATGGTCAACCCCAACGTCCTCCGGGCAGCCGGCATCGATCCGGACATCTATTCAGGTTTCGCCTTCGGCATGGGCATTGAGCGCACGCTCATGTTCCGCAACGAGGTCGGCGACATGCGCGACATGATCGAAGGCGACGTACGTTTCAGCGAGCACTTCGGGATGGAGATCTAACAGTGCGTATCCCACTTTCCTGGCTGCGTGAATTCGCGCAGGTTCCGGCCGATGCTACGGCCGAAGACGTCATGGCTGACCTGGTCAAGGTCGGTTTCGAAGAAGAGGAAGTCCACCGTCCCACGGACGAGCTCACCGGTCCCGTTGTGGTGGGCCAGGTACTGAGCTTGGTCAAGGAACCGCAGACCAATGGCAAGACCATCAACTGGTGCCAGGTTCGCGTTGTTCCGGAAGGCCAGGAGCAGACCCTCACCGGCAAGGGTATCGATCCTTCGGGTGTGCAAGGCATCATTTGCGGTGCGCACAACTTTGTGGAGGGCGACAAAGTTGTTGTCACCCTCCCCGGTGCCGTGCTGCCTGGAAACTTCCAGATCTCCGCACGGAAGACCTACGGTCACCTTTCCGCGGGCATGATCGCCTCCGTCCGTGAGCTCGGCATCGGCGATGACCACGACGGCATTCTGGTGCTCTCACGCATCGGCCTGGATCCGGAAATCGGCACTGATGCGATGGAACTGCTGGGCCTGTACGACCAAGCAGCGGAAATCAACGTCACGCCGGATCGCGGTTATGCCTTCTCCATCCGTGGTGTGGCACGCGAGTACGCCCACGCCACCGGAACAACCTTCGTGGACCCGGCTTCAAAGGTCACGGCTCCGGCCACCCTGCAGGGCGGCCACGGCGTCAAGCTCAACGACGACGCTCCCATTTACGGTAAGCCTGGCTGCGACCGTTTCGTGGCCCGCACGGTTCGTGGCGTGGATGCTTCCCGTCCCACCCCGCCGTGGATGTCCGCGCGCCTTCGTTTGGCTGGCGTTCGGTCCATCTCGTTGCCGGTTGATATCTCCAACTACGTCATGCTTGAGCTCGGACAGCCGAACCACTGCTACGACCTCGACAAGCTCGCGGGCGACATCGTGGTGCGGCGCGCAGTGGCGGGGGAGAAGATCACCACCCTGGACGACAAAGAGCGCACACTCGACGTCGAGGACCTGCTGATTACCGATGATTCCGGTGCCATTGGCATTGCCGGTGTAATGGGCGGTGCCCACACCGAGGTTTCCGACTCCACCACGAACATCCTGGTGGAAGCGGCGCACTTCGATGAGGTCTCAATCGCGCGTTCCCGTCGCCGCCATAAGCTGCCCTCCGAAGCTTCCAAGCGCTTCGAGCGTGGCGTGGACTGGCATGTGGCCCACATTGCTGCCCAGCGCGTAGTGGATCTGTTGGTAGAGCTCGCCGGTGGCACGGCGGACGAGGCAGGGACCGACGTCGGAACCGCACCTGATGCCGTGACTATCGACTTGCCTGCTGAGTTCGCTGCCGCCCGTATCGGCATTGACTTCACGGAAGAGCAGATCATCACATCGCTCAAGGACCTTGGCGCTGCGGTGGAGAAGACATCCAGCGGTTACCGGGTTACTGCTCCGAGCTGGCGCAACGACCTCGAAACCAAGGAAGACCTGTCGGAGGAAATCGCCCGGCTTGTTGGCTACGACAACATCCCTGCCACTCTTCCGGTTGCGCCTCCGGGTCGTGGGCTCAGCCGGAGCCAACAGCAGAAGCGCCGGGTTGTCCAGGCGCTGGCAGATGCGGGGCTCACCGAGGTATTGTCCTACCCGTTCGTCTCCAAAGCTGCCAATGACACTTTCGGTGTTGCTGGTGAAGGCGAACCGCGTCCGGCGTTGAAGCTGGCGAACCCGATCAGCGAAGAACACGGCTTCCTCCGTACGTCGATCCTGCCGGGCCTGATCGAGGTTGCCCGCCGCAATCACTCACGCGGCTTCCGCGATCTGGCATTGTACGAAGCCGGTTCGGTCTTCCTCCCTGGCGACAAGCTGGGCACGGATTCCATTCCGCCGCTGGGCGTCAAGCCGGCCGACGAGGTTCTGGATGCACTGTACGACGGCGTCCCGCACCAGCCGCTGCACATCGGCGCTGTTATGACCGGCCACGATTCTCCGGCCGCTGCTACGCATAGCCCGCGTGCTTGGGACTGGGCTGACGCCCTGGATGTGGCACGCCTCATGGCGGATGTCCTGGGTGTGGAACTGGTCGTTAGCCAGGGTAGCCACCAGGCGTTCCACCCGGGACGCGCGGCTCAGCTTTCGCTGCGCAACGGCGACGTTGTGGGTTACGCCGGGGAACTTCACCCGAAGCTCCTCGCTGCCCACGATATGCCTGCGCGTTCTGTAGCTGTTGAGGTCAACGTGGAAGCGTTGTTTGAGGCGGCCGCTGACGTGATCGTGGCCAAACACATCTCCGGGTACCCCGTGGCGACACAGGATGTTGCCTTGGTTGTCCCGCAGGATGTCCCGGCAGACCAGGTCCTGGCCGCCCTCCGCGAAGGAGCTGGAGTACTTCTTGAGGATGTCTCGTTGTTCGACGTCTACGTTGGTCCGGGCATCGAGGATGGCAAGAAGTCGCTGGCTTTCGGCCTCCGCTTCCGTGCAGACGACCGCACGCTGACGGCGGACGAGGCGTCTGAGGCACGGGCAGCAGCGGTGGCTGTGGCTACTGAGCGCTTCGGTGCAGTCCAGCGCTGATCCCTGCCGCAACTGATCAAGATCCCCGGGACCTGTTGGTCCCGGGGATTTTTATTTAACGAGATTGCACTCCCAGCATCTTGACAGACTATTCACATGTGTATGACAGTTTTGTCATACACATGTGAAGCATGTGTATCACATCCCTCGCACGGTTCGCTGAGAGCCGTCCCTTGAAAGGTACCCATGAAGAAGCAGAACGTTGCTTTGCTTGTCGGGGCTGCAGTAATGGCTTTGACGTCCTCGCTTGGCGGAGCCGCAGTAGCGTCAGAGTCGACGCCACAAGTGGCTGCAGCAGAGGTCCAGCCCGTGTCGCACACCGTCGACCAGTCGCAGGTTTCCGGTTCCCCAGCATCGCCGTTAGCGGACAAATACACCATCGCCGTGCCGTCCAAGGCTGGAGGGGCTTCCACGGACTCAGTCATCGGCGCGGATGGCCGGGTTCGGATCACCAACACCACGGCTGCCCCCAACCGCTCCATCGTGCAGATCGAATTCAATGGTGGCTACATTTGCTCCGGCGCCCTGATTTCCGACGACACCGTGTTGACCGCAGGCCATTGCGTGCACGAAGGCGGCACCGGATCGGAAGCCGACTACTCCTGGGGCGTCAAAGTGGCTCCGGGGCGCAACGGGTCAACCGACCCTTACGGCACTTGCGGAGCAACAGAGATCTTCACGGATCAGCGCTGGATCGACTCCGCAAACACCAACGCTGACTGGGGTGTCATAAAACTCGACTGCACCATCGGCAACACCACCGGCTGGCTCAACTACACCGGCACCACGGCCAGCCTGAACGGAACCAGCACGACAGTCCGTGGCTACCCGGGGGACAAAGCGTTTGGCACCATGTGGTCCATGACCGGCCCCATTGAGAGCACGACGACCGAAAAGGTCTACTACAAAATGGACACCTACGGCGGCCAGAGTGGAGCGCCCGTCTACAACAGCTCCAACACGATCATGGCCATCCACACCAACGGTGGTAGCTCCAACTCAGGCACGCGCATCACACCCACGCTGGCGAATTACCTGACCTCGGTGAAGTAGCCCGGCTGGGTTAGTCCGCCCAAAGTGTTCCCCGCAGCGTTACCTTAGCTGCGGGGAACACTGCTGACCGGAGCCATAGGCGCTGAGCAGATAGAGTTTTGCTTGAGGCAAGCCGGCAACATCTGCGAGAGAAACTGAATGACAAGTCCTAGTCCTGGTCCACGTCCCTTCCCGGTCGCCGGGCCCGTGCATCCCCTCGACTACTGGCTCTCCCCGGAGCTGGCCCGGATCAGCCCGTCTGGAGCCCCTTCCCGCTTACGGCAATTAGCCGATGCCCAGGGCGCCCGCGCTGCAGCTTGGAGCAGCGCGGTCAGCGGCGGCATCCTCATGGTCCTTACGGGTGTCTTCTTCTCAGCGATAACAGGCAACCTGGTAGTCATCTTGACTCTTGGTCCGTTGGGAGCCGCTCTGACGATTTTGGGCCTCTTCTCCTGGAATAGGGTGCGTGCTTCGCTGCCCGATACTAACCGGCTCCTCATTTCGCGCGGCCCTGGCTCTGTTCGAAGCGCCCTTTGGACGGTGGCGCTGATTGCCGCAGTGCAAGGCGGCATCATGGCCACGGTAATGCCTGGGGCCACTGCCCGGGATGGTAATGCCGTCATCACCCTCGCCGGTTGTTACGTCTTAATGGTGGCTCTGTTGGTGGTCTGCATCCTCATACCCTCGGCAGTCATAAGCAGGGCTCGTCAATCCTTCCGGCAAAAGGTGCAAGAGGATCCTGCTTTCCGGAAGGCAGTCGAGGAGGATCTGGCTACGTGGCAGGACCCGTATGGAAATGCCGGGTATGGTCCGCTCTAGAAGACGACACGTGGCTTGGAAGTCGTGATGGACAGCCCAATAGTTGAGCTGTGGAAGCTCGACGACTTGCTGGTTCCGGACATCCGCGTCGAAACCCTCGGCCGGCCAGCCCTGGATCGTGCAGGCAAGTTCGATAACCCGGCGTACCGGGATGAGTTCATTGCCGGCCGGCTAGCTTTGCTGCGCTTCGCCGCCTCACTCCTGGAGGTTGACTCCGCCCGCCTCGTGCCCGACTATCGCTGCCCGCAATGCGGCCCGGGACAAGACCACGGCCGTCCCGGCTTCATGCTCGACGGCGTTCCGGCACCTCTGGCGCTCAGCGCGTCCCGGGCGTCGGGCTGGGTGCTGCTGGCCGCCGTCGTGCATCCTACGGATGGCCTCCGGCTGGGTGTGGACCTTGAATCGGTTGACGGGGTTGGCTTTGGCGGCTTCGACGACGTCGCATTGACCTCAAACGAGCAGCGTTTCCTGGCGTCAGTTCCGGAGAGTGAGCAGACCAGACAGCGCGCCCGACTCTGGGCGCGCAAAGAAGCTTGGCTGAAGATGACAGGGGAAGGCTTGCGCCATAACCCTGCAAACCTGGATGTGCTGCACATCAAAGGTCTGCGCGACATCACCCACACTAAACTGCCTGACGGATTAGTCGCCGCTCTGGCCCTCGGCTAACGCGCAGATGGCAATGGCGGCAGGGAAGTTTCGTAGAGCCATGGCCGGAGGATTCCCGCGGCATCGAATCCATGAATGAACGAATCCGCAGCCTCAACGAACGTCGCCGTTGAAACCGACCCGTGACGGTTAGCCGCCGTCCAATGCTGAAGGAAACTGAAGAACGCCTCATCGCCGGCCGCCATTCGGACTGCATGAACAGCAAGCGCACCGCGTTTGTAGACGCGATCGTCGAACATCAGCTCAGGGCCGGGGTCTCCCACCAGAAGGTCCTGCGGCCCGGCGTCGAGCCTTTTCCACGCAGCCGTTGCTCGGGCGGCGACCGTCATGGTGCGGGATTCCTCGGACCACAACCACTCTGCATAGCAAGCGAAGCCTTCGTGCAGCCAGATGTCCTTCCAGCTGCTCACCGTCAGCGAATTACCAAACCACTGGTGGGAAAGCTCGTGCGCGATCAGGCGCTGCGCTTCCCAGGACTCGCGCATATGGTTTCGGCCGAAAATGGACACGGTCTGGGCCTCAAGGGGAATTTCCAGCGCATCCTCAGTGACCACCGAGGTGTAGTCGGCGAAAGGGTAGGGGCCGAAGCAGTCCTCGAAGGTGCGCATCATGTCCGGCTGCCGCCTCAGGCCCTGGAGGGCGTCCACTGCCATTTCGGCTGTGACTGCCACGAACTGGGGGACCCTCTGGTGGGTGTCGTCCACGTGCAGGGGAACCTTGGCGTAGCGCCCGATCTGCACAGTGGCGAGGTAGGTGGCCATGGGTTCAGCCTGTTCGTAGACCCACGTTTCCCGGCTGGACTTGCGGGAGTGCGAGACGAGGCTCCCGTTGCACACTGGCCGGTAATTATCGTCAGTGGTCACCGAGATGCGGAACGTCGACTTGTATCGTGGATGATCATTGCAGGGGAACCAGGACGCCGCACCGTTGGGCTGTCCGGCGACCAATACGCCGTCGTTCAGTTCCTCCCAGCCGACATCGCCCCAAAGGCCGCGGCGCGGCTGGGGATTTCCGTCGTAGCGGATCTCGAGGGAGAACTGCTGGCCGGGCTTAAGCGGGGATGCCGGCGTCAGGACGAGGTGTTCGGCCCTGTGACTGAACTTCTGCAGCTTCTTGCCGTCCAGCTGAACCTTGCTTGCCCGAAGGCCCACTAAGTCAAGGACTATCTGAGTGGACGGTTCCAAAGCCGTGCACCGCAGGACCGCCTTGCCCATCAGCTTGTTGCTGCCCAGCCTGACGTCGAGATCCAACTCGTACCTGTCCACGCGGTAGCTGCTGCTGCCGTGGTTCAAGGCGTAGGGATCGGCTTCGGTCAGGGGGGGAGTGATTGGTGCGGTCATGATCCGTCCAATCTACTTGAGGCGCGGCGCTTGTGCAGACGGACCCACCCACGGGCTCACCGGATTGCCCATCCAGTACGTCCCGGCAGGGACAGTTTCGCCACGCATGACCAACGACGCCGGCCCAACAGTACCGCCGTCGCCGATGCTCGCCGCGGGAAGGATGACGCCGTGCGGACCCATCGTGGCACCGTTGCCGAGCGTCACCGTGTCCAGGCTCATGACACGGTCGTGGAAGAGGTGCGTCTGGACCACGCAGCCACGGTTGACTGTGGAGTTCTCGCCCAGGGTCACGAGGTCGGCTTCGGGGAGCCAGTAGCTTTCGCACCACGTTCCGCGTCCGATCTTGGCTCCGAGTCCGCGCAACCACCACACCAAGGCGGGAGTTCCGGCAGCCGACCGGGCAAACCACGGCGCACTGACCATTTCGATGAAAGTGTCCACAACCTCATTGCGCCAAATAAACGAACTCCACAGCGGGTGTTCGCCGGAGCGGATGGTCCCCACCAGAACCCACTTGGCCACGATGGAGCTGAGCGCGGCCACAGCCCCTGCTGCCAACATGACAACACCGCCCAGGACGGCAGCTATCCAATAGCCCCATCCGCGCGCCATCCAGTCCAACACAAGCATCACGCTCACGGCGATGGCCACTGTGAGGATGACAGGGAACAGGCGGCACAGTTCCCAGAGCGCCCTGGCGATTTTCAGCTTCAGGGCCGGGCGGAACGTCCGGGTTTGGTCGGCATCGACGGCGGTGCGGCGCAATCTGACGGGCGGACTGCCCAGCCATGACGTGCCGGATTTCGCCTTGGCAGGGGTGGCAGACAAAACAGCGACGAGGGAGTTCTTGGGCACGTTTCGTCCCGCGGCGGTCATGCCCGAATTGCCCAGGAAGGAACGCTTGCCGATTTTGGCCGGAGCGATTTTCATCCAGCCCCCACCGAGTTCGTAGGAGGCCACCATGGTGTCGTCGGCAAGGAAGGCGCCATCGCCGATGGTGGTCATTTTGGGAACCAACAGCACCGTTGACGCTTCCACGTTCTTCCCCACTTTGGCGCCTAGGAGGCGCAACCAGAGCGGAGTGAAGAGGCTCGCGTAGACGGGGAAGAGGAGGTCTCGAGCCATGTCCAGGAGGCGCTCCGTGGCCCAAACCTGCCAGCCGATACGGCTGCGAACCCGGTAGTAGCCCTCCTTGAGGCCCAAGCCCAAGAGCCTTGCAACGATCAGGATGAGCACCAGATTGCCGAAGAACCACACCAGGGCGGCAAGTGGAACGGCCAGGGCGATCTGCGGAAGAGCTGTTTCCAACGACTCATGACCCTGGATAAAAGCCAGGACCACCAAGGCTCCGGCGAACGCCGAAATATAGGGGATCAGGGCCAGCAGGGCCGAAGCGCTGGCAAACGCTGAGAACCAGAGTCGGTCAACCACTGGCTGTCGGCTGCTGGTTTCCGGCCATTCGTGCTTGGCTTTTCCGCGGCGCTCCGCGGGGGAGCCGGCCACGAGGTGTCCGGCTTTCACTTTGCCAAGCACGGCGGATCCAGCGTCGACGTGGGCACCCGCGCCGATGGTGGCACCCGGCATCAGGGTGCTTCTGGCGCCTACTACTGCACCGGCTCCCACATGGATTTGGCCGATGTGGACTGAATCGCCGTCCACCCACCAACCGGAAAGGTCCACTTCGGGCTCGATGTTTGCCCCGCTGCCCAGCGACAGCAGACCGGTAACCGGGGGCAACGAATGCAGGTGGACATCCTTGCCGATCTTGGCTCCGAGGGCACGGGCGTAGTACGGGACGAACGGGGCGCTGGCCAAGCCGATAGCACCCGACAGGTCTTGTATTTGCTCGGCCAACCACAATCGCAGGTGGGTTTTGCCGGACCGCGGGTAGGTACCGGGCTGAATCCTGCCAAGCAGAACCCTGGCTGCAATCACGGAGATCGCCATCCGACCCAAGGGGCTGACGAAGACCAGCCACGACGCTGCGATCCACCACCAGGAGACCACGGGGGCGGCCGCGAATCCGGCGAAGTCTGCCAGGAGTTTGTTGGCGGCCATGAGGTAGGTCAGCCAGCGCATTCCCACGAGTATGTGCAACGGCACGCCCATGAGGACCTGGAAGATTTGCGACTTCAAGGCGGTAGGGCGGACGGTGCGCTCAGCAGCGGGCCCCGGCGATCCGCCGTCGGGAATTGACTGCCTTGCAGTGTCAATCAGCGCCCCCACGCGGGGCGTTGCATAGATATCAGCGACGGTGATGGTGGGGTAACGGACGCGGAGGGCAGAAACAAGTTGGGCCGCCGCCAAGGACCCGCCGCCATAGGCGAAGAAATCGGCGTCGAGCGAACTGACGGGGCTGCCCAGCACGGACTCCCACTGGTCCACCACCCATCGGGCGTCGTCGGGCAGGTTCAGCGGTGCGTTGCCGGCCTCGGTGGCGCCGGCCCCGGCCAGAGGCCAGGGGAGTGCGTGCCGATCCACTTTGCCGCTGGTTTTGGTGGGGAGGGAATCAACGGTGGTCAGCAGGGGGATCAGGGCCGCCGGGAGGCTTTCGCCAAGCAGCTTGCGGGCCTCGTCCATGTTCAACTCGTGACCGTCAACGGGAGCCAGGTAACCTACCAGGATTTGGTTGCCTGCCGCCGTCGTTTGCACCGCAGCAGCAGCGCCGGCGACGCCAGGCAAGGACTGCAGTGCCGAATCCACTTCGCCCAGTTCGATCCGGCGTCCACCCAGCTTGACCTGTTCATCTGCGCGACCCATGAAGATCAGGCCCTCGGCTTCAAATCGCACCAGGTCACCTGAACGGTATGCGCGTTCCCATCCAAGCGTTGTCATAGGGGCATATTTCTCGGCGTCCTTGGCGGGATCGAGGTAGCGGGCCAGCCCCACGCCGCCGATGATCAGTTCACCGATCTCACCTTCTGCGACCGGAACCCCGGTGGAATCGACGACGGCGAGGTCCCACCCATCCAGCGGCAGGCCGATCCGTACGGGGCCGGGTCCGCCCAGCGGAGCGGCACAGGCAACGACGGTTGCCTCCGTAGGCCCGTAGGTGTTCCACACTTCACGACCGTCCACGGCGAGGCGCTCGGCCAACTCAGGCGGGCATGCTTCCCCGCCGAAGATGAGCAAGCGAACATTTTCCAAGGCCTCAGCCGGCCACAGCGCGGCAAGGGTGGGCACGGTTGAAACCACAGTAATGCCGTGGTTGATGAGCCAGGGACCGAGGTCCATGCCGGTTCGAACAAGGGCCCGTGGTGCCGGTACCAGGCAGGCTCCGTGCCGCCAGGCCAACCACATTTCCTCGCAGGAAGCATCGAAGGCCACAGAAAGGCCGGCGAGTACCCGGTCCTGAGGGCCGATGGGCTCAGCCTGAAGGAAGATACGGGCCTCAGCGTCGACGAACGCTGCTGATGAACGATGCTTGACTGCAACGCCTTTGGGCGTCCCGGTGGACCCGGAGGTGAAGATGATCCAGGAGTCGTCGTCCAATCCGGGGATGGCTGGCGTGGAGACAGCTTCCCGAGCCAAACCGGAGAGCTGAATGTCCAGGCCCCCAGCGATGACGGCCCCCACCTTGGCTTCGCCGAATACCAAACGGGCCCGCTCTTCCGGGTCGTCCGCATCCACGGGCACATAGGCGGCGCCGGCCATGAGAATTCCCAGGATGGCGATATAGAGCTCATTGGTGCCTGAGGGGATCCGGACGCCGATTTTGTCTCCCCGGCCAAGCCCCGCACGGTTCAACTGTGTGGCAAAAGCGCGAACGGCCTTGAGTAACTCGGTGTAGCTCAAGGACTTTTGGCCATCATCCAAGGCCGAGGCCTCGGGGAACGATGACGCGGTCTCTTCCAAGATGTCGACGAGAGTACGCTCGGCGGGTGCGGCAGCGCCTCCCGGTAGCTGGGGACGGTACGTCATCAGGGCAGGCGTAGTGCCAGCCCCAGCGGGATGTTCTGTGCTCACAACCTCAGCTTTCCGCAGAAAGATGAACAAAAGGTGTCTGACGTTTCCCACTCGTCACACTTTGTTGCACCATTGTTCGCTTTTTGCACATGCGGAGTTCAAAAAGGGTTCAGGGAACCAGCAGGACTTTCCCGGTTGTGCGGCGACCCTCAAGGTCCCTGTGAGCCTGGGCGGCTTCCGCGAGGGGGTACGTTGCGCCCACCCTGACAGCGAGGGTGCCGTTGGCGGCGGCGTCGAAAATCTCTGCTGAGCGCCAGCGGCGTTCCTGGGCGTTCTGGACAAAGTGCGCCATGGTGGGCCTGGTCAGCGTCAGCGAACCTGCGGCATTTAGACGCTGGGGATCGAACGGCGGCACCGGGCCGGAGGCTGCGCCGAAGAGCACCATGGCACCGCGGATGCGCAGGCTCTTAAGGGAGTCGTCGAACGTGTCCTTGCCTACGCCGTCGTACACCACGTTGACGCCCTCGCCATCGGTGAGTTCACGGACCTTGTCAGCGAAGTCCTCGTACCGGAGCACTTCATCGGCGCCCGCCAGCGTGGAGAGGTCCGCCTTCTCGTCGGAGGAGACGGTGGTGATGACGCGGGCGCCGCGGGCCTTCAGCAGTTGTGTCAACAGCAGACCAACGCCACCTGCGCCCGCGTGAAGCAGAACGGTGTGGCCCGGCTCTACCCGGAACGATGAGTTCATCAGGTAGTGGGCGGTGATGCCCTGCAGCGGCAGGGCTGCGGCGGTGTGGTCATCGACGCCGGCAGGAACCGGAAGCGCCTTGCTCGCGTCAACGAGGGCGTACTCCGCGTAGGTCCTGGTTGCCTCGGCCGTGGCAATACGGTCGCCGACGGAAAATTCCTCAACCCCCGCTCCAACGGCCTCCACGGTGCCGGCTGCCTCGGCTCCTGGCGTGAAGGGGTAGTCCACCTTGTAAGTGCCGCTGCGTTGGTAGGTTTCAATGAAATTGACCCCGGCAGCTGCGACCTTGATCAACAGCTGGCCGGGGCCAGGCGACGGTGTTTCCACGGATGCGTACTCGAGGACCTCAGGTCCTCCGGACTGCTTGGCAACGATGGCGTGCGTCATGGTGGCTCCTTACTTCGGGGCGGTCCTTCCGGTGCCCGGTTTCAGAATCCATCCTAGGGAGGTTGGGGCCTCCGGTGTCGAACGCCTAGCGGCGTCCGTGCGTCGACGCGACGGGGCAGTCGAAGCCGCGGCCTGCTGCCAGGCCTACTTCATTGAGGTACCTGACCACGATGCCGTATGACTGCATCAGCGTGGTTTCGGTGTACGGGATGGAGTGTTTGGCGCAGAACTCGCGCACGATCTTTGTGGCCTTGTACAAATGGGGGCGAGCCATGTCCGGGAACAGGTGGTGCTCAACCTGACGGTTTAGCCCGCCCAGGAGGAAGTCCATGAAGATGCCACCGGAGATGTTGCGCGAGGTCAGGATTTGGCGGTTGAGGAAGTCCACGCGGCTGTCCTTGGGAAGGACCGGCATGCCCTTGTGGTTCGGGGCGAACGAGGCGCCCATGTAGAAGCCATAAACCATGATCTGTACGCCCAGGAAGGCGAATGCCATGCCGATGGGCAGGAACGTGAAAGCCAGAATCGGAAGGGCGGCCAGCCTGGTCACGAGGATGGGGGTCTCAACCCAGCGGTGGCGCACGTTCTGCTTGCCGAACACGAAGCGTAGGGAGTCGAACTGAAGACTGATGCCAAGGAGCATCAGGAGCGGGAAGAAGAACCAGCCCTGCCTGCGTGTGAGGAACGCGAGGCGGCCCTTGCGCTCTGCTGCTGCCTCTTCGTGGAAGACCAAGGCGTTGTTCCGGATGTCCGGGTCCTTGGAAATGACGTTGGGGTGGTTGTGGTGGGCTCCGTGCTTCTGCTCCCACCAGGAGTAGCTGATGCCGGCCACGCCGGTGGCCAGGAGGCGGGCCGACCAGTCGTTGGCGCGCCGTGAAGCGAAAATCTGCTTATGACCTGCCTCGTGGGCAAGGAAGCTAAGCTGCGTGCACAGGATGCCCACGGCCGCAGCGATCAGGAGCTGGTACCAGGAATCGCCTATGAGTGCGAAGCCGAGCCAGGTGCCGGCCATGAGCAGTACCAAGGCCACGAAGACCCAGATGTAGAAGCCGCTACGGCGTTCGAGGAGTCCTGCAGCCTTGACGCTCTTGAGGAGCTCTGAGTAGCTCTGGACGACGGGATTTGGCTGAATTGCGCGAGCTTTGGGGCGCTCAGCGGTGGACGTGGGTGACATAAATGTGCCCCGTATCGCTAACGGGCAACGCTGCAGCCGACGTTCGGACTGCACGGTCTGGATCACCCTTCACTAAGCATACGTGCAATCCCCTAAAAAATGAGACTGCTCACAACTGCATGCATAAATATCGGACAGCATGAATATTCTTGCTGTACAGTAGGGGCATGACTATTTCAGTTGCCGTCTCCGGTGCCAGCGGCTACGCCGGGGGAGAAGTGCTGCGCTTGCTGGCAGGCCATCCAAACGTCACCATCGGTGCCATCACCGCGCACAGCAACGCCGGTTCCAGACTAGGGGAGTTGCAGCCGCATCTCCACGGTTTGGCCAGCCGGATTCTGGAAGACACCACCGTGGAGAACCTGTCGGGCCATGACGTCGTGTTCCTTGCCCTGCCGCACGGTGCCTCAGCCGAGATCGCTGCGCAGTTGCCTGAAGGCACCGTAGTCATCGACGCCGGTGCTGACCACCGTTTGCAGGACGCCGCGGCATGGGAAAAGTTTTACGGCTCCGCCCACGCGGGCACCTGGCCTTACGGTCTTCCGGAGCTCCCTGGTCAGCGCGAAGCCCTCAAAGGTGCCACGCGCATCGCCGTTCCCGGGTGCTACCCGACGTCGGCCCTGCTCGCCTTGACGCCCGGGTTCGCCAACAACCTCCTCCTGACGGACGACGTCGTGATTGTCTCTGCATCAGGGACCTCAGGCGCGGGCAAGGCTGCCAAAGTCAATTTGATTGGCGCTGAAGTCATGGGTTCCATGAGCCCTTACGGCGTCGGCGGCGGACACCGGCACACGCCTGAGATCGAACAGGGACTGGCCAACGCTGCCGGCGAGCCGGTAACAGTCTCCTTCACGCCAACACTGGTTCCGATGAGCCGCGGCATCCTGACGACGGCGACGGCCAAGGTGCGGCCGCAGGCAGGACGCAGTGTTACTGAAGCCGAACTGCGCCAAGCCTGGACAGACGCCTACGACGACGAACCGTTCGTGCACCTCCTTCCGGAGGGCCAGTGGCCCACCACCAAGTCGGTCCAGGGCTCCAACCACGCCGTAATGCAGTTGGCTTTCGACGCCCACACGGGCCGCGTGATCGTGACGTGCGCTATCGACAACCTCACCAAGGGGACCGCCGGCGGAGCCGTGCAGTCCATGAACATTGCCCTCGGCCTGGATGAAACCGCCGGCCTGAACCTGCAGGGAGTTGCACCGTGACCATTACCGCCCCCAAGGGATTCCGCGCCGCAGGCATCAAAGCCGGCATCAAGGCTTCGGGCAACCCGGACTTGGCCCTTGTAGTCAACGACGGACCGCAAAAGTCCGCCGCCGCCGTCTTTACCTCCAACCGCGTGGCTGCTGCACCGGTCCACTGGTCGCGTCAGGTGGTCAGCGACGGTCGAGTGGATGCCGTGGTCCTGAACTCCGGTGGAGCCAACGCCTGCACCGGTCCACAGGGCTTCCAGAACACCCACGCCACGGCCGAGAAAGTGGCAGACGTGCTGGGAGTCTCTGCTTCCGACGTCGTGGTCTGCTCAACCGGCCTGATCGGCGAGCAGCTGCCCATGGACAAGGTTCTTCCCGGCGTCGAGTCCGCCTTCCGTGAACTGTCGGAAGATGGCGGCTCCGCTGCGGCCACGGCGATCATGACCACGGACAGCGTGTCCAAGGAAGCGGTTTTCACGGGCACCGACGCCGAGGGCAAACAGTTCACCGTCGGTGGCATCGCCAAGGGTGCCGGCATGTTGGCGCCGGGCCTGGCAACGATGCTTGTGGTCCTTACCACCGACGCCGAGGTTCCTGCGGATGAGCTCGACGTCGTCCTCCGGGACGCCACGCGCGTCACCTTTGATCGGGCGGACTCGGACGGCTGCATGTCCACCAACGACACCGTGGTGCTGTTGGCATCAGGGGCGTCCGAGGCGTTGCCGTCTGCCGAACAGTTGAGCGAAGCGGTCACCCAGGTCTGCGCCGAACTGGCACGCAAGCTCATCGGTGACGCCGAGGGCGCCAGCCACGACATCGCTATCCGGACGTTCAACGCCGCCAGCGAACGCGACGCCGAAATCGTCAGCCGCAGTGTTGCCCGCTCCAACCTGTTCAAAGCCGCCATCTTCGGCAAGGACCCTAACTGGGGCCGCGTGCTCTCGGCTGTGGGAACAACTGACGCCGTATTCGAGGCGGACCAACTCAACGTCGCAATGAACGGTGTGCAAATCTGCCGCAACGGCGCAATCGGCGAGGACCGCAACCTGGTGGACCTGGAGCCGCGCGAAGTGTTGGTCGAAATCGACCTGCAGGCCGGCGATGCCGAGGCCACCATTTGGACCAACGACCTCACGCACGATTACGTGCACGAGAACAGCGCATACTCGAGCTGAGCGGATGACCATGACTGCGCACACCCGCGAAACCACCTCCATGAGTGACGCCCAGGACAAAGCCGGGACACTGATCGAGGCCCTCCCGTGGATCCAGCGTTTCGCCGGTACCACCATGGTGATCAAGTACGGCGGCAACGCGATGGTCAACGATGACCTTCGTCGTGCCTTCGCGGAGGACATTGTGTTCCTCCACCACGTTGGCATCCACCCCGTAGTGGTCCACGGCGGTGGCCCCCAGATCAACTCCATGCTCGGTCGTCTCGGCATCGAGTCCGAGTTCAAGGGCGGCCTTCGCGTCACCACCCCTGAAGCCATGGACGTGGTCCGCATGGTCCTCACGGGCCAAGTCGGTCGCGAACTCGTCGGCCTCATCAACTCCCACGGTCCCTATGCCGTGGGCATGTCCGGCGAAGATGGCGGCTTGTTGCGTGCCGTCCGCACGGGCACTGTTGTTGACGGCGAAGAGGTGGACCTCGGCCTGGTGGGAGAAGTGGTGGGCGTGGATCCCGCCGGAATCAAGGACATTCTCGACGCCGGCCGCATCCCGGTCATCTCAACGGTCGCCCCGGAAATTCTCGACGACGGCAACGGTTCCGGTCCTACGACGGGACAGGTCCTCAACGTCAACGCGGACACTGCAGCTGCCGCCGTCGCATCCGCCTTGGGCGCCACCAAGCTTGTCATCCTGACCGACGTCGAGGGCCTGTACGCCAACTGGCCGGACAAATCGTCGCTGATCTCTTCGCTCACCGCATCGGAACTCCGCGAGATGCTGCCCAAGCTCGAGTCGGGGATGATCCCAAAGATGGCCGCTTGCCTCAAAGCCATCGACGAAGGCGTGGAACGCGCACACATCGTTGACGGCCGCCTCCCGCACTCGATGCTGCTGGAAACTTTCACCACCGCAGGCATCGGCACACAAGTAGTACCCAATGAGGAAGTGAACGCATGAGCGAAACTGTTGGCCTCAACCCGACCGGCGATGGACCCCCCGCCCGTCCCCAGCCGCTCCCCATCCTCGCAAGCTCGGACGGGGGCCCCGGCGGCAGTGGGCCCATCGCGGTGCCCGACCACACCCGGGGGTCCATCGCCGGATCGGAGGCCAAAGCTTCCGTCATTACTGGAGTGAGTAATGGCGCTGACTGGCTTGCCCGTTACTCGTCGTCCCTCATGGGTGTCTTTGGCACCCCGCAGCGGGTACTGGTTCGCGGCGCAGGCTGCCTCGTTTGGGACGCCGACGGCAAGGAATACCTGGACCTCCTGGGTGGCATCGCTGTGAACGCACTGGGTCACGCGCACCCCTTCGTCACGTCAGTGATCTCCAGCCAGTTGGCCACGCTCGGGCACGTCTCGAACTTCTTCACGAGCCCCACGCAAATTGCTTTGGCTGAAAAGCTCCTCGCCCTCACCAAAGCTCCGGCTGGTTCCAAGGTCTTTTTTGCCAACTCCGGTACTGAGGCCAACGAGGCAGCGTTCAAGCTGGCACGACGTAACAACTCCGATGGAAAGCGCACCAAGGTCATCGCCCTGGAGGGCGCCTTCCACGGCCGAACCATGGGTGCCTTGGCGCTCACGGCCAAGGAGGCCTACCGTGCGCCCTTTGAACCTCTGCCCGGTGGTGTGGTTCACATCCCGTTCGGCGACATCGAAGCCTTGCGTGCCGCCGTCGACGATTCCACAGCGGCCGTGTTCCTGGAACCCATCCAGGGCGAAGCGGGCGTCCGCCCACTTAGCGCCGAATACCTGCAGGCAGCCCGCGAGGTGACCACCGCAGCGGGAGCCCTGCTGATCTTGGATGAGGTACAAACCGGCATCGGCCGGACCGGTAAATGGCTCGCCAGCGAAGACGCCGGAATTGTTCCCGACGCCGTGACCCTCGCCAAGGGGCTCGGCGGCGGTTTTCCTGTGGGTGCCTTGGTCACGTTCGGAAGTACGACGTCGGCCCTGCTCACCGCCGGGCAGCACGGCACCACTTTCGGTGGGAACCCAGTGGCTACGGCCGCCGCTTTGGCCACGCTGCACGCCATCGAAAGCCAAGGTGTGCTGCAGAACGTGTTCACTGTCGGCGCCCACCTTCGTGAGGGACTGGCCGCCATCGAGGCTGTCACTGAAGTTCGCGGCGAGGGTCTGTTGATTGGCTTCGATGTGAATACCGACATCGCACCTGCCATGGTTACCGCAGCTTTGGACGCAGGCTTCATCATCAACAGCCCGGGCCCGAGGACTATCCGCCTTGCGCCGCCGCTGATCCTGACCATCGATCAAGCGGATCGCTTCCTGGATGCATTACCCACCCTGATCGCTACGGCTACAGCCAACACCGCTAAGGACGCACAGTGACTACTACCAACACCACCCGTCACTTCCTCAAGGACACGGACCTGAGTCCCGCCGAGCAAGCTGAGGTTTTGGAACTCGCCGCACGGATGAAGGCAGCGCCGTACAGCGTGCAGCCCTTCGCCGCCGAGGGCAACGGCCGTAAGACGGTGGCCGTGATCTTTGACAAGACCTCCACCCGCACGCGTGTTTCTTTCGCCACCGGCATCGCGGACATGGGCGGCAACGCACTGATCATCAACCCGGGTGAAGCCCAGATCGGCCACAAGGAATCCGTGGAGGATACGGCGAAGGTCCTGGAGCGCATGGTGTCCACCATCGTCTGGCGGACAGGTGCCCACTCGGGCCTGGTGGGCATGGCGGAAAACTCCAAGGTCCCCGTCATCAACGCCTTGTGCGACGACTACCACCCCTGCCAGCTCCTGGCCGACCTCCTGGCCGTCAAGGAGCACAAGGGTGAACTGGCCGGCTTGAGCATGGCCTATCTGGGTGACTCCGCCAACAACATGGCCAATTCCTACCTCCTTGCCGGTGTGACGGCCGGAATGCATGTGCGCATTTCCGGTCCCGAAGGCTATCTTCCGGCGCCGGAGATCGTGGCGGCTGCCGAGGAGCGTGCGGCCGAGACAGGCGGCTCAGTGCTCATCACCAGCGATGCTGCAGAAGCCCTCAAGGGCGCCGACGTCGTAGCAACGGACACGTGGGTATCCATGGGCCAGGAAGCCGAAAAGGAAGCCCGGCTGCAGCTCTTCCGCGACTACTCCGTGGATGAGGCCGCCATGGCGCACGCCGCGCCGGACGCCGTCGTGCTTCACTGCCTCCCGGCCTACCGCGGCTACGAAATTTCCGCCGGAGTGATCGACGGCCCGCAGTCGATTGTCTGGGACGAGGCGGAGAACCGCCTGCACGCTCAGAAGGCACTGATGGCCTGGCTGATGCACCGCTCCGGGCTTGCTTTCGTGGATGGTCTTTCTCCCGTCGAGGGAACCGGGGAGAGCACGTTCTAGTGTCCACCAATCCTTCCGTGCCGGGCGCCAGCCCAGCCACAAAGACTGCCCGCCAGGCGCGTATCACCGCGATCCTGACGGGTGAGTCCGTGCGTTCACAAGCAGAGCTTGCAGCCCTGCTGGCGGACGACGGCGTCCAGGTCACCCAGGCCACCCTGTCCCGCGACCTCGTGGAACTGGGCGCCGTACGGGTCCGGGGCAAGGAAGGCGCACTTGTTTACGCTGTCCCGGGGGAGGGTGGGGACCGCAATGCCAAGAGCGGCGTCACCCAGGAAATCCTGGATGCGCGGCTGACGCGGCTTTGCGGCGAACTCCTGGTGACAGCTGAGGCATCGGGCAACATCGTGGTCCTCCGCACCCCACCGGGAGCAGCCAACTTCCTGGCCCTGGCCGTTGATCACTCCGTGATGCCGTCGGTATTGGGTACGATCGCAGGCGACGACACTTTGCTGCTGGTCGCACGGGATCCCGATGGCGGGGCGGAACTGGCAGCGCGTTTCCTGCGCATGGCCGAAGAAGCCGGGCCTGGCAACTAATTGATCTTTTTCAGCATTGATTCACACAGCATTGATTCGAATGAACCAAGCAATAACAAAGGAGCACTCTCGTGACTGAGCGCATTGTTCTGGCCTACTCCGGTGGCCTTGATACTTCCGTAGCCATCGGCTGGATCGGTGAAGCCACCGGCGCCGAGGTCATCGCCGTGGCCGTCGACGTCGGACAGGGCGGCGAGTCGCTGGAGACCATTCGCCAGCGCGCTCTCGGTTGCGGCGCGGTTGAGGCTTACGTGGCCGACGCCCGTGACGAGTTCGCCAACGAGTACGCCATGCCCACCCTGAAGGCCAACGCCCTCTACCAGGGCCACTACCCGTTGGTTTCGGCTATCTCCCGTCCGGTCATCGTGAAGCACCTCGTGAAGGCTGCCCGCGAATTCGGTGCCACCACCGTTGCCCACGGCTGCACCGGCAAGGGCAACGACCAGGTCCGTTTCGAAGTTGGCATCCAGACCCTCGGCCCGGACCTGAAGTGCATTGCACCCGTCCGCGACCTCGCCCTGACCCGCGACAAGGCCATCGCCTTCGCCGAGGAAAAGGGACTGCCGATCGAGACCACTAAGAAGAACCCGTACTCGATCGACCAGAACGTCTGGGGACGCGCCGTCGAGACCGGTTACCTTGAGGACATCTGGAACGCTCCTACCAAGGACATCTACGACTACACCGCCACCCCGGAATTCCCGCCGGCGCCCGATGAGGTCACCATCTCCTTCCAGGCCGGTGTTCCGGTAGCGATCGACGGCGTAAAGGTCACCCCGCTGCAGGCCATCCAGGAGCTGAACCGCCGTGCAGGCGCCCAGGGCGTTGGCCGCATCGACGTCGTTGAAGACCGCCTCGTCGGCATCAAGTCCCGCGAAATCTATGAAGCCCCGGGTGCCATGGCGCTGATCACCGCGCACAAGCACCTCGAGGACATCACTATCGAGCGCGAACAGGCCCGCTTCAAGGCAACTGTTGGCCAGCGCTGGGCAGAGCTGGTCTACGACGGACAGTGGTTCTCCCCGCTCAAGCGCTCCCTGGACGCCTTCATCGAAGACACGCAGCAGTATGTTTCCGGCGACATCCGCATGGTCCTCCACGGTGGCCAGGCAATCGTCAACGGTCGCCGCTCCGAGACCTCGCTGTACGACTTCGACCTCGCCACCTACGACACCGGCGATACCTTCGACCAGTCCATGGCACGTGGTTTCATCGAGCTGTGGGGCATGTCCTCCAAGGTTGCCTCCGGCCGCGACCTGCGCGTCGCAGGCGAGTAATGACGTCGGCAACCAACGAAGGTGCACTGTGGGGCGGCCGGTTCGCCGGCGGCCCCGCGGATGCGCTGGCCGCACTGAGCAAGTCCACGCACTTTGACTGGCGTCTGGCCCGCTATGACATCGCCGGTTCCAAGGCGCACGCCCGCGTGCTGGCCAAGGCCGGACTGTTGGACGACGCCGAGCTCGAAGGCATGCTCGCCGCCCTCAACCAGCTGGACGAGGACGTCGCGAGCGGCGCCTACCTCCCGGCTGAGAGCGACGAGGATGTGCACGGCTCACTTGAGCGTGGCCTGATCGAGCGCGCAGGAACCCAGTTGGGTGGCAAGCTCCGCGCTGGCCGTTCCCGCAACGATCAGGTTGCCACCTTGGGCCGCATGTTCCTGCGTGACCACGCCCGGATCATCGCCGGCGGCGTGCTTGCCACCATCGACGCACTGGTTGAGCAGGCAAAAGCCCACCAGGGCGTCGCCATGCCGGGCCGGACACACTTGCAGCACGCGCAGCCGGTGTTGCTGAGCCACCACCTTCTGGCGCATGCCTGGGCACTGCTTCGCGACGTGCAGCGACTCCAGGACTGGGACAAGCGCGCCGGTGTTTCGCCCTATGGTTCGGGTGCGCTGGCCGGTTCCTCCCTGGGACTGGACCCCGAGGCTGTTGCCGCGGACCTTGGTTTCTTCTCGGCGGTCCACAACTCGATCGATGGCACCGCCTCACGCGATGTTTTCGCCGAGTTCGCCTGGGTGTGTTCCATGATTGGCGTGGACCTCTCCCGGATCTCCGAGGAAGTCATCTTCTGGGCAACCAAGGAGTTCTCCTTCGTGACGCTGCATGATTCGTACTCCACGGGGTCCTCGATCATGCCGCAGAAGAAGAACCCGGACGTCGCCGAGCTCGCACGCGGCAAGGCAGGTCGCCTCATCGGCAACCTGACTGGCCTGCTGGCGACGCTCAAGGGCCTGCCGCTCGCGTACAACCGCGACCTGCAGGAGGACAAGGAACCGGTCTTCGACGCCGCGGACACCCTGGAGCTGCTGCTTCCGGCCGTGTCCGGCATGATAGCCACGCTGAAGTTCAACACGGAGCGCATGGAATCGCTGGCCCCTCAGGGCTTCGCGTTGGCCACGGACATTGCTGAGTGGCTTGTCCGGCAGGGCGTTCCGTTCCGTGAGGCCCATGAGCTGTCCGGTGCGGCGGTCAAGCAAGCCGAAGGCCGCGGCGTGGAGCTGTGGGACCTGACGGATGAAGAGTACTCAGCGATCTCCGAGCACCTGACTCCCGAGGTCCGCAGCGTTCTGAGCACCGAAGGTTCGCTCAACAGCCGCAACTCGCAGGGCGGAACGGCACCGGCCGCCGTCGAACGCCAATTGGCTGCCCTTGAAGCGGAACTGGACGCAGCGCGTTCCTACGCCAGCTAGACCACTCGGGACGGCACGTCGCGGCCATGCCTTCGGGCAGGGCAACGCGAGGTGCCGTCCCGCGGTGCGTTAACATGGCGCTATGACTCAGATCACCCCCGAGATGTTGCCCGCAGAGCTTCACAAAGCCGCCGGCACCGTCACCCGCCTCCTCGCCAAACTGGACGACTCATCCGTCGCTGAACCGTCAGAGCTTCCAGGCTGGACCCGGGGTCACGTCCTGGCCCACCTTGCCGGAATCGCGAACGCCATGGCTCGGCAACTTGAGTACGCGCGCCGCGGCGAAACCGGGGAACTGTACGACGGCGGCATGGACGGCCGTAACAAGGCCATCGCACTCGCTGCAGGGCACAGCCTCACGCAGCACACGGAGGCCGTCACCACCGCCTTGGATGCGGCGATTGCCGCGTTCGATGCCTTGGGCCCGGAGGACTGGCAGGCGCGGATCGCGTACCGGGACGGCACAGTGCTCGACGGCGGCCTGGCCCTGTGGCGCGAACTCACGATTCATGCTGCCGACCTTGGCTTGGGTTACGGTCCGGAGACGTGGAACAGGCCTTTTTGCGAACACCTGATCGGCTTCCTCGCCGCTCGCGTTCCTGACTCGTACAAATTCGTTCTGCAGCCCACAGGTCTGCCTCAGGGGACGATCGGCAGCGGCGGCACCTCCATCGCGATTACCGGCATGCTGACCGACATCGCCGCGTGGCTAGCGGGCCGCGAGCCAAGCCTTGGGAGCCTCAGGGCTACTGCAGCCGCTGACGGAGTGGACCTGCCGGAGCTGCTGCCTTGGCCGGCCGCGCAGCCGGCGGCCCGCTGACACACGGTCGCTCTCTCATGTCCCTCGGGTTTGAGCTGGATGCTCTCTCATGTCCCTCGGGTTTGAGCCGGTCGCTCGCTCACCTTCAGGGAGCAATTTGCTCTTGGTCTTCACGGCCGCTGCCCTCCACAGGTGCATGGTGGCGTACGAACGCCACGGGCTGACCTCCCTGAAGTCTGAGCTGAGTCCCGGGCCCGCGGGCAGCGCCTTCACGCCGTTCCTAATTGCCGCGTCGTTGGCCAGGAACACATCCGGAGCGCCAAGCACCCGCATGGCAACGTACCCCACGGTCCACGGCCCAACGCCTGGTAACGGAAGCAGTTTGCTGCCGAGGCTGGCCGGATCGTCGCCGTAGCCGAAGTCGAGCGCCCCGCTGGCCATGCCCTCGGCTGCGGCCACGATGGAGTCGATGCGGCGCTGTGGTCCTCGGAGTAAGGCACGCCCGTGCTCGGCGAGTTCAGCTGCCGTTGGAAATAGTCGATCAAGGTCTGGCGCAAAGCCATCGACGGAGGTTCCGGCAGCCGCTAAGTGGGTAAGGGCAGTTCGGGCAGCGGCGACGGTGATCTGCTGTCCGATCATTGCCCGGATGAGCAATTCCTGGGGATCCACAGCACCCGGCACGCGCATCCCCGGGAGCGCGGCGACGCTAGCCGTAAGCCTCAGATCCGCTGCCAGGGCGTCATCTATCGCCTGCGGATCGGCGTCCAGGTCGAATAGCCTGCGGACCCGGCTCAACAGTGCCGGGAGGTCGTGCAGGTCCACGGCCGTGGCTGTGAGTTGCAAGGGTTTGCCGGGTGTTGAGGGGCTGTAGGTAACCGAAAAGGATGCGCTGCCTCGGGGGAGCCGCAGCGTGCGGGCGTAGCTCCTGCTTCCGTCGCTGTCAGTCGTTGCTTTTTCGATGCCTGGTATCGCACGAACTGCCAGGAAGTCGAAAATGCCCGGATCGAAGGGGTCCCTGTAAGGCAGGTTCAGAGTCAGCGCGGATGGCGCCGGCCCAACTGCCCCGGTACCTCGGCGAGAAGCGGACTTCGCCCCGGTGGCACGCACCGCCGTCGGGGTCATTGCGAACACCTCGCCAATGGTGTCGTTGAATTGCCGCACGCTGTTGAACCCCGAGGCGAACGCAACGTCGGCGAGGAGCATGTCGGTGGAGACCAGCAAGGTCCTGGCGGTCTGCGCCCTGCTTGCCCGTGCCAGTGAGAGGGGACCCGCGCCGAGTTCGTTGCTGAGAATGCGGTTGAGTTGCCGCGCGGAGTAGCCCAGGCGGTTCGCGAGGCCGTCGACGCCTTCGCGAGTGATCACGCCGTCGTTAATCAATCTCATCGCGCGGCCCGCAATGTCGGAACGGATGTTCCACGCGGGCGTTCCGGGCACAGCTTCGGGCAGGCAACGCTTGCAGGCGCGATACCCGGCCTCATGGGCGGCCGCGGAGGTTTCGTAGAAGGTGACGTTCTCAGCCTTGGGCGTTCGGGCAGGGCACGACGGCCGGCAGTAGATGCCCGTGGAGCTGACGGCAGTGAAGAATTGACCATCAAACCGGGTGTCGCGGGCGTCGATCGCCCGGTATCGCTGCCAGAAGTCCATGGCTTCATCCTTCCAGTCGTCCGAAGCCCTCGCTAGCGGAAATCGGACATAGCCGTGGCAGGAAATTCTGCTAGGGTCTGCTCATGAGCCCGTCCATGGACAACGGAGTCAGCAGCCCGTCCCAAGTGCGCAAGTTCCTTGGGGGTGATCCACGTGTCATCGCCCCGCTGATACTTGGCGCGGTACTTACCCACAGCTCAGAAGCCTGTCCAGTCTCGGTCAGGCTCACAGAGGTGGAGGCCTATATGGGCCCGCGCGATTCAGAGCATCCCGACCCCGGTTCCCATACCTTCGGTGGTCCTACCGCCCGGAATGCACCAATGTTCGGGCCGCCGGGTTTCCTGTACGTCTACTTCACCTACGGCATGCACTACTGCGCCAACATCGTCTGCGGTCCTGACGGCTCAGCGTCTGCGCTGCTTCTGCGGGCAGGAGAGATTGTTGACGGGGATGAGCTCGCTGCCCTTCGCAGGCCGGCCTCCAAGTCGCACAAGGAACTGGCTAGTGGACCTGCCAGGCTCGCCTCCGCGCTGGGACTCACGACGGCGGATACTGGCCGTGACGCCCTCGCCTCACCGTTCAGCCTGTGGTTGCCGACGACGCCCGCAGCCGCCGTCGCCAGCGGACCGCGGGTGGGCGTAGCGGGTCCAGGTGGAAGCACCGAATATCCTTGGCGGTTTTGGATTGAGGACGATCCCACCGTGTCCAGGTACAAGGCTGCCCGGCCCCGGACCCGTAGCGCTGCCGGGTGAATTTCGACGTTGGTGGATCAGTGAAACATGAACTTTTTGTGACGCAGTCCGCCGTATGACGTGGACCCCCCACGTTTACCAAAATCGCTGTAGAATGGACGGTCTGTCTTTTGCGATAGGGGTTACGGTTCGATGCACGACGCTGATTTGGTCCACGAGCAGGAATATGTTGCCGGGCTGTATGCCCGGCTTGATGAGCTGCGCGCCGAAAAGCGCGCCCAGCTGGCGCAGGTGCGCAAGGCCGGCGCGGTGGGAACCATGCAGAACGTCTCAGAACGTGACGCGTTCGCGGCACTGTACGAAGACCGTCTGGCCCAGCTCGACGCCGTCGACGATCGCCTGGTCTTTGGCCGCCTTGACCTCGACTCCGGTGAGGCTCAGTACATTGGCCGCATCGGGCTGTCCACCGCCGATCTGCAGCGCCTTATGGTCGACTGGCGTGCGCCGGAAGCCGGCCACTTCTATCAGGCAACCGCGTTCGACCGTCAAGGCGTGCGTCGTCGTCGCCACCTGATCCTTCAGGGGCGGGACGTAAAAGCGATTGAAGACGACGTCCTGGACGCAGGGATGCTCGCGGACAACGACTCGCTTCAGGGCGAAGGCGCCCTGCTGGCTGCGCTCAATTCCAAGCGCACGGGCCGTATGTCGGACATCGTGGGCACCATCCAGTCCGAGCAGGACCGGATCATCCGTTCCTCCATCTCCGGAGCACTGGTAGTGCAGGGCGGTCCCGGAACAGGCAAGACCGCCGTGGCCCTGCACCGTGCCGCCTACCTGCTGTACACGCACCGTGAGCGGCTCAAGAGCGCCGGCGTCCTACTCGTGGGCCCGTCGTCGTCCTTCATGCACTACATCGAACGAGTGTTGCCATCGCTCGGCGAGACGGGTGTGGTCATGGCCAGCCTGGGACGCCTCATGCCCGGGATCCACGCTATTCCCGAAGAAGATGCGGATGTTGCTGCCCTGAAAGGCAAGCTGGACATGGCAACCGTGGTGGCAAATGCCGTGGCCAACCGGCAGCGGACGCCCGCCGAGGACCGCATCCTCGAAGTCGATTCGCGGAAGCTGACGCTGACGGTCCGCCAGGTGCGCCGTGCCCGGGAGAAAGCCCGCGCCACAGGAAAGCCCCACAACGAAGCCCGACTCACGTTCGTCAAAATCCTCCTGCGCGAGCTCACGGAACAACTCACGGACCTGGTCGAGGAAGGCAACATCGGCAACAACGCCGATCGGGCCTACCTGGCGGAAGATGTTAGGTCTGCCCGCGACGTACGTATTGCACTGAACCTCTGCTGGATGCCCATGACGCCCGAGAAACTTATCTCTGAACTCTTCAGCAAACCGGCCATCCTCGAAGCCTGCACGCCGCACCTGACTGCGGGACAGCGCGCCCTGCTGCAGCGTCCTGTGGATGCCCCTTGGACGGAAGCGGATGTTCCGTTGCTGGATGAGGCTGCAGAGTTGCTGGGTGAACTGGATCCCGCCGCCGGGAGGGGATTGGCACAGCAGGAAGCCGACCGTGCCCGCGATCTCGCCAACGCCAAGCAGACCCTCGCCAACATGGAAGCGATGGGCGTGGACGTACTGGTGACAGCTGAAGAGCTTGCCGAGCAGAACCAGGAACGTGAAGGTCGGCTGACCGCTGCCGAACGCGCTACGAGTGATAGGTCGTGGGCCTTCGGCCACATCGTGGTTGACGAGGCCCAGGAACTCTCGCCCATGCAATGGCGGCTCCTGGTGCGGCGTTGCCCGCTGAAGTCCTTCACCATAGTGGGGGACATTGCACAAACGAGTGCAGCGGCCGGTGCCAATTCGTGGCAAAGTGCGCTGGCGCCGTCGTTCGGTGACCGCTGGACGCTGGAAGAACTTACCGTGAACTACCGCACGCCGTCGCAGATTGCCGAGGCGGCTGTCCGCATGGCCAACCGCGCAGGCCTGGTTGTCTCGGCCCCCAAGGCCGTACGCGAAGGCAAATGGTCGCCCATCGTGGACCATGTGGAGGCGGACGGCATCGTCAAGCGCTTGGTAGAGGTCCTGCCGGAGGAAGTGGAAGCGATCGACGGCGGCCTGCTGGCTGTCATCGCCGACGGACCGCTGCTGCCGCAGGCCACCGCCGCGCTGCGTGAGGTCTACGGACGCCGCATCGGCAGCGGCGCAGGCAGCTACCAGCAAGACATCGTGGTGATCAGTCCCAAGGAAGCCAAGGGCCTGGAATTCGACGGTGTTGTGGTCCTGGAACCGGCCGCCATGCTGAACCATGAGCACGGCAAGGTAGGCGACCTCTACGTCGCCATGACCCGTGCCACGCAACGCCTGCGCCTCATCGCGGCCGCGCCGGTACCCGCCGGCATCGAGCGCTAGGAAAAACGGACCCTGCAATCCTGCTAACTTAGATCTCGTGTCACACGTAAACAACCTCGAGTCCCAGCACAACGATCCCGCCTTTGCCAACGTCTGGCAGGAGCTCAAATGGCGCGGCCTTGTCCACGTTTCCACTGATGAAACTGAACTGGAAAAGCTGCTCGCCGGGGACCCGATCACGTATTACTGTGGCTTCGATCCCACTGCGCCATCGCTGCACCTGGGCAACCTGGTGCAGTTGCTGGTGATGCGTCGCCTGCAGTTGGCCGGCCACAAACCGCTCGGTTTGGTGGGCGGTTCCACCGGCCTGATCGGTGACCCCCGTCCGACGGCGGAGCGCACCTTGAACACCAAGGACACCGTCGCGGAGTGGGTTGGCTACCTTCAGGGCCAGGTGCGACGCTTCCTCAGCTTCGAGGGCGGGAACCCGGCCCGCATGGTCAACAACCTGGACTGGACAGCACCGCTCAGTGCCATCGATTTCCTCCGGGAGATCGGCAAGCACTTCCGAGTAGGCACCATGCTTCGCAAGGATGCCGTGGCGTCACGTCTGAACTCAGACGAAGGCATCAGCTACACAGAGTTCAGCTACCAGATCCTGCAGGGCATGGACTACCTCCAGCTCTTCCGTGACTACGGCTGCGCCCTGCAGACAGGCGGCTCGGACCAGTGGGGCAACCTCACCAGCGGGACCGAACTCATCCGCAAGGTGGAAGGCAAGAGCGTCCATGCCCTGGGCACGCCGCTCATCACCAACTCTGACGGCACCAAGTTCGGCAAGAGCGAAGGCAACGCCATTTGGCTGGACCCGGACATGTGCAGCCCGTACACGTTCTACCAGTTCTGGCTCAACACCGCCGATGCTGATGTGGTTGATCGACTCAAGGTGTTCACCTTCCTGTCGCGCGCCGAGATCGAGGCGCTTGGTCAGTCTGTGGAGGAGCGCCCGTTTGCCCGGGAAGGCCAGAAGAAGCTTGCCTTCGAAGTGACCTCCTTGGTGCACGGCGTCGACGCAACCGAGAAAGTCATCGCCGCTTCGGCTGCGCTTTTCGGCAACGGCGACCTCACGGTACTGGATGAGCGCACCCTTGAAGCAGCCACTGCGGAACTTCCCTCCACCACCGTTGGCGCCGACGGACTTGGCATCATCGACCTCTTGGTCGCTTCGGGGCTCTCGGACAGCAAGTCTGCTGCTCGTCGAACTGTTGGCGAGGGCGGTGCGTACGTGAACAACACCAAGGTGTCCGATCCCGACGCTGTCATTGCCCGCGACGAACTGCTTCACGGCCGCTATTTGCTGATCCGCCGCGGCAAGAAGAACCTGGCAACCATCAAGGTTTCGGCCTAGGTTTCATCAGTAGTCCAGTTCCGAAAAGGCCGGCAACCGTTATGGTTGCCGGCCCTTTCTGCGTTTGAACGTGGTTGGGGAAGTGTTGGGATGGCTGGGTGCCGCCTCCTCCCGACGCTCTCCCACATCCCGCGGGTTTGGGGGGCATGGCTCTCTCACATCCCGCGGGTTCGTCCGGGTGACGCGCTTCACAAATGTCTCTTTGAGCTGATTGGAGCGCTTTTGGGCGTGTTTTCCTTGTGTTTGCGGGGTTTTTGCGTGGTGTTGGGGTGGATTTGGTGTGGGGGTTGGGCGCGTGTAAAGTTATTCGAGTCGCCGCCGCTGATGCGGAAAGATT